>JBIJCC010000127.1:0-30169 GCA_044344875.1 Nannocystaceae bacterium
CTGGCTCGACCGATCGTCCGGGCCTCCGGCGCTCACTTCTCCCTTTGATCATGATCATGATCGCGGGTCGATCCCTGGCCCAGTGTGGTTGCGCACGCCCGAGATCAGGCGGCCTGAACGGTTACGTCGACATCGCCTCGACTGGTGCGGCGTCGGCGGCACGTTCGCGCTCGCCGAGACGCGAGCGTCCACCGATTCGACCATCGACGGATCGCGGCGCGCAGCGGTGGGCCGACGTCGTCCTGGGCCGGCTCGCTCACCCGCTGCGCGCCCGCACCACGAGGAGCGCGACGGGTGTGACCAAGGCGATGCCGAAGAACCACCACGCGGGGAGTGGGTCGCCGTCGATCGCTGGGAAGGCGGCGCCGAAGATCGCCCCCGCCAAGGGCCAGAACACCAGTGGCGGGCCCAGCACCGCCAGCCGCGCGTCACTCCCCTTGAACCACGTGGCGTACGCGCGCAGCCCCCCGGGGGACGGCAGCTTGTCGTAGAGGCTCGCTCCGGGGGCGACCGAGGCCAGCCACGTCATGAGCGGGAGGATCATCTCGTCGACGCCCCGCGCGTAGTAGATCGCGGCGGCCGGAGCGAGGGCGAGCAACCCGAACAGGAGCCCCTCGAGGTTGAAGTAGATCACGCGAGGCCGTGCCCTTTGGGCGCAGAGTGTTGCACGACCGGGCCTGCCGCGCCGACGAGGACATCGCAGCCATGCCAGGACGAGTCCGCGGCCGCCGGGATCGGGGATGCCGACGGGGCGCCCTACGGGGCCGCGGCGTGTTTCGACGAGGTGCCGTCGACGCGGGCGCTGGAGTGCACACCCGGCAGCCTCGAGTGCGGCGAGCTCGAGTGCGAGATCAACTGGGACGGCGGCGCGGATCTTTGCTCGACGGTGCCATGCGTGACGGACGACGATTGCGAGGCGCAGTACGGCGACTTGTGCAGCGGCGAGCGGTGGGTCTGCGAGGCGTACATCACCGGCGACAACCGCCGCTGCAACGTGCGCGACGAGGCCAGCGGATCGACTGGGTGTCGACGCACGCTCGCGCAGCTCGTCGTTGGCTGCGGCCTCGGCTGCGGACCTCGTGTCCGATGATCGTCGAGCGCCGCGTGGGCGGGCGCGATCGGGCGCCGGCGCGCGTGCGCGGGGACATCCACCAGCTCGTGACGCTACCGTCCGCGCAGCGAAGCTGACGCGGTGGCGGCGGCGCCCGGCGGGGGGGGAGACTGCCCCCGCGGATAGGTCGGATGGAAACTACCCGCTCAGGTCGGTCACATTCGCTGCGAGCGGGCTCCAAGAACTTGATGCTCGACCGACTCCGCAACGGCGCTCTGCTCCTCACGTTCGCCTCATCGGGTTGCCTCGACCCGGGCGAGGATCTGGCTCGAGGTGATGGCACGGCGAGCTCGGCCGCAGAGGCCGACGACGAGACGCTCGGGGGCTCGAGCGGCGGCGAGGGGTCGGTCGCGCGAGACGACGACGGCGACGGCGACGGCGGGTCGCTCGCAGCCGCGGGCGATCCGCAGGCGGTGGGCGGCGATCGAACGCGGATGGCGGTCGCGACCAGCGGATATGGATCGACGACGTGCTACCTGCCGAGCGACGGGGTCCCCCGCTGCATGGGATACAACTACGGCATGCTCGGCAACGGCAGCTCGGGCAGCCAGGCTGCCGACACGCCGGAGCCCGTGATCGGCCTCGACCGTGTGCGCACCATCGTGGGGATGGACCACCAGTTCCTGGCGGTGCGGGCGGATGGAACGCTATGGCGGTGGGGCACCTACTATCCGACGCCGACGCAGTTCCCCGGCAGCGACCGCTTCCGCACGATGGCCTCCGACGGGAACTTCACCTGCGCCGTCCGCACCGACGGGCGCGTGATGTGCCAAGGCCCCAACAACGAGAGTGGGGAGCTCGGCAACGGGACGACGACACCGTCGCCCGATGTCTTCGGGCTCGTCTCCAACCTGACGGACGCCGTGTCGGTGGTCAATAGCGAGGGCTACGCGTGCGCATTGCGGGCCGCGGGCGACGTCTGGTGTTGGGGTCGCAACGACGTCGGGCAGCTCGGCAACGGTGACGACGAGGACGCGCACGTGCCGGTGCAGGTCGAGGGGATCACGGGCGCGGTGGCGCTCGCAACCGTGGCCTCCTCCACGTGCGCATTGCTCGAGAGCGGCGGCGTGAGCTGCTGGGGGGAGAACCGCGATCTCGCGCTCGGCACCGGCAACGCGAGCCCGACGTGGACGACCACGCCGGTGAGCGTCGTCGGTGTCACCGACGCGGTGTCGATCAGCGCGGCGGTCCGCACCCAGTCGGTGTGGCCGACCTACTGCGTCGTGCGTGTCGACGGCAGCGTGAAATGCTGGGGGAAGTGGTACGGCGCACCGACGGAGCACCCCACGCTCACCGGCGTGAGCCAGCTCGTGATCTCGACACAACTCGGGCTCACCGCGCTGCTCAGCGACGGTACGGCCGTGCAGACCGCCCCCTACGACGATCCCACGCTGACGCCCGTGCCGGACTTCGACACGGGGATGGTCGCGCCGCGCGTCGTGACGGGCCTGTTTCACAGCTGCGCGCTGCGCTCCGACGGCACGGTCGCGTGCTGGGGCGACAACAACCAGGGCGAGCTCGGCAACGGCACTGCGGTCGACACCTCGAGCCCGGTCGATGTCGTCGGTTTGAGCGATGTGATCGACATCGCGAGCACCATGGCCCACAGCTGTGCCGTGCTCCGCAACGGTACCGCGAAGTGCTGGGGGCGCAACAACGAGGATCAACTCGGTGACGGCGGCGCGGCGTTCCCCTTCTCGACGACGCCGGTCTTGGTCGCCGGCCTGACGGGAGTCACGGCGATCGCGACGGCCGCCAAGTCGACGTGTGCCGTGCACGAGAGCGGACAGGTCTACTGCTGGGGCGTGAACGACTACGGCCAGCTCGGCGACGGCACGCTCGTCGATCACGCCGCGCCTGCGCCGGTGAGCGGGCTCGGCGACGCCGTCGCAATCGCCACGAGCGGCGGCCACTACTGCGTGGTGCGTGCCAGCGGTGGCGTACGATGCTGGGGCTACGGGTTCAATGGTGAGCTCGGCAACGGTCAGACGGGCGCCGGCAGCGATAGCAGCGTGCCGGTGACGGTGAAGCAGAACGCACTGCAGTCGCTCGGCGGCGTCATGGCGATCGCCGGCGGCAATGCGACGAGCTGCGCGGTGCGTGCGAACGGGATGGCGTACTGCTGGGGCAGCGACCTCCACGGGCTCGGCAATGGTGCTGCCGGGATGTCTCAGCCCTATGCACTGGCGGTCTCGGGTATCACGAGCGCGCTCGATGTCTCGATGGGCAGCAGCTCGCAATGCGTGCTGCTCGCGACCGGCACCGTGCGCTGCTTCGGCACCAACCAGTACGGTGAGCTCGGCGACGCGTCCGCACCGTTGGGCACCGATCAATACACGCCGCGCACCGTGGGCGGACTGTTCGCGCCGTTGTCCGGGGTGCTCGCGGTCGACTCGGGCGACGACCACTCCTGCGCGATGCTCTCGAATGGCACCGTCAAGTGCTGGGGCTGGAACAGCAGCGGCCAGCTCGGCGACGGCACGACCACGAACCGCAGGACGCCAGTGACCGTGCTCGCCTTCCCCTGAACGGGGCCCGGGCTGAGCACGCGCGGGTCGACGGGCTTGGACGAGGCGGTCGTGGGTGCCCCAGGTCGCGGGGTCCACTCACGTCGCGCTGCGTCGACGCTCGTAGATCCAGTAGTGGAAATCGTCGGCGTCGGCGCCGAACACCGCGGTGAGCTCGTACGCCGCGAACGCCTCCGCCTCGAGCGCGAGGCGGAAGACCTTGGCCCGCGGGGCGCAGGTCTCGGCGCTGCGGCTCGACACGACGATCGCCGCGGGCTCGGCGGCGAGCATCGCCTCCGCGACCGCGGACGCCGAGCCCTTCAGCGGGGCGCGGGTCATCGCCGGGTTGTTGATGCAGTAGACATCGAGGATCGCGACGTCGGGAAGGGCGTCGCCGATGACGCCCACGTCGCCGAGCGCGATGGTGTCGCCCGGCCCGAGGCGCGAACGGAGGTGGGCCGCGACCTCGGCCCGCGCCGCGGAGCGTGCAGCGTAGGCGGCGGCCTCGCGCGCGAGCCGGTCGACGACGCCGAAGGCGAGCCACGCCGCGGTCACCACCACCGTCAGGCCGACGACGATGCGCACCTCCGTGCGGCGACCGTGGGCTCGACCGAGGTGGTGCACGCCCATCGCCGCCGGGATCCCGAGCAGCGCGTCGGCGGCGAGGAAGTGGCGGTTGCCGTAGGCGATCGTCGGGTCGACGCCGAACAGCACCACAGCGTAGGCGAGCGCGAGCACGGTGCACATCAGCATCGGCGGGCGCGTCCACGATCGCCAGGCGGGCGCGGCCAGGCCGAGCGTGAGGGCGGCCAGGGGCGCGAAGGGCAGCAGCAGCGCCCAGGGGCTGCCGGCGTAGGCGGACTTGCATCGCACGGGGTTGGGCAGCAGGTGGCCGAAGTGGCCGAGCCGCCACGCGAGGTAGATCGCGAACGGTACCGCGAAGGCGACGAGCAGATGACGGGCCGCGTCGAGGTGTGCGCGGCCGATCCCACGCGAGGTGGGGCTCGCACGCATCATCGATCGGATCGCGCCCGCGCCGATCGTCGTCACCATCGCGATGACCACCAGCGGCCCCTCGGGTCGGACGAGCGCCGCGATGAAGCCGAGCAGCCCCGCGAGTCGGAGGTACGGGCGTGACCACGGGCGCGCCGAAGCTTCGTCGGCGCAGCCCCGCACGAAGGCGGCCGTCGCCGCGACGACGACCAGCATGTAGACGGCGGTCTCGAGCCCGCTCACGGTCCACCACTGGGTGAACGGGTAGCCCCAGAGGAGCACGACGGGGACGCAGGCCGACAGCCGGCTGGTGGTCCCGCGTGCGACCCCGTACAGCAGCGGCCCGCAGGCGAGCAGCGCGATGCAGCTCGTCAGCGAGAGTACGACCATCGGGTCGAGCCCGAGGCGCAGCGCCGCCGCGGCGAGGGCGACGAAGAGGAAGTTCGAGTAGCCCTCGACGCGCTCGAGCTCACCGACGTTCCAGCGGATCCCGTCACCGTCGGCCCAGTGTCGGGCGTAGCGCAGGGTGATGAACGCGTCGTCGGTGGTGAAGGGCCACGCGGCGTACAGGGCCCACACGCAGCCGAGGGCCGCCCTTGCGAGGATCCATCGATGCAGGTGACGCGATCGGGGTACGGCGTCGATCGTCGGCGGCATACCTGCGCTAGTCGATGGCCGCGGTCCGCGGGACGAGAGGGGCGTGCATCAACGCTCGACGGGTGTGGCCGGCGTCACAGCCGATCGAGCGGCCGTGATCGTCGGGCGGCGTCGCGACACCCGGAGCCGATCCAGGACGTCACGGGCCCTCGATCGCCAGATCCACCGCGATCTCGTACTCCCCGAGGTCCTCGTAGTAGCACGCGCAGGTCCCCGCCTCGCCTTCGAACACACAGTCCTCGGAGGGATAGTGCGTATGGGTGAACGCGTTGTCGGCCGTCAGTGTCAGCGCGATCGTGAACTGCAATCGGCCATCGGCGTAGACGAACGGACTGAGCGCCGTGTGCTCACCGCCGACGAGCGCGATGCTCGGCACGCTCGTGTCGAGGAGCAGGACTCGTCCCTCGATGCCGTCGAAGTGCGCGTTGAAGGCGTCGGTCGAGTAGTCGGCCAGGATCGCCGCGTCGAACGCGAGCGTGACCGTCGCGCCGCTGTCGTTGTCGTAGGTGTACTGCTGGAGCGCTTCGCCGCTCGCCATGCAGTCCTCGGATCCATCGGGTCCCGTGCACTCCAACCCGGGGGTGCCGGCGCCGTTGCTCAACGTGACCGTGCGCGAGGTGAGGCAGAGCTCGGGCGGACACGCCAGCGCGAACTGATCGCCCGAGTGGATCAGGCTGAGCGGCGCGCAGGCCTCGACGCCGTCCGGACACACGTCGTCGGCGCACGTCGGCGCGTAGCAGAACTCGGCCGCGCTTCCGAGCAGTCCCTCGCAGCAACCCGCGCCGTCGATGTCGAAGGGCTCCCCTTCCGGCGTGCACGCGACGCAGACGTTCGCGAAGTTGCAACCGAAGCCTTCGCAGCAGCCGTCGGTGCAGTCCTCGCCGCTGCAGTCGAGGGGGGACGTCGTGCCCTCCGCGGGGGTCGGGTCCGTCGTGCTACCGCTGGACTGGCCCTCGGTCTCGCCCTCGGTCGCGCCCTCGGTCTCGCCCTCGGTCTGGCCCCCGGTCTGGCCCTCGGTCGCGAGGTCGCCGACGTCCGTGTTCCCGAGGCTGCACCCCGCCGCCAGCCACCACGCCGTCATCCAACGTCGATCCATGATCTGCATTGTCCGCGGGTCGTCGCGAATTATCGAACGCCGCAATCTCGGTCGATCGCCGCCTGATATGCCGCGATTCCGGGATGGCGTGCGAACGTCGCGCGCCGCTGCGCCAAGGTGGGCTCGCCGCCCGCGCGGCACGCCGCGCGGATCCACAGCGCCTCGCGCTCCAGCGCGAGCGGTGAATCGGGGTACGAGCGCGCGTGCGCGTCGAGGATCTCGCGCGCACGCCCAGGGTCCGTGGGCAGCAGCTCCTTCGCCGATCGCAGCCGGCGCAATCCCTCGAGATCGCCCGCTGCGTCCGTCGGCGAGCTCGGGTTCTCCTGCGTCGGCAACCGCGATGGGACGCCCGGTGCGGCCACGCGCGTCGTCGGTGCGACGACCGGATCCAACGCGGCGCCCTGCGGCGGTGGGCCGAGCTCCGCAGGCGCGACCTGTGCCGCCGGCGACGACGGTGGCGCCCCAGCGAACGGCGCGTGTTCGCGTGGGCGAGGCTGGTACGGCGCGGCGCTGGGATCGGCGCGATCCGGCGTCTCCTCACCCATCCAGCGCGCGATCCACCCGAGCACCATCAGCACCGCGATCGCTGCGATCGCGCCGATGCAACCATGCACCGCGACCTCGCGACACGGCCGTCGCGCCCGCAGCCGTCGCACGCGCGGCGCCGAGGGAATGGCGTCGTCCATCGCCTCGACGATCCGCGCGCGCAGATCGTCGGGGGGTTGCCCCGCGCTGCGATACGCCGCGGCCCAAGCCCTCAGATCGTCGGGGGGATTCATGACGTGCGCTCCTCGGTCCTCAGCGCGGCGCGGAACCTCTCCAGCTCGGCGTGGGCGGCTCGCACGCGCGAATACACCGTCTGCAGCGGCACGCCGGTGGCGTGGGCGACCTCGGCGGCGGTGAGTTCTTCGAGCTCCTTCAGCATGAACGCCTCGCGCTGCGGCGGCGGCAGGCGTGCGAGGAACGTCCGCATCAGATCCGCCGCCTCCTGGGTCGCATCGATCGCGGGTGTCGTCCACGCGGGGGCGTCACGCACGCGTCGGTCGTGGCGGACCTGCGACCGCAGCATGTTCCGCGCGACGTTGCGCGTGATGCCGAACAGCCATGCGCGGAGCGATCGGCCGTCGTACTCCCCCAGGCGCGCGCGGACCACGAGGAACGCCTCCTGCGTGACATCGTCGGCGAGGGACTCACCCACGAGCGTCCGTGCGACGCGCCATACGTACGCGAGGTGCTCTCGGAAGATCGCATCGAACGACACCGGCGTGGATCGGCCCGCGTGCATTGTCCGCAGCCCCGGGGGAATTATCGACGCCCTCGCAGGAATCGAAGCTCGAGCCCTGCGACGAACAGCCCGCCCACGCCGCGGGTACGGGCGACCTCGAGATCGTCGAACGCGAACACGTGTCGCACCAGCGGCACCTCGACGGCCGCGCCGACCCGCAGGCCGATGGCATCGGCCGCCATCCACACCAGTGACATGCCGCCGGCGACGAGCGCCCACGGGACCCACCGCGTGTCGCCGCGTCGACCGCCGACACCGCGGGCTCGCAGGGCGCCGGCCCGGAGATCGAGCCCGGGGAGCAGCTCGATGGGCGCAAGCGGGATGACGATCGCGACCTCGACACCGCCCGTGGTCGACGAGACCTCCACGCCCAGGTCCGCCGAGGATCCATCGGACCGCCGCACGAAGGCGTGGTCCACCCGCCCGCCGATCCGCACGCGCCGCCACGCGGCGCCCAAGCCGAGCACCGCGTGGCCCCCACCGCGCGCGAGCGTACCGACGCCGCCCCCACCGTCGAGGTGGATCGCCAGCTGCGGCCGTCCGCGACGCGGCGGGACGCTCGACGATGGCCCACGCACGGGCGCGACCACGGGCGCGACCACGGTCCCGCGCGGTTCGGAGGCGCCGCTCGGCGGCGGTGCGATCGCGGCCGGCGAGGGCGGCACCGCCGGCTCGTTCGTCGCGGGGTCGGGGTCGCCCGCGGGGTCGAGCTCGCCCGTGAGCGCGAGCCCGTAGATCAGCGCGACGGCCTCGGCCGCCGCCGCGCAGCTGTCGAGCTCGCGGTGGATCTCGTCGGTCGTGGAGGTGACGGTGATCGTAACCGCCCACGTGCCGGCCGCCGTCTCGCGCACGGTCGCATCGGTCGCGAGCGGTGACGGTTGGGCGTCGGTCGTCGTCGCGGCCTGGGCGGCGAGCGATGCCGCCACGTCGTCGTGGGTCGGACAACCCGGCGGTGCCCGCCACCGCAGCGCGGGCGCAGCGGGGTCGCCCGCCGGCGGCGTCGCGATCGCCAGCAGCAAGCCCACGATGCTCGTCACGGTCAGGCGAGACCTCTCCTGCCCAATGGCAGCGAACCCGACGCGCGTTGCGGACCGGACATCACAGCCGCGAGAACCACACCGTCAGCATCCCGTCGGCGAGCACGGCGAGATCGGTGCGGCCGTCCTCGTCGAGGTCCGCGGCGCCCACGGCAGCGCCACCGAGCTCGACCGGCGTCGCGATCCAGTCGCCGGCGTCGCTCTGCTCGATGACCGCGGCGGATCCGTCGCGATCCTGCGCGAGCAATGCGATCGCCGCGACGAGTCCAGCGCTCGACCTCATACGTGCCAGCGTAGCCGGTCCGAGGGATTCGCGCAGCTCGAGGCGCCAAAGCGAGAGGACGTCGCGGGCATCGCCGTGAACCCAGCGCTGGGCAAGTGGCGCAACGGTGCGCAGCAGCTTGCGAGGCGCTCGCCACCCTGGCGGGGCGAGGGCCGCGGGACTGCTCGCGATCCGCCATGGCGCCCCACTGCACCGCCCCGTGCAGTGGCTCGATGTGGATGCCCCACGATCGACTCGGCCTCTGCGCCGTCCTCACCCTCGCGTTGCTCGGACCTGGATGCACCGTCGCCGCCGGTCGTGCGGGTCGCACCGGCGCGGGCGTCAGTGACGGAGCCCCCTGCGTCACGCCGACCGGAGAATCATGCGAGGTGCCGGCCTGTGCCGACCCGTGCAGCTACAACGATCCCTCGGCGCAGTCCGGCGCGTGCGTCATCACCGAGGTCCCCGACTCGTGCGGAGATCTGCGCGGCATCGAGGTCCGCTTCCTCCAAGTCGGAGCCACCGTGCCCGCGCCCGGCGGCGTATTCCGGCCCGCCGACGCGAGCCTGCAGAAGTGGGTGCAGGCGCGGTGGCAAGAGATGTCGCAGTTCGTCGTCCCCGCCGCGGTGAAGGCCCAGCTGACCCAAGGTGGCGTGAAGGTGTGGAACTACCCGGACGGCAACGGCTGGATCCGCACCGACTTCCACGCGGGGATCATGGCGCTGCCCAAGGGTCGATCGCCCGATCAGATCCTCGCGGCGCTCCGTGACGATCCGGTCGGCTCGACCGGCAGTGGAGAATTCGCGGGCTGGGTCGGTTGGCCGATCGCCGGCGCAGGCGGACGCAAGGTCGGCGATCGCGTCGACCTCGACATCTTCGGGCCCGACAACGGCGCCATCGGCTACTGGAAGATCGATCCCGATCGGTTCTGCGTCATCACGCTGCAGAACGACACGGCCGGCATCCACCCGGTCAACGGCATCCGCTGTTGGGGATACGTGCCCATCGCGCTCAACCCCAACTGGTTGGCGACCAACGGCGGCCAGCAGAAGTGGGGCTGCGCCGGCCCGACGTACATGTTCTACACGATGGGCATCGACTCACCGTCGGTCGCCGGCGGCGGGATGGGGGCCGACGCCCAGGCCGCGACCTGGAACGCGCTCATCCGCGATCTCCTGGCCCAGAGCGCGCGGGACGGCGGGGTGAGCGGCAACTGGTATCAGCAGAAGACCATCGTGCAGCCCAACGACCTCGCGCCCGGGGCCGCCGTGAGCGCGCGACCGCCGGGGGAGATGTCGAGCTACTACGTCGAGCTCCCCGAGCCCGACTTCCGCGACGGTGAGCTCTGCGAGGACCCGGCCGCGCCCGCCGGCGAATGTGCGCACGACGAGTTCACCTGCGTCGACGGGGCCTGCATCGCCGCGGCCTCGCGCTGCGACGGCATCGCCGATTGCACCGATCGCGACGACGAGGACGCCTGCGACGCGGCGCCCACCGACGACAGCTGTGCGGCCACGCAGTTCGCCTGCGCCGACGGCACGTGCCTCCCCGGCGAGTGGCAGTGCGATGGGGAGTACGCCGACTGTCCCGACGGCGACGACGAACTCGACTGCGGCGACACGACCCCGACCTGCTCCGCGGAACAGTTCACCTGCGCCAGCGGCACCTGTCTCCCCGCCGAATGGCAGTGCGACGGCCTCGTCGACTGCGATGGCGGCGACGACGAGGCCGCGTGCCCGGAGCCCGAGGCCCCCGACGCCCCCGACGCCCCCGACGGCGGATCCGAGGGCCCCGACGGCCCAGCCCCGTGCACGGGCGACACCTGCGACGACGGCACGTGCCTCCCGGATGGCTGGACCTGCGACGGGATCGTGGACTGCGACGGCGGCGAGGACGAGCTCTACTGCTGAGCCTCCAGGCGTGCAATGTCGGGCCCCACCGGCGACATTGGGGAGGCCTCGTCCCGCGCCCCGCATGCCCACTGACCCGAGTCATCCAGGGAGTCTCACTCCCGCGGGGTTCGCGGAGGCGTTTCGCCACTGCAGCCCGACGCTGTGGTGCATCGCGGCGGCCGTGCTCGGCGAGCGCACGCACGCCGAGGACGTGCTGCAGGAGGCGGCGATGATCGGTCTGGGCAAGCTCGGCGCGTTCGTGCCCCACACGAGCTTCCCCGCGTGGATGGGCCAGATCGTCCGCTTCACCGCCCTCAACCACCGCCGAAAGCTCGAGCGCCGCGCCCGGAGCGAGACGGTGAGCCCTGCGCCCGACGTCGGCGTGCCGGCGCCTGCGCAACGGGGCGAGGCCGGCTTCGACGCGCGCACGGCCGCCGCACTCGAGGCGCTCGGCGAGACCGCCCGCGCGTGCCTGTTGCTCAAGACCGTGCTCGAGCTCGAGTACACCGAGATCGCCGAGGCCCTGGGCATCCCCCAGGGCACGGCGATGAGCCATGTCCACCGTGCGCGCGCCCAGATGCGCGTCTTGCTGCTCGACGACGCGACGACGACGGAGACGCCATGACCGACGAACGCGACTCCATCGACGCGTCGCTGCGGCGCCTGTTCGCGCCGCCGAACCTCACCATGCTCCACGCGCGCATCGATGCCGCGGCGGCGGAGCGATCGCGCGTGGTCCGGCCACGCCATCGACGCGCGCTGTGGATCGTGGTTGCGACGGCGGCCGCGGCCGCCGCAGCCGCGATCGTCTTGTCCAGCGTCGATCGCCGGCCCGCGCCACACGGACTCGATGCGGACCACGGGCCGCCGACGGAGATCGCCGCGCGGCACCATGCCGGGGCCCGGCTCGCGACGTTCTACGCGCAGGGGCCCGACCTGCCGCGCCCGGACGATGGCAGCTGCAACAGCCCGCGACCGGCGCCCGCGTCCTGCACGGACGATGCGCCCCAGCCGTCGTTGCCGGCGTTCGACCTCGTCGACGTCATCGGCGAATGCGGCGCGCGCGGGGGACCGAGCTGCGATGGCTACGACGTCCCCGCGACGCGTCTGCTCCACCTGCGTCTGCGCGACGGTGGGACCGAGGTGCTGGTCTGCGTCGAGCCACAGGGGCTCGATCCGCAGCCGGTGCTCCCACGCGACGCCGGGCTCAACCTCTTTCGCAGGCAGCTCGGCGAGTTCGTCCTCTACGAGATCACGCCGTTGGCGGCGCCGCACGTCCTCGATCGATTCGAGATCTGAGCGACCGAGCCGCAAGGCGGTTGCCCTTGCGCGACATGGGTCGGCGTGGATGCTCACTACGCGTCGTTGCTCGGCACACGCTACGGCGGTCTCGCCAGCAACACGATCGACTACTGGATGCTCCCCGACGATCCGGCGATGACGGCCGAGGCGGTGCTCGCCGCGTTCGAGGGCGCGCCGGTGCTCCCGGCTGCGACGCTGTCGATCTACGTTCACGTGCCGTTCTGCGCGCAGCGCTGTCGATTCTGTGCGTTCTCGGGGGGCAACAGTCCCGACACCACGCTCGCCGATCGCTACGCGACGTTGCTCGTCGCGCAGCTCCACGATCTGATGCGGCGCTGCCCGATGCAGGGACATCCGATCCGCGCGGTCAACATCGGGGGTGGCAGTCCGGATCTGCTCGGCCCGCGGATCGGCACGGTGCTCGCGGCGGTGCGCGGTCTGCCGGGCTTCGACGCCGACACCGAGCTCGCCGTCGAGTTCACGCTCAGCACCGTACGTCCGCCGTTCCTCGATGCGCTCGCCGAGCACGGCGTCACGAAGGTCTCGTTCGGCGTGCAGTCCACCGATCGAGACGTGCGCGGGTACATGCGGCAGCCGCGATCGCTCGAGCACCTCGACCGCGCGTTGGCGTGGATGGACGGGCGTTTTCCGGTCGTCAACGCCGACCTCATCACCGGGATGCCCGGCCAGAGCCTCGCGTCGGTCGAGGAGGATCTCGAACGGCTGATGGCCACGCCCGGGATCAACGCGATCAGCTCGTACCTGCTGACGCCGGGGGCGGCGCCATCGCTGCTCGCCGCCACCGCAGCCGGCACGATCCCGCCGCAGCCGGACACGCTCACGCAGGCGCTCATGCGCCTGGCGACGATCGGCGGGTTCCGCCGCGCGCGGTGGGTGCGGCGCGGGACGAATACATACGTCGATCCGAGCCGAGTCAGCGAGCGCGAGCTCTCGCGGATGGCCGGCCACGAGTGCATCGGCGCGAGCCACTACGAGGCGTTCTTGCTCGGCGTGGGCCCGCAGGCGGTCACGAGTGTGCCGGGCGCGCGGATCGAGAACGTCGTCGACGTGGCGGCGTGGTGTGACCTCGTCGAGCGCGGGACGCCGCCATGGTTCACGCCGAAGTGCGCGACGGTCCACCAGCGCGACATGGCGCTGTGGACGTTTCCGCTGCGCTGGGAGGGCCTACCCGCGGCGCGCATGGCCGACATGATCGCGGCCGGCGCGTGCACCGACGCGCAACTCGCCACGCTCGCCGCGCTCGAGCTCGAGGGGCTCGTCCATGCGCGGGGCGGCGGCTACACGCTCTCGCTGCTCGGTGAGGTGTTCATGGGGCAGCTCGTCCGCGACCTCAAGGGCGAGTCGTCGCGTCGCGTCATCGATGACTACATCGCCGAGGGCCGGGCACTCGCGGCAGAGGTCGCGCAGGGGCGAGCGCCCGACGAGTACCGCATCAACGATCGTCAGCGACTCGTGGTCCACGATGACTGAGCGCGGCCGACTGCCCCGCGCGCTGCTGTTCCTGTACTCCGGCACGATCGTGAGCCGGCTCGGGACATTCGTCGTCCCGTACTTGACGCTGTACCTCTCGCAGGCGCGTGGGTTCACCTTCGCCGCGACCGGTACGGTCGTCTCCGTGGGCAGCCTTGGACTGCTGGTGGGGAACCTCGTCGGCGGGTGGTCGGCGGATCGCTGGAGCCGCAAGGGCACGTTGCTCGTGGCGCTGCTCGTGAACGCCGCCGGGCTCGCCGGGCTCGCCGGTGGCGAGCGGAGCCACTGGGCGTGCGCGGCGTGCCTCTTCGTGGCGCTGTGCGGCGCCGGAATGTACACGCCGGCCGCGAACGCCGTGATCGCCGACGAGACCGACGAGGTGACGCGGCCGTTCGCGTACACCGTCAACTACGTGTGCATCAACGTCGGCATGGGCCTCGGGCCGCTGCTCGGCGGGACGCTCGCGCATCTGGGCTACGGATGGTTGTTCGTCGGCGACATCGCGACCACCTTGCTCTGCTTCGTATTGGTGGCGTTCGGCCTGCGGTCGGCCCCACGGCGCCCCGGTGCGCCCGTGGTCCGCGGCTCGCCGATCGCCGTGTGGCGTGGACATCCCGTGGCGTTCGCGTTCTGTGCCGTCAGCTTCCTGCTGGTCGCGCCGTTGATGGGCCTCGAGTACGCGGTACCGATCCTCGTGCAGTCGGTGTTTCGCGCCCCGCTGTTCTTCGTGGGGTTGGTCTACAGCGTCAATGCGGCGTGCATCCTGGCCCTCAGCTTCCCCATCGAGCGCTGGGTCCGGGAGCGTGACGAGGCCGCGATGATGGTCGTGGCCGGCGCGTGCTGGGCGGTCGGATTGACCATCCTCCTGGTCGGGTTCTCCGTCGGGGCACTGCTCGCCTGCACGGTCGTGTGGACGGTCGGCGAGATCATCGCGTCGGTCGTCGTGCCGACCTACGTCTCGAAGCGCGTGCCGGCCTCGGCGAAGGCGCGGATGCTCGCAGCGACCGATGCGGTGCGGAGTCTTGCCGGGGTGACGATGCCGATCGCGCTCGGTGCGATCTGGGACGCGTCCGGTGTGGTCGCCGTGTTGATCGCACTGCTGCTGCTCCCGGTGTTGGGCACGATCGCCTATCTGCGCCGCGCGCTGCGTCGGCGTGGGCCGGGCGAGAGCCTGGTGGCGCAGCCGTGAGCGGGTCACGGATCCCCGAGCTCGATGCGATGCGCGGCGTCGCGTTGCTGGGGATCCTGCTCGGCAACGTGATGTGGTTCTCGGGTTTCGCGGTGGCCGACCCCGACGCGCGCGCGGCCCTGGGTTTCCCGGCGGCGGACGCCGTGGTCGAGTGGCTCGTCCACACCTTCGTGGACGGCAAGTTCTACTCGTTGTTCTCCCTGCTGTTCGGGGCCGGCTTTGCCCTCGCGTTGCGCCAACGGAGCGCGTCGGGCTTCGCGCGTCGACTCGCGGTGCTCTTCGCTGTCGGGGTCGCGCACGGCACACTGCTGTGGTTCGGGGACATCGTCAGCCTCTACGCCGTCACGGGTGTCGCATTGCTCGCGGTGGTCTCTTGGTCGGCCCGCCGCCTGTTCGTCGCGAGCATGGTGTGTCTCGTCGCACCCGCGGTGCTCGGCGGTGTGTGGCTCCTCGCCGATGTGCTGTGGGGCACGGCGGTCGGCGTCGGCTACGGGCCCGAATCGAAGCTCGGTGCGTTCGCGTCGGGAAGCTACGCGGAGGTGATCGAGGCGAACTGGGATTTCCTCGTCGATCGCTGGTACCTCGCAGCGATCTCCTGGCGCTTTCCGAGGATCCTGGGGATGTTCTTGCTCGGTGCGGCGGCGGTCCGATCCGACCTGCCGCGTCGCCCCACCGACCTCGTCGCGCTCGCGCGTCGGATCCTGCCGGTCGCCGTCCTCGCGAACGCGGCGTTCGGTGCGATGGGCGGCGTGGCCCCACCGCGACCGCCCACCGCGCTCGGGTGGGCCGCCGACATCCTGGCGTGCATCGGTGCACCGACCGGTGCGATCGTCTACGCGGTCGGGATCGCGATCCTGTCGCGCCGCGGCGCGTGGCCCTGGCCGTACCTGCGGGCGGCCGGACGCATGTCACTGAGCAACTACGTCGGGCAGTCGATCGCGATGGTGGTGCTGTCCTACGGGTTCGGGCTCGCGACCTGGGGGCGCATCGGGGCGACCGAGGCCGTGATGATCGCGCTCGCCGTGTTCGCCGCGCAGGCGATCCTCAGTCGCGCGTGGTTGCGGCGGTTCGAGCAGGGCCCGCTGGAGTGGATGTGCCGCAGGGCGGTCGCTGCGGGCCAGTCGTAGCCCCCCGGTCGCCGGACCGAACGGCGGTTCTTCGCCCTGCTCGACCACGACCGAGCTGCTAGGCTCGGGTGCCATGGGCCGTTCGGGGGTCGTGGCGGTTGCATGCCTTGCGTCGATGCTGGCGTGTCGGGGGACGCCGAGCACGGACGCGCCGCGTGAGCTCGCGCGCCGAGCGGCGACGAGCTCGGCAGCCGACCCGTTCGCGTCGCTGCCGAGCTCTGGCCTGGTCGTTGTGCGCGTGGGAGCGCCGTTGTTCGCTGGGCCGCGCGGTGAGATCGCCCTGCGCGTCCCCCCGATGCCCGGCGCCGCAGGACTCGCGATGCGCGTCGCCGGGCAGCACGAGGGGCGGCTCGCCGTGGTCACGCTGGACGACGCGCCGCCATGCGCGGGCAGGATCGCGGGCTTGGAAGGCATGCGTCTGCAGTTCTTCGTCGATCCCGGCGATCTCGTGCCGGGTCGACCCGACGAGTGTGCCGAAGGCGAGGCGCCGGGATCGACCTCCGCGGCAGCGACGGACTTCGCGTCGGCGACGACGTTCGACTCCATCGGTGCGCCGCCGAGCACGTGGGTGAGCGCCGGCGCGGCCGTGACCTGGCTCGATGGCTCGCCTGCCGGCACGGTGGTCGGGGCCCGACACATCGCTGCGTTCACGCGCCCGCAGGACGGCCGACGCTGCCTCGACATCGACTCGGAGGCCGACGCCACGCCGCTGACGCTGTGTTTCGCCGCGGACGACGTCACCGAACCAGATCTCGGCGCTCACGACGTCACCGGACTCACCAGCAGCGATAGGTTCTCCATCGCGCGACGCCGGCCTCCGCGTGTGTCGGCAGCCGGAAAGCTCGAGGCGCGTGGCTCGCTGGATGGTTCGATCATCCAGCTCGTCGTGCGGCGCCACCGCTTCGAGATCGAGAGATGCCATGATCGAAGCGTCGCCGGGCCCGACGCTCTGCGGCTGATGACCCTGGCGTTCGCGATCCTGCCCTCGGGTGCCGTCGATGCCGTGGAGATCGAGCTCGCCGTGGGCGGCGACCCCGAGTTCGTCGAATGCCTGCGCGGGGCGATCGGTCGCTGGAGCTTCCCCCAACCGCGGGACGGCGCGACGGTGCACGTGCGATATCCGCTGCGCGTGGACCCGCTTTGATATCGCCTTCATCCGCGGGAGTCGTCCAATCGTCGCGTCCTGCCGGCTCAGCTCAGCGCGGGCCAGTCGTCCTGCCACGCAGCAGTGCGCCACTTCCACAGGTCGTCGGTGGCACCGCCCTCGGCGTGCTCGAGCTCGTGATCGGAAAGCGGGATGACGTCCTCGGGCGGTTCCACGATCCCACCGTGTTGGGTCGCGCCGTTTGGTTCCCCGGGCGTCACTCGAGCGTGAGCCCGCGGCTCTCGCAGACCGCCGCGAGGTCCGTGCGGCGGTTTCCGCGGAGGTGGTCGAAGGCTCGCTGCGCGGCGGAGCGATTGCCGCTGCGGCACGCGGCGACGCCCAGCACGGAGTAGCCCGCCTGCATCGGCATGGTCGCGATCGCCTGCTCGGCGTAGGCCGCGGCCTGCTTCGGATCCTGATAGACCACCGCCTGCGCGCGCTCGATCCAGCGCTGGGCCTGCTGCCGTCGCGCCTTGCGATCGTCGGTCGGCCGATCAGCAGAGGTGATCGCCGGGGTCGGATCGAGATCGTCCACGATCGTCGCGCCGTCATCGGTCGGCGCGGCGATCGGCGTCGTGGGTGCGAGCGCCGGTGCAACGGCGGCCGATGCCGGACTCGCGACGACCGTCGTCGTGTCGGGCTGCGGGGGCGGCGGCGGGGCCACTTCCGCCGGCGCTGTCGCGGCCTCGCGCTCGGCAGGAGGCCCGCTTGCGGCGAAGGACGCCCACACCGCGACGCCCGCGATGCCACCCGCCAGGGCCGTCCACCGCCCCCACCGACGCGGCCGCACCGAGGTGGTGTCGCCCAGCGCAGCGACCGGAGCGATCGCGATCTCCGAAGGTCGCTGCGGCTCGGTTCGGGTCTGCGTCGTCGTGGGTTCGGGAGGCAGGAGCGTCGCGTCGGCCTCGGGGATCTCCGTCGGCAACCCCTCGTCGATCCGCTGCCGCGGCGTCGTCACGAACGAGTGCGACACCGGGGGCACCGGCGGCGGAGGGATCATCGTGGTCCGCTCGCGCGGCAACCATGGGTAGGGCTTGGGCCCGAACAGATGCTCGAGGTAGCGACCGAGGGCGCCTGGCAAGGCGTGCAGTCGATGCTCGCGCGTGAACATCTCGAGCGCCTCTTGCATCGCGAAGGCCGACTCGAACCGAGCCGCGGGATCCTTCGCGAGCGCGCGCAGCACGATCTGATCGAGGCCTCGGGGGATCCCCGGCCGCAGCCGCGACGGTGGCTCGGGGTCGACCCCAACGATCTGGCCGAGCAATGCCAGGGCGTTGTCGGCGTTGAACGGCCGCTGCGCGGCAAGCAACTCGTAAAGCATGATGCCGAGGCAGAACACGTCACTTCGGCGATCGACCGCGATGCTGCGGCACTGCTCGGGCGACATGTACGCGGCCTTGCCCTTGACCATGCCGACCTCGGTGACGTGTTTGCCCGAGGCCGCCTTCGCGATGCCGAAATCGATGAGCTTGACCCCGCTCTGGTACGTCACGACCACGTTCGACGGCGAGACGTCGCGGTGCACGATCCCGAGCGGATTGCCCTGGTAGTCGCAGTGCTCGTGGGCGTAGTGCAGCCCTGCCGCGCACTCGATCGCGATCTGTAGCGCGAGCTCGATCGGGAACGCCTCGTTGGCCTGCTTGGCCCCCGCGATGACCCGCCGCACGGTCTCGCCGTGGAGGTACTCCATCGTGAAGAACACGTCGTCGCCGTCGTGACCGATGTCGTGGGTCGTGACGATGTTCGGGTGGGCGAGCGTCGCGGCCACGCGGGCCTCGTCCTCGAACATGCGCACGAAGTCGGGGTCGCCCACGCGGGCGCCGAGGATCCGCTTCAGCACGACGATCTTCTCGAACCCCGCCAGGCCCCGCAGGCGCGCGATGAACAGCTCGGCCATCCCGCCCGCACCGATGCGGCCCATCAATTCGTACTCGCCGCTCAAGGCCTCGATCGGGCGAAGGGCCTCGATCCGCTCGACGAACATGCCCGCGTCGTTGGCCTTCGGTCTCACGCTGCGACCCAGGCGACAAGTGTAGCCGAGCCGTGCCCGATTCGATCGGTGTGGGGCCCAGCGCGAGGGCTGGTACAGTTGGCGGCGATGCCCAGCCGCCCAACGGGAGCCAGGGGATGTGCGCTCGTGGCTGCGATCGGGCTCGCCGCTTGGGTGCGACCCGCGATGGCCGAGCCCGCTCCGACCGAGCGCGTCGCGGCCCATGCGGTCGCGATGGCCGAGGTCCACGGCGACGCTGGGGACGTCGCCCGTGACCTGCAGGTCGCCGTCCACAGTGAGCTCGTCGCGCGGGGCCTGGTCGCGACCGATGTGATGTCGATCTCCGAGCTGCGCCTGGCGATGGCGTGTCGGCGCGTCGACGATGCCTGCATGGCGCAGGGCGGTCGCGCGATGGGCATGCAGCAGGTCGTCCTCGTCACGTTGGTCCGCACGGCAGTGGGCCTTCGCATCGATGCTGGGATCCTCGACACCAAGTCGGGTAGTCGCGTGGTCGAGGCCCGCGTGCCGATCGTCGCGTCCGCGCTCGCCCGCGGGTCCGTCGACGCGACCGCAGCGGCGCTCGTCGATCAGCTGTTTCCCGGGAGCAAGCCCACGGCGCCGACCCCCGCGCCTGCGTCTGTCCTCTCCACCGGGAACCAGTCCGAGCCCGCGACCCCGACGGACGCCCCCGCCAAGCGCGAGATCCCGAGTTGGAAGTGGATCGGGTTCGGCGTGAGCGCGGGCGCCATGACGGTGTTCGGCGCGGCGGTGCTCGGCATCCAGATTCGATTGCGCGGCGGCATCCGCGACGAGCTGCTCGCGGCGGTCGACGAGAGCCTCACCGACGACAACCCGGGGAACGACGTCGATCGCGACAACAGCGATCTCTGCCGCACCGCGCGCGAATCACCCAACGGTGACGACAAGGTCCGCAACGCAGCCGTCACCCAGGTCTGCAACCGCGCCGACGTCTACCAACGCGCTGGGGTCGTGATGATGGGTCTCACCGCCGCGGGCCTCGCCTCGAGCATCGTGTTCGCGATCCTCCTGGCGGTGCCGGAGCGCCGAGGAAAGCCGCGGCGCACGGCGCTCGTCCCCGGCCTTCGCCTGAACGGCGGGCCGGCGCTGACGTTGAGCGGCCGGTTCTGACCCACGCGATCCTCGGGTTGCGGGTCGCAAGAACCGGCGGAGCGACGGTCCCAGAGCTCGACGACACAGAACCGAGAGGGAGCCCAACGTGGAACGAAGCCAACTCCAGAGAATCGGATCCGAAGACGAGTTCGTCGCGCTCCTCAGGAAGCACGACCTGTTCCGCGAGGACGACATCACGTTCGATGACCTCGGCGAGAACATGTACGTGTACACGGGCGATGATCTCCGAGTCGACGCCGGGCAGTTCGAAGAGCTCGAGGTTTCTGCGCTGCTGGTCGTCGGGAACGTCCGCGCCGAATTCATCTCGGTGGGCGACATCTTGCCGGACTACGGGGTGTTCTGCGTGACCGGCGATGTGCGGTGCAAGGACATGTTGTACATGACCGAGTCCACCGGGATGGTCGTCGGCGGGGACCTACTCATCGAGCACGCCTTCTACTCCGACTGCGGCAACTCCGTCCTCCAGGTCAACGGGAACCTCAGCGCCAAGCTGTTCTTCAATTCTCAGTGCTCGATCGACATCCGCGGGACGGAAACGAGCGAGCTCGACGAGAGCGCGGGTGCCAACGAACTCGTGGCGTTCGGGATCGACGTCGAGGACGGCCAGCGCCCGGCGGAGGCCGTGCGCGAGTACTTCGGCAAGTCCAGGTAGGTCGCGCCCCGCGCGCGGTGCAGGGTGCCCAGCTCGAGCGGCTCGGCCACGCGCGAGGGCCAAAAAATACTCTGTCATATCCGGGCGCGCTCCCGTGACTCATGGACGGAAGATGGAGGTCGGAACCGATCGAGCCCTGTTCGAGGCCGTCAGCAGCGGGGACGCCGATGCGTTCGCGCGGCTCGTGGGGAGGTACCACGCGTTGGTCTGCGCCGTCGCCTTCGGAGCGACGGGCGACCAGGCGATCTCGGAGGACGTTGCGCAGGATGCGTTCGTGGTCGCGTGGCGAGCACGAGCCGAGCTGAGGGACCCATCCCGGTTCCGCAGCTGGATCTGTGCGATCGCTCGGCACCTCGCGCTCAACACCCGTCGCGCGCGTCGGGTCGATCCGATCGACGACGACGATGCGCTCGGTGCCGCGGACGTCGACGTGCACGCTCGACTCGAGCGCGCACAGCGTGACGCGCTGGTGTGGGAAGCACTCGCCGCGATGCCGGAGCGGTACCGTGTGCCGCTCGTGCTGTTCTACCGCGAGGAGAGGTCCGTGGCCGAGGTCGCGAGCCAGCTCGGGATCAGCACCGCGAACGCACTCCAGCGCCTTGCGCGTGGACGTCGCTACCTCAAGCGCGGCATCGAAGACTCCGTCGAGCGCACGCTCGCCGCGAGCAGGCCGCAACGCGGTCGCGTCGCAGCGATCGTGGCTGCGGTTGGATCCGACATCGCACTGCCATCGTCCGCTGGCGCCGCCCTCGAGGCCGCGCGCGCCAGCAGTGGATCGGTCTCGTGGGGAGTGACGATGATGAAGGTGGCACTGGTTGCAGGAACGTGCGCGGCGGGGATCGTCGCGATGAGCTGGGGTTGTGCGCGTTGGGATGGCGAGTCGCGCAGCAGCGCGAAGACAGAGCACGCCGAGGTGGATGTCGATGACCCGCCGCCGTCGCGCCCGGATGGCACGCACGGCGGCGGGCGGGACGAGGCCCCGGGGCCCGGCGAACCGCTGCGCGCACGCGCGAGCGCCGGTCATGGCGATGGGGCGCGCGACTCGGTCGGACTGCCGGCGTATCGGCTGTCGATCGTCGGCGATCGGCAGGTCGCGGTGAACCTCGAAGGCGGTCCCTCCGAGGTCCGCGGCATGAGCGAGGCGCTGGGCATCGATCCGCCGGAGCGCCCGGCGGAGCAGACTCGCAAGGTCAGCGGCCGAGTCATCGACGAGCACGGGGCGCCGGTCGAGGGCGCGGTCGTGATCACAGGCCAGCATCTGTCGATGTTCTTCGGCAGCTCGATCACCGGCGGTGACGGCGACGAGACCGATGCGCGCGGACGCTTCGACGTCGATCAGGTCGCGGCGGAGCCGTGCGTGCTCTTGGCGTTGCACGCCGACGCGGGCTGGTCGGCGATCCAGCGCGTCGCGCCCGGCACGAATGCGGTCGAGCTCGAGGTGCAGCTGTCGGCACCGGTCACCGTCAGTGGCCGAGCGCGACGCGGCGAGGTGCCCGAGGTCGGCTACGTGGTCGCGATGGATGCCGACAAGCGCGTGAAGCTCTCGGCGGGCACCGATCCGCAGGGTCGCTACGAGATGCTGGTGCCGCGCGATCCATTGTCGCTCGGGTTCGTGGTGGGCGATCGCGTGGTCGACGAGATGCTCGCGAGCTCGCCGATCGACGCTCGCTCGGGCAAGCCGATCGAGTGGGATCCGAAGGTCTCGACCGGCACGCGCCTCGCGGTGTCGGCACCGGTGCCGGAGGCCCACGCCGACCGAACGACGATGGTGTGGACGTACGTGTTGCCGGGTCGGGAGGTGCCGACGGATGCAGCCGATCTGCAACGGCGTGCGAAGCAGGACGAAAGCGTGAACCAGCGCACGCGTGGCCACGGCGGCATCGACCTCGACGAGATCTTCGAGTACGTCGATCTGCCGCGCGGTCCGTACACGATCTGCGCGCACGCCGAAGCGCGCAACGTCGCGCTCGCGATGAGCTGCACGGTGATCGAGGTGTCGGGCAAGGACGAGGTGCAGGAGGTCGAGATCGTTTGGTGATCCGGCGCTCGCAAGGCGTCGGACCCCGGCTGGGTCGACTCGGCGTTCGACTCTTCTCCGGCGACGGCACGTTCGGGCAGATCCGACCGGTGACGGACCGACCCCTCGGCGGACTATGGGACTCCGGGCCCGTGCGGGTCCGAGGCACGAACCATGACCCTTCGATTGATTCCCCTGGCCGTCGCGATCTTTGGCACGGCGTTCGGCGCCGTTGGGTGCAACGGTGGCGGCACCGCCACGACCAGTTCCGACGGGTCCACGACGACCGACGACGGCGGTTCGAGCACGAACGGCGAGACCTCCACCAGCGCCACCGTTGGCGAGAGCACGACGTCCAGCACCGGCGACGAGTCGACCTCGACCGGCACGACCGGCACCGACAGCTCGACCGGCACCGACAGCTCGACCGGCACCGACAGCTCGACCGGCACCGACAGCTCGGATGCATCGAGCTCGAGCGCCGGCACCACGACGGAGGACTCGAGTTCCAGCAGCGGCGATCCGAATCCGAGCAGCGAGTCGGGCGGCGAGGCCTGCGACTGCGCGCAGGGACAGTATTGCGAGCTCGCCATCGGCGTCTGTCGTGGCGGCGAGGGGATCTGCGCCGAGATCCCAGACTCTTGCGCGGAGATCTACGCGCCCGTGTGTGGCTGCGACGGCGTGACCTACGAGAACGCGTGCGCAGCCGCGGGCGTCGAAATGAACGTCGAGTACGAAGGCGAGTGCCAAGCGTGACGCGCCCGGCGGCCTCGCGCCGGACGACGACGCGGTCCACGACCAGGCCGATCAGCGCGCACGTCGTCCGAGACGCCGATCACCCCCCACCCCACGAGACCCACGATCGCCACGAACACCAGCGCATCGAGCAGCAGCGGCACCACGGGGTCACCGACGTAACGCGCCCGATCGGGCAACACGAAGCACCACTCGAAGTCCCAATCGTGCGTGATGACGTCGCCGCCGTCGCCGATCACCTGACTGCGGGTCTCGGATTTCCAGGGGTAGATGGGGAGCAGCACGGCGACACCGACACCCGCGCCGACGCTGACGAGCTTTCGAAGCGGTGACGTCATGGCTCGACGAGAGTATCCGGCTTTGCCGGTTCGACCGGACCCTTGGGCGAGATCGGCTCGTCCACCTCGATCTCGTCGCGGATGTGCGACTCCCAGAAGCGTTGCCAGTGTCCAGAGAGTCGGGTGCGCTGGAGGCTGCCGATGGAGATCGACGCGCCGCCCTCGAGGAGGAAGGAGACGGACGCGTAGCCGCCACCCGCGTCGAGGCTGCGCGCGGGTGTTCCCCGAGGAACTGCCGGTCGGAGTGTGCGCTCCGTGGCGCGGCAGCTCGCCGCCGTTGATCCGGCGGCAGCGCGCCGCTTCGGACCCGACCGTTGCCGTCGCGTCCCCCTGGAACCTGATTCACGACGAAGGACGAGTCGTGTCGATCGAGTGTGTCACACGTCGCCGCGGTCGCCTCGAATACATCGCGGGGCGCAACGCACCCGCCGACGAAAGGTCTCCATCATGTCTCGCATCATCACACGACGTTCCATGCTCATCACCGCTGCCAGCCTCCCGGCGCTCGCGGCCGGCTCATCGATCCTCGGTGGGCCTAGCAACGCCTTTGGCGCTCCCAGCAAGAAGAAGAGCTCGAGCTACGGACCGGCGGGGCCCTCCCCGATCACGAGTGGCCTCGCGGTGAGGGAGCCTCTCCGACCACTCGCCGAGCAGGTGCTGCAGCGGGCCCGCCACTCGTTCGCCGTCGCTGCCGCGACCCCCCAAGGGAAGTTCGCCGCTGGCGGGATGGCGGCCATCGCGGCAAAGTTCATGAAGGCACAGACCAGCGGCAGGATCACGCGCGCGTCCAGCCGCGCCGAGGCGCGCCTGACCAGCGGTGAAGGGCAATGGCGCGCGGCGTTCGGCCCCTACTCCCAGCTGTCACGCGCCGAGTTCAAGGGCACGATGTCGCCTGGCCAGAAGTACGACTTCACCTCGATCAAGCGCAAGTTCGACAAGCCGAAGATCAAGCGCGAGAAGCCCAAGACGCACTACCCAGAGGACTATGCGGCCAAGCCGAGGTACTCGAAGCTCGAGTTCCACCTCAACAGCGTCCGCTGCATCGAGGACACCAACGAGTTCGACTCGGACGAGATCCGCATGGGCGGCCACCTGCTTCGCCCGGACGGCAGTGTCACCAAGATCCCAGCCTTCAAGATCCAGGCGGCCGATGACTTCGATCCCGGGGAAGCCGTGATCTACGACAGCTCGGCTTGTATCGGGGTCTCGAAGGAGCAACGAGAGCTGCTCGAGAGGTTCAACGGTTGCAACGGCAAGATGTCGGATCCGTGGGCCGGACGGCTCCTCGCCTCCGCCTCACTCGCGTTGCCATCACCCAGCGGCGACGGGCCGCACAAGCTCGCGACCGATGGCAAGCGGTACTCAGCACCGTCGCGCTCCTTCGGCCTCGTGCTCCTGATGTTCGAGAAGGACGGTGGAGGAATGAACGAGTTCCTCACCGAGCTCTATGGGCGAATCAAGGAGGATCTCGCGCAGGCGATCGCGGAACTCGGCGAAGCCACGGGCGACCTGCTCGCCGAGTACATCGGGGAGAACATGGGCAACATCGTCAACGAGATCGTCGTCGCGGTGCTGACCGCGCTCGTGAGCTGGATCGTGTCCCTCTTCGACACCGCCGACGACCTCCTCCGCAGCGACGGCTGGGTCGTGAACCTCCCCGGGACCACGCGGGAGGCCATCGACGCCTACGCCGCGAACGGCGTCGACACGCCGTCGGGGAGCCGCGGCAGCGCGATCGAGGAGCTCGACTTCCACGGTGACGGCGGCAAGTACAGGGCGCGTCTGCACTGGCGTGCGCTCGCCTGAGCGAGGTGTGGATTCGTGTGTCGCCTCGGAGGCTCGTCGCCGCGGTGAGTCGCGCCTCCATCGCGTCGAATCGGCGCCACGCCTCGACGTTGCCCATCGGCCGAGGATGCCACGTCCGGTGCGCGTGCTGGAACGCCGCCCGATCGTGGACATCCCCGGATCCCCAGTGCGACACTCGACGCCGAGGCGACGCGATGAAGTGCACGGCATTCGCTGGGGCGCTCGAGGAGGGATTCGTGCCGGACATGGGGCACTCGGGTGTGGCTCGCGGTCTGGATGGCTCGATCACCCCGCGTCGGTGACCACCACCAGCCCGCAGCCGTGCTCGTCCAGCGGTTTCGATCGATCGAGGTAGACCAGCTCGCGCGCGCCGAGCCAGCCGAGCGGTCGCGCATCCGCGATCTCCCGCTGCGCCACGCCGCCGCCGCGCAGGACGATCGTGCCCGGCTTCCCTGGGCTGCCGAACGCACCCGGCTCGGCGCCGACGCGATACGCGACCCGGCCTGTGTCGCTGACCATCACGTCGCTCCACTGGTAGTGCTCCCAGTCCGCGGGCACATCGAGGGAGGCGCGTGCGGAGCCGTCGTGCAGCGAGCGTACCTCCAGCGTGACCGCTCCCTTCGCGTCGGTGCCCGCCACGACCGCGGTGCCGCGATCCGGCGAGACACTCATCATGTGCCAGTAGCCCGCAGTGGTGGTGCGCACGCAGCCGAGCTGCTTCGCCGTCTCTGCGCCGGGTAGCGCGTACGACTCGAGGCAGATCTTGGTGGGCCTCGCCTTGCCGAAGGCATCCGAGCGCGTGAGCGTCACCGACGATCCGGCCGCGTCGAACACGACGTCGTGCAGCGTCGGTCCGGCGATGGCCTCGACCTTCGGCAGCGACGCGAAGCGCACGAGCCCTGCGCGATAGCTGGCGACCTTCGGTGGCGCGCCGCAGCTGCCGTGCGTGCACGGACGGACCACCGCGACGTCGCCGGCCGGCGACATCATCGGCATCTCGAGGAACGCGCCCTCGAGGTAGCGCCAGCTCGCGCCGCCGTCCGCCGACGCGATCAAGCGCTCGTCGGTCGCCTGCATGATCACGTGGCGACCATCGCGACTGAACTGCAGCTTGTCCTCACCGGTGTTCCCGTGTGCGGCGTAGATCGGCACGATGCTCGCGAGCTCCTTCGCGAGCGCGCCGTCGCTCGCGGCCGCGAGCAACTCGGTCGCGCCGATGCGCTCGCCCTCGAAGCCCGCGCGGCCCCTCACGACCTTCGAGATCGTCGGCCACGGTCCGAGTACCTCGCGGGCGCAGCCGCTCGCGCGATCGAAGCGGACGATCGCCTCCTGCGGATGCTCGAACTGCCCGATGAGGATGTCGATCGACTCCGCGTCGGCACCGATGAGCGCGACCGCGGCCCCGTTGAGCCGGGGGTCGACCCACTCGGGCAGCCGCGCCCGCTGCTCCCGCTGCTCCCGCTGCTCCACGGGGGGAGCGTCCGGCGCCTGCGGCAGCACCTGCGGCGGCGGCGGGACGGGTTCGTCGTGCGCCAGCTCCTCGGGCGTCCCCGGGACAGCGGCACAGGCAGGCACGAAGGACAGGGCGATGAGGAAGCGCCACATGGTCGGGGGGCAACGCCGCCGCCCTCGACTTTCTTTCGCCGCCCGGTCGACTTGCGCCAGGGTCCGCGTCCCGGTGTGGTGCTCGACGAGGAGTCGGTGGAGGGCGCCGCGCAAGATCACGGCGCGCCATCGGTTCACGTCCAGCCCGTTCTGAAGGCGGGAGACCGCCGCGTCACAGAGATCGGTCGCACCCCGGGCGGCGACACCACCGGATCGGCGCGACTCTCCACGCCGAGGTGCCGCACATGCGCGTCGTCGCTGCCTTCACTGTGCTAGCCTGCTCGCGCCGTGGTCGAATCGCAGCGCGCCGCGCGATTGGGATCCGGGCCCTCGCGATCGGGATCCGGGCGTGACCGGGCGCGCGACCTTCCCACGCACATCGCCGCCGAGCGCGTGCGCGACGCGCTGTTCGGGATCTCGACGCCGCCGCGATTGCGGCGCTACCAACTGCTGCGCGAGATCGGGCGCGGCGGACAGGGCGTGGTGTTCTCGGCGAGCGACCCGGTGCTCGGTCGCGACGTCGCCCTCAAGCTGGTGGAGATCGGCGATCCGACCCAGCTTCGCCGCGTGCTCCGCGAGGCGCAGCTGCTCGCGCGGCTCTCCCACCCCAACATCGCGGCGATCTACGACGTCGGCATCGCGGATGGCACCGTGTTCATGGCCATCGAGCTGGTCACGGGTCGCAACGTGCAAGCCTGGCTCGCGGCCGCACAGCGACCCCTCGCAGAGATCCTCGAGGTCATGGACCAGATCGCGCAAGCGCTGGCCTTCGCCCATGCCGCGGGGGTGTTTCACTGCGACGTCAAGCCGCACAACGTGCTCGTCGGCGACGACGGCCGCGTGCGCATGCTCGACTTCGGGCTGGCCCGTCTGCAGCGCTCGGTCGACGACGTCGCGACGCCGCACGACGCCGCGATCGCGCCGACGCTCGACGTCGGCGGGAGCGCGACGTCGGCACGCGGCCGCGGCACCCCGGCCTACGCCGCACCCGAGGTGTGGCAGCGCGAGGAACCGACGGCGGCCAGCGATCAGTTCAGCTACTTCGTGATGTTCTACGAGGCGCTGTTCGGCCACCGGCCCCTGGGTGCGACGCCGGGTCGAGCGTTGTTCCTCGCGCCCGAGTTGCGGTTGGAATTCCCGCGTGCCCCGGCGATCCCGCGTTGGCTTCGCGCGCTGATCGCCCGCGGCCTCGCTGCCGATCCGGCGACGCGCCACGTTTCCATGCAACAGGTCCGCTCGGCGCTGCGCCGCTCGCGAGCGAGCTCGCGACGCCGCGTCGGCGTGCTCGCGGGCGGCGGCGTGGGCGTCTTGCTCGCGGCCTGGCCGGGCGCTGGTGGCAGCGATCCCGTGGCGCCGTGCCATGGCCTGCGCGCGAGCGTGCACGCACCGGACGAATCCACCCGGCGCACGCACGTCGACGAGCAACTGCGCAGCGTCGACGCGCGCAGTGCCGACCACGCCCGCGGCGTGTTGGACGAGTACGCCAGCCAACTCGACGCGCTGCGGTCCGAGGCCTGCGCCCAGCCGGTCGCGGTCGCGCGCGCGCGCCTGCAGTGCCTCGACGATCTCGCCCTGGCCCATGGTGCGGCGCTCGACCTCCTCGCCCAGGGGAGCATCGAGTCCGCCGGTGCCCTCGCGCGGGTGCTCGATGGTTTGCCCGAGCCCGACGCGTGCTCGCCCCATCGCGACCAGACCGAAGACCCCGCGGTCGCCTCGGGCCTGGCCCGGGCCCGCGTGCTCACGCGAGCCGGCCACGCGCACGACGCCTACGCGACCGCGGTCGTCGCGTGCGCGACGCTCACGCGACGCGACGACGCCCCGTGGGCCCAGTGCCTCGCCGAGCAGGGCCTGGCGCTCGCGGTCGCCGGCCGCAGGAGCGACGCGCAGCCCCTGCTCGAGGAGGCGTTCGCCCTCGCGTCGACGCTCGGCCTCGAGGATCTGTCGTTTCGTCTGGCGCTGCGGCTCGCGACGCAGGCCACCGAGCGCCGCGACGAGTCCGAGGCCCTGCGCTGGATCGCCTACTTGAACAGCCAGGTGACCCGGCACGGAGGGTCCTCCTCCCGGCTCGACGCCGGTGTTGCCGAGGCCGACTACCTCGCCGCATCCGACCAGCTCGATGCCGCCGTCGCGCGATACGAGCAGCTGCTCGACGACCCCGCGGCCGCCCTCTATGCCCCCCATGCGCGGCTCGGCCTGCACACGCGCCTGGGATCGATGCGCGGACGCATCGGCGACGTCGCGGGCGCTCACCGCGAATTCGACCAATCGATCGCGCTCATCGACGACGTCGGCCCTGGCACCCCCGAGATCCATTCGCTGTACGCCATGCGCGCCCAACAGCTCGGGCTCGAGGGCCGCTACGAGGAGGCCGCCGCGTCCTTTCGCCTGGCACTGGACCACGCCGATCGTAGCCTCGGCGCCGCGTCGTCGACGTCGATCCACGCCCGCGACGGCATCGCCGACGCGCTGTATCGGCTCGGACGCCTCGACAAAGCGCTGCGTTTCGCCGACGAGAATGTGCGCGCGGCGACGCTGGGCGACGACGTCATCGACCAGGTATTCGCCCTGAAGACGCGGTCGAACATCTTGGCCAGCCTGAACCGGCTGCCGGAGGCCCGCGACGACGCACTCCGGGCGGGTCTGGTTCTCTGTCTGATCACGCGGCACATTGGATCCGCTTTCGCAGTGGCTTGAGGGTCGCGATGATGCCGTCGTCCCAACGGTCGCTCTGTGCCAACGCGCGGAGATGCAGAACACGGT
>JBIJCC010000128.1:0-30106 GCA_044344875.1 Nannocystaceae bacterium
GCGACGCGCGCAGGACGTAGAGTCTTGGTTGAGGATGGCTTGGGCAAGGTGAGGCGATCGTTCTCCGCCACTCGGCACTGAGATATCGAGAACTGACTGTCTCACACTACGTTGGCACAGAGGGCCGCGCCAAGCTCATCGACGCCGGGGTGATGCTCGAGAAGGGCGACACGGTGGTCTTCGCGAAGGACCACCTGTTCGGTTCGCCGAGTATGGCTGCGCTCGCAGTCCTCGGCCGCACCTCCAACGGCTGGAAAGAATGGAAGAGCGCCGACGGCACCACGCTCGACACCATCAAGCGCGCCGCCCCGGAGGTCGACCCATGACCCTCCACAAGGAAGTCGCCTTCGAGCTCGAAATCTGCACCCACCTCTCCACCCACGGCTGGCTCTACTCCCCCACCGACGCCGCCGACTACGACCGGGCCCGCGCCCTTTTCCCCCCCGACATCGTCGCCTTCGTCCGCCAAACCCAACCCGACGCCTGGGCCACCCTCACCAAGAACCACGGCCCCTCCGCCGCCGACATCCTCCTCACCCGCATCCGAGCCCAGCTCGACCTCCGCGGCACCCTCGACGTCCTGCGCCGCGGCGTCGACATCCTCGGCCTCAAACAACCCATCGAGCTCGCCAAGTTCAAGCCCGCCCTCGCGATCACCCCCGACATCCTCGCCCGCTACGAGGCCAACCGCCTCCGCGTCGTCCGCCAGGTCCGCTACTCCCTCACCAACGAGAACTGCATCGATCTCGTCCTCTTCCTCAACGGCATCCCCGTCGCGACCGTCGAGCTCAAGGCCGACTTCACGCAGGGCATCCACGACGCGATCGACCAGTATCGCTTCGATCGCCTCCCGCACCCCAAGGGCCAGGCCGCCGAGCCACTGCTGTCCTTCCCGAACGGGGCCCTGGTCCACTTCGCGGTGAGCAACGCCGAGGTCCACATGGTCACGCGGCTCGACGGCCCGGCCACCGTGTTCCTCCCGTTCAACCAGGGCGACGACGGCGGCGCCGGCAACCCGCTCAACCACGCCGGCCACCGCACGGCCTACCTCTGGGAGCAGATCTGGGCCCGCGACAGCTGGCTCGAGATCCTCGGGCGCTACCTCATCGCCCAGCGCGACAAGAAGAAGCAGATCACCAAGGTCCTCTTCCCGCGCTTCCACCAGCTCGACGCGACCCGCAAGCTCCAGGCCGCCGTCCTGCACGACGGCCCCGGCGCCAAGTACCTCATCCAGCACTCGGCCGGCTCGGGGAAGACCAACTCGATCGCCTGGACCGCGCACTTCCTCGCCGAACTCCACGACGCCAGCCACAAGAAGGTGTTCGACACCGTCCTCGTCGTCTCCGATCGCAACGTCATCGACTCCCAGCTCCGAGAGGCGCTCTTCGACTTCGAGCGCACCACCGGCGTCGTCGCGACGATCAAGGGGGAGGGCGCCAGCAAGAGCGCCGAGCTGGCCGAGGCGCTCTCCGGCACCAAGAAGATCGTCGTCTGCACGATCCAGACCTTCCCGTTCGCCCTCGAGGCCGTCCGCAAGTTGGCCGCCACGCAGCACAAGCGCTTCGCCGTGATCGCCGACGAGGCCCACAGCTCGCAGACCGGCGAGGCCGCCAGCAAGCTCAAGGCCGTGCTCACCGCCGACGAGCTGCAGGACCTCGACGACGGCGGGCAGGTGAGCAGCGAGGACGTCCTGGCCGCCCAGATGACCGCGCGCGCCGAGGACAAGGGCATCACCTTCGTGGCGTTCACCGCCACCCCCAAGAACAAGACGATCGAGCTGTTCGGCACGCGCCCGGATCCCTCGCGCAAGCCGGCCCCGGACAACATCCCGGTGCCGTTCCACGTCTACTCGATGCGGCAGGCCATCGAGGAGAAGTTCATCCTCGACGTCCTGCAGAACTACACGCCCTACAGCCTCGCCTTCAAGCTCGCCCACGAGGGCAAGGAGATCGACGACAAGGAGGTCGAGCGCAGCGCCGCCATGAAGAAGATCATGGGCTGGGTGCGGCTCCACCCGTACAACATCGCCCAGAAGGTCCAGGTCGTCGTCGAGCACTACATCGAGCACGTGGCCCCGCTGCTGGGCGGCTCGGCCAAGGCCATGGTCGTCGTCGCCAGCCGCAAGGAGGCCGTCCGGTGGCAGCTGGCCGTCGAGACGTACGTCAAGGAGCACGGCTACCCGATCGCCACGCTGGTGGCCTTCTCCGGCGAGGTCATCGACAAGGAGTCCGGCCCGGACCCCTTCACCGAGAACAGCGTCGCGCTCAACCCCAAGCTGAAGGGCCGCGACATCCGCGAGGCCTTCAAGGGCCCCGAGTACCAGCTGCTCCTGGCGGCCAACAAGTTCCAGACCGGCTTCGACCAGCCGCTGCTGTGCGGCATGTACGTCGACAAGCGGCTCGCGGGGATCCAGGCGGTGCAGACCCTCTCGCGGCTCAACCGCGCGCACCCGGGCAAGGACACCACGTTCGTCGTCGACTTCGTCAACGACCCGACCGAGGTGCTCGATGCGTTCAAGACCTACCACACCACGGCGGAGCTCTCGGCGACCACCGACCCCAACCTGGTCTTCGACCTGAAGACCAAGCTCGACACCACCGGCCACTACGACGACTTCGAGGTCGACCGCGTCGTCGCCGTCGAGCTCGACCCGAAGGCGAAGCAGGGCGACCTGAGCGCGGCGATCGGGCCGGTGCACGATCGGGTGATGAAGCGCTACAAGGCCGCCCGGATCGCGCTCGAGGCCGCCAAGCAGACCGGCGATACGGCGGCGGCCGAGGGCGCCAAGGTCGAGATGGACAACCTGTTCCTGTTCCAGCGGGACATGGGCGCGTTCGTGCGGCTCTACACCTTCCTCTCGCAGATCTTCGACTACGGGAACACGGCCATCGAGAAGCGCGCGATCTTCTACAAGCGGCTCATCCCCCTGCTCGAGTTCGGTCGCGAGCGCGAAGGCATCGACCTGTCGAAGGTGAAGCTCACCCACCACACGCTGAAGAGCCGAGGCAAGGCCGCGATGTCGCTGGCCGCCGGCGAGAAGCCGCTACTGTACCCGGTGACCGAGGCCGGCAGCGGCAGCGTCCAGGAGAAGGAGAAGGCCTACCTGAGCGCGATCATCGAGAAGCTCAACACGCTATTCGACGGCGAGCTCACCGACGACGACCAGCTCGTCTACGTCACGCAGGTGATCATGGGCAAGATGCTCGAGTCCCCCGTCCTCGCTCAGCAGGCGGCCAGCAACACCAAGGAGCAGTTCGACAACTCCCCAGACCTGTTGCCAGCGGTGCAGAGCGCGGTCATCGATGCCCTCGACGCGCACACCTCCATGAGCACGCAGGCGCTGAACTCGACCAAGGTCATGGCCGGGATCCTCGACATCCTGCTGAACCACGCCCGGCTCTGGGAGAGCCTCCGGGAGCGGGCCGCTCGCTGACGCGGCATCCACGACATAGGAGCACGCGACCCCGTCATGTCCATCCGCCAGATTTCGCCCCTCACCCCCGCGTTTCGCCATGCCCAGACGCCAGACATCGGCGACATCGGCGCCGGTCCGCCGATGTTCTATGAATGGTGGTACTTCGAGCTGGAGTTCCTCGATACGGAAGGGCGTCCGTTTCGCATCATCACCAGCTTTCACTATCCGCATGCGCTGGATTCTCATCGCGTGACCGCCAATGCGAGGTTTCGCAACCATGCTTCGAGGTACGGTGGCAATCCTCGGCACTACGCCGGGATCGCGACCTACGTCGTCGACATGGAGCGCTCCGAGAATGTGGCGTTGTGCATCTCGCGCTTCGCTAGAAATCAGATCACTGCCAAGGTGAAACTGTCGCGCAGCGGGCCTGTGGATCTCCGCTTCGGCGCGTCGTCCTTTCGGGAGTTCGACGCCGGCAAGTACCAACTCGTCGTCGAGCACACGGGTCGGCAGCAGAAGGCCGGGCGAGCGCCTCTGCGGGTCCAGGTCGTGGCCACGTTCGAGCAGAACACACCGGGCTTCGAGCCGCCCGGCGGCGTGCTGTTGTCCGCTGCCGGGAAGACCCACCACTGGGCGTGCGTCATGCCGAACCCGGTCGTGCGCATCGAGAACGTGAACGTCCGCCGGCTGCAAGGCCGCAAGTGGCTGCGCGTGTGCAAGGCGGATGTGGGGGCTGGCACGCTCGGGGGGTACCACGATCACCAGTGGGGCGATGACCTGTTCTGGAAGCAGATGGCGCGTTGGAGCTGGGGTCGGGTGCCGCTCACTCGCAGCAGCGCGGGCGCGAAGATCGTCTTCTTCGATGTCGTGCCCGTCGGCGGTGTGCCCAGGCCGGCGCCGGTCCTGGTCCACGCCCCCGCGGGGACCAGCATGCCCCAGGCGATGACGCCGGTGACTGGCCAGACGCCCTTCCTCGTCGGGAAGGCATGGGACCGCATCGACCACCGGGATGGTTGCCGCTTGGCGCTGCGAGGCCGGCGGATCGGGTACCCACGCACGTTGATGATCCGCGCGCGCGATGCCCAGGGTGTCGTACGCCATCTCGACGTGCACCACTCACTGGGCAACAACGTCGACGTCTGGCCGTTCTACCTCCGCTTCGTGCCGGAGGTTAAGGTCGGCGCAACCGCTGTGTCCGCGATCAGCGAGTTCATGCGGGCGGATCGACTCGACGACCCTCCAACGCTGCGTGCGCTCACGGCATCGAACATGATTACGACGACCGCGACCTGACACGGCGCGCTCGCGACCCGCAGCGCGAGCGGACGCTTGGCCCTGCTCTTTCGCTGATCTCACCTACTCGCAGTCTGATCGGAATGCTCGGCACCCGCTCGGACGTCCGCTGCGGTGATGCGTCTCCGACTCGGAGTGGGCGTGGTCGGCGTGCTCGGCCTGGCGTTGGTCACCGCCTACGCGCGCTGGGGCTGCCTGCACACCCTCGACGACGCCACGCTGGCCAAGCGCCTGCTCGAGTCCCGGGGTGTGATCTGCACGCCCAAGATCGTCGAGCGCGTCGACGAGGGCGTCCTCCGGGTGGTGTGCGCCGACGGCAAGTTCGCCTTCGCCCGGGCGATGTCGTGCAGCGAGTCGTTCGCCTGCGAGTTCCTCGGGTTCGACGCCGCGTGCTGGGAGTCGGTGCCGCTGGGCGCCCTACCATCTCACCCCGTGCACACCACCTCGTCCGCGCAATCCGGGCAGTCGCAGTTCTCGTTGAACGGCTCGCACAGCCCGTCCGAGTTGCACCCGCACGCCGGTTCGTCGACGCAATCGATGCAATCGATGCAGTCGTCGTTCTCGTCGCAGACGCCGTCGATGTTGCAGCCCTGACAGACGCAGTCGTCCGACGGGGCGTCGCAGCCGGCGAACTCGATGCAGCCGCAGACGGCGAGGCACTCACCGGCGGCTCCGCTGACGCACTGGGCGTCCCACTCGCCGTCGCAGCACTCGGGGCGGAAGCTGCAGACGCAGGCCTCGACGTCGGGCGTGCCGCAGCCGCCGACGCCGCTGTCGCCGGCGCAGCAGCTGCCGCCGGGCTGGGAGACGGGCAGGGCGTCGATGTAGAGCTCCATCAGGCCGACGCTGTTGCCGCTGTAGCCGTCCAGGACGACGATGACGGATTGGTCCGCGGCCAGCGTCACGCTCGCGAGGGAGCGGAAGGTGAGGCCGCTGATGTCGTCGTCGCAGTCGAGCACGGGGCCGTCGCAGTCGCCGTCGATCACCGAGACCACCGTGTCGGTGACCACGGTGCCCGGTCGGCTGGTCGTGAACATGTACGTGCCGGCCGCGGGCGCAGTCCAGCGCACGGCGACATCGTCGACCCCGTCCGGGCCAGCGCAGGACTCGAAGTCATCGCCGCCGTCGGTGGTGTCGACGACCACCGTCGCGGGCAGGGCATTGCCGAGATCCTGGACGTCGCACGCCGGCGCGCCCGTGCTCGACGACGACGCGGCGGTCGTCGATGAACCCGAGCCCTCCGCGGAGGCGAGGGTGGTCGAACTGTCGGTGCTCTCGGTGCCCGTCGTCGTCTCGGTGCCCGTCGTCGTCTCGGTGCCCGTCGTCGTCTCGGTGCCCGTCGTCGTCTCGGTGCCCGTCGTCGTCTCGGTGCCCGCCGTCGTCTCGGTGCCCGTCGTCGTGCCCGTCGAGGTGTCGGTCGAGCTCGAGGTGTCCGCGACGGTCGTCGTGGGCCCGGCGGACGTCATCGCTCCCCCGGAGCTCGACGAGGCGGCGTCGGTCGTCGTGCCGTCCTGCGCGCTGGTGTCGTCGCCGGGGCAGGCGCCGAGCAGCAGCGCGGTGACGAGGGTCGTGGTGAGGCGGGCGTAAGTCAGGCGATCCATCGCAGTCGGTACTCCGAGGGCGACGCGGATCCAAGTCCCGCGCCAACTCGAATCCCCTCGCACACGCTGTGCTGCGGGGCGCGCGGACCCTCGCACGCCGGCGCATGTCCCCGGGGACGTCCCCGGGACGTCGCGCGCAGGACCATCCCGCGCAGGCAGTGGCACCGATGGCGAGCTGCATCCGCCGGTGGCAGTATCCTGGGTGCGTGACGAGCTGGCTCGCGGTGGGACAGCGGTGGATCGTCGCGTTCGGCCTCGGCGCGCCGGCCCCAGAGCTCGTACCACCGCCGCCGCGCGAGCCGACGCCGGTGCTCGAGCTGCGCTGGGACGCACCGGCGTCGTGCCCGAGCGCGGACGAGGTGCGGGCGAAGATCGTCGAGCTGATGCAGCGGCCGCTCGGCGAAGAGCCGACCCATCGCATCGTCGTCGACGCGACCGTCACCGCGGGCGCGGCGGGCTTCGAAGTCACCCTGGCGGTGCAGACCGACGCGGGCGCGAGCACGCGACGCTTCACCGCCGAGCGATGCGCGGAGCTGTTGATGCCGAGCGCGGTCGTGGTGGCGATCGCGATCGACCCGCACGTCGAGGGCGACGTCGGCGTCGCGTCGCCCGAGCCGATCGCACCCCGGCAGCCACCGGTGGTCGCGGCGACCGTGGAGCCGGTGCCCGAGCCGATCGCGAACGCCGAGCCGGAGCCCGCGGTCGATCGCGCCGCGCCGGCGTCGACCCCTCGACCGCGCCGCGAGCTCCGTGCGCTCCTGGCCGCGCGCGCGGGCCTCGACGCGGGAAACCTCCCCGGCGTCGGCGCGGCGATCGAGGCGTCCGCGGGCGTTCGCCTCCGTCGCGCCCGCGTCGAGCTCGGCGCCACGCACCTCTTCGAGCGCACCGAGTCCCGGCCCGAGTCGGGCGGCGGGGCCCTGCGTCTCACCGCCGCCCGCGGCCGCGGCTGCTGGGAGCCCCGCCGCCGGCAGCTGTCGTTCCCGCTGTGCGGCGGCGCCGAGCTCGGGATCGTCCGTGCCCGCGGCGTCGCACTGCAGCAGGCCGCGACGGTGCGACGGGTGTGGTTCGCCGTGCTCGCCCAGGGCGGCCTCGTGTGGTCGCCGCGGCCGCGCGTCGGGCTGTCGCTCGCCGCCGAGCTGGTCGTCAGCCCCGCGCGCCACGCGTTCGAGATCGCCGGCGAGGCGCTGTACACGACGGGGATCGCCGGCGTGCGCGCGACGGCCGGCGTGGAGGTCCGCCTGCCATGAGCCCACCGAGCTCGACGCGGGGTGCCGCCGAAATGGATCGCCGAGGCGGCGGGAATGTCCGGCTGATGCACCACGCACACGCTCCCATCGCACTCGTCCTCGGCCTGCTCGTCACCGGGGGCTGCCTCGCGTCCAAGTCGTCGCTCGAGGATGGCGGTCAGCCGTTGGTCGATGGCGAGACCGGCGGTTCCGCCGGCACGGCGGGGACGACGACGGATGGCCCCGGGGCGAGCAGCGCGGGCGGATCCGGGTCGGTCGGCACCACGGCTGCCGATGAGGATGCGACGGAGGCCGACGATGGCGCGGGCTGGAAGCTCGACGTCGCCCCGCTCCCGGCCGGCTGCGAGGGCATCGATCTCGACGCTTGCTTCGCCGATGCGATCGCGGCGTGCGAAGGCGACGGTGGCTGGCTCGTCGACGAGGCGTGTGTCGAGGCGGTGGTCGCCTGCTTCCCGCTCGGGACTTCGCTGCTCGCACCCAGCGACATCACCGAGGCGTGCAGTGCAGAGCTGTCCGGCGAATGCCTCTTCGACGAACTGCCCGGCTGCGGTCAGGCGTTCTGCGTGTGCACCGCCGGCAGCTTCCCGTACGACTGGACCAACTGCTGGCACCTCACGACGACGGCGTGCCGCGACGGAAGCTCGAGCGACTGCGAGGCCGTCGTGCAGTCCTGCTACCCGGACGCGACCGTCGCGGAGTACGAGGCTTGCTTCACGCAGGTCACCCAGGCCGATCTTCCGAACTACTGCGACTGCCCGAACTGCGGCTTCCACGAGGAGTGCGAGGCCGAACTCGCCGCCTGCCTCGGCGCCTGATCCCAAGCTCCCCGATGCACGACGAGTTCACCGCGGTCTACCGGGCACACGTGCGGTTCGTGTGGCGGCTCTGTCGTGCCCTCGGGGTCGCGCCGGCGCACGTGGACGACGTCGTCCACGATGTGTTCCTCGTCGTGCGTCGTCGGCTGCCCGATCGCGACACCCGCTGGCCGCTCGCGGCGTGGCTCGGCCGGATCGCCCGCAACACCGTGATGCACCACCGGCGCGGCTTGGCCCGCGCGGCCGAGCGCGAGTCGATGGCACCCGTACCCACCGCGGTGCGCGGGCCCGACGAGGCGCTGGATCTCTCGGAGGCCGCGGCGCTGCTGCAGTCGTTCCTCGACGGGCTCGAACCGGCGCGCCGCGAGGTCTTCGCGCTCATCGACATCGAGGGCCTGAGCGCGCCCGAGGTCACGGAGATCTGCGACGCGAAGCTGCCCACGGTCTACACGCGTCTCCGGGCGGCACGCCTCGCGTTCACGGCGTTCGTCGCCGCCCTGCCCGAACCCCGCCGCGTCGAAGGAGCCCCATGAACGACCACGACGGCACGCCGTTGATCGAGGCCTATCGCGCGCGCGTGATCCCGAGCCGCCGCACCGAGGACGAGATCCTCGAGCGGCTGCAGCCAGCCCACCGGACCCGCGCCGCAGTGTGGACGATCGGCGCCGCGGTGGCCCTCGCGGCGGCCCTGCTCGCGCTGTGGTTCGGCACCCTGGGTGATCCCGTGACGACGCGGGCGTCGGCGTCCCCGGACGAGGCGGTGCACGGCGTGACGACGTCGCCGGATCGGGCAGCGGTGACCGTCGATTCGCGACCGTCGTTGCCCGAGCCCGCGGAGCTGCCGGAGCTGGCACCGCCCGCGCATCCGGTGCCCACGCCGACGGTGACCACGCCGACGTCGCCCCGTATGCCACGACCGCAGCCGCCGAGTGGCGCGCCGTCCGTCCAGGACATCGCCGCCGAGGCTGCGCTCGTCGCCGAGGCGCAGGCGGCCCTGCGCGACGGTGATGCCGGTCGCGCCCGCCTCGCCCTCGAGGCCCACGCGCGCCGCTTTCCCAACGGCGTGATGCGGCCCGACGCGCGGGCCCTCGCGGTGATCGTCGCGTGCACGGAAGGTCGTGCTGCGGCCGTCGCCACGGAGGTGCGCGCCGTCCTCGACGATCCCGCGAGCGCTGCGTTCGCGGCCCGCATCCGCCACGCCTGCGGGCTGTGATGCGGTCGCGCTGCGCGAAGCGTCGCACTCACCGCGCGCCGTCGATCGCCCCGCGCAGCCGTCGATACATCTCCACGATCGGCGCGAGCTCGGCGAGCTTGCTGCCGAAGTCGTCCTCCGCACCGCCGACGCGGACGAGCGCATCGCTCACCGCCCGCTCGATCGCGGAGGTGTCCGCGTCGCCGCCCATGCGCGCGATGGCCCCGGCCATGCCGCCCGCGAGCGTGGCGATGCGACCCTCGAGGTGCGCCTTCGCGAGCAGCAGGCGCTTCTCGATCCGCGTCGCGACCGGATCACCGAGGTGCGTCGCGGACATCAGCGTGACCAGGGCGGCGCCGCCGTGCTCCCGTCGGCGTCGCCACGCTTCGGCCCACGCGGAGAGCTGGGCGAGCAGGGCGGCGTGTTCGTCGAGCCAACGATCGGCGGGGTCGGCCATGGGCCGAGGGTCGCACGACGGCGCGGCCGTCCGGCGAGCGGGGCGCCGACTCTAATCAAACATTGGACAAAAATGTCGAGGTGCGGAGCCGACGCCGACAAACCGACGGAAAAGATGGGCGAATTCTCTGACTTGCAGGACGCCAATCTTGAGTCAAACCTTGGACGCGCGGGCCAACCCCCCGCGCCCCGAGGCACCCATGAACCGATTCCACCTGTCCCTGTCCCTGACTGCCCTCCTCGCGCCCCTGACCGCCTGCGGCGGCGACGATGCCGACGACACCGGCGCCGACACCACCGCGACGGCGCCCACCACCGACGCATCGGCCGAGGGGACGACCACCGAAGATCCCACGGCGACCGACGCGACCGCGACGGAGCCGACCACGGACGCGACCGCGACCGAGACCGACCCCAGCGACACCGACGTCGATCCCGACACCACGGCCGGCGTGGAGAACGCCCAGGTCCGCGTGCTCCACCTCGGCGTCGGCGCCCCGGCTGTCGACGTGTTCGCCAACGGCGAGGGGCCGGTCTTCACGGGGCTCGAGTTCCGCAACAGCACGGACTACGTCGAGGTGCCCGCGGGTGACTACACCTTCCAGGTCTCGGTGTCGGGCACGCCCGCGGACGAAGCCGTCCTCGCGCCGGAGCTCACGCTCGACGCCAACACCGCGTACACCGCGGTCGCGATCGGTGACCTCGCGATGACCGGCGGCGCGCCGGGCCTGCAGGCCATCGCGCTCGTCGACGACGCCGAGGGCATCGATGCCGCCAACGTGCGCATCACGGTCATCCACGCCGCGCCCGCCGTCGGTCAGGTCGACATCTGGGAGATCACGGCCGACCCGATCGCGCTGCTAGAGAACGTCGACTTCGGCGCCTCGGCCACGCTCGCCGACATCCCGGCTGGCCCGCTCGAGATCGGTGTCGACGTCGACGACGACGCGACCCCCGACGTGACGTTCACCGTCGACGCCACCGGCCTCGCCGGCGCGCAGGTCAACGTGTTCGCGAACAACGACGCCGAGGGGAACGTCGCCCTCGTCGCGCAGCTGCAGGACGGGACGATCCTGACGATCCCCGCGAACGCGGCCGGGTAACCCGCAATCGTCACGCAGGTCCCCGCCCGGGGGCCTGCGTACTTCAGAAGCGCAGCGAAAGGCCCATCGGACCGAGTCCGACCTGGGCCTTTGTCGCGTTGGCCCGCCGCGCGCGGGCCTGCTTCGCCTCGCCGATGCCGAACGCGGTCGTGAAGCCGATGAGCGTGCCGCCGCCGATGCCGAGCATCACGTAGCCTGGGAGGTCGGTGTTGAGGATGTTCTTGCACGCGCCGGCGCCCGAGGTGTTGGTGCCGTCGGGGCAGCTGCCGTCCAGGGCGACGAGGACACCGCCGGCGACCAGCGCGACCACGCCGACGGCCATGCCGACGATGCCGGCCCAGCGCGGGAGCTTGCGCCCGCCGTCGTCGAGGGCGTCGTTGCCCGCGGGACGGGCGACGCGCCGCTTCGAGCCCGCGGCCTTCGGGACCTCGAGCAGGACGTCGGCCGATCCACCGGCGGAGAGATCGACGCGCTGCGCGTGCGTTCGCGTCGGATCGGCGGCATCGACGAGCAACACCTCCCATGCGCCCGGCGGTAGCGCGATGTCGGTGGTGGCCCCGGGACCACCGCACGCCACCCACGCCGCATCGACGATGACGAGGCACGCGCCGGTGCAACGGGCGTGGAGCGTCGCGGTGCTCGTGCGATCGAGCGCCGCCTTGCGCTCCTCGTGCAGCGCGACGAGGCTCGGGCCGAACAGTTTCGACGGCAGCGGATCGCCCGCCGCCGTGGCGAGCGCGACGTCGAGGATCTTCGCCGCCTCGGCCCGCTTCTCTGCGCCGAGCAGGCCCCGGGCGAGTGCCAGCATCGCGTACTGCCGCGCCTCGCTCGCGTCGGTGTCGCGGGCGACGATCGCCGCGTCGGCGCGCGTGCGATCGAGCGCCGCGGTCAGCAGTGCGACGCCCTGCTCGGGATCCTCGGTCGCGCGGGTCTCCGCCTCGCGCAGCGCCACCGCGTGGGCCCGCGCCGCGCTGGCCTCGTCGGCCGAGAGCGCCGGGGCCGGGCACTTGCCCGCGGGCGGCGCGATCGCCAGCGAGAGCGCCAACGACTGCGCCAGGACAGTAATCGGGGTCGTCATCATGTCTTGGCCTCCAGCGCGAGCTGTCCACACGCGGCGCCGATGTCGTCGCCCCGCGGCGTGCGGACGTGGACCGAGAGTCCGCCGGCACGACAGCGGGCCACGAACCGGCCGATCCGCTCCGGCGATGGGCGCCGCAGCGGCGTCCCGGGGTGCGGGTTGAACGGGATCGCGTTGACGTGACAATCGAACTCCGACACCAACGCGATCAGCCGCGTCGCGTCCTCGTCGGTGTCGTTCACGTCGGCGAGCAGCACGTACTCGAAGGTCACGCGGCGGCGCCTCGACGGCGGCAGGTTGCGGATCGCGTCCAGCAGCGTCGCGATGTTCCAGCGCGTGTTGATCGGCATGATCTGATCGCGGGTCGCGTCGGTGGTGGCGTTCAGCGAGATCGCCAGGCCGATGTCCTCCGCGAGGCCCTCACGGCCGAACCGCTCGATCGCCGGCACCAGCCCCGAGCTCGACACGGTGATCCGTCGCTTCGCGATCCCGGCGCCCTTGGGATCCGAGAGCAGCTCGATGGCCCGCTTCACCTGGCCATAGTTGTGCAGCGGCTCGCCCATGCCCATGAACACGAGGTTGGTGATCCGCGCCGGCCACTTCGCGCCGGTCGTCTCCGCCTCGCGCTGCAGCAGATCCTGGGCCTGGTACACCTGATCGACGATCTCCCACGTCGCGAGGTTGCGCTCGAAGCCCAGCGTTGCCGTCGCGCAGAACCGGCACGTCAGCGAGCAGCCGACCATCGAGCTGATGCACTGGGTGTAGCCGCGGCCTGGGTTCGGGATCAGCACCGACTCGAACACGGCCCCGAGCGCGCCGCGCAGGCGGAGCTTGCGGGTACCGTCGGACGCGGTGGCGCACAGCTCGACGGTCAGGCGCTCGAAGTCGGCGAGCCGCGCGAGGGACTCCCGGTCTGCGCGCGAGAGGTTGGTCATCGCGTCGGCCGAGCTCACGCGCTGGCCGTGCAACCAGTCGAAGAGCTGGTCGCCGCGGAACGCGGGGGCGCCGAGGGTCGTCACGACCCAGGTGCGTAGCTCGGTGCGGCTGAACTCGCGCAGCACCGCCCGATCGGAGCGGGGCAGCCCGCGACGAGGCGGGCGGAGGGCGACGAGTTCGGACACGGAGGACATGGTAGCCGAGCGCTGCACGAACCGTCGCTCGAGTCGCGGGAGGTCCCGCGCCGGAGCAACGCCGTGTGGCGTGACGGCCCGGGCGGGAGCGATGCGGCGCGACGCGGACGCGTCGGCCGGGGGATCACGCGAGCTCGAGGCCCGCGAAGAAGTAGCCGACCTCGAACGCCGCGGTGTCGACGGCATCGGAGCCGTGCGTCGCGTTGCGCTCGATGCTGGTGCCGAACAGGCCGCGCATCGTGTCCTTGGGCGCCTTGGTGGCGTCGGTCGGGCCCATCAGCGCGCGCCAGCGGGCGATCGCCTCGTCGCCCTCGAGGACCATGGCGACGATCTTGCCTTCGCTCATGAACTTGCACAGGTCGCCGAAGAACGGTCGCGCCGCGTGCACGTGGTAGAAGCCTTCGACCTGCGCGCGGTTGAGGTGGAGCACCTTGAGGCCGATGACCTTGAGGCCGCTCTCCTGGATCTTGGCGATGATGGCACCTTGGTGACCAGCGGCGTAGGCGTCGGGCTTGATGAGGGCGAGTGTTCGTTGCATGGGTGTGGACCTCGGGGCGACGTCGACGGCCTCGGCCGCCGGGGGTCGCTCGCGCGGCGGAAGCTACCAGCTGGCCGCCGCGGGGTCACCGGGCGGCGCACGTGCGGCGGCTCGCATGCGCGGTCGGGCCGCTCCGCTCCGCGTGGTAGCGTGGGGCAGGGTGGACGGCGCCTCCGATACGCAGGTCTCCGGCGCCGAGGAGACGCAGGCCGGTGATGGCCCACGCGCACGCACGGGCCCGAGCGACACGGTCCCGTCACCGGGGACCGCGATCGGTCGATACGTCGTGCTCGGCCTGGTCGGTCACGGCGGCATGGGCGTCGTGCTCGCCGCCTACGATCCGCAGCTCGATCGCAAGGTGGCGCTCAAGCTGGTGCGGCCGGGGCGCGCCGCCGATGCCGGGGAGATCGAACGCGAGGCCCGCCTCATCGCCCGCGTCCGTCACCCGAACCTCGTCACCGTGCACGACGTGGGGCACGCCGAGGGCGGTGTCTTCCTGGCGATGGAGTTCGTCGAGGGCGCGTCGCTGCGAGAGCACCAGCGCGCGCGTCGACCCTGGCGCGAGCTCGTCGCGATCTACCTCCAGGCGGCGCGGGGCCTCGCGTCGGTCCACGAGGTCGGCGTGGTCCACGGCGATTTCAAGCCCGACAACGTCCGCGTCGGTGCCGCGGGCGGCCGGCTCGAGGCCAAGCTCCTGGACTTCGGCCTGGCGCACGCGGTCGCCGTCGAGGTCACCGCGCCGCAGGGCGAGCCGTGGACGCCGCCCGGTACGGTGGCGTACATGGCCCCCGAGCGCCTCGCGGGCCGTCCGGCGTCGCCACAGACCGATCAGTTCGCGTTCTGCGTCGCGCTGTTCGAGGCGCTCGCGGGACGGCGACCCTTCGATCTCCAGGCGCTCGCGACCGGCGGCGCGGTGGCGCCGACGTGGCCGCGAAACGAGCGGGTCCCCGCGTGGCTGCGTCGCGCCGTCGATCGTGGCCTCGCGTTCGCCCCCGCGGAGCGCTGGCCGTCGATGCATGCCCTCGCCCTCGCGCTGGAGCGCGGGCCCGGTCGGGCGCGCCGACGGGGCTTCGCGCTGGCGCTCACCGCCGCGACGGGGCTGACGATCGCGGTGGCGGCCACGCGCCCCGACGCGTGCGCCGAGGCGGACGCCCCGGTGCGCGCCGCATGGACGCCGCAGCGGGCCGCACGAGCCGAGGTGGTGCTCGCGAGCGTCGCAGGCGAGCGGACGCGGCCCGAGATCGCGATCGCTCGGATCGATGCCTACGCCGATGCGCTCCGTCGCGCCGCGGTGCGCAGCTGCGACGCGACGCGCTCGGGCGACAGCATCCTCGAGGCGCGCCGGCGTCGCTGCGTCGACGTCGGCCTCAGCAAGCTCGACGCGTGGGCGGCCCTGGTGATCGATCCGGATCCGGCGCGGTCGTCCGCCGCGCAAGCGGACGTGCTCGCGTCGTCGCCCTACCTCGTGTGCGACGACGATGCGGCGCTGCTGCGGCAGCCCGATCCTCCGCGCCCCGCGGACGAGCTGCTCGCGAAGGAGCACTTGCGACGGCTCGCCGAGCTCCAGGTCCTGCGGTACTGGAGTGCCCACGAGCACTTCGAAGCCGACCTCGACGGCTTGGTCGCCGAGATCCGCGCCAACGGGGACGCCATCGCCCTCTCCGAGGCGCTCGCGATGCAGGGGTGGGCGACGAGCCGACGGGGTAACCTCGACGGCGGCTACGCACAGTTGCTCGAGTCCCTCCGCTGGGCCGAGTCGAGCGGGGCGACGTGGCAGCAGGCCGAGGCCTGGCGGGCGATCGCAGAGAACCGCAACGCGCACGTCGAGGGGGCGGCGATCCAGGCGCTCGCGGCCGAGCGGGCGCGCGCCGCCGTCGAGCGACTCGGGGACCCGCCGGAGCTGAGCGCGCAGGTCCAGAACGCCCTCGCCGGCGCGCAGTCGCGTGCCGGGGACAACCCCAGTGCCAACGCGACCCTCGAGGTCGCGATCGCGGCGGCCGAGCGCGCCGACGCCACGGGCGTCCTCGTCGAGGCCCTGATCGCACAGGTCATCACGCTGCTGAGAGCCGGACGGATCGAGGACGCGGTGCGGGCGGGCGAGCGGGCCGTCGCATTGTCCGAGGGTCTGTTCGCCGAAGGACCCGAGGCGGCGACGGCGATGGGCGCCCTGGCGGCTGCACTCTCCGCCGCCCGCCGCTTCGACGCCGCCGAGGCGCTCAGCCGCGAGGCGCTGCGACGTTTGGATCGCTGGGGGCCGATGACGGCCATGGTCGCCGGCGGCATCGCGTGCAACTGGTGCCACGGCGTGGATGCGGCGTGCGAGACGGCGCGCATCCCCGACGCCTGCTCCGCGTGCGTGCGCGCGGGGCTGGTGCCCACGGGTCCGTCGCCCGCCCTCACGGCTGGGTTCAGCAACGGCTTGCTGGCGCTCGCGCGCGTCGATCGTGCGGCGGCGCTGCCGTTGGCCGAGGAGGTCGCGTCGCGTCCCATCGAGACCGGGACGTGGCGCCGTCCGATCTCCGTGGCCGCCTCGATCTTCGCCGACACCGATCCCGCGCGCGCGCTGGACCTGGCCACGCGGCTCTGTGCGCACCACGGCGAGCAGGATTGCGGTGAGGCTGCGCAGTTCCTCCGCGCTCGGCTCGATGGCGACCCGAGCGTGAGGGGGCGCGCGCGCGAGGTGCTGCGCGGGATCTGGGGGAGGCTCTCGACGCGTGAGCGCGCCGAGAGCCTTCCGCTCGGGGTCCTGCTCGCCGATCACGAGCTCGTGCCACGGGCCGAGGTCGCCGCCGCGCGCCCGCTGGCGGTGTCGTGCACGCCCGGCCTCGCCGAGGTCGACGCGTGGCTCGCGGCCACCGACGGACCCGCCGCGAGCACCGCATCCGATGGGGCGATCTCCCCGCCCGCCCCGCGGCCCGCCCCCGTGTCCACGGGACGCTGACCGGCAAACCCCGTTCCGAGCGCGCCGCGACGTCGGGCCGTTGCCGACGCGCGCACCACTCTCGAACCCAGCCAAACCCTGGGCTGCTAGAGTCCGCGTTCGCCATGGAAACCACGCCAGGCACCGCCGACCTCTCGGACTTCGCTCACCTCCATCTGCACACCCAGTACTCGCTGCTCGACGGAGCGATCCGCACCAAGGACCTGTGCAAGACGGTCCTCGATCGCGGGATGAAGAGCGTCGCCGTGACCGACCACGGCAACATGTTCGGCACGATCCAGTTCTACGAGGAGGCCAAGAAGCACGGCGTCAAGCCGATCCTCGGCTGCGAAGCGTACATCTCCGACGGCCCGATGGGCGCGCGGACCGATCGCAAGAACTACCACATCGTCCTGCTCGCCAAGAACCAGACCGGGTTCAAGAACCTGCAGAAGCTGGTCAGCATGGGCTACCTCGAGGGCTTCTACTACAGCCCTCGCATCGATCGCACGATCCTGCGTGAGCACAGCGAGGGCTTGATCGGCCTGTCGGCGTGCATGTCCGGCCACGTGTCGCGCCTCGTGCTCGACAACAAGATGGACGAGGCCCGCGACCGGGTGCTCGAGTACAAGGACATCTTCGAGCCCGACAGCTACTTCCTCGAGCTGCAGCCCAACCGCCTCGAGAAGCAGGAGATCCTGAACCCGATCCTCGCGCAGCTCGCCAAGGACTGCGGCGTGCCGATCGTCGGCACCAACGACTGCCACTACGTCAACCGCAGCGAGGCCCACGCGCACGAGGTGCTGATGTGCATGGGGCAGGGGCGCACCCTCGACGACCCCAAGCGGATGAAGCACGACTGCGACGAGTTCTTCATCAAGCGACCCGACGAGATGGCGGGGTACTTCCAGCAGTACCCCGAGGCGCTGGAGAACGCGTGCCGCATCGCGCGGATGTGCAACGTCGAGCTCGATCTGGGGCGGCCCGAGCTGCCCGACTTCCGCCTACCGGACGGCGTCGAGCAGGACCTGCCGAAGTACCTGCGCGACGTGTCGTTCCGCGGGCTCGCGGCGCGGCTCGCCGAGCTGCGCGCGCGGGGCCAGCGGCCCAACGAGGACGAGTACCGGGCCCGGCTCGAGTACGAGCTGGGGGTCATCATCCAGATGAACTTCCCCGGCTACTTCCTCATCGTCTGGGACTTCATCCGCCACGCCAAGCACATCGGCGTGCCGGTCGGGCCGGGCCGCGGCTCCGGTGCCGGATCGCTGGTGGCGTACGCGCTGCGGATCACGGACCTCGATCCGATCCGCTACGCACTGCTGTTCGAGCGGTTCTTGAACCCCGAGCGCATCAGCATGCCGGACTTCGACATCGACTTCTGCATGGACCGGCGCGACGAGGTCATCCGCTACGTGATGGAGCGCTACGGCGACGACCACGTCGGGCAGATCGCGACGTTCCACTCGCTGAAGGCCCGCGGCCTCGTGCGCGACGTGTGCCGCGTGATGGGCTGGAGCGTCGCGGACTCGAACGAGCTGGCCAAGCTCATCCCCGAGGGCCCCAAGGTCACGCTGTCGGCGACGGTCGCCGAGCCGGCCGAGCTCAAGGAGAAGATCAAGAAGGACCCGGCCGCGGCGGCCAAGCTGAAGGACATCCTGCAGGTCGCCGAGGGCTCGGCGCGTCTGCGCGAGCGCATCGGCGCCGACCCACGGGCCAAGGAGGTCCTCGATGTCGGCTGCTCGCTCGAGGGCCTGAACCGCCACGCCGGCATGCACGCCGCCGGCGTCGTGATCGGCAACCGCCCGCTGTGGGAGCACGTCCCGTGCTTCCGCGCCGACGGCAAGCTGGTCACGCAGTACACGATGACGGACGTCGAGAAGGCCGGGCTGGTCAAGTTCGACTTCCTCGGCCTGAAGACGCTGACGGTGATCGCGATCGCGAGCACGCTGGTGACCAAGGCGTGCAAGCCGCCCGAGGGCAGCGAGGCGGCGAAGAACCCGGCGTGGGCCAGCGGCCACTTCGAGATCGACGCCATCCCGCTCGACGTGCCCGGGGTCTACGAGCTCATCGCGCGCGGCGACACGACCGGCGTGTTCCAGCTCGAGTCGAGCGGCTTCCGCGAGCTGCTCATCCGGCTCAAGCCCGACTGCATCGAGGACATCATCGCCGCCGTGGCGCTGTACCGGCCCGGCCCCCTCGAGGGCGGCATGGTCGATCAGTTCATCGAGTGCAAGCACGGCAAGCGGCAGATCGAGTACCCGCACCCGCTGCTCGAGACCATCCTGCGCGAGACCTACGGCGTCTTCGTCTACCAGGAGCAGGTCATGCAGGCGGCGCAGATCCTCGCCGGCTTCTCGCTCGGCGGCGCCGATCTCATGCGCCGCGCGATGGGCAAGAAGAAGAAGAGCGAGATGGACGTGCAGCGCCAGCTGTTCGTCGACGGCTGCAAGTCCAAGAGCGATATCGACGCCAAGAAGGCCGGCGAGATCTTCGACTTGATCGACAAGTTCGCCGGGTACGGCTTCAACAAGTCGCACTCGGCCGCGTACGGCCTCATCACGTACCAGACGGCCTACCTCAAGTACCACTACCGCGTGGCGTTCATGGCCGCGCTGATGACGTGCGACAAGGACAAGAACGAGAACGTCGTCAAGTTCATCGCGGAGGCCCGCGGCAGCGGCATCCGGGTGCTGCCGCCGGACATCAACGGATCGGAGCGCGACTTCTCGGTCGAGGTCGTCGACGAGCAGGGCACGCAGGCGATCCGCTTCGGGCTCGGGGCGGTGCGCAACGTCGGCGAGGGCGCGGTGGACTCGGTGCTCGCGGCGCGCGAGCAGGGCGGGCGCTTCGTCAGCCTGTTCGAGCTGTGCCGACGGATCGACCCTCGCAAGGTCAACAAGCGGCCGCTCGAGGGGTTGATCCGCGCCGGCGCGCTCGACAGCGTCGCGGGCTCGTACGCGCGCTCGCAGCTCTTCGGCGCGATCGATCGCGCGCTGCAGCTCGGCCAGGACGCCGCGCGTGACCGCGAGAGCGGCCAGTGCGGCCTGTTCGACGTCGTGCAGGCCGCCGCGCCCGTCCACGTCGAGGAGTACCCCGACCTGCCGGAGTGGACCGCGAAGGAGCGGCTCGTCGGCGAGCGCGACGCGCTCGGCTTCTATCTGACCGGGCACCCGCTCGATCGGTTCACGCAGGACGTCGAGCGCTTCGCGACCACCAACGTCGGCAACCTGCGGCGGGACCAGCACGGCTCGGAGCTGATCATCGGCGGGGTCATCTGCGATTTCCGCGAGGTCCAGACCAAGAGCGGCAAGGGTCCGATGGCGTTCTTCCAGCTCGAAGATCAGTTCGGGCGGGTCGAGGTCGTCGCGTTCCCGAAGACGTACGCGCGGGTCGACGAGGCCTCGGGCCTGACGATCGCGCAGCTGCTCGAGCGCTGCGGCGACGAGCCGGTGTTGGTCACCGGGAAGGTCGAGGTCGAGCTGGTCGAGGTCGACGACGGCGTGACGCCGAAGTACAAGATGCTGCTCGAGTCGATCAAGCCGATCGCGGAGGTCCGCGCGGCGCGGACGCGATCGGTGCTGCTGCGGCTGCGCGCGGATCAGCTGGACGCGCCGCGGCTGCTCGGGTTGAAGCAGGTGGTGAGCGACCACGCGGGGCCGTGCCGCATGGAGCTGCAGGTCACGGTCGACGGGCGGTACCAGTCGGATGTGGTGTTCGGGGACCGGTTCGGGGTGAGCGCGGACGAGAGCCTGACGACGGCGCTCGAGCGGCTGTTCGGGCCGGGGTGCGCGACGATGAGTTAGTCGACGGCCGCGGGTGTTCAACCCTCGGGGAGTCCGCGGAGCAGCCGATCGATCTCCTCTCGGAATGCGGGGTCGATCGCCGGGCCCTCGACCATCGCCCGCGCGCGCACCAGCAGCGCCCGGGCATCCCGAGTCTGGCCTGCCCGCGCGACGCGCTCGGCGTGCTTCACCAGGACCTCGGCCTGCTCGACGTGCCCGGCGGGGTAGACCTGATCGAAGAGCGTGAGCGCGTGGGCTCCCGACTCGAGCGCCTCGCGCTCGCGGCCGGCCCGAGACAGCGCGTCGGCGCGGAGCGATGCGACGTAGGCCCTGCCGCGTCGGTGGGAGTCGGGGGCCGCATCGAACGTCCTGCCCGCGCGTTCGAGCAGGGCCATGGCCTCGTCGTGGCGTCCGCTCTCGATCATCGTCGACGCGAGCGCGAGCTGGGCCTCGCCGGTCCGCGGGTTGTCAGCGCCGAGATGGCGCTCGAACAGCCGGACCGCCTCGACGCCGTGCGCGACCGCCTGCTCGTGATTGTCGAGCATCTCCTCGAGCGTGGCGAGCATCTGCAGCAGCTCGGCCAAGCGCAACGAGTCGCGGCCGAACACGCGCTCGGCCACGGGCAGCGCGTCGCCCAGCAGCGTGCGCGCCTCGTCGAGGCGACCGGAGAAGGCCAGCGGTGGGATCATGTTGCCGACGAGCCGGATCCGCAGCGCGTCGTCGGGTGGATCGAGCGCCACGGTGATCGCCAGGGCGCGCTCGTAGCTCGCGAGTTCGCCGGCGGTATCATTGCGAAAGCGCTGGTTCTCGCCGACCTGCGCGAGCGCGGTCGCGACTGCGGCCGAGTTGGGGCCGAACACCGCCTCGCGCATCTCGAGGATCCGCGCGGCCTGGGCAGCCCCCTCGTCGTACTGCCCCGCGTCGTCGAGCGCGACGCCGAGGCCCGCCAGCCGCGTCGCGACCTCGGGGTGTCGCGGGCCGCGGAGCTGCTCGGTGAGGGCGACTGCGCGGCGGTGTTCGGCGATTGCCTCGAGGTTGCGGCGCTCCGCGGCGAGAGCGTTGCCCAGGGTCGCGCGGGCGGCGGCCTCGAGCGCCGATCCGGCCGGGATCCACTCGAGGGCGGCACGGGCGATCCGCTCGGCATCGGCGTTGCGCCCCGCGACGTACAGCGCGTCCGCGCGCGTCAGCGCCAGCCGAGCATCGCGAGCCGGGGACGGCGCCTCGGTCCGCGCCAACTCGACCGCTGCGTCGAGCCAGCGCACGGCGTCGTCGAGTCGACTCGGCGATGACCCCAACGCCCGCGCCAGCAATCGCATGGCCTCGATGGTCGTGTCGAGATCACGCGCGCGCCAACCCGCCGCGATCGATCGACCCAACGCAGCGGCGGCCGCCTCGTAGGCGGCTCGATCGATCGCATCCAGTCCCTGCAACAGCGTCGCGGCGGCGATGTTGTCGGCGTAGCCCCCAGCCTCGGCGGTCGTCACGAGCTCGGCGATCGCGTCGGCGAGCCCCGTCGAGCGCCCGAGGTCGCGATCGACCGAGAGCGCGTCGATCCGCTCGCGCAGCGCCGCGTGGGCGTCCCGGTCGCCGTCGGCGATGGGCTCGGCCTGGGCGAGCGCCGAGGTGTCCTCGCAGCGCGCGAGCTCTGGGAGCCGGTCGACGGCGTCATCGGCCCGCGCGACCACTCCGGCATCGGCGCGCTCCAGCGACGTCACCAGCGCGCCGACGCGCCGTTGCATGCGATCGATGCAGTCGATCCGGAGCTGCAGGCGGGCTTCGCTCTGCTCACCACGCACGTGGGTCGCCTCGCAGGCGGTGCGTCGGGCGGCCGTGGAGTCGGTCGACCAGGTCGAGAGTGCCGCGTCGAGGCGGGCCGACACCTGCGCTGCGTCGGGGAACCCGGACCGCTCGAAGGCCGCCGCCACGCGGTCGTGGTGTTCGGCGTCCCACGGCCCAGCACCCGTGAACGCATCGTCCTCGCAGGGCCGGGTGCGGGTCGCGGCCATTGCCAGTCCGCCGCCCACCAGCGTCGCGACCACGGCAATGGCCTGCCATCGGCGACGTGGCGGCTCCAGGGCGCGCAGCAACGCCGGCATGTCCTCGAACCGCGCGGTCGGTTCGCGGGACAGTCCCCGCCGCAACGCATCGTGGAGGTGCCGCGGCAACCCACGCTTGGGCACCTCGGTCTCGGCGCCGCGCTCGGCCCTCGCGGGGCGCTCGCCCACGAGGGCCTCGTACATCGCGACGCAGAACGCGTACTGGTCCGAGCGGGCATCAGCGGGGTAACCAGCGACGATCTCCGGCGCCATGTAGGCGGGCGTGCCGGCGACGAAACCGGTGACGGTGTGGCGCGCCGCGGCGTCGGCGGCCTCCGCCGGGTCGCCGTCCTGCGTCGCGCCGCGATCGACCGAGCGGGCCAACCCGAAGTCGGCCACGCGCACGCGACCGTCATCGCCGACCAGCACGTTGTCCGGCTTGAAATCCCGATGGACGATGCCCACCGCGTGCGCGGCCGCGAGGCCCAGGCCGGCCTGGCGGTAGACCGCGAGGATCTCCGCGGTCGTACGTGGAGCGCTCCGCGACCATCGGCGCGCGTCGCTGCCCGCGACCAGCTCCATCGCGATGAACAGGCGCTCGTCGTGGATGCCGACCTCGTGGATCGTCACCACGTGGGGATCGGCGAGCCGCGCCATCGCCCGGGCCTCACGCCACACGCGTCGGGGGTCGGCGCCGTCGCGTTGCACGTGGAGCTTGAGCGCGACCCGACGGTCGAGTGCCCGGTCGAGCGCCTGGTACACCACGCCCATGGCCCCGGCGCCCAGGGGGCCGATGATCTCGTAGGTGTCCGCGACGATGGTACCGATCGCGAGGTCCGGCATCAGGCGGGTCGGATACGGCGCCGCAGCCACCGCACGCAGCAGCGGGTCGTCGACGCTCGAGCCCAGCGTGCAGTCGTCCGAAGGGCTGAGTCCGTCGGGAGAGCGTCGATCCGGATCGTCGGTCATCGCCTTCGCATCGAGTCTGCCTCAAAAGGCGTCCCGCAAGCTGGGTGTATCCGAGTCACCCCGAGATTCGAGTCATCCATCGGCGACGAGCGGCTTGGCCAGCTCACGGATGCGCTGCTTGATGCGCTCGTAGCGTTTGCGCAGGCGTGCCGCGTCACGCTTGAGGGCCTCCGCGTCCGGCTCGGCGTCCTCGGCGAGGATCCGTGCGATCGCCTCCCACGACAGCCGTCGATCCACGCGCAGGATGATCAGGGAGCGCTCGTCGGGGGCGAGCTGCTCGCGCAGGCGGGCGACCTCGGCGCGGACCTCGGTCCGCAGATACGGCAACGTCGCGGTCCGCAGCTCATCGGCGAGCTGCTCGAGGTCGGGGAACTCGGCGATCGGCGCGACTCGCCGCCGTCGCCGGTGCTCTCGGCGCGCCTGCCGGTACGCGACGTTCTGCGCGACCTTGTACGCCCACGTCCGCAGCGAGCTCTCGCGCCGGAACGAGGGGAGGCCCCGCCACAGGTCCTCGCAGAACTGCGAGAACGCATCGTCGACGCCATCCTCGCGTCCCATGATCCCGAAGAGGTACCCGAGGATCTCGGGGCCATAGCCGCGGACGGTGGCCGTCGCAGCGGCTCGCCAGTCCTGGGCGAGCAACAGGGCGTGGAGCTCGTGTTCGAGTCGGGTGCGTGCCTCTGCCTCGAGCATCGCGCCTCCATGGTGCCGCACGCCCGGAGACGGCGCCAGCCCCGTGGGGACCACCGTCAGGGCAGCCGCCCCGGATGGAGCGCCTCGACCTCGGCGTCGAGCTCGATCGCCAGCGCGACCGGTCCGGGCGCCTCGAACGTGCCGAGCTCGCGGTCCCAGTCGCACTCGCACTCGGCGGCGAACCGGACACCGCGCGGCGTCCGTGCGAGCCGGAGCTTCAACGCACGCACACTCTGCCCGTTGGGATGGAGCGTGACCGCGCGTCCGAGCAGCTCGCCGAGCACCTCGTCGAGCGACCGCAGATCGACGGAGACCTCCGCCCCGTGGAGCGCATCGATCGTGGTCGGCCCCGGCACGACGGTGCCGGCCAGCCACAGCGACTGCCCCTCACGCGAGAGCGCGAGGTTCCAGTCGGCCTCCGGTGACGCGCAGTGGTACGCGACCATCACGGCGCGCTCGATGGCGAAGGTGACCCCGGCGACGCGGATGTGGCCCATGGGCAGGCACTAGCACGGCACGCGCTCGGGCGTCTTCCGACGCGATCTGTGCACCCGCTGCAGCCGAACCTGGGCGCCCGTGACGACGCAGCTGGGCAATGGATTCCGAGCGGCGGACGGCGGGGACGCCGGACTCCGCGTCAGCGCTCGCCGAGCGCGACGTTCGTCGGGCGTCACACCTCACTCACGCACGTGCACGCGACGTCGCCGGGTCGAACCTGCAACCGCGGCGCGTGAGCAACGTCTGTCCGGCCGTGGGACTCCTCGACTGGTTCCGACCCGAGGCGAAGCCGCGCGAGTTCGGCGTCGTCGCCCGTGAACTGGCGGCGGCGGTGTTCGCCCTGCACCCAGCGGCGCGCGATCGAGTCGTCATCACACTGCGTGAGGGCGCGCCGGAAACGATGTCGGTTCCAGATCTCGATGCTGCCCGCGCCGCATCCCCGATCGGGGACATCGCCGAGCTCCATCACCGAATCTCCCGGCTGACGGCCGAGCTCGGCCGCTGCTCGCCGCCGACACATGGCGGCGAGATCACGGTGATGCGAGACCGCGTGATCTGGATGCCTTCGGTGCTCCCGTTTCAACCGCCGATCCCCTGACCTCATGTGACCTCGAGTGACCTCATGCATCGGACGCGCGATCGAGCATCTGCCGGCGGTGGGATCGGTGTCCGTCATCGCGGTCGTGCCCGCGGTCGTGCCCGCGGTCGTCGTCGATGTCGTCATCCCGGGGCCGACCGCCGCCAATCACCGGACCACGCGCGGTCGACAACCAGGGGGGCCGGGTCCGCGCGTGCGCTCGTGCCTTCCGCCCTCGTGATGATTCATTCACACTTCGATGCTTGACGACTTGCTCGCGATGGCGCATAGAAAACAGACCATGGTCACGAACGATCAGGCTCGGTCGATGCAGCAGGGCAGCCAGCGTACGCGCGGCGGTCGGCTGCTTCGACGCCTGCGCGTGACCGGGCTGCGCCTTCGTAGCGTGGCGTGACTCGCCAGTTGGGCGAGTGAGAGCCCCCTGCGGGGCTGAATTCGGCGAGTTCAGGGCGACGAGAGCCTTCGAGGCCGTCCATTCGTGACGGCCTCGGCGAGCGCTCGCGCGTGACTGGGCCTGCATGCGACGGGTCGCGTCATTGCGAATCGTCGTACGCACGGCCTCGGCTGCGCACGAATCCTCGCGGCGTTAGCTCAGCGGAGAGAGCACCCGAGTACGAATCGGGAGGTCCGAGGTTCGAATCCTCGACGCCGCACCGAGAGCACTCGCGCCCATGAATTCGGCGCACAGCCGACGTACGGACGGATGGCCCAATTGGTAGAGGCGCGTGGTCGAGAGCCACGAGGTTGAGGGTTCGAATCCCTCTCCGTCCACCCATGCCTGGGTAGCCCAATTCTTGGTAGAGGCGGCCGGCTCAGACCCGGCAGGTTGAGGGTTCGAGTCCCTCCCCAGGCACCGTTCGATCCGCATGCCGCACTTGCGGCCTGCCCTCAATCCTTCCGCTTGCGCGCAAGCCCCTTGCGTCGCCGCGGCTTCGCGTCGATCAACGACTCATCCCCCCGCACCGGCGGCTCGGGAGCCAACGACGGATCCAACCCGAGGTTCCGCCGCGCCCGCGCCGACAGCCCGAAGAACAACGCCAGCTCGTCGAGCACCGCATACCGCAGCTCCTCGTCGAACCCGTCCGCGTCCCGCACGAACCGCGCGAGGTTCTTCCGATACACCACGAGCCCCGTCAGCGTCGGCGCGACATCCGGGTCCGCGTCGGGATCCGGGTCCCGAGCCGCCGTCGCGATCACAGCCACCCGCGGGCTCGTGCCCTCGAGCACGAGCTCCACCGGCGGCAGATCGCGGACCAAGATCACCGGCGCCCGCTCGCGCTCGACCAGCGCTGCGAGCTTCGCCTCGCCGCAGTGCGCGAGCGTGCCGACGATGCGTCGATGCACCACCGCGGGCGAGGGCACGAAGTCGGGCAGGGGGGCCTCGGCGTCGAGCTCGAGCGTCTTGGTGCCGGCGCGCGCGGACTCGGCGAGATCCTTGCGGCGGAATTCGATCTCCGCGAGCAGGCTCCACCCCTCGGGATCCCGCGGGAACCACTCGACGAGCTTGCGCAGCAGATCGTGGGCGGGCGCCTCGAGCCGGGCGTCCATGCGGAGCTGACACAGCCGCAGCGCGAGGCCGAGCGCCCGCTGGCCCCGCTCGACGCGCTCCTCGTCCTCGAGCGGCTCGCCCTCGCCGTCGAGCGCGAGGAACTCGTGGGCCGACAACCGCACCGGATCGTCGTCGGGGCTCACCTCGCCGCCGGCGCTCGCGAGCTCGAGCGCCGCCTCGAGCACCGCGGTCTCCGGGAGGCCCGACAGCCGCTCGTGCGCGCCGCGGATGTCGTCGCCGACCAGCTCGCACTCGGCCGCCAGCAGGCTCAGATCGATGAGCTCGAGCGGCGCGAGGTCCTCGACCTCGAGGGCCTCCGCCGCGTAGCGCAGGCCCCGGACCGCGTCGTCGAGATCGTAGAGGCACACGGCCGCGGCCGCGGCGTAGGGCTCGAGGTACTCGGGGTCGAGCTCGATCGCCCGGTCGTAGCAGCGCAGGGCCTCGGTCGCGTTGCCCTCCGCCAGCGCGATCGCGCCGAGGAGCAGCGCGGCGTCGGGGTCATCCGGGCGGACGTCCTGCGCGTGCTGCACCGAGGTGCGTGCGGCCTCGAGATCGCCGCGGTCGAGCAGCGCCCAGGCTCGGTCGAGGTGCGCCGCATAGCGGCTCGTCTCGCCGAATCCGGCGTCGGGGGCGTCCTGCTCGTCGCGTCCGCTCATGCGCCGGTTCATATACCATGGCGCCGGAGGATCCCCGACCGCTCCGATGCGCCACTCTTTTCCCCCCGCGGTGCACCCCCGCCTATGGTGGGCGCGCATGCGCGTGCTGGCACGACGAGCGCGGCGGCGGGGATGCGTCCTGGCCGCCCTGGTGACCCTGGCGATCCCGAGCTGCCGCACGACCCGCGCAGGTGGCGACGGGACCCAGCCGCCGCGGTACCTCGGGGACTTCCGCGGGGCGCCGACCGAGGTGGATCCGGCCTTCGCCGACGCGTGGTCCGAGCTGCAGGCCGCCGTGGCCGCGGACGCCGGCTCGGCCGCGACGGTGGCCGCGGCCGATCGCCTGCTCTCCGCGGGACCCCCGTTCGAGCTGCGCCTGTGGGGCGTGCACGCCAAGGCCCAGCACGCCTACCTCAATGGCGACGACGCCGGGGCGATCTCGATGGCCGATCAGGTCCTCGCCGCGTCGACCCCCGAGTCCTCGCCCGATGCGATCTCGGCCCTGGCCCTCGTGCGCGTGCGCGCCCTGGTCCGCAGCGGCGACGCGGTCCGGGCCCTCGCTTCGATGGACGAGCCCGCGCTGCGCCGCGAGGGCGTGCTCATCCCCTCCGAAGAGGCCGCGCTGCGGGCGATCGCCCTCGACCGCGCCGGGCGACCCGAGGCGCTCGCGGCCCTGGTCCGCTGGCGCGCGACGATCGAGGTCGACGACGCCGCCGCGGCCTTCGCCCAGCGCCGCGCCGCCGCGCTCGCGACCACGCTCGGGCCCAAGGCCACGGCGCTCGCGGCCGCGGCAGAGCAGGGCGCCGCGCGGGCGTGCCTCGAGGGCCTCGCGGGGCTCGGCGTTCCGGCCGACGCCGCGCCGTGGATCACCCGCTGTCGCGCCGCGCCGCAGCGCATCGGCATCCTGCTGCCGCGCACCGGGCCGCTCGCGGCCCTCGCCGACACGCAACTCGCGGCCGCCACGGCCACGGTCGCGCTGCTCGGCCCGAGCCACCCGCAGATCGGCGAGGTGCTGTGGCACGACAGCGGTGCGGATGCGGCCTCGGCCGCCGATGGTGCCGCGGCGCTCGTGGCCAGCGGCGCGACGGTGATCGTCGGGCCGATCGGCCCTGCGGCGGTCCGCGCGGCGCGGGCCCGGCTCGGCGCGTCGGTCCGCGTGCTCACGCCGGGCGAGCCGGTGGGGGACGTCAGCGGCGCAGCGCCGACCCTCGAGCGCCGCGTCGCGGCCCTCGTCGACGTCGCGCTGGCCCGCGACGCCAAGCGCGTCATCGTGTTCGCGCCCGACAGCGCGTACGGCAAGCGGGCGCAGGCCGCCGCGATCGCGCGGCTCGGCAAGGCCCACGCGCCGGTGCTCATCGTCTATCCCCTCGACACCACGAGCTTCGCCAGCTTCACCGATCCGATCGTGAAGTCCCTCGACGCGCGCACCGCCGTCCTCGTCGCCGATCAGGCCTCGCGCACCGAGATGCTGGTGCGGCAGCTCGCGCGCGACGGCAAGGGCCCCGCGTCGAAGGGCGGGCCGCTGGTCCTCGCCACCGCGGAGGGCATCTCCGACGTCGAGGCCGGGGCCGGGCACGACGTGCTGGCGAACATGGTCGTCGCCCCGACGGCGGCCACGACTGCGGCAGCCGAGGCCTTCGCGGCCGCGTACCGGGCCGCCGAGGGCGTGCCCCCGCCGGACCAGGCCCTGCTCGTCCATCGAGCGCTGCAGATCGCGTTCGGGGGCGAGGAGGCCGGGGATGCCCCCGTCGTGCTCGTGAAGGTCCAGGGGGGTCGACTCGTTGTCCAAGCCGCGCCGTGATCCCGGCCGTGGGCGCCGCGAGGGCCCGGTTCCGGGCGGTGGTGACGGCAACCACGTCGTCGCCGGTGGCCGTGCGATCGCCGAGCTCCTCGACGCGGCCCCCGGCCGGGTGCGCCGCGTCCTCGTGCTCGAGCACCGCCGCGACGAGCCCGTGGTGGCCCGGGCCGCGGACCTCGGCATCGAGATCCGCGTGGTCGATGCGCCGACGCTCGCCCGCGTCAGCGTCGACGGCCCGACCAAGGGCATCGTCGCGGTCGCGACCCCGCCCGCGCTCGTCGATCTCGAGGACCTCCTCGCCCCCGCGCCGGACATCCTCGTGGCCCTCGACGGCGTCGTCGACCCGCACAACCTCGGCGCCATCCTGCGCTCGGCCGAGTTCTTCGGGGCCGGCGGCGTGTTCTGGCCCAAGGACGGCACCGCGCCGCTGTCGCCCGCGGCGGTGCGCGCCTCGGCCGGCGCGACCGAGCGCGTCGCGATGGCCCAGGTCGTCAACCTCGCGCGCGCCCTCGGCCAGTGCCGCGACTCCGAGATGTGGATCGTCGGCGCGGTCGCGGAGGGGGGCATGCCGCTGCACGAGGCCGCGCTGCCCGACAAGCTGCCCCGCCGGCTCGTGCTCGTGCTCGGCGGGGAGCATGCGGGTCTGCGCCGGCTGACCCGCGAGTTGTGCGACTTCCAGGTCACGATCGAGCGGGCCGGCCAGCTCGCGTCGCTGAACGTGTCGGCGGCCGCGGCCGTG
>JBIJCC010000186.1:0-9467 GCA_044344875.1 Nannocystaceae bacterium
CGCCACACTCGTCGTGCTCTGCGCAGCCGCGGCAGGTCTGGGCTTGGGTGTCGCAGACGGGGGAGGTGCCGTCGCAGGCGATGGGGTTGGTATCGGTGCACTGGACGCAGGCGCCGGAGGCCCCGCAAGCGGGCGTGGCGGAGTCGACTTCGGCGCATGCGGCATCGGGGTCGGGCGCCTCGCCGCAGGGGACGCAGAGCTGCTCGAGGCACAGGGGTGCGTCGGGGTCGGTGCACTCGGAGTTGTCGACGCAGCCGGTGGGGCCGGTGTCGGTGTCGGTATCGGTGCCCTGGGTGTCGGTATCGCTGTCGGTCGTAGGCCCCTGCGTCGAGCTCGGGTCGTCGGTGGTGTCGACGGTGGTGTCGACGGGCGAGGTGGTCGGGCTCGAGGTGGGGGCGGTGGGGTCGGTGCTCGAGTCGGTGCTGGTGGCGTCGCCCGCGTCGGTGTCGCCGTCGTCGGCGGAGGTGTCGCTGCAGGCGAGCGACGCGGCGAGGGACGCGAGGAGGCTCGCGGTGGCGAGTTGGCGTGCAGAGGTGGCGCGGAGCAGTGTGGTGGTCATGGTCATCCTGCGGTTCGATTTCGCGGCGCTACGGTCGAAGTGGACTCGGGTAGGTCGGCGCCAGCCTGCTGCATCGTGCCGACAACGCCAGTGCGGGGTCGCCGGAGATGTCGACCGCGGGGCGCCGGGTGACGTGGGAGGCTCACGCCTTTCTCCTCAGCCCGGACGCCTCGGCGATGTGCTTCGCCACCAAGGGCTTGCCTTGACCGTCGCCGACGACCTTCAGCATGTCCTGCAGTGATTCGACCGCCTGCTCCCCCGAGCCTGCGTATCGGATGCGCGCACGCATCCACGAGCACGGGAGGTCCGACCGCGCAGCCAGGTGGGCCTCGACGTCCGCCGCGACCTGTTTCGCGTCGAGGCCGAGCGCCTCCGCGACCTTCTTGGAGGACACCTTGATGTCGGGTCCGCGGCGCAGCACCTCCGCGACATGCTCGGGGGCGGGTGGAACGGCGCGACCGAAGAGCTCGAGGTAGAGATCAACGGCATCCGCGTCCTCCGCCGCGCCGCCCTTGCGCGCGAAGGTCGTGTAGCGCTCGAGATCGAGGAAGAACGCCGTCGCGCCCGTCAGAGCACCGAAGGTCCCCTTCGCCCGGGGCACGACGACGCCGCCGTCGCCGTAGCGCCCGGTGCCGACGAGACCACGAGTATAGAACCGTTTGAGGCACGCCTGGCAGTCGTAATAGTGGCCGTAGTCCACCTTCCCGTAGCTGCAGTCGACGCGCGACGTACGGTTGTACTTCGCGATCGCCTTGGCGTCGATCGCCTCGACGAGGCTGCCCGTGGGCTCGGTGAACGAACGGGGATGCACGATCTCCGTCGCACCCGGCTTCATGATCGGCAAGCCGCGCTTCAGCTCGATCCCATCGATCACCGTGTCTGCCTCGGTGGCTTGGCCCATGCCCCAACCGCGGCAGCGGTACCAGCTCCCGCCGTCGTGACAGATGGCGTCGAACGTGCCCGCGCGTGGGGTGTTGGTGTCGATCCCCATCAGAGGCAGCCGACGCTTGTCGCCGGGCCGCGTGTTGTACGGTGCGACGCGGTCCGCAAATTTCCCGCCGCCTTCGTTGAAGATGAACTGGAGCGCGAGCACCTCTGGCATCGTGTGCGCCTTCTTGCCGTCGACGTTGCGCGGGCGATCGGTGCACGTCTTTCGGATGAACACGGCCCCCGCGTCCGGGGACGGCAGGTCGGGCGGGTCGACGAAGAGCTGGTACGCGGGCCGGTTGCGGGGCCCGATGCGCCCGCCTTCGCGGAGCGCCTTGAGGTACACGGCGGTGGGCTGATCGACCGTGCTCAGGTCGATGAGGTGCTCGAGCCACGCCTCGATCTGCCGCGGCACGTCCAGGATCCAGAACCGCGTGAGGTCGTGCAGTCGGTCGAGCCGGGCCAGCACCACGCTGACCCGCACGGAGACGCCGAGCCAATCCAACTCGGCACCCGCAGGCGGCATGACCTTGCCGCTGGTCCCGGTGGCGTCGTTGCCGACCTTGCGCAAGGAGGAGAGGAGCACGAAGATCTTGGCGCGACGAGCCTCGTGCGCCGACACATTCTTGGGTCGGGTGGCCCACAGCTTGCTCGACCAGATCGGGTCCCCGTTGAGCGCCGCTGCGCTCGCGTGCTTGGGTGCCGCCCCTTCGGGGATGCGCAGCGCGTCGACGACCATGGACGGCTCGCGTGGCGCGAAGGGTAGGTACGGGGCGGTGACGTCCTCGAATGCGGCGCGGTGCGGCCAGTGCTCGACCCACCACTCGAGCTGCTCGAGGACGGTCTCGAGTGGAGCGAGCGCCTTCGTAAACGCGGCGTCGTCCTTGGCCTTCGCCAGCAGCCCAAGCTGCCTGTCGAGCACGCCGAGCTTCGCGACTACCCCGCCTGTGCCGCTGAGCGCGGAACCCCAGCTCGCCACGATCTGGTTCGGCGCAACGAAGGCCTTCTGGTAGTGGATCGGTGTGTTGAAGCGCCCGGCCTCGATGCTGCCGGCGGCGACATCCTGACGCGTATCAGTCACGTCGATGCCGTAAATCTCCACCAAGTCCTGCTTGAAGGCGAGGACCGACCCCACGAGATGGGAGTGGAACACGCCGGCCGGCGGTGAGCCCCGGCTCCGCGTGAAGTATCCGAGGTACAGCAGATCCTCTTGGAGCTCGCGGATGTAGATCGGGTTCTCACGGGCGGAAGGACCGGGTGGACCCTGGTCGATCCCGTACCGGGGCGAGACCGTCTCGAATTCGCCACGCTTCTTCTTCTTTTTCTTCTTCTTGCCGCTACCGCCTTCGACGACCGGGTCGTCGTCGAGCTCGGCCTTGGGGTCGGTCTTCGGGTCGGGGTCGGGGTTCGGTGCTCGGAAGAGTACGAGGGGGTCGCGGTTGCGGAACCGCAGGAGGTGGCCATCGAACGGGAGCGACCGGATGACGACCACCGTGATGACCTTGCCGCCGACCACGACCCCGCCCTTCGCGGACGGGGTCTTGCCGCCGTCTGCGATCGCAGCCAGGGACTGCAGCAGGCGTCCGGTGCTCGTTGTCCCGGACTGGATCAGCTGCCAAGCCAGGAGCCCGCGCCAACCGGCCGCCGCGCTGAGTACCTGGCCGTAGGGCCCGCGGATCGGCACCGCGAGCAACTTGCCCGCGCGTGGAGGCGAGGCATCGGCGCACAACGGGCATGGCGCCCCTTCACCGGTGGGATCGATGCCCAGCGGGTCGACGGGCGCGTCGTCCGGGGGAGCTTCGGGAGCGTCGACCGGGTCGGCGTCATCGGGTTGTGGGTCGTCAGGTTCGTCGTCGTCCGCGGGCTCCGGGGCACTCGGGTCCTCAGGCGGCGCGTCGGGATCGTCCGGCTTCGCGGAGCGCCGCGCCTGGACGCGTGCCGCGATGTCCGTGGAGGTCAGGCCATAGGCGCCCATGGCAAGCTCGCACGTCGGGTCGTCGCACACGAACGAGATGTCATCGAGGGGTACCGAAAGTTGAAGCATGGTCATTCCTCCCCGTGGGCATCACGGTCGTCGTCGTCGTCGTCCGCCTCGATCAGGCTCGACCACGCCCCTTCGTCGTCGAACTCGAGCAACTCCTCGAGGGATGGGTCGGCGGCCTCGCGGGCGTCGTCGTGGTCCTCGTCCTCATCCTCAGCGTCGTCCTCGTCGTCGTCCGGCAGGTCAGTCGCGGCGGTTCGCACGACGCGTGGCAAACACTGATCTTCGTAGCCCCGATCGGCCGGCACGCGTGCAGCGCCTCCACACTCGAGGCGACTCAGCTCGCCCGCCAACCCACGCTCGACGAGGATACCGGCGTCGTCGGTGGTGCCTTCTCGGCGCTCGACGTCGGTCGTCACGACGTAGGGCTCGTTCGCCACCGGTCGCCCATAGTGATCGACCACTCGCACGACCAGGTCGCGGCGGCCCGCGGCGACTGCCGGAAGCGGAATGGTCTGGAACCTCGCGACGCGGTAGAGCAACGCTACGCCGTCTCCGCGCGCCCAGCCGAGGTCGGCGGGGGCGAGGAGCAAATCGACACGTCGCTGGCCGTCTGGCGACGACGACTCCTCGATGGCCGGATGTGACAACACGTCGGCGCCGGCCGAGTCGATTCCATCGTCGTCGTACCAAACGAGGGAATCCGTGGAACCGCCGAGGGCAGCGATGTGCTCGTGGAGCTCGTAACTCTGCGTGTCGAAGAGTGCGCCGAGTGTCTGCGTCCCCACCACGCCATCGGTGTCGATCTCGGCATCATAGATGTCGCTGTACTGCTGCTGGAACCTGGCGACTGCGGTCGCCACATCATCGTCCATCACGCCGTCGGTGCGCCCGGGGTCGCAGGGCCAGGCATGCGACCGCGCGAGGTACGTGAGCAGCCGCTGGATATCGGCGGGCGTACCGTGGTCGGTCGCCAGCTCCACCCAACCATCGCGATCACCGTTCAGGAGCAGCTGTATGCATCGCGCGCGCTGTCGGCCGAGCGCCGCGTTGGCGTCGGGGTCGCCATCGGCGCTCGCGTGGCCCACGGCCAACAACCGTTGCGTTCGGTTGCGGGCCAGCGAGGAGACCGCAGCCGCGAGGGCGACCAGGTGCGACCTCGTGGCGTCCAGCGGGGCGAGGATGCTCGACTCTCGCGCAAACCCAACGCTGTGCGCGTCGACGCGCAGCACGACCGGACGCCGGACCACCACCTCGAGCCCGCCCACCGGCAACTCGGCACGCGCAGGATTGCCGAAGGGAAAGTCGCAGGCGTACGGCGACGCGACGAATCCGTCGGTCACGCCCCGGCAGTACGGAACGCGCGACGCTGGGGGTCGCGAGATGGACACCGCGACCGCGTCCGACGCGGCCAACTCCGCCAGCGAGACTTCACCGACCGCATCGGTCGCGGCTGCGAGCTCGCCCTTCCCGGTGGGCATGACCACGATGTCGAGGCGTGAGAGCGGTGCGCCGTCGTCCATCACGAACTTGGCGCGCCACGGCGAGGCGTCGACGACGATGCGATAGTGGCGATCGAGCGGGCTCAACACGAGGGGGCCCACGGGTACGACCGCAACCGCGAGATCGCCTGGGAGACGCGAGAACCCAAGCGGAGGCGCTGCGTTGCGCGATGCAGGGGGGAGTTCCAGACGCGGGGGAAGCAGAACCCGTGTCGGCCCGGGCAGCAGCACCCGTCGGGCCTGGTGTCGACCATCAACGTCGAGTTGAACCCGGTCGCGCCGGCCATCCGCGTGGACCAGGGTGACCTCGACATCCGCGAACGGCACGCCTCGCGCGTCGACCAACTCGATCGACACCCAACCGAACTCGTCCGTGGACTCTCGCTCACTCAAGGACGAGAGCAGGGGGACTTCGGACCAGTCCGTCGGTGCGGGTGGACCGTAGACGACTGGCCGCATGCCCCGCATCGAATTGTCAGGCAGCGTCAGGATCACCAACCGGCCGGAGGCGACCTCGCCGGCGAGGTAGCGGGCCACCGCATCGTCGTCCCCGATCGAGTCGCGGCGTTCCTCGGCCAGGGCGCGCAGACGCCCGGCACAGAACCCGTCACGCATCGCCGCGCGGAGCTCGCGATAGGCTGATTCGGCGCTCCACTCGCGGAGATGCGCGGCGGGCACGAGCATCTGCTTCCAACCCGCCGACGAACGAAAGGTGATGAACTGATCCGACATGGGGTGGAACTCGTGGACTCTTCGGTGACGGCCGCGGGTCGGGTTGGGACTTGTCAGTCGGCGACCGTGCAGGGCGGCAGACTCCCAGGGTCCTTCGCGCATCGGAAGCCGGAGTTGTCGCTGAAGTTGTCGCGATCGCTCGGGGAGTTCCTTGTGACGCCCTTCGGATTCGGCTTCGTCCGCCACGAATGGCCGAAGACGTCACGGAGGTAGCCAACCGGTTGGTCATCCCAAAACGGCGCGATCGTCTTTTCTGAGAGATTCCCCTCGAGGTCGAAGACACCGTCGCGCGACTGATCGGAGGGGCGGCTCCCCACGGGCCACGGCCGACCCGCGCCGCAGCCCCGGACGGCATCGTCGGGATCGACGTCGATGATCGCGAGTTCACACGTTGGCGCCGCGTCCCCCCACGGGTACCTGCGTTTCTGCTCGCGCCCCTGGGCGGCCCACGACCACTCGTACGCGATGGGAGCCCGCTTGCTCCTCCAGTTGCAGAACGCGTCTTGGTCGTGCCCGTCCACGCAGTTGATCGGCAGATTCTCGACGCCTTCGATCTCCCATGTGCAGACCAGGGGATTGAGTTTCGCGTCGGTGTAGCCCGAGGTCGAGGGATGCGGTGGCTTGCAGGCGCCGGCAGCGACGCACTCGCGGTACTCCTCCACCGTGACCTCATGCCGGTCGAGCCAGAATGGTGCCACGTCGACCGATCGCGCTGGCTTCCCCACCGGATCGTAGTCACCGCGTCCGCCAGGGATGTACGCCATGCCCGGCTCGTCTCTGCAGTCCGCGGAGGGCCGCGGGCTGGCCCCCTCGGCATCGCCGTCGGGAGTTCGCGGGGTCGGCGACGCGACGGATGCCACGGCCGCGGGCGAGGCGGAGTCTGTGCCTCGCGTGCAGGCGAGGGTGCAGGCCAGCAGCGACCCTGGGACGAGGGCGCTTCGAAGCCTGGCAACAGCGCGAGCCGCGGGCGGCCGGTGGGGTGTAGTGGAACTCATCGGTGGACTCCGAGATCGGCGCGGTCTGGGTAGCTGCGGTGTCTAGCTAGGACTCCTCATTCGGCGACCGTGCAGGGTGGCAGGCTTCCGGGGTCCTTCGCACATCGGAAGCCGCCGTTGTCGCTGAAGTTGTCGCGGTCGCTCGGGGAGTTGCTCATGACGCCCTTCGGATTCGGCTTCGTCCGCCACGAATGGCCGAAGACGTCACGGAGGTAGCCAGCCGGTTGGTCATCCCAAAACGGCGCGATCGTCTTTTCTGAGAGATTCCCCTCGAGGTCGAAGACACCGTCGCGGGACTGATCGGAGGGGCGGCTGCCCACGGGCCACGGCCGACCCGCGCCGCACCCCCGGACGGCATCGTCGGGGTCGACGTCGATGATCGCCAGTTCACATGTTGGCGCCGCGTCACCCCAGGGGTACCTGCGTTTCTGCTCGCGCCCCTGGGCGGCCCATGACCACTCGTACGCGATGGGAGCCCGCTTACTCCTCCAGGCGCAGAACGCGTCTTGGTCGTGCCCGTCGACGCAGTTGATCGGCAGTTTCTCGACCCCTTCGATCTCCCATGTGCAGACCAGGGGATTGAGTTTCGCGTCGGTGTAGCCCGAGGTCGAGGGATGCGGTGGCTTGCAGGCGCCGGCGCCGACGCACTCGCGGTACTCGTCCACCGTGACCTCATACCGGTCGATCCAGAACGGCTTGACCTCCACCTCGCGCCAGCGGAACGCCTCGCCCCTGGCGCGGTGCGGACCGCCGGGGATGTACGCCATGCCCGGCTCGTCTTCGCATTCCACGGCCGACCGCGCACTCGCCCCCGTGGCACCGGCGTCAGGAGACGGCGGAGACGGTGTCGCCACGGATGCCACGGCTGGGGCCGACGCGGAGTCTGTGCCTCGCGTGCAAGCGAGGGTGCCGACCAGCAGCGACCCCGCGACGAGGGCGCTTCGAAGCCTGGCAACGGCGCGAGCCGCGTGCGGACGGTGGGGTGTCGTGGAACTCATCGGTGGACTCCGAGATCGGCGCGGTCTGGGTAGCTGCTGTGCCTAGGACTCCTCATTCGGCGACCGCGCAGGGTGGCAGGCTTCCAAGGTCCTTCGCGCATCGGAAGCCGCCGTTGTCGCTGAAGCTGTCGCGAGTGGTAGGAGCACTGCGGATGACGCCTTTCGGATTCGGCCTCGTCCGCCACGAATGCCCGAAGGCCGCACGGAGGTAGCCAACCGGCTGGTCATCGCGAAAGGGCGTGATCGTGTTCTCCGAGAGATTGCCTTCCAGGTCGAAGACGCCGTCGCGGGACTGATCGGAGGGGCGGCTGCCCACCGGCCACGGCCGACCCGCGCCGCACCCCCGGACGGCATCGTCAGGGTCGACGTCGATGATCGCGAGTTCACACGTTGGCGCAGCCTCGCCCCACGGGTACCTGCGTTTCTGCTCGCGTCCCTGGGCGGCCCACGACCACTCGTAGGCGATGGGAGTCCGCTTGCTCCTCCAGCTGCAGAACGCGTCTTGGTCGTGCCCGTCGACGCAGTTGATCGGAAGATTCTCGACGCCTTCAATCTCCCATGTGCAGACCAGCGGATTGAGTTTCGCGTCGGTGTAGCCCGAGGTCGAGGGATGCGGTGGCTTGCAGGCGCCGGCAGCGACGCACTCGCGGTACTCCTCCACCGTGACCTCATACCGATCGAGCCAGAACGGTGCCACGTCGACCGATCGCGCCGGCTTCCCCACCGGATCGTAGTCACCACGTCCGCCGGGGATGTACGCCATCCCCGTCTCGTCCTTGCATTTCGCGGAAGCTACCGGGGGGGGCGCCATGGCGCTGCCGTCGGGAGGTCGCATCGACGGCGATGCCGAGGTCGCTGCGGCCGGAGCGGCCACGGAGTCCGTGGCCCGCGTGCAGGCCGCCGAACCGAGGATGAGCGACGTGGCGAGCAGCTGCCTCCAGCCATTCGACCGGCGTAAGGTGATCAAGGGGGCCGCCATCTGGAACCTCTCAGTTGGCGATCGTGCGGGGCGAGGGGCGATGGCCACCCCCGGCGTCGCGTGGTCCGCCGGCAGCCCAGAACGCAGCTCCCCGGTGAGCACTCCCCGTCGCGAATGCAAACGCGGTGTCCGTGCACTCCGCGTGTTCTGTGCCCCCCTGCACTCCTTGCGGCGCCGAGCTGGCGCGGTGAGGCGCGGAGCAGTGGGGTGGTCATGGTCATCCTGAGGGCTCCGCCGCGTGCGGGCGAGGTGGGCATGAATCGCGGGTCGGCGCCGCGGGGCGAGTGTTGCGGCGCGACGCGACGCCGAGGTGGTCGAGCGAGGGCTACGGGATGTCGGCGCCGGCGTGTTCCATGGTGCCGTCGACGCCTGCACGGGGGTCGCCGTCGATGTCGACGAGGGGGTCGCCGGTGGTCCACCGTGCGATGTCGTCGACGAGGGCGGCGCCGCCGAGGCTGAGGTGGAAGTTGGCGGAGGGGAAGGTCTGGAAACTCGTGTCTGTGAGCTCGACCGATTCGTTGCCGGCGCCTGCGAGGGCTTGCTCGGAGGCGGAGTAGGTGACGTCGAGGTCGGCGCAGTTGACCTCGTCGTTGTCGTCTTCGCCGAAGAAGAGGCTGTTGCGGACGGAGGCGGACCCTGCGACGCCGCAGGAGAGGGCGCGGCCGTTGATGCCGGGGCCGACGAGGGTCGCAGCCAGGATGTCCGCGACGCCGGAGGCGACGGAGACGGCCGCGGCGGCACCATTGCCGCCGACGATGGAGTTTCGGAGTCGGAGGTAGGCGCCTGCGGCGACG
>JBIJCC010000035.1:0-84981 GCA_044344875.1 Nannocystaceae bacterium
AGGCCGAACTCCGCGCCAAGCTCCGCCGCGACCAACGCCGCTCGCCAAAGCCTCGGTGACCCCCGCGGCCCCTCGTCCGACTCTCGCCGGCGAATTCACGCGCTTCCTCGCCGGCGTCAACAGCGATTCTGTGCAAAGCACACCGCGCGCCAGTGCAGCGGCATCATCGTGCGATAGGGGCGCGAGTTCGACCGACATGCGGGCCAGCTCAGGCGAGGCGGTGTGGAAGAGCGCCTGCAGACGCCGGAAGCCCCCTGGATCCTCCGAGCGGTAGCTGAACACGAAGACGGCCCGCGGTGGCTCAGGGCCTCGCAGCACTTCGCCGAGCACGATGACGCTGTCTGCATCAATCCACTGCAGGTCATCGAGCCAGATCGCAACGGGTCCGCGGTCCGCGAGGCGGCACAGCAACTCCTTCAGGGCGATCGAGGCGCAGCGGAGCACCTCCTGCGGATCGCGCAGCGGCGTGCTCGTGGGCGCATCCGCGACCGCCGGGAGCTCGAACAAGCGCGGAAACAGCTGCGCGAGCACACGGATGTGCCGGGGTATCAGGTATGGCACGACCTGCGACGGCAGGCGACCGAGGTGCCGCACGAGGGCGGTCATGAGCGCGTCGAGTCCCATGTAGCGGACCGCCTCACGTTCGTGGCAGCGCGCCGCCAAGACTGCGTAGCCCTTGGCGCCATGGAGATTTCGCAGGAGCGCGCGCACGAGTGCGGTCTTGCCGACCCCAGAAACGCCCGACACCGTCAACACGAACGGGTCAGCGGCGTGAGACGCCAGCGCGTGCTGCATCTGCGCGAGCTCGTCGGTCCGTCCGACCAGCTCCTCGCCAGGTTGCTCGACTGTCCGTGGTAACCCCCTGCCGAGCCGTGCCATGACTTCCGCACCCTCGGGGCGCCGACTCGGATCGAGCGCTGTCAGGCAGCGGAAGAGGTCCGCCAGGTCGTCGTCGTCGCCGCGCGGATGCCAAGCATCCGGCCCGACGACCGCCGGCAGCTCGCCGTGAACGGCGAGGTACAGCAGCACTCCGAACGCATACCAGTCGCGCGCGGGCGCGAGCGTGCCTTCGGGCGCGCTGTAGCTCGGCGTGCCGCCGGACGTCGACGAGCGGACCGAGGTCCCCTCCAGCGAGCGGTCGACCAGATCTCGACTCAGCCCGAAGTCCACTAGCACCACACGGTCCTCCGGTGTGACCAACACGTTGCTGGCCTTCACGTCGCCGTGGACGCGATCGCACGTGTGGAGGAAATGCAATGCCTCCGCAAGCTGCCCGAGTAGAGCACGCAGTCGCTCATGCCCGGATGTGGAGATGCGGCCCTTCTCAACGTCACGTCGGATCGCGGTGACGATGTCGGCTCCGTCGACCAGTTCCATCACCAAGTACGGTCGACCAGAGGACCAGCCTAGCTCGTAGAGCCGCACGATGTTGCGGTGGTGCAGATCGACGGCCGCGCGGAACTCCTGGCGCAGACGGTGCCCCTCCGTCGCGGCAGTCAAGATCTTGATCGCGAACAGCTCGCCGGTCGCTTGGTCATGGGCCGCGTACACCGTACCCATGCCTCCGCGCCCTATGCGGTGTTGCAGCACGAAGCGATCGAGCCGAACGGGGTCGGAGCGACCGCCCAGCCGCTCGGCCAGCGACGACAGAAGCACCCGATCGTCCAGCGACAGGTCGAGGGGGTCGCCGGGACCGCTACTCATCGGCCCAACATCCAAACCGGCAGGCATGCAGACCGACGCATGCTCCCACATGGGACGCAGCATGGGTATCGAAGGTATCGAAGATCTCGAACATCGACGTGCATCCGTACGGCCGGAGCCCGTTGGCCGATTGGCCACTGTGGTTTCTGTGCGTCATCGGTTCCCAACAGACTCGGTCGTCCATCGCGAGGGAGTGTTGCAAGACCATCACAGCGCGCTTCGAAGACGGCGAGGCCGACCGTTCGGCCAGTGTCTCGCCATCGCTCGGGGCAGGCCCTCAGCTCCGGCTCCGCAGGTTGGGGACGGGCTGGGACGACGACCGACGACACCCTTGCTCCGTCACTTTCACGGCGCGGACGAACCAGGCGCCCGCCGGGGCGCTCCTCCGCTCCGCGGCGTCTCGAACTACTTCCCTCCCGCCAGTCCCGGCCGGGGCTCACGCCGTTGCCTGCTGCAGTGTTTCATGTGGCTTAGGGTCGTGGTAAGCCAACGAACGTGCTCCGCGAGTTGCTGCGCAACCGTCGCCGTCCTTCCGCCCCGGGCCCGCGGGGCCTTGATCTCGTGCTCGCACTGCGCAAGCTGCAGCAGGATCCGCTCGCGTTCGTGACCGGATTGCAGCGCCGACACGGTGACATCGTGAAGATCCGTCTGGGTCCTCAGGACATCTTCCTCATCACGCATCCGGAGGCGATCGAGTACACCTGCAAGCACCATAGGGTGTACGTGCGCGGGTCGATCGGCGACCGGGCCCGGCAGCTCATTGGCAATTCTCTCATCGTCTCGGACGGAGACTTCTGGATCCGCCAGCGCAGGCTACTGCAGCCGGGCTTCCGGCAGGAGGTGCTGTCGACCTACGTTGCGGCCGCGGACGAGGCCACCGCGACGATGGTCGATCGGTGGGCGGAGCATGCCGCGACCGGGCGTTCGATCGACATCGCAGCCGATCTCGCTCGCCTGATGCTGGATGTCACATGTCGAGCGCTGTTCGGCGTGCCGATAGCGCAGCAGTCGGAGGCCGTTGCTCGCGATCTCACCGAGGTGCTCGATCTGACTGTCCGACGCGCTCGCGAGGTGCTGCCGCTACCGCTGTGGGTGCCCACCGAGCGGCACCGTTCGTTCCGCCGCGCGCGGGAGAGCCTCGATCGACTGATCGCCGGTCTCTCCGACAAGGCGCGCAACGGCCCGGGCGATCGACGCGCGATGGTCGACATCCTCCGCGAATCCCGCGATGAGCAAGGTGCCATGGGCGAGTCGCAGCTTCGCGAGGAACTTTTTGGCCTCTTGTTCAGTGGTTACGAGTCTCCGGTGCGCGCACTGACCTGGACGCTGTACTTGCTCTCTCGACATCCCGAGCACGGCGCGCTGCTGCGCGACGAAGCACTTGCTCTGGGCGACACGCCCCTCGACATGCAGGCGCTCGCGCGTCTCGAGCACACCGGCGCGGTGTTCCAGGAGTCGATGCGCCTCTACCCGCCAGGCTGGATCCTGGGGCGCGAGGTCACGAAGGACGACGAGATCGGCGGCTTCCCGATCTCGGCCGGTGCGTACGTCATGTATAGCGCCTGGGTGACGCACCGACGCCCGGATCTCTGGGAGCAGCCCCTCGTGTTCGACCCCTCGCGCTTCGCGCCGGAGCGAGCAACGGCGATCTCGAAGTTCGCCTACTTCCCGTTTGGGCTGCCGCCGCACTCCTGCATAGGCGCAGGCTTCGCTACGATGCAGGCGAAGGTGGCGCTCGCGGCGATAGTGCGGCGCTTTCGGCTGGAACTGCTCGGGCGAACGCCGGTCGAACCGGCCGCCGGAGCGACTGTCAGGCCGCGCGAAGCGATCCAGATGCGCGTCCACGCGATGTAGCGCGGGGCCGAGGGTTGTCGGAGGGGCCGGATAGTGGCGGCGCGATACGCGATCACGTCCGACGAGGTCATCCATGTCGCGGTCACGTGCGGGCCGCGCGGTCGCGGGTCAGATGGGGCCGATGGCCATCGCGGTCGAGCTCATGGTGTTGACGCCGACTGAGGTCTTCGTCGTTTCGCCGAGCAGCACGCCCGAACGATCGAGTTTCGCGTAGATCTGTGGTGAGCCACCGCGTCGGCGGCGACGCCGCCTTGAAAGCCTTACATGCGCTCGCACGCGACCAACGCCACGACTCTCCGCAAGCACCTCCTCGCGGCGCCGCTCGCCGCGAATCGCGCGCACGAGGTCACGAGCGCAGACATCACCAACTGGCTCGCCGCCAAGCAAGCGATCCACTCGGCCAAGACCGTCAACAACCTGCGCGGCTACATCCACGCGATCTACGTGGCGGCGCGAGAGAGCCGTCGCATCGCGTGCGCCAACCCGGTCGAACGCGTAAAGCGGATGCGCGTGAACCGAACCACCCACGACTTCCTGCGACCCGACGAAGCGTCCGCGTTCCTCGCGGCGCTGCCGGGCCGTTGGCGACCATTGTTCGCGACCGCGATCTACCAGGCGCTGCGCAAGGGCGAGCTCATCGGGCTGTGCAAGTCCGACGTCGACCTCGATGCACGTCTGCTGACCGTCGCCCGCTCGTACGGGCACGACACGACCAAGGGTGGCCACGCGGACGTGATCCCGATCCACGAGGACTGCCTGCCCGAGCTCGACGCAGCGATCGCCGCGTCCACGAGCGAGCTGGTGTTCCCGCGGCAGGACGGCCAGATGTTCTCCGAGAACACCAAGTTCGACGGCGTTCTCAAGCGTGCCCTCTGCCAGGCCCGCATCGTCCTCGCGTACGACCACCGCCGCCGACGCGGCGGCTATGGCCATGCCGAGCGCCACACCGACGATGCACTGCGTCGCTGCCCGAGCTGCGGGATGAAGCTCTGGTCGGTCCCGATCCCACGCAAGATCCGTTTCCACGACCTCAGGCACACGACCGCATCGCTGCTCGTCATGTCCGGCGCGAGCCCAGCGTCTGTCCAACGGATCCTCCGCCACACCGACCCCAAAATCACGATGAACGTCTACGCTCACCTGACGCCGGAGTACCTCCGCAGCGAGATCGGCCGCCTGCAGCTCCCCGCCGGCACGGCATCTCCGCGAGCACCCAAGCCTACGCCCGTGGCCGCGCGTGTGACCAGCTTGCTACCGGCGTCCCGCCAGCGCGTCGCGCCGATCGCGATCACGCGAAAACAGCCGCCAACCCCACCCCCCCATCCAGTGCGCCCGGAGAGATTCGAACTCCCGGCCCTCAGGTTCGAAGCCTGATGCTCTATCCAGCTGAGCTACGAGCGCGTGGCCTGGACCCTACCACCCCCTGGCGCCGCGTGGAAGCCCACGGCGCCGAAGGGGGGACAACCGCCGCGTTCAGTGCCGCCGGTGATCCTCGAACGGCTCCCGCACGTGGCGGTGCCAGTGGACCAGCGCACCGACCAGCCGCCGGCGCTCCGCCGGATCCATCCGCGCGCCGACGTCGCGGCGCTCGCCCGGGTCCTCCGCGAGATCGAAGATGTCGATCGTCCCGGTCGCCGGGGTGCGGATGACCTTGTACGGCCACAGGACCATGCCGTGCTGGGGGTCGTCCTGGGCGCGGTGCTTCTCGAACATCACCGGGGGATGCGCGCCGTGCTCGGTGCCCTGCAGCCACGGCACCAGCGAGATCCCGCGCAGCTCCGGATCCGCCGGCTCGCCCAGCAGATCCAGCAGCGTCGGCAGGAAGTCGATCAGCGACACCGGCTCGGCGACGCGACCCGGCACGACCCCGGGCCCGGAGACGATGAACGGCACCCGCACGAGCTCGTCGTACAGGTTGTTGGAGTGGTAGAGCGCGCCGTGGTCCTCTTCATGATCGAGGCCCTCGCCGTGATCGGCGTGGAGGATCACCACGAGCTCGCGATCGGGGCGCCGCGCCGCGATGCCGTCGAGCAGGCGACCGATGTGGTGATCGACGAACTTGATCTCGCCGTCGTAGAGGTCCTTGTACTCGGTGCCCCAGTCGGAAAAACCGGGGTGCTCGACGTAGCGCGAGTGGGGATCGCCGTAGTACGCCCACATCATCAGCGGGCGCTCGTCGCCGGGGCCGTGGGCGTCGAGCCACGCCAGCGCCTCGTCGGTGATGAAGTCGGCACACGTCATGAACAGCGGCGGGCCGCGGACGTCGAGGCAATCCGTCGACCAGTGCTCGAAGCCCTGGCCGAGGCCGAAGTACGGCCTCAGGTAGCGGATCGAGTGGAACGCCGCGGTGGCGTAGCCGAGGTCCGTCAGCCGCTCGCCGAGCAGGCGCTCCGAGGGATAGATGACCGGCCACTCGCCGGCGTTGCGGCGGATCTCGGTGATGTAGCGGCCGATGAGCAAGGGCGGGATCGAGAACCGCGTCGACGGCCCGGTCGATCGCGCCTGCTCGAACACCACGCCGGTCTTCGCCCACGCGTCGATCCGCGGTGAGGTCTCGCGCGCATAGCCGTAGGCGCCGAGGTGATCGGCGCGCAGCGTGTCGACGGTGAGCAGCAGGATGTCGGGGCGGTTCGGCCGCCTCGGCGTCGCGGCGGCCGCGGGCGCCGGCGCGGCGAACAGCGCCTCGATCGCCTCCTCCTCCTGCGCGCCGAGCTCGGTGCCGTCGCAGTCCTGATCGATGCCATCCGCGGCGAGCTCCTCGGCGGCCGGGTGCCGCGTCGCGTCGTCGTCGTCGCAGTCGCAGGCGTCGCCGCACAGCCACCGGCCCGATCCGTCGCCGTCGCGATCGGACAGCCGCGCGAGGCGGGCGAGCACGGGCGCGCCGAGTCGCGTGTGATCGGCGACGTGGCGGATCGCGGCGGCGTGCTCGGCCGCGCTCCACCACCACAGCGGCAGCGCGGCCGGCACGATCGCGGCGGCGAACAACACCGCGCGGATCCGCAGCCCGAGCGCGGTGACCAGCGTCGCGACGATCGGCAGCACGGCGAGCCGCGCGTCGACGGTGAGCCAGTCGATCTCGCGCTCGTGCGTGGCGATCGCGACGACGCCGACGACCCCGACGAGGCCGGCGCCGATCAGCGCCGCGAGCCGGCCCCAGCGCGCCAGCCATGGCCGCGCGCGCTCGAGGGCCAAGAGCATCGCGGCCCCCGTCGCCGCGCCGATCGGTGCGACGAGCAGGATCTCGAGCGCGATCGCGGCGAGCAGCGCCAGCGCGCCCGTCGAGGCCGGTCGCGCCCAGGTGACGTCGACGACGACCGACGCGGCCGCGACCCACGCCCCGAGCGCGAGCCCCCGCGCGAGCGTCGAGCCCCGGCGGGGTGGAATGCGCGTCGGGTTGACCGCGAACATCGGCGGAGCTTGCCCCGAGGTCGTGCCCGGCGGCAAAAAACCAAGGGGGCGCGTCACGAATCGCGGGAGATCCGACTCGAACCCCCATGCTCAATCGCAATGCTCAGGGCGAGCCGTGGACCGTGTCTGGAGGCGGCCCGATCATCGTCGTTCCCGCCGAGCTCGCCGCACGGTGGTTCGGCGCCAACCCCTCTCCGGGCGCGGTCGTGCCGCCCGGATGGACGTGGAGGCTCGGGCGGACCCGATTGCGACTACGACCGGGCCTGCGATCCGCAGCACCGCGAGGGCACGCCGTATGGCGGCTTCGGTTGGGTGGAGGTCGCGGGGATCCCTGTTCTGGTCCTCGACGCCGAGCTGCCGACGCGCTTCGTCGCCGATCCCGAGGGCGGCCATCTCATCCGTGGCGGCGTCGAGGGTAGCTCCGAGCAACCCGCGGCCGTCCCGGCCGAGCTCTGGCACGACGTCGGACCATCGACGATCGATCTCGCCGACGGACGCCTGTTCATGTTCGACTCGGCGTTCCGCGGCGCCGCGGATCCAGAGGCGATCACCGCCCATGACGGCGTCGGCGTCATCGAACTCGGGCCGGGGCGCTGGCGCCTGAGCTTCGCCAGCACCGCCGACGAGGTCGACTTCGTCCGCCTGCGTCGGGTCTGAGTTTGCGGATCACAGGAACAGGCCCGGCAGCGGCCCGAGGCCGGTGTCGAGCGAGCCGTACTGCTCGACGTCGACCAGGCCCATCGCGTGGCACGCCGAGACGAGCACCCGGCCGTGCACGATCGGCGAGCCCGACAGGTACCGACCGCCGCGCAGCACGTCGGTCGCGCCGGCGAACACGAACGGGACGTTGCTGATGTCGTGGTCCCAGGCGCGGCCGAGCTCGGAGCCCCAGATGACCAGCGTGTTGTCGAGCACCGAGCGGCCGTCCGCGTCGGGCGTCGCCGCGAGGCGATCGAGCAGGTACGCGAAGCGCTCGGCGTACCAGCGGTAGAGGCCCGCGAGCGTGGCCTGCGAGCCCGCGCTCGAGTCGTGCGACATCGTGTGGTGGCCACCCTCGGTGAGGCCGAGCCACGGATACAGGGTGTTGTCGTTGTCGGCGATGCGCACCTGCATGCTCGCGACCCGCGACAGGCCGCAGCCGAGCGCGGACGCCATCAGATCCGACTGGCGATCGATCGCGGTCTGGCTGTCGACGCCCGCCGGCGCCGCGGGGGCCTCGCACACCGCCGTCAACGTCAGCTCGAGCTCGCGGATGCTGTCGCTGTGCGCGTCGAGCCGCAGCTTGTCGGCGGCGGACAACGTGGCCCTGCGCTCGCCGAAGTCCGCGACGACGCGATCGAGGACGCTCGCGCGCCGACGGGCGTCCTTCTCGGCCTGCAGCTGGTCGGGGTTGATGCCGCCGAAGAGCGTCGAGAAGGCCAGCTCCGGCGAGTCGAGCGGGCTGCGCGGCATCGCCGGCGCGGTGTAGATCATCCGTGTCGCCGGGTGCAGGCCGCCGCAGCCCAGGCCGAGCTCGATCGAGCCGTAGGGCGTGGGCGGGCCGGCGAGCTGCGACGCGATGAACTGATCGACGGACACGCCGGTGTTCCACCCGAAGCACTGGCCGTGATCCTCGCGGCAGAACTCCGCCGTGCTGGTGTCGATTGGCGAGCCCGTCCACACCAGCGGCATCGTGTACGTGTGCGGGATGTAGTACTCGGTGCCGACGTCGAGCGCGACGCCATCGACGATCACCATGCGATCGCGGTGCGCGGCCAGGGGCTCGAGGATCGGCGACAACGCGAAGTCGGACTCGCCTCCGACGGGGCGCCACTGGTCCCACACCGTGCCATGCGGGGTGAAGAACAACAGCAGCCGCGGCGAGGCCGGGGCGGCCGCGGCCCGCAGCCACGGGAACAACGACAGCGCACTGCCGGCGGCGATCGATCCGCCGAGGAAGGCGCGACGTGACGTGATGCGCGGCGTCTTCATGGTGCGACCTCCGGAGCCATTCGATACCAGTCGGACGCGACCAACCCGAGGATCATCGCGCGCAGGCCGTCGGGCTCGCGCGCGTCCGCGGCGAGCTGCTCGATGAGGCACGCGGCCTCCTGCTTGTCCGGCGTGCCCGCGGCGTAGCTCGCCCACTGCCGCGCGATGCAGGTCGGGGCCGTGCCGCTGTCGGCGAGCGCCGCGGCCAGCTCGACCGGGCCTTCGACCGAGACGTCGACGCCGTCGAGCGGAAAGGTGCTGGCGTCGTCGATCGGCTTGCCGTGCTCCTCGTCGCGGTACCGGCCGAGCCAGTCGAGGCTCTCGAACGCGAAGCCCATGCCGTCCATCGGCGCGTGGCAGCTCGCGCACGACGGATCGCTGAAGTGGGCCTCGAGGCGCTCGCGCGTCGTGGCGTCGGGTCCGATCTCGGGGAGCGTCACGCTGACCCCGGGCGGAGGTGGTGGTGGCGGCGTGCACAGCACGTTCGCCAGCACGTTGAAGCCGCGCAGCGTCGGCGAGGTGCCCTCGGCGTGGGAAAGCGCCGCCATGACGCCCGGCAGCGTGAGCAAGCCGGCGCGGTGGGTCGGGTCGAGCATCGTGGTCGTGCCCGCCTCGACGATGTCGGCGCCGTACAGCGGCGCGAGCAGGGGCGAGGTCGCCGTCTCGCTGCTCGTGAACAGCGTGGTGATGTCGCCCTGCTGCGCGAGCATCAGCGACAGCAGCTGCACCGGCTCGGCCCGCATCGCGACCAGCGTCTCGGCGCCGAGGGCCTCGAGATCCGGGCGCGCGTCGGGATCGTTCAGCCGCTCGAGCCGCAGCCACTGATCGACGAAGTCGGTGAGGCCGCCCGCGCTCCTCGGATCCGCGAGCAACCGCTCAGCCTCGGCCTGGATCTGCTCGGGCGTCGACAGCTCGCCGGCCGCCGCGCGATCGAGCAGCGCCGCGTCCGGGTTCGCACCCCACAGCGTGAGCGCGAGGCGTGCGGCCATGCTGTGATCGTCGAGGTAGCCGTCGGGCCTGGCGACCTCGTCCATGTACAGGAAGCTCGGGCTCTGCAGCATGGCCTCGAGCACCCACCGCGCGCCCTCGGGCCCGCCGCCCTCCTCCGCGCTGCCCGCCGCGAACAGCTCGCCGTAGCCGAGGCGCTCGCCCGGTGTGAGGGTGCGGCGGAAGAGCCGGCGACCGATGTCGTCGAAGAGCCACGCCGTGCACGCCTCCGTGGGCTCGGCGCACGTCGAGCGATCGGTCGCGAGGACCGTGGCCTCGGCGAAGTCGAGGTAGCCGCGCGCACCCGCGAAGTCGACGGCGCTCGACACGTTGCTCTTGAACGTGAACAGCTTCTCGTCGTCGACCTCGAGCGGCGAATTCACGCCGAGGATCTCGGCGACGCTGCGCTGCACCTGCAGCGCCGTGAGGCGGCGCATCGGCACCGGCGCGCCCGGGCTCTGCGTCGACGTGCAGTCCGCGGGCTCACCCGTGGTGTCCGCCGCCGTGCCGCCGCTGCTCGCGTCGCCGGTGGTCACCGCGGCGCCGCTGGTGTCGACCTCCCCGGTCCCCGACGCGCCCGAGTAGCAGCCGCAGGCGAGCGCGGCGATCACGAGCGATGGCGCACGGCTCCACGGCATCCTTCGGTTGTAGCGGCGGCGCCGGCGGCGTGTCAACGCACGCAGGTGCCACAGCCGAACGCGTCCACATAGCCGACGCAGACGTCGTCCCACGTGTACGCGCAGCAGTACGGGTCCTGCGCGCACACGCAGGCCTCGATCTCGGCGTCGAGGCAGCCCGGTCCCTCGCTCGCGACGCAGCAATGGTCCGGGGCCGGCGGTTCTGGCGGGATGCAGCCGCCGATGCACGCGCCGAACATCGCGATGTCGACGCAGGCTTCGTCCCACTGCTGCTCGCAGCAGAACGGATCGGCATCGCACACGCAGGCCTCGAGCTCGGGCTCGCCGCATCCCGGGCCCATCATCGCTTCGCAGCAGGTCGCGCCGGTGCTGCCGGCGGAGCTGTCGGAGCCGGCGGTGTCATCGACGTCGACGGCACCGCCGACGTCGAAGTGAAACGGCTCGGTGTCGGAGCTGTCGCCGTCGGACGAGATACCGGTGTCGTCGAGCTCGTCGACGTCGGCGACCGTGGCGGAGGAGCGCCCCGACGGGAGCTCGATCGGACCCGTGCTCGTGGCGTCGCCACCGGACGCGATCACGACGTCCGCCGCGCCCACTCGCCCGCCGACCTCGCACGCGGCGCTCAGCCCGAGCAATGCAGCGAGCGCACGTGCATCGCAGCACCGCATCCCGACGACGACCATCCTCGCGTCGTACATGGTCGCGTCTGCATGACCCCTTCGCCGACGGTGATCGCGCGGCGTTTCGCGTCGGCGCGCGTCGCTGCACGCATGTCCCGGGGCGGGACGATGGTCCACCCGCGACCATCCAGCGACCGCGTGCACGCGATCGTGGCGTTCTCTCGCGGGGACAGTGGGACTTTCCGCCTGGGCTGCTAGTATCGGTGCCATCGGCGCCGCGTGCGTGCCGAAGGTGACCCATGCCGAACGCCCCCATCTCCTCGTTTCGTGCCCGCGTCGCCGGTTTCGGCGCATCCACACCCTGGCAGCGCAGGGTCAACCTCGGCGCCGGTCTCGGCCTGCTCGCCCTCGCGGGCTCGATCGCGATCGAGCACGGCGCCTGCGGCGGTGACGACGGCCTCGCGGCCGAGGCGATCACGCCCGCGGTCGTCGCGGCGGCGGCGGCGGATCTCGAAGCCCACGGCACCTCGCCGTGGACGACGGGGAACCTGCTCCTCGATCTCGTCGAGCCCGACGACGGCGAGGGCGGCTCCGAGTCCGAGATCGCCGCGTATGTCAGCACCCTCGACGCGCTCGGCGGCATCGAGGTCGAGCCCGCCGGCTTCTACAGCGAGGGCGAGCACCTCTTCCGCATCCGCACCGACGGCACCCACGACGCCGAGCTGCAGGCGCTGCTCGACGATCCGTTGACGGAGGGTGTCGAGGCCGAGGTCATCTACGCGCTGCCGAGCGACGCCATGTCGGCCGCCGACGCGAGCCCCGACGACGGCGTCGAGATCGACAAGCCCGGGCGCATGCCGGTCGACGACCCGATGTTCAAGCTGCAGTGGCACATGGAGCAGATCCACGCGCCCGAGGCGTGGACGGACACCCGCGGCGAGGGCGTCGTCGTGGCGGTCATCGACACCGGCGTCGCGTGGAAGGACGCCGCGGGCGTCAAGCGCCTGCCCGACATGGCCGGCACCGAGTTCGTCGACGGCGAGAGCTTCATCGCCGGCCTCCCCGAGGGGCTCGACGATCATGCGCACGGCAGCCACGTCGCCGGCACGATCGCGCAGACCACCAACAACGGCATCGGCGTGACCGGCGTGGCCCACCGCGCGAAGATCATGCCGCTCAAGGTGCTGTCCAAGGACGGCCGCGGCTCGGTGCCCGGCATCGCGAACGCGATCCGCTTCGCCGCCGATCACGGCGCGCACGTCATCAACATGAGCCTCGGCGGGCCGCTGCCGTCGCGCGTGCTGGCCAAGGCGATCGAGTACGCCCACGGCAAGGGTGTCATCACCGTGTGCGCTGCGGGCAACGATCACCGCAGCCGCGTCGGCTATCCGGCTGCGAACAAGTTCGCGGTCGCGGTCTCGGCCACCGACTACAACCGCGAGCTGACGTTCTACAGCAACTGGGGCGCCGACATCGACGTGGCGGCTCCCGGCGGAGACACGCGGGCCGATCGCAACGGCGACGGTGCGCCCGACGGCGTGCTGCAGAACACCATCCGCATCGGCCAGCCGCTCGAGAACGACTACCTCTGGTTCCAGGGCACCTCGATGGCGTCGCCGCACGCGGCCGGCGTCGCGGCGCTCATCGTCGCGTCGGGCGTGACGAACCCCAGCGAGGTCGAGAAGGTCCTGAAGGCGACCGCCGTCCACCCGCGCAACGTGAAGTGGGACGAGAAGTACGGCGCTGGCATCATCGACGCCAAGGCGGCGGTCTCGACGGCCAACGACGGCTACGCGCCCGAGCGCGCGGGCCTGGCCGGGCTGCTCGCCCTGCTCGCCCTGGGCGGCCTGGGCCTCGGTACGCTGCGGGGCCGCGCGCGCTGGCTCGGGGCCGCGGGTCTGTTCGGCGGCGTCGCGGCGGCGTCGGGTGCCCTCGGCACCACGCCGCTCGCCTACGGCATGGCATCGACGGGCGCGAGCTGGCTCGGGACCGCGGCCTGGTTCGGGTCGCCGCTGCTGCTCTCCGCCGCGCTGCCGCTGGGGGCCGCCGTACTGCTGCTCAAGGTCCGCGGCGCCCGTCCGGTCCTCGTCGGCCTCTCCCTCGGGAGCGCCGCGCTGCTGCTCCACGGCGCCGTCGCCCTGCCGACCCTGCTGAGCGGCCTGCCCGGCGGTGAGTGGATCGACCGGGCCTGGCTGGCGGCCAACGCTGCCCTGGCCTTCGCCCTGGCCCGCCGCATCGGCGCGCCCCGCGAGTAGGCCCGCACCCGCCCCGAGGCCCTCCCGGAGGGCCTCCTCGGAGCCCGGCCCCGACAGTTTCCCGCGCGGCCCGCCGATGCCCTTGCCAGGCTCGACGGGCCGCGCTACATGATCAGTGGTTTTGAAAGTCACTTTCAAGACCGAGCGGGCCCGCCATGATCGTCTGCCTCTGCAAAGCCGTCTCGAGCCGCACCATCCTCGCCGAGATCCGTCGGGGCAACTGCACCGTGAAGGGCATCGCCCAGGCCTGTCAGGCCGGGACCGGCTGCGGGAGCTGCGTGCAGCAGATCCACGAGCTGATCAACGGCAACGGCGGCTCGTCGCGCGGCCAGTCCGACGCGCCCGTGCGTCGCTGATCGTTGCCGACGAATTCCATTTTCGTTTGCCCACCCTCGGCAACCCCGGGGCTGTGTCGTCGGGCGATCGTGCTAGGTTGTGGCCGCAATGAAGGGCAGCGCCACCGTCATCGACACGCTCAACGACGTCCTCACCGCGGAGCTCACCGCAGTGAACCAGTATTTCATCCACGCCAAGATGTGCCAGAACTGGGGCTACAACCGGCTCGCCGCGCACATCCGGGCGGAGTCGATCGACGAGATGAAGCACGCCGATGCGCTCATCGAGCGGATCCTCTTCCTCGAGGGCGTGCCCAACGTGCAGCGCTACGGGAAGATCAGCATCGGCGAGCACGTGCAGGAGCAGTTCGAGCTCGATGTGAAGATGGAGTACGACGCGGTCGATCGCTTCCGCAAGGGCGTCCGCACCTGTCGCGACGAGGGTGACATCACCAGCGCCGATCTCCTCGAGCGCATGCTCGCGTCCGAGGAGTCGCACGTCGACTGGCTCGAGACCCAGCTGCAGCTCATCGAACAGATCGGCACCAAGCACTACCTGGCGCAGCAGCTCCACGGGTAGGAGCGTGACCCCGTAGGGGTCGCGCTCCTCCGTGCCCCTGCCCGTACCCGCCCGTGCCCATCGGCCACGGGCGCGAGGACTCGCTCGGCCGGCCTAGTCGAGCCGGACGTACTCGAACTCGATCGGCCGACCCTCGATGCCCTTGTTCGGCGGGGCGATCCAGTTCGCGAACTTCCCCGGCTCATAGCAGGGCTTCATGATCGACAGCAGGTAGGCGTTGTCCTCGGGGACGAGCAGCCAGCGGCCGAGGTTGGCCTCGTACTCGCCCTGCGAGATCGGGTTGCCCGCCGGGTCGAAGCGGTGATCCGCGTAGAGGCCCTGGTGGCGGTGGAACCGGCGGCTGGGCAGGCTCAGGCGCGTCGGCGAGCCGGCCGCCTCGAGGGTCTTGTTCCACTTTCGCAGCGCGCGCTCGCAGTCGGCGACGTAGGCGTCGCGGAGCACCTCGTTCATGGCGTTGCGCAGCGGCACCTCCTGCTCGACGATCTTGCCGGCCTCGACCACGGGCACGCGGTAGCTGCCCTCGATCGCGCGGTGGTCGGTGTACTGGTCCTCGCGGTAGCGGCCCTTCAGACCGGTGGCGAAGAACGTCGAGGCGTTGCTCGAGATCTCGCCGCCGAACAGATCGAGGCTGTACGTGAACCAGTAGTTGATCGTGCGCTGGATGAGATCGAAGTCGATCCCGCCCTGGTTGCGGACGTCGCCGTTGGGGTCCTGCCGCTGCAGCTCGGCCGAGCGCTTGATGATGCGGTCGAGGCCGGTCTCGCCGACGAAGAGGTGGTGGGCCTCCTCGGTGAGCATGAACTGCGTGGTGCGGGCGAGCGGGTCGAAGCCGCTCTCGGACAGCGCCGCGAGCTGGTACTTGCCATCACGGTCGGTGAACATCGTGAAGGCGAAGAACGACAGCCAGTGGTCGCACGGCTGGTTGAACGCGCCCAGGATGCGCGGCTTGTCCGGATCGCCGCTGCGGCGGTTGAGCAGCTCGTCGGCCTCGTCGCGGCCGTCGCGGCCGAAGTACTTGTGCAGCAGGTAGACCATCGCCCAGAGGTGACGGCCCTCCTCGACGTTGACCTGGAACAGGTTGCGCAGGTCGTAGAGGCTCGGCGCGATGTGCCCGAGCAGGCGCTGCTGCTCGACGCTGGCCGGCTCGGTGTCGGCCTGCGTGACGATGATGCGGCGCAGCGTGTTGCGATGCTCGCCGGGGACGTCGGTCCACGCGGGCGCGCCGGCGTCGTCGCCACACTTGATCGAGGCGGCCTCGGCGTTGGGATCCAAGAAGATGCCCCAGCGGTAGTCGGGCATCTTGACGTAGTCGTAGTGGGCCCAGCCGCCGGGATCGACCGAGACGGCGGTGCGCAGGAAGACCGGCTTGTCCGCGAAGTCGGACGGGCCCATGTCGTTCCACCACTCGAGGTACTGCGGCAGCCAGGTCTCGAGCGCGCGGCGGAGCTTCACGTCGTCGGACAAACCGACGTTGTTCGGGATCTTCCCAGTGAGGTCGACGTTCGGGGTCGTCATGTCTGCTCGTGATCTCGTTGTCGAAGGTTGCGGAGTCCGATTCGTTCGCTGCAGAGGCTGCGCGATGTCAAACGCGTTGCCAGTCGAAATGCGGCCGTTCCGGGCGGCCGTACAATGTGAGCGCACCCGCAGGTCCCGTGGCGTTGGGTCGGATGAAGATCCAGTTCTGCCACGCCGACAGCCGCGCGTAGATCTTGCTGTCGGGCGTCTCGGGACCGGGGAACCGCAGGTTCTGTTCCATGCCGGTCAGCGCGTCGGGCGACATGCTCGAGCGCTCCTCGATCGCGATGCGCGTGTCGTCGTCCCAGTCGATGTCGTCGAGGCGCACGGTGACGAGGCCCGCCTCGTCGGCGGACTCGGCGTCCAGCGGCTCGCGCCGGCCGATCAGCGCCTCGACCTGCTCCGGGGTGCCGAGCAGGCGGGTCTGCAGCCGCGTGAGCGTGTTGTGCATCGGCAGGCCGCCCTCGTTGAGCTCGGACATCGCCACCTGCACGCCGTCCTGCTCGAGCATGTAGAAGCGATCGGACGCCAGCGCGAGCTCGAGCAGGCAGCCGGCGAAGGCGGTGCCGGCGTCGCCGAAGGCGAAGAACGAGCGGCTGGTGTTGTCGAAGCGCCGCAGCACGCGGGCCATGTGCAGCAGGACCTCGCGGGCGTACCAGTGGTCGCGGGCCTTCACCAGCGCGGCGTCGTGGGCCTGGATCGTCGCCAGGTCGCCGGTCGTCCGCACCGTGACGAGGCCGACCTTCATATGGTTGACGCGCAGGTGGAGCAGCGCGTCGTCGAGCTCACGCCACGCGCGTAGGCTCCACAGGTCGGAGCCGGCCTCGCGCATCGCCTCGCCGCCCTGCTCGATCGTCCGCACGTCGGCGGCGCTGGGGCCGGCCACCGTGAGGCTCGCGGTGCGGGTGGTGTCGTCCCAGGTCAGCGACACGTGGCGGTACTGCCGACCGCTCGGCCCGACCTCGGGCGCGAGCTTGCCGAGCACGACGCCCTTGCGGGTCCCCGGCGCGAGGTCCTTCGACGCGGTGTCGGCCACGGCCTTGGCCCGCTCGAGCACCTTCTCGTCGAACTTGGACCGGGGGAAGATCGCGTCGACCAGGTTCCACTGCACGGCCTTCTTGCCGCGGATGCCCTCGGCTGTGGTCGAGAAGACGTCGGCGCGGTCGCGACGGACCTTGCGCTTGTCGACCAGACGCGTGAGCCCGCCGGTGCCCGGCAGCACGCCCAGCAGCGGCACCTCGGGCAGGCTGACCGCCGAGTTGCCGTCGTCCTGCAGATAGATCTCCTTGCACGCCATCGCCAGCTCGTAGCCGCCGCCGGCGGTGGTGCCGTTGCACGCGGCGACCCACACCTGCTTGCTGGACTCGGTGGCGTCCTCGATCTCGCAGCGGGTCTCGTTGGTGAACTTGCAGAAGTTCACCTTCCACGCGTGCGTGGACAGCCCGAGCATGTGGATGTTGGCGCCGGCGCAGAACACCCGGTCGTTGCCCGAGGTCAGCACGACGGTGCGGACCTCCGGGTGTTCGAACCGCATGCGGCGGACGATGTCGGCCAGCTCGATGTCGACGCCGAGGTCGTACGAGTTGAGCTTCAGCTCGTAGCCCTCGCGCAGCGGCGCGGCGGCATCGACGTTCATCGCCACGCGGGCGAGGGCCCCGTCGTAGGTGATGTTCCAGTGGCGATAGGCACTCGCGTCCACCTCGAACTCGACGGGGTGGGCGGCCGACACATGAGCGACGTCCTGCATTCCGCGATCGACGTTAGCAACGACGCGTCGCGAACACCGTGCGTCAACCGGGCGTCGCGGGTTCACCTCGCAGTGTGGAGCCGCACGATGTGCGCGTTGCTACGCGTGCATGCAGCGGTGCGCTCGCGCACCGCCCGTGTCCGAGCGGCGCCGCGCCGTCCCGGCGCGAACGGAGGGTCGAGGTCGCGCCGACGTCGAGGCCCTGTTCAACCATCGTTCGCCATCGTGCGACGACGCACGCAAGCGACGAACATGCGTGCACGGGCGCCGAAACTCCAGGCGCCCCGCGCGGCACAAAACGATGATATCCACCAAGGTGGAGCGAGAACCCCCCTCATGCGCCAGCCCCGGATCCTCACGCTCACCGTTCCACTCACGGCCGCGCTCCTCGCGGGGTGTCAGGAGGGCAACAGCCCCGCAGATGCGCTCGTCGCCCGTTCTGGGGGCCTCACCGCCCCCTCCATCGAAGGCAAGTTCGAGGCCCGCATCGCCTCGATGGACGATGGCACCTCGCGCATCAGCTACCACGTGCGCACGCCCGACGGCGTGAAGGACCTCGTCACCGACGAGCCGATCGAGCTGAAGTACGAGACGTACGTGCGCGCCTGGGGCGAGCCCGAGGGCGACGACGACTTCGTCCTCGACGAGCTCGAGGTCCTCGCGCCACCGCCGACGCCGCTCATCGATCCCGAGCCGTATCCGTACCGCCGGATCGCCACCGTGCTGGTGTTCTGGAACCAGCCGGGCTTGACCAACGCGACGGCGAAGGAGGACATGTTCATCTCCTTCGACTCGACCAACGTCTTCTACGGCGAGAACTCGTACGGCAAGGAGACCATCGCCGGCGACGTGTTCGGGCCGTACCAGATCGACGACCCCGGGGCCTGCAACCCCAACTTCATCGCCGATCAGGGCCTGCAGCAGTTCATCGAGAAGGGCCACGACCCGGACGAGTTCCGGCAGTTCATGTGGCACTTCCCGGGCCTCGGCGACTGCGGCTTCGGCGGCCTGGCGACCCTGGGTAGCGTCGAGGCTCCGGCGCGCGACAGCTGGTACAACGGCAACTTCGGCTGCGTCGTGCGGGCGCAGGAGATCGGCCACAACTACGGCATGGGCCACTCCCACTCGTGGGACTGCCCCAACGGCACGATCGTGCCGCTCGGCGACGAGTGCGAGCACGTCGAGTACGGCGACCCGTTCGATCCCATGGGCGGCGGCTGCGATCACATGAACGTGACGCAGAAGGGCTACATGGGCTGGCTCGAGGAGTGCAACATCGTCACGACCGAGGCCAGCGGCACGTTCAACGTGGTGCCGACCGAGCTGCCGTGCGACGGAACCCAGGCGCTGCGGTTCCCGTCGTACGACGAGAATCGCTACTACTACATCGAGTACCGGCAGAACTACGGCGTCGACGCCGGGTTCGACTCCGTGCTGCTGCACTGGTCGTCGGGCCACGAGTACTCGCCGTCGCCGTACATCATCGAGGCCGGCACCGACGAGAACGGCGACAGCCAGTACGAGATGCAGATCGGCGACACCTTCACCGACCCGATGGGCACGGTGTCGTTCACGGTGACCGACATGCTGCCGACCCACGCGGTCATCGACGTGACCTTCCCCGACGGCGGCAGCGGCGAGCCCACGTGCGACGGCGGCGGTCTGCCGGCGATGGCCGCGGGTGCGGTCGGCTCGCTCGACTGCGCGGCCGAGCCGTTCCCCCTCGACGAGACCCCGCCCACGGTCGAGATCACCTATCCCGCCGATGGCGACGTGTTCCCGGTCGGTGCGGACTTCACCATCACCGCCGAGGCGATGGACGATCGCTACGTCACCGAGGCCGAGCTCTACCTGCAGATCATCGGCACCGACGACCAGCCGCAGCCGCTGTTCAAGCTGTTCGACCCGCCGTACGAGTACGACGTCACCAACATCCCCGAGGGCGAGTACCTGTTCGGGTTCGTGGTGCGTGACGGACCGAACCAGGGCATCAGCGCGCCGGTGACGATCCAGGTGACCAACGACATCCCGGCCGACACCTCGGGCGGCGAGTCGGCCGACGGGTCGAGCACGACCGACACGCCGGATCCCACCGACGCGAGCGCCGAGGGCACGGGCGACGGCAGCAGCGAGTCGACGGGCCCGGGCATCGACAGCGAGACCAGCGGCTGCGAGTGCAGCGCCGAGGGGAACCGCGGCGGCGCGGGCTTCGGGCTGCTCGGCCTCGGACTCGGGGTGATCGTGCGTCGTCGTCGTCGCGGCGCGAACTAGTCCTGGACCGGATCCGCTGAACCGTGTTCTGGCCCCGCACGACCCTCGGGTCGGCGGGGCCTTCGACACCCAGATCAACGCGCTGACGCGGCATTACCCCGCGGACGATCGAGCCGTTCGGGCCGGGGCGTCCGATCGCGGCCGACGAGCTCGGCACGCAGTGACGCCGATCAGAACCTGCGGTGCAGGCCGATCGCGCCGGTCATGAACGGGATCGCGCCGCCGAACGAGGTGTAGGCGCCGCCCAGCGGCACCGCGAGCGTCAGCGAGGTCCGCGGCGTCACGGCGATCGCAAGCGTCGGATCGAGCAGCGTGTAGAACGTCGCGATGCCGCCGTCGAACGTCACCACCGGTCGGATGCCGACCGAGAACCCGCCCCAGCGGCGTTGCAGGCCGAAGACGAGCTCGATGTCGGCGGCCGCGGACGCGGTCACGCTGCCGCGCTCGAAGACGATCCCCGGGCCGATGCCCGCGCCGTAGGCGAAGAACCGCGTCGCACGGTGGCGGACGCCGACGCGCAGCGGCGCGAAGCCGCCTTCGGTGGAGCCGACGACCGCGGTGCCGATCGGGATCGACACCTTCGAGGTCACGAACGGCTCGACGTGCATCGCCCCGCCGCCGCCGGCGATGCCCCTCGGGAGCTCACCGCCGCCGCCGACCTGGCCCTGCACGTCGACCCCGCCGCGTCGCGACGGGTCCATCGCGACGTAGCCGACGTTCATCGGCGGGGCCAGGCAACCACCGGCGATCCCCAACGTCGCGAGCAAGCCTGTGCGTCGCATCGCCAGTGATGGTCGCGGCTGGAGCGATCTGGATCCCTTCGATGGGATGGTTCGATCGCGACCGCCGTCGCGGCCGTTCGGCCGACGACACTGAACCTCGTGCTCGCGGTCGCGACCCTAGGCTGCCGGATCAATGCCGCCTGGGCGTGGCGGATCTCGTTCGCGCCGCGCGGACGGTGATCGAAGGACCGTGCCTCTGTCCGAGATGTCATGCACCGCGCCCGTGCGCGCTCGGATGGATCGAATCGGTGGTGACGCGCACTCACGGATCCGGAGGTGCGATGCAGACGCTGCGTCAGGGAGATCGAGGAGAGGCCGTCCGTCAGCTGCAGGTCCAACTCAAGGCGGTCGGCAAGGATCCCGGCGACGTGGACGGTGTCTTCGGGCCCGCCACCGCCGCTGCGGTGCGCGACTTCCAGGACGACCACGACGCGCTGGCCCCCGACGCCATCGTCGGGCCCGAGACCTGGGGCGCGCTGCGGCAGGCGCTCGAGTTCCCGGGGTTGTTCGAGCTGTGCAGCGCCCCGAACACCGCGTTGACGCAACCCGGCGCGGGGACCTGGCGCGGCTACGGCGACCTCTGCCGGCCGTTCGTCAGCGACGGTTCGTCGCGCCATCGGACCGGGGTCTCGGATCGGCGGCGCGCGATCGATCTGAAGGAGCTGTGGGAGCGCCGGGAGGAGCTCCCGACGTTCTTCGTGTGCGGTCAGTCCAGTCGCACGGGGCCGGGCACATGGAAGTGGTGGCACCACACGTTGTTGTTCGTGACCGACCACCGTCAGCCGGGCTCGCCGCTGTACCGCATCGCGGCCGATGGCATGGTCCAGAAGGCCAGCAAGCGATGGTCGAGCAAGCCGATGGTCTACCGCAAGATCGACGAGGCGTACGTCGAGGAGGACATCGCGAAGCGGATCTATCGCGGCTACACCGTGCACCTGCCCGAGGTGTTCGACCGCCCGGTCGCGCCGATCGTCCTCGAGCCGTGAGCGCCGCAGCGCGATCACCCGCCCGAGAGCAGCACGCTCACCGAGTGCGCCGCGAACGTCGCCGCGACGAGGTCGTCGAAGCCATCGCCGTCGAGGTCCGCGGCGTGGACGCGGATCGCACCGCTGGGCAGGGCGCGCTCCTGGGGATCTCCGAGGCCGCCCGCCCCGTCGCCACGCAACCACCGGACGCGGTGCTCGCTGTCGTCGACCGTGACGAGGTCGATCGCCCCGTCGCCGTCGACGTCCGCGGCGTCGGCGTCGTAGGGGCCGTGCGCGAGCGGAATGACGTCGCCCGGCTCGAAGTCGCCGCCGCCGTCGTTGAGCAGGACCTGCGCCGCGGACTCGTTGTTGCTGGTCGCGAGGATCTCGGCCGCCCCGTCGCCGTCGAGATCCGCGGCGATGGACGACCAGACATCGAGGCCGACGCCGAGCTCGCGCGCGAACCCGAAGCCGGTCGGGCCGCCGAAGAGGCGCGCCACGTCGTGGCCCTGATCGGTGAGGATCGGGTCGAGGACGCCGTCGCCGTCGAGGTCGGCCGTGACCAGGCGGTTGGGATCGAAGCCGCTCTGCGCGACGGTGCCGAGATCCTCGGAGGCGCCGCCCCAGAAGCCGGTGCCGCCGTTGGACTCGAACAGGTGCAGCGAGACTCGACCATTGAGGCTGGTGCCGACGGCGAGCGCGATGAGATCGTGATCGCCGTCGCCCTCGAAGTCCTGGACGACCACGCTGCGCGCCCCCGTGCCGGTCACGCGCGGCCACGCCCTCCACCGCGAGAACATCCCGTCCGCGTCCGCGGCGAGCACGGTGAGGAACTGTGTGCCGCACCCGGCGATGACGACGTCGTCGCGCCGATCGTCCGAGAGCCGGCCGACGACGGGGTACGCGCTGCACCCGGTCATGCCGTTGTCGAAGGGCGCCTCGAAGGTGCCGTCGCCCACGCCGCGCAGGGTCGCCGAGGTCACCACGCTGCCGTCGACGCCGGTGATCAACAGGTCGATCGCGCCGTCGCCGTCGAAGTCACCGAGCTCGAGCGAGAGCGGTGTGAAGCCCAGGTCGCCGAGGTCGATCTCGATCGCCTCGCCCACGTCGATCGGCGCCTCGACGTCGAGGGCGTTGGGCGCGTCGAGCTCCGCGCCGTCGGCCGGTGCGTCCGTGTCCGGGCCGGGATCACAGGCGAGCGGGCCCGCGACGAGCACCGTGAGGACGAGACGCGACGACGGCATGCCCACGCCATGGCGCGCGCGCGGTGGATCCGTGAGCCTCGGGCCCGATCATGAACGTGGGCTAGCGGGCGGGGTGCGGGAGACCAGGGCGATGTAGAGGCAGTCGACCGCGAAGATCGACACGCAGAGGAAGGTCAGGAAGCCGAGGCCGCCGAGCTCGGGATCGACCATGCGGACCACCCAGTGACACTCGATGGACGTGCCCAGGGTCCCGAGCATCTTGAACCACGCGCCCGCCGTCGAGATCCCGCGGCGATCCCCGCGGCGATCGAAGTACAGGAACACGAACAGGATGCTCATCACCAGGTTGATGAGGAACGCGACCACGAGGCCCAGGCGATCGGGATAGTCGGCGACGAACGTGTACTGCCCGATGAAGCCCGCGCCGACGATGATCGCGAAGACGAGGTAGAAGTGGTCGCGGATCTCGGGGATGCGCTGCAGCGGCCGGCCGTAGCGCAGGAGCTGGGCGACGATCACGACGTCGACGACCAACCAGATCCGATCGAACGCGTGCCACAGCGCGACCGGGTTGGGGAACCAGAACGACGCCAGCAGCTCCCATGAGACGTTGAGGCCGACGGCGACCATCGGCAGGCCGTTGGCGCGGTCGCGGTGCGAGGTGCGGATGATCGCGAAGTACGCGACGATCCAGCACACGCAGCCGGCGGCGCCGACGAGGTTGAACCACGTCCAGGGATCGAAGGCGCGGGGATCGGCGCCCGAGAAATCGTAGATCGGGTGCACGCGCCGCGGAGCCCTAGCGATCGGGCAGACGCGCGGCGACCGGTGCCTGCGGGGTCGACAGCGGCGCCGGCGTCGACGCGGCGGGCGACGACGTCGTCGGCGGGGCGATCAACGTGCGGCCGTTGCTCGGCGCGGGCTTGGCCGGCGCGGCGCCCCCCATGCTGCACTGGCCCTGGAGCGTGCCGCCCTCCTCGATGAGCAGCGAGCGCACCGAGATGTCGCCCTGCACGAGGCCCTTGGCGGTGATGAGCAGTCGACCCGACGCGTTGATGCGGCCCTCGACCTTGCCCGAGATCGTCACGGCGGGACCGGAGATGTCACCGCGCACGGTGGCGTCGGCGAGCACGTTCACGTCGCCGCCGGCGTTGATGTCGCCTTCGATTGCACCGGCCACCGTGAGCGTGGAGGCGGTGGTGATGCTCCCCTTGATGGTGGTGTCTTCCGAGATGAAATTCTGCGGGCTGGTCATCGGCGATCTCCGAGGCGGAACGGTGGACAGTGTGCGAGCCCGCGGGCCTGCCGCGCAAGGGGCGACCGGGTACGGCGTCAGTCCGAGCGCCCGACCAGCCACACGACCACCTCGACGTGGTTGGTCTGCGGCAGGGTGTCGAACGCGCGCGCTCCGATGACGCGATAGCGGCCGTGTTGGCCGGTCAGCCGCCGCAGGTCCTCGACCAGCGAGGCCGGCGAGCAGCTCATCAGGTGCAGCCGCGGGGCGTTCAGCTCGTTGAGCTGGTCGCACACCGTGGTCCCCAGCCCGCCGCGCGGTGGGTTCGCGATCACGAGCTCGGGGTTGCGGTGCAGGTGGTGGGCGTCGGCGAGGATGCGCGCGAGGAATTCCTCGACCAACATCGGCTCGCAGCCCAGGGCCCGCGCGCTCTCGGGGAACGACTCGCACGCGCCGACGTGCTGGAAGCTGCGCCGCAGCAGTCGCGTCGTGACGCCCGCGCCGGCGTAGAGATCCAGCGCGACCTTGCCGTGCAGCGCGCCGCCGGCGGGAACGCGCACGAGGTCGTGGTAGGCCGCCGCGGCGATGACGGGGTTGGGCTGCAGGAAGCCGAGCGGCCCGAAGTGTGCGGTCAGCTCGCCGAAGTCGATCTCGACCGACTGCCGGCCACGCAGCGGACGGAGCGTCGCGCCGCGCATGTCGTTGCCCGCCGCGCAGTTGGTGCCCCACGCGATGCCGGCGGGCCGCTGCAGTCGCGCGGCGACGTCGTGCACCGCGGAGTTGCACGGCTCGGCGGTGATGATCGCGAGGACGACGTGGCCGTGACCGTCGGTCTTGAACCACGCGTAGCGCAGGTCGCCCTCGCCGTCGGTCTCGTCGTACGGCACCGCGCGCAGCTCGCTGGCGACGTCGGCCAGCTCGTCGGCGCACGCGACGATGTCCGGATGATCGACCAGGCAGCCCTGCATGTCCGCGACGTTGTGGGTGCCGCGCATGTAGCTGCCGAGCTTGATGCGACCGGGGCTGCCGGCGAACACCCGCTTGGCCGAGTAGCGATAGCCGCGACCGTCGTAGTCGTCGCCGACCAGTCGATCGACCAGCAGGCCCCACGTGCGCTCGAGCTCGACGCGCTTGAGCTGGCGTTGGCTCGGTAGATCCATGTCCATCAGCGCACAGCCGTTGCAGCGCCCGTGGTGCGGGCACGGCGGGGGCCGGCGGCCGGGGTGGGTGTTGCGACGGACCAGCACCTGCCCGTGCGCCCGTGGCCGCTGCTTGCTGACGTAGTCCACCGCCACGTCCCCGGTCTCGCCCGGCAGCAGGCCCGCGACGTGGACTTCGACGCCGTCATGCATCGCGATGCCATCGCCGTGCTTGGACAGCGACTCGGCCATCACCGTGAGCGTGTCGCCGGGCTTCATCGTCGAGATCGTGGAGATATCGCGGGGACGCCAGCGAGTCCAGGGGCGCGTCAGACCGACGTCTCGGGTGCGGGGCGTCGGGCCTGGCCGGTCCCGGGCGCCGCCGTCGCGCGGGCGAGCTCCTCGAAGTACCCAGGGAACGTCTTGCCCACGCAGCCCGGATCGCGGATCTCCACGTCGCCCGCCAGCGCGAACGCCATCGCCATCCGGTGGTCCTCGTAGGTGTCGATCGCGACCACGCCGGGGATTCGCGCGGCGGGCGGACGGATCACGAGGCCGTCTTGCTCGACGTCGACCGCGGCCCCGAGCTTGCGCAGCTCGGTCGCCACCGCGGCGAGGCGATCGCTCTCGTGGTGGCGCAGGACACCGACGCCGGTGATCCGCGTGTCGCCCTCGGCGAAGAGCGCCGCGACCGCGAGGGTGAGCGTCATGTCGGGCATGTCGGAGAGATCGAAGTCGCCGCCGCGCAGCCGACCATCGCCCTCGAGCACGGTGGTGCGCGCGTCCTGCTGGATTCGCGCGCCCATGCGGCCGAGCACGTGGGCGAACGCGGCGTCGCCCTGCAGGCTGTCGCGACCCAGCGCGTCGATCGTGCAGCGACCGCCGCGGATCGCCGCGAGCGCCAGGAAGTAGCTCGCCGCCGACGCGTCGGGCTCGACGACGTAGTCCTGGCCGACCACCGTCGACGATGCCGGTGCGGTGGGGCTGACGACGATGCTCGCGTCGTCACGCCAGCGCGCGTCGCCGCCGAAGCTGCGGATCATCGCCAGCGTCATGTCGACGTAGGGCCGCGCCGGCGTGCCGTGCTCGAGGACGATCGTCGTCGGCGTCGCCGCGAGCAGGGCCGAGAAGGCCAGCGCGCTGACGAACTGCGAGCTCGCGGGTCGGGCCAGGCGGATCTCGCCGCCGTGCAGGGGCGCGTCGTGGGGGCCGACGCGCAGCGGCAGCGCGGTTGGATCGACGTCGCCCAGCGAGACGATCGCCGCGCCCTGTTCGCGCAGCGCGGTGACGAGCGCGCCCATCGGTCGCTCGCGCATGCGCGGGGTGCCGTCCATCGTGAACGTCCCAGGGCTGCCCGCGAGGACCGCGAGCAGGAATCGCGCGACGGTGCCGGCGGTGCCCACCTGCAGGACCTCGGCGGCCTCGGCCCGCAGCGGTCCGCCCTCACCGACGATGCGCAGGGCGGCGGCGGGATCGTCTCCGCCGTCGATGCGCAGGCCGAGCGCCCGCAGCGCGCGGATCATCCATCGCGTGTCGTCGGCGTCGAGCCAACCGTGGATCGTCGAGGGGCCCCGCGCGACCGCGGCCAGCAGCAGCGCGCGGTTGGTGATGCTCTTGCTGCCGGGGATCCGCGGTGTCGCACCGACGGCGGGCCCGGACGAGACGACGACCGACGGGAGGTTCGCAGCCATGCGCGGCCCAGCTTGCCCGAGGCGGTCGTCTCGCGTCGAGCGCCGCGGCCCCCTCAAGCGGGCCGGATGGCCGCCGATGTGCCCTTCCGTGTCGTCGCGCCACAACCTCGCCGTCGTCGACAACGGCGCGGCCACGAGCGTTCTCGAGGGCGGTCGTGAAGCCGGCCGCGGCGGGGCCCGCGACACGATGCCGGCCGCCGATCCGCGCCTGGGCATGGTCCTGGCCGACACGTATCGGGTGACGCGGAACATCGCCAGCGGCGGCATGGGCACCGTCTACGAGGCGATGCACGTCCGGCTGCAGCAGCGGTTCTCGATCAAGTTCCTCGATCACCACCTGGCGCGCAACACCGAGGCCTACGCGCGGTTCCGGCAAGAGGCCGAGATCGCCGCGAGCCTCGACCACGACGCGATCGTGCAGGTGTTCGACTTCAACACCGACGTCGACGGCAACCCGTACATGGTGATGGAGTACGTGGACGGCGTCACGCTGGACACGTGGATGCAGGGCCGACGGGCCACGCCGCGCGAGGTGATCCGCATGTTCGAGCCGCTGTGCTCGGCGCTCGCGGCCGCCCACAACGCGGGGATCGTCCATCGCGATCTCAAGCCCAGCAACGTGATGGTGCGCGGCGCGGCCGGCGAGTCCGGGGCGCGCATGGGCGTCAAGCTGCTCGACTTCGGCATCAGCAAGATGAAGTCGTCGGCGGAGAACATGACCCGCACCAACGTGGTGATGGGCACGCCGAACTACATGAGCCCCGAGCAGGCCTCGGGCAACACCAGCTCGGTCGACGCCACCACCGACATCTTCGCGTTGGGGGCGATCCTCTACGAGCTGCTGTCGGGGCGCCGCGCGTTCGACGGCCAGTCGACGCCGAGCCTGCTGCACGCGATCGTCTACGATCAGCCGACGCCGTTCGGCACGCTGTGCCCGGACCTGCCGCCCGCGGTGGTGTCGGTGGTCGAGAAGTGCCTGTCGAAGGCGCCCGAGGATCGCTTCGCCGACGCGCCGAGCCTGCTGGTCGCGCTGCGGGCCGCACTGCGGGTCACGCAGGTGCGGCGCACCGCCGAGGTGAACACCGTCGAGCCGCCGCCCGCCGTGGTCGCGCCGCGATCGATCGGCGTCGGGCTGGTGCTGGGTTGGGTGGGTACGATCGCCGCGGCGGCGCTGGGCGCCGCGTTCGTCGTCGGTCGCACGCAGGCCGGCGCGCCGTCTTCCGAGCCCGCGGCGGTCTCCACCGCACTGCCGGCGGTCGCGACCAAGGACGCGGTCGCCGAGCTCGGGTTCCGCCACGAGCTCGCGACTCCGGGTGCGTTCGTGCTCGAGGCCGGGACCCAGCTCTACCGCGCCGATCCCCGCGGTCTCAGCTACTGGGCCGACGCCGAGGCCGAGACCCTGATGCGCCCGCTGCCGTCGCCGGCCCACGTCACCGCGATCGGCCGCGCGCGCGAGGGCGACGTGCTCGTGGCCCAGGCCGACGGCACCGTCACGCGGTGGGATCGCGAGCTCCGCGAGGTGCCGTGGCAGCACCGCGTCGGCACGGCGCCGATCCATGCGGTCGCAGCGGCGGCTGGCTACCTCGCCCTGGCCATCGGCAACGAGGTCCACCTCGTCCACGCCGAGTCGGGCAAGCCGCTGAAGAAGTTCGACGACGGTCGGGCGATCGCCCTGGTGTTCACGCGGTATCCGACGGATGCGCTGGTGGTCGTGCGCCCGCAGGCGGTCGAGCTCATCGACGCCGACAAGCGCAAGAGCCTCGGCGTCGCGCCGTTCTCCGGCCAGGCGCTGCGCGCCGAGCTGATCGCCGAGCCGATCGACGGTCCCGCGGAGATCGAGGTCGACTTCGTGCAGGGGGATTGGATCGTGCGCCGGAGATTCCGGGTGCACGTCGGGCGGCGTGGGCAGGAGCCGCGGCTCGAGCCGGTGTCGCAACGGCGGTTGTGAGGGCGGGGGCGGAGTGAGGGCCTACGATGCACGGCCGTAGAGCACGACGCTCAGCTCCGTATAGAGGGTTCGGGGCGTCCCCGTCATCTGAACCGCTCGGAGCTGCAGCTTGATCATCGGGCCCATCCCCGTCGTCGTCGCGATGGTGAGCGATGGCGCGACCGTGGAGTTCGAGATCGTCACGGCGAGGTTGGGCGCAGCCGTGCTCGTGAACTCCGCTGGGTCTTCCTCGGAGGGAAGCGTCGAGAACGCCTCGACGACCATGGTGCCGGAGCCTGCGGCGAAATCACGATTGTGGCACCGGACGCCCAGCCATAGGTGGTAGAACGGGATCACCGGCAAGGCACGATCCAAGATGATGGTCTGCGAGGCGCCGGCGGCCACGAATGTAAAGTCGAAGATGGTCTTGTCCATGATCGAGATGACTTGGGCGCTGTTCATCCGCCGAGCATGAGGCCTCGGGACCGGGCGCATGTCCTCGATTCGCGACTTGCTCGTAGTTCGGCGGACCCGGAGCCGGCGTATCTTCGTCTCCAATCGCGTGTGCGGGGTCACCGGTTCCTACGCGGGGCAGGACGAGTTCCTGACCGCCTACACTCGCAATCCGCGAAGTTCGGCGGTTTCCCGAACGCGCGCGTCGATGCCTTGCGCCCAAGGCCGCCGTCGTGCATGCTCCGTCGAGTGCGCGCCGCAGACATGAGCTTGGTGGCTGTGGCCATCCTGATCGCCCACGCGTGCGGTGAATCCACGGAGCCCGCTGGTAGCGATACCGGCGGTTCGAGCCCGTCGCGCTCGACCGGCGCGGACGACGGCGCGACGAGTGACGCGTCGACGTCGTCATCCATCGCGGAGTCGTCGAGCGCGGACGACGGGACGACGGTCGCGGAATCCTCCGACGGGGGAACGAGCACCGGCGACGCGAGCACCGGACCGCAGGGTGACAGCGGATCCACGGGCGAGTCGTCCGACTACGAACCGCTGTGTATGGCCCTCGCCGAGAAGCTCGCGTCTTGCTACCCGGAGGTGGATCCGGTGCAGCAATTCGAGTTCTGCATCGGAGAAATCGAAGTTGCGGGGTCCTATGGCGAGATGTGCGTGAAGGTCACGGTGGGGCTGTTCACGTGCCGTAGCGAGCTTACGTGCGAAGAACTCGATGCGGACGGTGCGTGCGCAGTCTACGACGGGATGCTCGATGCCTACTGTTGAGAATCTGCGGGGTATCGGTGCCGCGTTAGCGGTGGCCTGCCTGGAGGCGTGCACGGTGGAGGAGCACACCATTCAGACCCCGATCTGGTCCGACGACGCGGAGGAGGTCGTGTTCGTCGTGAATTGGCACGACATCCCGCGCAGTGACGTCTCCGAGGCCGAGAGCGACAAGAAGTACAAGACGCGGATCGATCAGTATTTTCGGGCACCCGCCGACCTGTCCTCGGATCCCGAGCCCTGGGGCGAGCGACGCAAACATGCGGGTGATCCGTATTTCATGCGTAGCGCGGGGTATATGGTGGCGTCGGAGCCGCATGGCGACGGCACGGTGATCCGGCAGTTCTTCCTCGACGGCGAAGAACGCGTGGTCGCGCGTAGCGACGAGTATCCATGGGCGGTTGACTCCGCCGAGGTTCCAACGATGATCGCGGTTCCGTCTCCCGATGGGAAGTTCCTCGCGATTCAGGCATATGAGCCGCGAGCCGGTGCCGCACCTGGAGATGGTACGGTGTCAGTAGTTGAAGCACAGACTCTCATGGAAGTCGTTGAGCAGACGCGCTTCTTCAACGCGTATCTCACCTGGCGAAGAGACGGACGATTGAACGTCTATGGCGAAGACGGGAGTCTTGTATGGGCGCCTGGGACGAACGCCCTCATGGAGGGTGAGTCCCCGCCCTGCAAATGGCCGTTGACCTCTAGCAGTCGAGTGACGGCTGACGGGCGGATCGTCGTCGCCGGGCCAAGTATCGACTACCCTCTCGATCGCCCGTTCGACCTCGTCGAGGAAGCGAGCGCTTCTGTCGGGGAACCGAACGTTCCATTCGGTTGCGGTGAGTAGTGAGTGGCTCGGGGTTCGACGTCAAAGAGCGCGCTCGAAATACCCAGGTGCGTTCATTTGATTTAATCGAATGCAGTGCTGCATCTGCCGGCTCGGTAGTCGTAGGGTGCGCACCAGACTCGCATCTTGTTGTTTTCGAGCACCTGTATTCCCACCCCTCCAGCGAAGATCCCATCGACGATGCCTTTGTGAGGGTACTTGGCTTTCGCAATCTTGTTGAAGTCGAGTTGGTGTTTGCCGTCTTGATCGAAGATGATGTCGAGACGGAAGGTGTCCATCCATCGATCATGTGTCGCCATCAGGAAAAGTTGTGCAACTCCGCTATCCTCGCAATAGCATGCGTTGATTGCCTGGTACTGGGGGGTGATGAGGTTTTTATATTGTTTACGCCGAGTGTTTGTGAATCCGCCTCCGTCAATCAGTGTCACCGGCTTCCCGAAGCGCAGTCCGGTTCCGTCCTAGGGGTAGTGAAGCAGTGATAGGCTGTCATTGTCCAGGATGAGTAAGCAGGGTTCGATCGTGTCGTGCGGCGGGAGTCGATACGAGAAGAACGCTCCGCATGCAAAGCCGTCGGGGAGGAAGACCGCAAGTTCGTCGGGTTCTCGACCTGTCTTGTCGAATGTCTACAATCTCGTCATGCGATTCTTTGGCTCCGGCTGCGGAGGATCTGAAGTCCCTGGATGTGGCACCGGTTCCAGATGTTCCAGTTCTCTTCGTCCGCGATACCCACTCTCCAGATCTTCTCGATGTCCCAGTCGCCGGCGGCTTTACCCATGACCTTCGCGACGCGTGCCTCGGACGCGTGGAACACGAAGGTTCGATAGGGCATCGGCATGTACGACGCCTGCCCGCCGAGCAGCGTTCCATGACCGGGTCCGCGATTGTACCCGCGTAGATCACCCACGTCCAGGTGCGCCCCCGCAGGGATCTGTCCTCGGTGCCAACACCGATTCTCAGTCGCCAGGTAGTTCTGGTCGGGCGGGCACAGGCACGCATGCGACCAGCGGCTTCCCCGGTGGCCGGTTCGTCCGCCGTGGTCCGCCCTTGGGCCAGCAGCTCTGCCACCAATAGTCGAACTCCCAGCCCGGAGGGCACAGGGGTCGTGGAGTCGCTTTCAGGTCGTCGATCGCGGTTGGCCCTGCCGATGTCGCGGTCCCCGTCGTGAGGCCGGGAGTCCACGGATTCGCCTGCGGGGGACCGAGGTTGACGTACGCGCCGGTCGTCGGCGCCGGGAGACCGGGATTGAGCGCGCCGCTCGGCGGCGGAGGGTACTCGATCCCGCAGTCGGCCGTCAGGCCGAGCCCCGCGGCGGGGCGGCGATGTGGTCCGACGTCGGGGTTCCGCCCATGCCTCCGGCCGGTCCCGGGGCCCTTCGGGTGGTCGTGCGCTCCACTCGGGCGCGCGGGTTTCGAGGGCCCCTTGCAGCCACACCGCGAGGCGGACCCCGCTGCCGGGTCGGGCGAGCACGCCTCGCGTCCGACTCGTGGCGCATGCTGTTGCCGAGTCCACTCTTCTGGGCTCGGCACCGCGCCGATCTTCGGGGTCGATGACGTGAACGCCCCTGGACGCGATCGATGAACTCCGTGGCGGACGGACATGCGGGCAGCATGGCGGCGCCGTGCCGCTCCGGCGTCCTCTTTCCGCGACAATGCTCCGCGCGCGGACCTGCCCTCGTCCCCGCGGTTCCTGCTCCGGGCAGGGCCACGGCGCAGCGGAGGCTTTGGGGCGCCGCTCCCACGGCCTCCCCGCGCCGCTTCACTTACGCTAGCGTCCCGCAGTCCATGCGGGCCCGGATCATCGCCCTGCTCCTTGCCGCGTGCAGCCCGGCGGTCCCTCCGGCCGCCGCGACGCGACCGCCGGACTGGCCGGCGTCGGCCGACGTCCTCACCATCGCGGACCGTGGCCAGTTCGTCGAGCTCGGCGCGCACGCGGTGGTCGGCAAGGTGACGGTGTTCGACTTCTACGCGGTGAGTTCTGGGGGAAGGATCTGCTCGAGTACGGCGTGGCCGATCTGCGCGAGCAGTTCGAGACGATCAAGGGCTGCAACGCGAGCTGCACGGTGGGCTGCGTGCGCAACAACTCGAAGCTGGACGAGTGGCGACCGCAGCGACGCGCCGAGCCGGTGCGCCGCGGGGTGCACCTGCCGGTGGTGTGACGCTTCACGCGCTCGATCGGCACGGATGCCGGCGTCGACGCGGCGTGCGTCCCCCACGTCACAGGCTGACCGCTACGCCGGGTGCAGCAGCTCCGCCGGCGCGGGCGCGGTGCGTCCGTCGCCGGTCCGCGGCACGACGAGCCCCGCCGCGCCGCCCCACAGCACCAGCGACAGCCAGTCGTGCAGGTGGACGCCGTGGTGCTCGCTCAGCACCATCACCACGGGGCCGGACCAAGCGTTCGAGCCGATGATCCACAGCAGGCCGGCGACGACGAGCAGTGCCGACACGGGCGCGCGCATGTGGGCGTCCAGCATGGGGCCGACATCGGTGGCGATCGGGCCCGACTTGAGCGTCGACCTGCGGCGCGGCCGCCCGACGATTCGGCACGGTCACCTCCACGATGATTCCGGTCTGGCACTCGCGCGCGCCGACGTAGAAAAATCATTCATCGTGGTCTTGACAGCGCCGCGGCGCTGCTTCATATCTCCGACTCACTTCGGATCTCCGCCATGATGTCGCTCCCTCCCTACGATTTCCGCCTGCCGCGACACGATGTGTCGTCGCAAAGCGATCGTGCGGACGGCTGAGCGGCCTCCGGCGTCGAGACCCAGTGATTCCGTCGTGCTGACGTAGTTCCAGGGCCCGCGCCGGGGCCCTCGGTCCAACGCACAGCCGCGTGCGGCGTCGGTGCCTCGGATGCTCGAGGGGCCGGCCGCACGCGGCGTCGGCTCGCCTAGCCAGGCCATGATTCCGCGGTTCCCCGCGGCGCTCCCACGCCTACGCACGGCCGCGATTCGTCGCGCCCCGTGCCGATCGGTCCGGGCGTCCCGCATCTCGGGGCCGAGGAAAGACCATCCGGGTTCGACTCCCGGCGCCAGGAGTTTCCTGACGTAGCGAAACGGTAAACGCAACAGTTCGAGATACTGTCAGTCAAGCAGAACACGATAGACGGTCGGCGTCGCGTCCGAATCGCCAGCAATGGTGAGGGTGGCGCACGGAGCTCGTGATCCCGCACCGGGTGGTGCTGCCCCGGGGTCGGGGGTGCACGCGGTTCACCTCGGTGGGCCGCGTTCGCCCTCGCCTCGACGCGCGGGATCCCGCATCCATTGCCCCTTGGCGCCACGCCGGCCGTCGCCCTTTTCCACCCGCGACTCGTCTTTGGCTTTCTTCCGGATCGGAGCGTCGTCACCATGAACACCATCACCATCTACGAGGGCCAGCGGGGGCTCTACATCCGCGACGGTCGGCTCGAGCGCGTGCTCGGCCCGGGCCGCTACCGCGATTGGGCGCTCTGGGGCAGCATCGAGATCCGCCCGCTCGACATCCGCACCGTCGCCACCGAGGCGACGCCCGAGCTCGAGCGCGCGCTGGTCGGCGTCGCGGCGACGCAGGCCGACGTCGTCGAGGTCGCCGACGGCACGGTCGCGCTGGTGCAGCGCGACGGCCGGCCGTGTCGCGTGCTCCCGCCCGGGCGCTGGATCGTCTGGCGCGGCGAGGGCAAGGTCACCCTCGACGTGGTCGATGTGACGGCGCTGCCGACCGCGATCCCGGTCGCCTACTGGCCGCTCGCGGGCGCCGGCCTCGTCACCGAGGTGCTCGTCCGCCCGTACGAGCGCGTCCTGGTCTATGTCGACGGCGTGCTGGCGCTGGTGCTCGAGGGCGGTCGTCATGGGCTGTCGCCCTGGCGGCGCAAGCTCGATCTCGTCAAGCTCGACGTGCGCGAGCAGGAGCTGCAGATCACCGGCCAGGAGCTCATCGCCGCCGACAAGGCGACGCTGCGGCTCAACCTCCTGCTCAAGTACGCGGTCGTCGATCCGATCGCGGCGGCGCAGAGCGTCGCGGAGCTCCGCGATGCCCTCTACGCCGAGGTGCAGATGTGCGCGCGGGCGGTCGTCGCCGGGGTCACCGTCGACGGTCTGCTCGAGCGTCGGGTCGAGCTGGCCCGCGAGATGACAGCGGCGATCACCGCGCGCGCGGCCGCGTGGGGCGTCGACATCCGTCGGCTCGAGATCAAGGACGTCATCCTGCCCGGGGAGCTCAAGGATCTGATGAACCGGGTGATCGAGGCCGACAAGCGGGCGGCGGCGCAGGTGATCATGCGCCGCGAGGAGGTCGCGGCCACGCGCTCGCTGGCCAACACCGCACGCCTCATCGAGAACAACCCTGTGCTGGGTCGACTCAAGGAGGCCGAGGTGATCAAGGAGATCGCGGAGAAGATCGCGAATCTCACCGTGGTCGTGGCGCCCAAGGATCTGCAGGACCTCCTGCGCTTGGGCGGCGATCCGTCGAAGTGAACCGAACCCCCGAGGCGCCCCGCAACGGGCCCTCGGGGGCCTTCTCGGGGTGTTGGTGCAGTGGGAGCACGTCGCGTTGTCAACGCGAAGGTCACGGGTTCGATCCCCGTACACCCCGCCCGAGCTCGGGCCAACGTCGTCTACGGCACGAGCACGCGCCCCGGCGCGCCCATCTTCCCCGTCGCGCCGTGGCACGCGTTGCAGTCGCCGTGCGGCGCGGGCATCGACATCCTGCGCTCGGCGTCGCCGCGGCGGATCGTCACGGAGAACGGCGGCTTCAGATCGGGCGCCTTCGCGGCGTGGACGAGGAAGTTGCCTGAGCTGTTGGGCACCAACTCGACGCGACCGACGCCGCCCTCGCCCTCGAGGATCACGACGAGCTCGGGGTCGTCCGGGCCCATGCAGTGATCCGGCTCGAGCAGGCTCGGGTAAATCGTACCGGCGGCGACGAGCGTGGGGATGTCCTCGTCGTCGGGATCGTCGAGGCGCTCGCGGTCGTGGCAGTCGAGACAGGGACGGCCGGGCTGCATGAACGGCGTGCCGCTGTCGTCGTCGGGATCCCAGCGCCGGCCGCTGCTGCACGTCGCCGTCGGCGGCTCGGGCTCGCCGCCGTCGCCGGCCGCACCGCACTCGCCCACCGGTGTGCCCGCGTCGAGCCAGTCGCCCCACGCCGCGGTCGCGGCGGTGTCCACGGAGCGCGGTGCGCCCGGCGGCATCGGTGCGGCCACGCTGAGCATGCGATGCAGCGCGGACTCGGCGACGCGCAGCGATGGATCGGCGAGCGAGGGCGCCATGAGATCGTCGTAGCTCACCAGGGAGATCGGCGCGCCGACGGCCGGATCGCCGTGGCAGCTGCGGCACCGGCTCTCGAGCAGATCGTCGATCTCGCAGGGCAGGCCGGTCACGAGCGATGGATCGAGACCATCGGGATCATCGGCCGTGTCGCCATCGCCGTCGCCGGTGTCGGCGCCGCCGAGCCCCCCGTCCGGGGCCGCGACGCAGGAGATCAGGAAGCAGAGCAGGGGAAGCCAGCGGACAGCGGTCATCGGTTTGCCGCCCCTGGTCACCGCTCGCGCGGATTCGTTTCAGCCGCGGGTAGTGCGGGACCGCACCCCCCCGGGCGTTCGATCGTCTACGATGGAGCGAGGAGGTCGTCGGCGTCGCGGACATGGACGGCCCGCACGAGCCAGTCCTCGAGCTGCGCGCGATCGGTGCAAGCGAGCACGACCGCGCGGTCGTCGTCGTTGCACGGGAGGCCGCGGGCCTCGAGCACCTTGAGGACCGCGTTGGCGAGGGCGGTCAGCTCGCCGCGTGCCTCGCCGCGTGCCTCGCCGCGTGCCTCGCCGCGTGCCTCGCCCTCGGCCAGGATGCGGCGCATGAACTCGCTGCGGAACTCGTACTTCTCGGGGTTCATCTCGGCCTCCAGGGCGCCGGCACCCGCGATGGGCCGATCACCACTGGGTAGATCCGCGAGCCGAGCCCGTCGATGTCGATCGGCTCGGCGCACCATTGCGCCGTGTCCTCGTCGAGGGTGACGACCACGATCTGGACGGGGCACGCGAGCCGAGCGCGCAACACCGCCTGATACTCGGGCTCGAGCGACGGCATCGACGTACGGCGATTTGCGAGCGACGTGCCGAGCGACTTGGGGTGCGTGATCGTTGGCGTGAACTCGGATGAGGCTGGCCCGCTGGCCCGCTGCCGGGCCATGGGTGGCCGGCGTGCGGGCCACGGCTGGCCCGCTGGCTGGCCACCGTCGTGAGGCCATCGAGAGGGCTCTCAGCACTCCGCCGCGCAGAACTGGGCCGCCACCGCCGCGCAGGTGTCGTCCCACAACGCATCGCAGCAACCCGGCAGGATCGAGCACACGCAGCCCTCGACGATCGGGGCGTCGCACCCGGGCTCGACGCCCGCGTCACAGCAGTTACCCGCGGGGGTGAGCTCGCACGCGCCGCCGCACGCCGCGTTGTCGATGCCGACGCAGATCTGCGTCCACTCGTCGGTGCAGCACTGCGGCAGGCCGGAGCACACGCACTGCCACGTGTTCTCGACCCCGCAGCCGCCGCCCGCGTGGGGGCTGCAGCAGTCGCCCGCGAACGCGCCGACGTCGTCGATCGAGAGCGTGAAGTCGCCGCTGTCGAAGGCGGAGAACCCGTCGATCGTGATGAGGACCTGCTGGCCCTCGTCGAGCGCGACGACCACCGCCGAGGGGCCGAAGTCGGTGGGCGTGATCGCGTCGTTGCACGAGATCTCGGGCCCGTCGCACGCGACGCCGTTGCGGACCTCGAGGATGGTGTCGAAGCTCGACCCGACGGTGGAGAAGGAGTAGTTCGACGACGCCGGCGCGGTCCAGACCAGCTCGACGTCCGGAGACCCGGCGCCGCCGCACAGCCCGAAGCTGTCGTCGCCGGCGTCGAGCGTGGTGCCGAGCTCGGTGTGGGGGACGCTCGAGCCGATGTCGACCGGCGCGCACTCGTACAGGTGCGCGTTGAGGACCCAGAGGCCCAGGGCCTGGGCGTCCGCGCCGTCGATCACCAGCTCGATGACCTGGCCCTCGAGCAGGTCGATCGTGATCATCGATTCGTCGGTGCCGGCGTCGTCGCTGCACGCCAGCTCGTTGCCGTCGCAGGCGTCGAGCACGTACAGGACGGTGTCGTAGCTCGAGCCGAAGGTGTCGATGCGATAGGTGCCGTCGGCGGGCGCGACGAACTCGACGACGACGTCGTCGCCACCGTTGCCGCCGCATGAACCGAAGCTGTCGTCGCCGGCGCGGACGTTGTCGCCGTCCAGCGTCGTGGGATCCTGAGAGGGGAGGAACTCCTCGGGGCAGCTCGCCGGGCCCTCGGTCGTGCTCGAGTCGCCGGTCGTGGTGCCAGGGCCCTCGCTGGTCTCTGCGCCGCTGGTCTCGGCGCCGCTACTCACGGTGTACGTCGGCTCGGGGTCGGTCGCGTCGGTCGTCGACGTGGCGGTCGACGATGTCGATGCCGTCGCGTCCGACGACGACGAATCTGCGGGCGTCACCGTCGTCGCCGCGCCGCTCGTATCCACAGCACCGCTGCTCTCGGTGCCTTCGGTGGCATTGCCGCCGGCGCTGTCCGAGGGACACGCGGCGAGGTGGACGAGCACCAGGGGTGCAACGGCGAGGAACGACGACGGGCGCATCTGAGACCCCTAGACCCGGGGTTTCACCGACGGGTTTTCGTTGCTCGCCGATTCCCGGAAGCGAACACCCGAGGCGGCGGCGTCAGAAGGTGTACTCGAGCACGTAGTCGATGCAGGCCTCGAGCTGCACCGCCGCGGGAGCGACCCGCATCCACACCGTCATGTCGTTGTCCGGGGCGCCCAGGCATTGGGTCTGGAAGCTGACACCACCCGTCGCGCAACACCCGTGCAGGTACCCGTCGATGCTGTGGTTGTGCATGGCGTCCTGGCCGGCGCACATGTGTTGTTCGTCGATGGTTCCGGCGATGCACGCGACGAAGACACAAACCCCGAGCTCGACGCCTCCGCTGGCGCCGACGTCGAGGACGATCGTCGGCGGAAGCATGGACGCGTCATCACCCTCGAAGCGATACCAGTCCTCGGCGCCGGGCGACTCGAGCACGGCCTGGACGAACAGGGGCAGCGCTTCGTCGTTCACGGGGCCGAGCAGCGCGGGGGTCGACTCGGAATCGTTGGGCTCATACGCATCCCCATCGCAGGTCGGCGCCCCGGTCGTGGTTTCGGTGACGCCTGGTGCATCGGTGCCGTCGACCGAGGACGAGGTGGACGACGAGGTGGAGGATGTCGTTTCGGCGGCGGGCGGCGTCCCGGTCGTGCCCGAGTCGTCCATGGCGCCCGTGGCGCTGGTGGGGTTCGAGGACTCCCCTTCGACGAACGTGGGGTTCGGGACCAGGCACGCGGGTGCGAGGAGGATCGTCGCCACGCTGGCCCGTCGCATCCCCTCCATCGCGCGTCGATGTTAGCAGCTCCCGTGGACACGCGACGGCGATCCTCCGATGCTCGGGATGCGATGTCGTTTGCGGCCCCGACCCCTGAGCCGCAGTGCCCCGACGCCGAGGCGATCCTCGACTTCGCGCGGGGCGTGTTGCCCCCTGGGCATGCCGAGGGCATCGAGCGCCACCTCGATCGATGCGCCGTCTGTGCGCGCGTCGTCGCCGAGGTTGCGGGGCTCTCCCTGGGCGCGGCGCCGATCGTCGAGCTCGACGAGCCGACGCGAGGTCTGCGCTTGCTCGCGCTGGATCTCCGCTCGCGACTCGTGCCGGGGACGCAGGTCGGCCGCTACATCATCCTCTCGTCGCTCGGGGTCGGGGGCATGGGCGAGGTGTACGCCGCCCATGATCGCGAGCTCGATCGCGACATCGCACTGAAGATCCTCCATGCGAACCCGGGGCGAGGTGCCCAGGCCGAGGCACACGCGAGGCTGCTCCGGGAGGCGCGATCGATGGCGCGGCTCCACCATCCCCATGTCGTCCCGATCCATGACGTCGGCAGCTTCGACGACCGTCCGTTCTTGGCGATGGAGCGGATCCGCGGCGGGACGCTCGATGCGTGGCTGAAGGCGGCGCCCAGGCGCTGGCAGGACATCCGCACGGTGTTCGAGCAGGCCGGAGCGGCACTCGCAGCGGCCCACGAAGTGGGCCTCGTGCACCGCGACTTCAAGCCGTCCAACCTGCTGGTCGATCCCCAGGGCCGGGCATTCGTCGCGGACTTCGGCCTCGCGCAGCAGTTCGAGGGTCCGGCCGACGCGCCGCCACCCGTGCCATCGTCGTCGACAGCGGGCGCGCGCATCGGTGCCGTCACCGAATCGGGTTGGGTGGTGGGGACGCCCGAATACATGGCACCCGAGCAACTCGCGGGTGGTCTGGTCGACGCCCGCGCCGACATGTACAGCTTCTGCGTCGCGCTGTGGGAAGCGTTGCACGGCCGGCGACCGCCCGCGGTTCTCGCACGGGAGCGGCGCGGGCAGCATCCGAGGAGCTCGGCGCCTGGGGCGAGCGCTGGGGTGCCCGCATGGCTCGATCGCGTGCTCGATCGCGGCCTGCGAGACGCCCCCGACGACCGCTTCGCATCGATGTCCGCGCTCCTCGCCGCCTTGCAGTTCGATCGTCACGCAGCTCGGAAGCGGCGGAGGTTCGGCCTCGTGCTGGCGCTGGTGTTGCCTGCGGTGCTCGCGATGGCGTGGCGGTGGACGCGGCCTGGGCCCACGGCCGCTCAAGTCGAAGCGCTCGCCGAGCTCGAGCGGGACGCTCGCGCACTCGCGGACGCTGGACGCTACATCTACCCGCCGCCCGAGGATCCCGCCCGCCCCACGGCGTACTCGACGGTGATGCTGATGGAGGCGATGCCGCCGGAGATCGACGCGATGGCCGAGGCGAAGGCCCGCGAACTCCGTCAGACGTTCGCCGCCGATCTGGTCGCGAGCGCCGACCGACTCTGGGATCGTCCGGGCGGTCGGGTGTTCGCCATCGATGCCTATGCCGCGGCGCTGGTCTTCGATCCCGCGGAACCACGGGCCCGAGAGCGGGCGGGACTGACGGTCGCCGAGCTCGCGCAGCTCCGGGCGCAGGCGCAAGCGCTCGCGTTCAGCCCGGCGGAGCTGGAATCGGCGCAGGTGATGGCGCGCGTGCGGGCCAGCGAGTCGGCGCCGGACGAGACGTTGTGGGCCGAGGTCGCCGCTCGCGAGCGCCCGCTGGTGATCGCGGGGGGGCTCTCGGCGATGATGGGCGCGGTGGCCCGTGAGGCGCCGGCGCCGGCGTCTCCCGCGTCACCCACCGAATCGGTGGCCCCCGGGGCAGCGACCGAATCACCGACTGTCGATGCGCACGGCGACACGGCGAGCGCTGCGACGCCGTCTGCCGCAGCGCTCGCCCGGGAGGAGCCCCGGGCGCATCGACGCAAGGACGCAGACACGACGGCGGCGACACTTCGGGGGGCGCGTGCAGCCCTCGACGCGGCCGAGCTCGACGAGGCCGAGCGCGCGTTCCTCCGCGTCGTCGCCGAGCAGCCGCGCTCGGTCGCAGCGCACGCCGGGCTCGGAGAGGTCGAGTTCGAGCGCGGTGCCTACCCCAAGGCGATCCTCCACCTCCAGCGAGCGATTGCCCTCGCTCCGCGCAACGTGATCAATCGCGTCTTGCTCGGCGACGCGTTGCTCAAGGTCCACCGCTACCGCGAGGCCCGTGACCAGTACCGCGAAGCCGCGGAGCTCGGCTCCTCGACGGCGTCCGAGCGCGCGCGGCTCCTCGATGCGAAGCTCGGCTCCTCAGGTTGACGCGGAGTCCGGTCGGAAGACGGTGGACAAGCGGAGCTCGACCTGGCTGGCGACCCTGCCGATGATCCGCTCGAGTTCGCTCGGCGTGGTCTGCAGTCGCTGCATCATTCGCGCGCGTGTCTCGGCGGCGAGCGAGTCTCGGGCGCGGGTGAGCCACCGCGCCGCGGTGGTGAAGTGGACCCCATACATCCGTCCGATCTGGCGGACGTTGAGGCCGTCGACCAGCGCGTGCCGGAGCAGGTTGCGTTCCCGGATCTCCAGCGCATCGATGCCCTCCGTGAAGCTGGCGTGGAATGCGTCTCGCTCGCGCTCGTCGAGGTACTCGAGCTGCGGTCCGATCAGCATCTGTCGGAGCTGCAGTCGCGTCGCCTCGACCTCGGCCTCGACGCTCGCGTTCCGCCGTGAAGCCTGCAGCACCTCGCGCAAGGCGGTCACGAACAGCCAACGGCCCAACGGTCCCCGTCCGCGGTAGCTGGTGATCGCGGGCGCTCGAGCTCCGTCGCCGACGAACAGGCGCAGGCGGAGGATCTGCCGGAGGTCATCGATGGAGAGCTCGTGGGCCGCACGGTCGACGCGGGCCAACGCGCCCGCGATCTCGCCGCCGTGCGCCCGCTCCAACGCGAGGATCGCCGCCGGCTGACCGCTGCCGCAGGCGAGGGCGAGGTAGAGTTCCTCGACGTGGAGCCCTTCGAGCGCAGCGATGGGGTCGACCGCAGGATCGACACGATCGGCCAACGCCTCGATGAGGTCGTCGACGCCGAGCCATGTCGATGGCCAGGTGGCGTGAGCGGTCTGGACGATCTCGGCGAGTCTGGGGCCGAGGGCTTCGGCGTCCGATCGTTCACTGTCCTGCGGACGCGCGCGACACCAGCGATCGAAGAATTCGGAGGTGTCCGACACCGGTGCGTCGAGCTTAGGGGAGGCCCGTGGTGCGCGGCAACCGTGCAGCGCCGCGGCCTCGCCGTCGGACGATCGCGGCGAACACGACGGCGCTCACCGCCGATACCGCCGCGGTCGAGAGCATCACCGCGCCCGCGACCGTCGTCTCGTGGAGATATCGGCACGATCCGAACGCGTCGCGATCGTCGCCGGAGCACCGGGTCCTCGCCGGACGACCATCGAGCGCGAGGAGGGTGCCTCCGGCCGCTGCGGCACCGACGGCGATGCCGGGACTCGTCCATGCCACGGCCACGAGGCGCCGGCGGTGAGCGGGGCGCGGGGCCTGCGGCGCGAGGGCGGCCAGCTCGAACGTGATGCGCTCGCGTGTCCCCGACATCGCGTCGACGTCGCGCGTCGCGGGCCGGAAGCCGGACTTGGTCGCGCGCAGACGTCGGCGACCCGGTCCGACCTGAAGCGACAGCGGGGTCGTCCCGACCGGGCGGCCGTCGAGCTCGACGGCGGCACCGTCGGGCACCGAACGGAGCTCGAGCGACGGCGGTGCGAGGCTCAGGTCCTCCAGCTTGGCCCAGAGCGCCGCGGCTTGATCGCGCAGCAGCGTCGATGCGTCGGAGATCCCGCAGACCTCGCAGCGCTCGAGCGACTCGGCCACGATGGTGCCGGCCCGGTCGCGCAAGCCAAGCCGCATTCGATAGATGCGGCGCTCGAACTCGATGGTCGCCTCGACGGCGTAGTCGACCTCGAGCCCACCGACGAGCTCCGCCCAGCAGGCCTCGGAGCCGCACGGGGGAGCTGCGCCCGGAACCAACGCGGCGCCCCCCGATCCGAGGCCGGCCGCGAGGCTCTGGGCGAGGAGCTTGCGGCGCGAGGGGTCGTCGATCCCCGAGAACGCGACGGGCGTCACCGCGACGCGGAGCGTCGATGCGGTCGCCTCGGGGGCGGCGACCGGCGCCGCGTCGGCGTACGGCGCCCACGTGACCGAGCCGAGCCCGACGCCGACGGTCATCGCCTGCCGGAGCAGGGCCGAGGTCGACTTCATGCGGGAGGACACGAGCAGGCCGAGTCGAGAGTACCAAGCGCATCGCGCGGTCGCACGCCGGGCGGAGCGCGCCCGACGACCTCACGGCGCCGTCATACCTCCGCGAGGGGCCCCGCACAGACGTCCGGGAGACCGAACACCTCGGCGTCCACGTCGCCGAAGCCGCGCAGGAGCGAGACGTAGAGATCGTTGTGGGCGCGGCCCTCGTACTGCAACCACCGGCCGACCTCGAAGGCGCCCCGCGCATGTCCGGCGAGCACGAACGGAATGCCGTCGGACGAGTGGGTCTGACCGTTGCCCTGCTCGTTGCACCACAGCACCGCAGCGCTGTCGAGGAGCGTGCCGTCGGGCTCCTCGACGTCGGCCATCGCGGTGAGCAGGTCGGCGAATTGCCCGGCGTACCAGCGATTGATCTCGGCGAGCTGACCGCGAACGACGACATCATCGTCCGCGGCATGGGACATCTCGTGGTGCTCGCCGCTGTGGCCCAACCATTCGAAGCGCACCGTGCTCTCCGCACCCGACCACTGGAGGCTGGTGACGCGAGTCAAGTCGCACGCCAGCGCCATCACCATCAGCTGCATCTGGAGCTTGCCGATGGCGGGGAAGTTCTCGTTGGCCCAGACGTCCAGCTCGGCGGGCATGGACGGCTGCGCACACGCGCTCGGGAGATCGCCGAGCGCATCGAGTGACAGCTCGATTTCGCGGACCGAGGTCAAGTGGCGCTCCAACTTCATGCGATCGGCGCTCCCCACCCGGACCTGCAGCGACTCGAGGTCGCCGGCGACCGCGTCGAGGACACTGTGCCGTTGTGCCCGGAGCTGCGCGAGGGCGGCCGGGTCGGCGCCGAGGTCGAGGAAGAGGCGCTCGAACGCGGCCCGCGGGTCGTTCTCGGGCGGCAGCACGTCGAACTGGCCGCGGTAGCACATGCGGCACGTCAGCTGTCGCGTGAGCTCGAGATAGGAGGCGACCCCGAACTCGAGCGAGCGATAGGCCGAGCCGCCGCCGATGAGATCCGCGATTGCCTGGTCGATCGAGGGGCCGCCCGCCGAGCCGTCGGGGAGATGACTGAACTCGGCGTAGCCGCTCGGGCCCTCGACGAGGGGAATCCCGGTCAGCATGTGGCCCATCCCGAGATCATGTCCATTGCTGCCCGGCGGATAGCCGCGCGAGTGCATCGCGAGACCCTCGATCACGAGCAGTTGCTGTCGCCATGGCTCGAGGGGATCGAGGATGCGTGGCCCTCCGGGATCTACGAATGTGTAATCGGCCGGAGTCCCGAGGGGCCGCCATTGCTCGGCGATCGTCCCGTTGGCGCTGAAGAACACCACGAATCGCTGGGGCGAGGCCTCGACGCCGGCGCGGGAGCGAGACGGGAGCATCAGCTCGAGCAACGGCAGGCCCAGCGCGAGGCCGCCGCCGCCGCGCAGCAGGGCACGTCGACCGATCATGCGCGCCATGTCACTGTTCTCCTTCGTCTGCGGGCCGGTAGCGGAACGCGTCCGTGCGCGTGAGCGCGAGCAACAGCTCGCGCACGTCCCCGCCGCTGGCGGCCAGGCTGTCCTCGAGTACGGACAACGAGCAGCCGTCCTGCTCGGGGGTCTCGGTCCGACCGTAGCCATAGCGAAACCACTGCGTCGCCATGCACGCGAGCACCTGGTCGCTCTCGGCGAGCTTGGCCCCGAGCTCGGAGGGGCCGGTGAACGGGCCGTCGACGTCGGTGTCGAGCAACGCGCCCGAGGCGTCGATCGCGATCCCGTTGTCCGACGTGCGCCATCGACCGGTGGCGTCGAAGTTCTCGAAGCCGAAGCCGATCGGATCGATGAGCTGGTGGCAGCCCTCGCAGGCGGGGTCGCTGCGGTGTCGCTCGTAGCGCTCGCGCGTGCTCGCCTCGGGATCGGCGGGCGGTGGCTCGAGCGCGACCCCCGCGGGCGGTGGCGGCGGGATCTGGCAAAGGAGCTGCTCGCGGACGAACAGACCGCGGGCAATGGGGTGGGTCTCGGTCGGCTTGGCCGCCACCGCGAGGATCGCCCCTTGCGTCATGAGGCCGGAGAGTTCGCGATCGGTGGCGGTCGCCCGGCGGATGCCGGTCCCCGGCGACAGGTCCAAGCCGTAGTACCCCGCGAGCGGCTCGTCGACCATCGTGTACGGGGCCGTCAGCAGCGATCGCAGCGTGGCATCGCCGTCGAACACGACGGATCCGATGAAGGCGTCGATCTCGGCGCGCTGCGCCGTCGCGATCGCGGGCGTGTAGTCGGGAAACGTCGCCGGATCCTTGTCGAGATCCTCGAGCCGCGCGTAGCCGAGCCACTGCGCGTGGAAGTGCAGGACCGTTCGCTTCGACCTGGAGTCCGCGAGCATGCGCTGCGCCTCGGCCTCGATCTGCGCGTCGGTGTGGAGTGAGCCCGCGTCCGCGAGCTCGCGCGCGTGGTCGTCGGGCATCGAACCCCAGAAGAGGTACGAGAGCCGCGACGCCATCTCGTGATCGGTGAGTTGCCGGAGCGACGTCGTCGGATCGTCGACGCCGAGCTCGACGCGGTAGAGGAAGTGGGGGGATTGGAGCACGCGCTGCAGGAGCAGGGCGACGCCCGCCTCGAGACCCCACTGCGCACTGGCGTCGTCGAAGAAGCTCGCCAGGTCTGCGCGCTCGTCCGACGTCAGTGGTCGTCGCCAGGCGCGGGGGACGAATGCGTCGATCCACGCGCCGACGCACGCCGCGTCCGGCGTGTCGGTCGGGCACTGAAGTAGCTCGTCGAGGCGCTCGACCGCCCGCTCCGCGACGGCCTCCGCGGCCGCCATGTATCCCTCGACGACGAGCCGTCCGGCGCTCGCAGCATCGGCGTTGTTGTCGAAGCCTCCCGCGCCCTCGGCGGGCAACGCCTGCGCCGGGCGGCTGTCGTCCCCCAGCAGATCGGCGATGGTGTTGTCGTACTCGAAGGCGCTCAATCGGCGCAGTGGCGACCGCCCGGGCTGCGGGGTCGCGCACGCGACCGGCTCCCCGTCGTCCACCCCGCCGGACTCCGCCGCCCCGGTGGTGTCGCCGGTCTCGGCGGCGTCGTCGACGCGGGCGTCCGCACCCCGGTAGCAACCGCCGACCAGCGCGAGCGTCGACGGCAACCAGACCCCCAGCAGCCGCGCATTGCACATCCGCCGCATGACCTCTCGATGCACGCGATCCATGGTTGTAGCGCCGCGCGTCAGCCGGCGAGATTGGGCAGGGGGCCGTCGTTGAGCGAGGGCTCACCGAAGCTGTCGCCGGCGACGCCCATCGCGTTCATCACCGAGACGAGGAGGCGATTGTGGGGGATTCCCCCGTATTGCAGATAGCGCCCCGGCTGGATTGCGCCGCCGCCTCGGCCGAACAACAAGAATGGCATGTCGTTCTTGCCGTGGCTCTGGCTGTGCTCCGACATGTTCAGCCCGACCGTTCGATCGATGAGCGTCGCGCCGACGCCGTCGGGCGCCTCGGCGAGGGCCTGGACCAGCTCGGCGAGCTTGGTCAGGTGCCACTCGAGGATGCGGGCGAAATTGCCGCCGCGGCTCTCGCCGGCCGCGTACTCGACGAAGTCGTCGGTGAAGTGGGACGTCTCGTGGTGCTCGCGGTATGCGTATTCGGCGTCGCCGCCCGCCAGGCCGAGCCAAGGGAAGTAGCTCCCACCGCCGCCGCCGTTGCGGAAGGTGAAGCTGATGACCCGTGTGGCGTCGCACTGCAGCGCCAGGACGATGAGCTGCTTCATCGAGTCGAACCACGGGTTCAGATCGCCGTCGTCGAGCGTGGCGAGGGTCGCGGGGTCGGGCCCCTCGCCGCAGTCGACTTGGTTCACCAGCGACATCTCGACCGTTCGAATTGCCTCGAGGTGAGCATCGATCCGCTGCCGGTCTGCGCCGCTGATCCTGGGTACGAGCGACTCGTAGTCGCTGCGCACGCGATCGAGGACGCTCTGGCGCCGCAATGTGAGCGCTTGGATCTGGCTGGCGTCGAGATCGGGGTTCCCGAAGATCTGCGTGAACAAATCGGCCGGCTGCTGGATGCGGTCGGGCCCACCTCCGGCGGCGTAATGGGAGATGCTGCCGTGGTTGGCCCAACCCCCGTAGGCGCCCAGGGCGAGGGATGGGATCGCCGAGCTCGCGCCGATCTGCTGGGCCAGGTATAGGTCGAGGGAGTCGTTGTCGATGCGCCAGTTCTGGACCGCGTCGACGCGGCTGCCGGTGAGAACGGCCATGGACCCCTCGCGATGGCCGTCGAAGGCGTCTCCGTTCTCGACCACCGTCAGGTTCAGGCCCCGCAGCACGATCATGTGCTCGCGGACGGGTGCGAGTGGTGCGAGGGCCGGGCTGAGCTCGAATTGGGTCTCCGAGGTGACGTCGGTCGGCCACCACGTCGCGTGGCTCATGCCGCCCGGAATGTAGGTGGTCAAGAGCCGCAGCGGTTGCAGATCGCCGCCGGCGGTGCCCCGGCGTCCGTTCGCCAGGTTTCTCGTGGCTGCTCCGGCGTCACCCATGGCTTCGAGCAGGGGGAGCGCAATGAGGGCCCCCGCGGTCCCGCGGAGCATCGTGCGTCGACTGAGGATTCGATGCGGCATGGTCTCTCCGAGTGCGAATCGAGCAGGTGTTTCAGCGCGCCCGATACAGGAATGCGTCGGTGGTCGTCATTGCGACCAAGAGATCGCGGAGATCACCCTCGGTCTCGGCGAAGCGCTGCGTCAGGGCGTCGAAGGTGCATTCGTCCTGGTCCGACATGGGTGGACGGCCGTACGAGAAGTGGAAGTAGTGCTGGACGATGCACGCCCGGACGCCCGGGTCCTCGGCGGCGATCTCGAACATCTCGATGGCGTCGGCGAAGTCGGCGTCGATGCCGACCCCCGAGAGGGACCCGGAGGCATCGATCGGGTTGCCGTTCTCGTCGGTGATGTAGCCGCCGACGGCGTCGTAGTGGCCGAGCGCGTGACCGGGTGCGTTGATCACCCGATGGCACCCGAGACACGTCGAGCCCTCGGCCTCGGTGACGGCCTCCCAGCGCGCGCGTGTGGTGGCGCCCGACTCTGGCGGCGGGGTGGTCATCATCACGTCGGGCGGCGGCGGCGGCGGGGTCTGACAGAAGAGCTGCTCGAGCAGGAACTTGCCGCGCAACACCGGCGCCGGTTCGGTCGGCTTGGCGAGGGGTGCGAGGACCGCTGCGTGCGTGAAGAGCCCGGATCGCTGCTCCGCGGGGAGGTCGGTCAGCACCCACGCGTCGGTGAGGCCGTTGGGATCGACGCCGTACAGCGGCGCGACCTGGGCGTTGAGGAACACGGCAGGGGAGGTGAGGAGCTCCCGGACGTCCTTGGCGTCGCCATCGAACACGACGTGCTCGCCGAATCGCTCGGCCTGCTCCGTCAGCAGGCCCTTGATGCCGTCGAAATCGGGCCAGGTCGCCGAGTCGCGCGTCGCCGTCGCCACCGCGCCGAGGTGCAGCCACTCGCGGAACAGGAGGCGGACGCGGGTGCGTGCCCGCGGGTCGAGCAGCATCCGATCGACCTGGGCCGCGACCTGTTCCGGCGTGCGCAGGGCGTCGGCCACTGCGGCGTCGAACAGCGCGTCGTCGGGCATCGACCCCCACAGCAGGTACGACAGGCGCGAGGCCATCTCCCACGAGGTGAGCGTCATCGCGAGGTCGTCGAGGGGCTCGCCGCCGAGCTCGAGCCGGTAGAGGAAGTCGGGGGCCTGCAGCGCCCGCATCACGATGAAGCCGATGGCCCGCGGGAGCCCGCCGTCGAGGCCGAGCTGGGCGTCCAGCGCGAGCGCGTCGTCGTAGCTGGTGAGCAACAGTTCGGTCTCGCCGTCGGCCAGGGGTCGACGGAAGATCTTCGGGCCGAACTCCGCGATGAACTCCGCCGCGCACGCGCGCCGCGTCGCGTCGTCATCGGCCGTCGTGGCGCAGGGCAGCAGACTCGGCAGCGCGGCCTGGACGTCGCGCGCCACGAGCTCGGTCGAGGAGAGGTAGGCCTGGACGTCGGGCCACGCCACGGTCAACCGACTCACGTCGTTGGTGAAGCCGTTGAGGTCGCCCTCGTAGGGCAGCAGCGCTTCGTCCGAGATCACCGCGGCGCCGAAGAGGTCGCGGAGGGTCTGGTTGTACTCGCCGTTCGAGAGGCGTCGGATCACCTGGTCGCCGGGCTTCGAGCCGGCGCACGCCGCCGATGGGGAGTCGTCGCCGTCGGTGCCGTCACTGCCGTCGGCGCCGTCGGCCCCGCCGGTAGGCTGTCCCGCGGTCCCCGAGGCGTCGTCCTGGGCGTCAGCGCCGACCCCGGAGTAGCAGCCGGCCGCGAGCAGCAGGGACGCGCACCCCAGGCGCCGACGAGGCGGCGCGGGACGGTGCCCGACGATGCGTTGGCCGGAGCTCGGGAGATGTGGTGGGCGAACGAACGACATGGTGCGCCTCGGTTCGGGAGGCACGAATCCTCCCTCCCTTCCGATGGGCCACCATGCGGCGTGTAGCGCCTCGATGCCGAGAATTTTCGGTGAGCGGGCCGACTCGTCTCACCGCGGCGGGGGTGCGGTGCCGTCGAAGTACGCCTGGTACGTCGGCCAGCTCGCCTCGGCGACCTTGCGACCGAGCGCCAAACCCTCGGTGTTGTCGGCCTGGATGTGATAGCCGCCCATCACGCGCGAGATGCCGGCCATGACCGCGGTCGCGGAGAACGTCGGCATCTGCAGGACGATCGTCCGCGATTCCGGCACGGTCGTGTCGGGCTTGCCGTCCTTGGCCTGCATCTGCGCGGTGGTGCACTCGGTCTCGGTGTACTGCCCCGCCTCGTGCTTTGCGAACGCGCCGAAGGTGTCGCTGCCGGTGAACAGCTCGAGCATCTTCGACGATGCGGCGCTCACCGTGCTGTGGCCCGAGGGATAGCCGGGGAAGGGCGGGGTCACGAAGGTGCGCGGCGAGTAGGGGTACCACGCGTTGCCCGCGATCGTGCCGACGCCCTGACACGCGCCCATGTAGCCGACGATCGGCTGCTCGCCGTAGTAGTGCCGGACCAACGACCACGGCCGCGACGTGTCGTAGTGGCGCTTCGCATCCCACGCGGCGATGAACGCGTCGAAGGCGGTGTTGGCGACCGCGAAGAACAGCTTCACGTCGGTGTCGAGGTCGTGCTGATCGCGGCGCGAGACGTCCTGGGCGAACTGCAACCAGTGGCCCGACTGACCGGTCGAGCGCGGTCCGTCGCGCATGAATTCCACGATCGCCTTCTGCTCGAGCGACAGCGAGCCGTTGAACGCGATGCACTCGTCGGTTTCGGCCTTCAGCGCGGCGGAGCCGACCACGGGCGGCGGCGGCGGACGGAACTGGTCGCCGCGCGCCAGCGCGAGCGGCGTCACGCGGCCCCAGTGCGGCGTCAGGAACCCGGGCGCGATCGTGCCGCCCTTGCCGTCGTCGAACGGGATCGGCTGCCAGCGATCGGGATCGACGAGCTTGTCGACCGTGTTCTTGGGCTGATAGCCGCTCGTGTCGGAGTAGGGCTTGCCGTCACCGCCCGGGGCCCGGCCGTCTTGGTTGGCGCCGTCGTCCCGGCGGTAGGCGAGCACCGCGAGCGCGGCGGCGCGACCGATGCCCGCGGCCGTGGTGGTGTCGTCGGAGGCGTGGGCGGGATCGTGGCCCATCTCGCGCATGCGATCGGTCAGCCACGCCCGATCGGCGGGGAACAGATCGACCAGGGTGGTGTACATCGCATACGCGATTGCGATCTCCTTGTTGGCGATCGTGCGCTCGCGCTCGGGTCGACGCAGCGAGCCGCCCAGCCGCGTGCCCACGGCACGCTCGTCGTAGGCCGCCCACGCGTCGAACATGGCGGTCATCGGGATCGCCATCTGCCGCGAGATGATCGTCGGGCGCGCGCCGACCTGGTCGACCTCGCGGCCGGTGGCCTCGAGCATGATGTCGACCCAGCGGTACGCCGCGGTCGCGTGCTCGTTGGCGGCGCGGTGCTCGACCGGGCCGGCGGAGGCCGCGGGCCCGTCCGCGACGACCGTCGGATCGTCGCGCCGACCGCCGGCGGGACAGCCCGCCGACAGCAGGGAGATCGCCAAGCTCGTCGACCGAAGCGTGCGCGCGTGCATCGGGCCGGGTTGTAGCGCGGGCCCGCCGCGTCGGTCGAGCCCCGCGCGCTCGCCCTCTCGCACCTCCGAAAGCTCCCCGCCGGGGCGGCCCCGCGCGGCCTCGCGCCGCGGCTTCGACAAGCGGCGCATCGTTGCGCTATCTACCCCCCATCGCGGAGGTCACCGACGTGGAACCACTCGGATTCGTGGCGCGCCTGTGGCTCGCCTTTGTCATGCCCTGGCGCGTGCTGTTCGACGGCGTGTTCGCGGCGCGCGTGCAACGGCTCGACGCCCCGGCGCCCGAGCCCCTCCCGGCGCCGGCGCCCAAGCACGAGGTCCGCGAGGCCGAGGTCGTGACCGGCCCCGACGTGACCGCGGGCCTGCAGGTGCTCGCGCTGCTGCAGCGCGAGGGGCGGCTGATCGACTTCCTGCGCGAGGACATGGGCGGGTTCTCCGACGCCGACATCGGCGCGGCCGCCCGCGTCGTGCACACGGGTTGTGCCCGCGCCCTCGGGCAGTACTTCGATCTGGCCCCCGTGCGCACCGAGGCCGAGGGCGCGACGATCGAGCTGCCGGTGGGCTTCGACGCCGCGCGCGTGCGCGTCACCGGCAACGTCGTCGGCGAGCCGCCGTACAAGGGCACGCTGGCCCACCACGGCTGGCGCATCGACGCGGTGCGCCTGCCGAGCACCACGGCGGGACACGACCCGAAGATCCTCGCGCCGGCCGAGGTCGAGCTCGCATGATCCGCCGGGGAACCCCATGAGCGACGAGGTCCTCTTCACCATCGGCATCGATCTCGGGACGACCAACTGCGCGCTGGCGTACTGCACCGACGCCGACGCGGCGCCGCTGCCGTTGGGCATCCCGCAGATCGTCGCGCCCGGCGAGATCGCCAGCTTGGCGCTGCTGCCGTCGTTCCTCTACGCGCCGGCCGAGGGCCAGTTCGCCGCCGGTGCGCTCGCGCTGCCGTGGTACCCCAATGCCAAGGACGTCGTCGGCACGTTCGCGCGGGCCCAGGGCGCGGCCACGCCGGCGCGCCTGGTGTCGTCGGCGAAGAGCTGGCTGTCGCACTCGGGTGTCGATCGCAACGGGGAGATCCTCCCGTGGCAGGCGCCCGACGAGGTGCCCAAGTGCTCGCCGGTGCAGGCCGCGGCGCGCTACCTCGGCCACCTGCGCGCCGCGTGGGAGCGCGCCCACCCCGACGCGCCGATCGCCGAGCAGGACGTCGTGCTCACCGTGCCGGCGTCGTTCGACGCGGTGGCGCGCGAGCTCACCAACGAGGCCGCGATGCTCGCGGGCTTCGAGTCGCCGACGCTGCTCGAAGAGCCGCAGGCGGCGATGTACGACTGGCTGGCGCAGCACGCCGACACCTGGCGGAAGCAGCTCGCCGTCGGTGACGTGGTGCTCGTCGTCGACGTCGGCGGTGGCACCACCGACTTCTCGCTCATCGCCGTCGGCGACGACGGGGCGGGTTCGTTGGTGCTCGAGCGCATCGCCGTCGGCGATCACATCCTGCTCGGCGGCGACAACATGGACCTCGCGCTGGCGTACACCGTGCGCGCGCGGCTCGAGGCCGAGGGCACGACGCTCGACGACTGGCAGACCCGCGCGCTCACCCACGCGTCGCGGGCGGCCAAGGAGACGCTGCTCGCCGAGGGCGGACCGGACGAGAGCCCGATCGCGATCGTGTCGCGGGGCTCGCGGCTCATCGGCAACACCATCCGCACGGCGCTGACCCGCGACGAGGTCGATCGCGTGCTCATCGAGGGCTTCTTCCCGGTGGTGGAATCCTCGGCGCGGCCGCTGGCGCCCAAGCGCGCCGGCTTCGTCGCGCTCGGCCTGCCGTACCCGAGCGACGCCGCGATCACGCGGCACCTCGCGGCGTTCCTCGGCCGACCCTCGACCTCGCGGGCCGAAGGCGCGAGCTTCGTGCACCCGACCGCCATCCTCTTCAACGGCGGCGTGACGCGATCGCCGACGGTGCGCGCCCGCATCTGCGACGTGATCACGCGGTGGGTCGCGGCCGAGGGCGGCGCGGCGCCGAAGGTCCTCGCAGGCACCGACGCCGAGCTCGCGGTGGCGCGCGGCGCAGCCCACTACGCCCGGGTGCGTCGCACCGGCGGCGTGCGGATCAAGGGCGGCACCGCGCAGTCGCACTACGTCGGGATCGCCCGGGCCGAGCTCGTCGTCCCGGGGGTGCCCCCGCGGATCGACGCCGTGTGCGTGGCGCCGTGCGGCATGGAGGAGGGCACCGAGATCGAGCTGCCCCAGTCCTTCGGCCTGCTCCTCGGCGAGGAGGTCTCGTTCCGCTTCTTCGGCTCGTCGACCCGGCGCGACGACGCCGTCGGCGCGATCGTCTCGCCGGTCGAGCTCACCGAGCTCTCCCCGCTCGAGACGCTCCTGCCGGCCGCCGAGGGCCAGGAGGGATCGATCGTGCAGGTGCGATTGCACGCGCGGGTGACCGAGGTCGGGACGCTCGAGCTCTCCGCGGTCGAGACCACGACCGGCCAGCGTTGGAACCTCAGCTTCGACGTCCGTGGCGCGTGACGCCTGGTATCCTGCCGCGCGAATGTCCCCGACCCGCCGGCTCGCGCTCGCCGTCCCCTTGCTGTGGTCCTGTTTCGCGTGCGGCGCCGAGTCCGAGGGCGACGGCTCCGGGGGCAGCACGTCGAGCAGCACGTCGAGCGCGAGCGCAGCGTCCTCCGAGAGCGGCGGGCTGGCGTGCGAGGACTACGTGTCTGTCGGTTCCGTCGGCCCGGAGGTGACGGTCACGGTCCGCCACGACGGAACCACGCCGGTGTACTTCAAGCCGGAGGGCTGCGCCGGCGCGTTGACGTTCGAGATCACCGCGCTGGCGACCGACGAGACCGTGCCCTACACGCTGGGCGAGTGCACGCCGGTGCTGTGCGACGACTTCCTCGTGGCCGACGACTGCAGCCAGGCTTGCACCGACTGCGCGGCGCCGGAGTCGGGGCGCTTCGAGGCCGGCGGCATGGCCGACGGCACGTGGTCGGGCGCGTGGCTCGTGCCGCTGACGATGACCAAGGCGTGCGCGTCGGGGGCCGGGTGCGCCAGCGAGTGCCAGCGGCGCGATGCGGCCCCGCCCGGTCGCTACCGGATCGCGCTGACGACGTATGGGCTGTGCGCGGGGACCTGCGAGTGCGATCCGCCGATGCCGGCGGGCGGCGTGTGCAACCTGTATGGCGGGACGCAGCTCGGGTATCCGCAGACGTTCGCGGCGGAGATCGACTATCCGGCGCAGACGGTGGCGGAGATCGTGATCACGGACTGACGGTCGGGCTCACGGACACGAACACACCGACAGCCCGCAGTCGTACGGCTCGCCCGCCGCCGGCGCGATGTCCGAGTCCACCAGCTCGCACGGGTCCTCGCAGGGCTCGTGCAGATCATAGCGGTACGAGAACGCCGTGGTGCACTCGGTCTGCGGCATGGTCGTCGTCACCGGACACCCGGTCACACCCGTCCAGCTGTTGCGCAGCGAGCCCGAGAGCTTGCCCTCGTCGTCGTTGGTCAGGGTGACGACCCAGCGCAGCGCCGCGCCGTCGCACTCGGTCGACGGCTCGATGCCGCTGTCCGACCAGCGCAGCACGGGGGACTCGCCGATGTTCGGCAGGGCGCCGTCGTTGATCACGTAGGTCGCACCGTCGACCTCGGGCCAGGCGATCGACAGCGCCCCGTCGTCGACGACCTGCACGCCGCCGCGGCAGTCCATCGCCCGCATCGCGACGCCGATCTGCCCGCAGGCGTCGTCGACGCTGACGCTGACGTCGTAGACGCCGGCGCGGAAGCCCGCGGCGGGCTCGAGCGGGCCGAACTCGCACGCCGTCGCCCCGAGGCCGAGCGCCGCGAGGCCGAGCGCTGCGAGGCCGAGGCCTGCGCCGCGTGATCGGGCCGCGCGCCGTGCCCTCGGGGTTCCCGTCGGTTCGCGTCCGGCCATCGTGGGGCGACCGTAGCAGGCCCGACGCCGTCGCGCTCGGCGCCGCGACGGCGCGAAGACAGCTGACGGCGCGTCCGCGTTCGCGTACGAACGCCGCGCATGACCCGATCACCCGCGAGCCGATCGTGGAGCGACGCCGAGCTGCTGCACGAAGCGGTGGTGGTCCCTCGGCGGGCGTTCGTGCCGCTGCCCGACACGATCGTCGTCGAGCGCCCCGGGTGGATGCAGCTCATCACACCGTCCCTGCCCGAGGCGGGGCTCAACGAGGTCTCGCTCGCGGTGCTCGACGACGTCGGGGCGGACGCGATCATCGACGCGACGATCGCCGCGTACCGCGACCGCGGACTGCGGTTCCGGTGGACGATCGGCCCCGACTCACGCCCGCGGGATCTCGCGGATCGTCTGGAGCGCCGCGGGTTCGTGCCGCACACCCTCGTCGCGGTGGCGCGATCGATCGACGAGGTCGCGTGGCCGTCCGCCGACGTCTCGGTCGAGCCCGTGATCGACGACGACGTCGGCGAGTTCACCGAGGTCACCGCCGCAGGCTGGCGGGTCGACGTGCCCCCGCTCGAGGCCCTGCATCGCCACTTCGCGGTGCACGGCGGCGGACGCCTGCCGATGTTCGTGGCCCGCGTCGGCGGTCGAGCCGCCGGCACCGCGGCCTACCTCGCCGCGGAGCACTCGGCCTACCTGATCGGTGGCGTGGTCCTGCCCGAGTTCCGCGGCCGCGGGGTCTACCGGGCGTTGGTGGCGGCGCGGCTCGAGCACGCCCGCAGCCGCGGCCTCACGCTCGCGACCTCGCAGGCCCGCGAGCAGACCGCCTATCCGATCCTCGCGGGTCTGGGGTTCCGGCCGGTTTGCCGCATGGTCGCCCTCACGCCGCCTCCGTGACGGATCGCCGTTTCGGGCGGTCGATCCGTCCGGATCGTCGCGCGTACCGTCGAGACCGCGCGCAACCTCGGACGTCGGCCTCCGTCCTCGGATGGGGCGACGACCCTTCGCTGTTCCGGGCCGCGGTCGACCCGTGTTATCCCACCAAGCCTAGGCTCGACGATGCTCATGCAGCTCACACGTCATTGCGGTGCTCTCCTGCTGGTTCTTGCACTGGGCGCCTGCGGCTCGGATGCCGAGGGTGGCGAGGCAGGATCCTCGGACACGAGCGAGGGCGGTGCGAGCACCAACCCGTCGGGCAACCCGACGAACCCGAGCGATCCGACCGACGATCCGACCGACGACCCGACCGACGATCCGACCGGCAGCGAGGCTCCGGGCACCGACGACACGTCGCCCACCGACGAGACCGGCGATGACACCGGCCCCGTGGGCCTCGAGCCGCTGATGCCGATCGTGACCGGCACGTGCCCCGAGTTCGTCCCCGGCGACATCACCTTCAACCCCGAGGGCATCGAGCCCCGACAGGCGCACATCTGGATGACCGACGCCGCCTACGACGGCGGTGGTCGCCTGCAGTTCTACTTCCACGGCACCGGCGGCAACCCGATGGAGGCGGAGTGGGGCTTCAACGCGTACGACACCAACAACATCGACCTGGTGACCGCGGCCGGCGGCATCGTGGTGGCGCCGTACAACGACCCGGCGACGGGCACGTACCCGTGGTGGCTGACCAACGGCGATCGTGAGGACGACCTGCTGCTCATGGACGAGATCGTCGCGTGCGCGGTGCAGGAGCTCGGCATCGATCTGCGTCGCATCCACTCGGCCGGGTTCTCGGCGGGTGGCCTGCACACCTCGAAGGCGAGCTACCTGCGCTCGGTCTACCTCGCGAGCGTCGTCATCTACTCGGGTGGCTTCTTCGCCCCGGACTACGCGCCGTGGGACTCCGAGCCCGACAACAAGTTCGCGGCGATGGTCATGCACGGCGGCGACGCCGACGTCTACGGCGGCAGCGTCGACTTCCAGGAGCTGAGCGCCTACTACGTCGAGCAGCTGCTGCTCACCGGTCGGCTCGCGATCGAGTGCAACCACGGCACCGGGCACCTCATCGGCCCCGACCAGAGCTTCGTGCATCGGTTCTTCGACGATCACCCCTGGGGCTCGCAGGCGTACGCCGCGGGGCTCCCCGGGGACTTCCCCGAGCACTGCTACCTGCCGTGATCGCGGTGACGACGCCGTGACCGACGCCGGCGAGCCGCCGCGCTACGGTGGTTCCATGACGTGCGCGTCGAGCTCGCGGTGGATCCTTCTCGTTGTGGGTGCGGTGGGCTGTGCAGGCGCGGCCGAGCGCGAGGGCGTCGAGCCTTCGGCGCAGGCCGCTGCGCTCGCCGACGCCCCGACCCCGTCGACGGTCGTCGAGGGTGCGCAAGGGCAGCCGGCCGCGGCGACCGAGTCGCCGTGGGATCCATTGCTCCGCGAGATCGCAGCGAGCTACGTGGGCTGGGGCCTGGTCGACAACCAGTTCCACTGGGCGCCGGGGCTCTGCGCGATGCCGGCCGACGGCGTGCAGCACCTCAGCGCGGCGGCCGACGGCACGGCCCACGCCGCGAAGGTGTTCGTCCTGCACGCGCTCGATCCGAAGGCCTACTGGCGGGCGACCGACGCGAAGGGCGAGCTGCCGGCGACGCTCGATCGCGTCGGCGCGGCGCTCCGCTCGCGCGACGACGTGGTGCAGGTCCTGGTGAAGGAGTCGTTCGTGCCGCGGCCCCTCGATGCGGGCGCGTTCCAGGCCCGGCTGGTGCCGGCGCGCAAGGGGGATGTTCGTTACGGCGCGGGCGATCCGATCGGGCTGTTCGTGATGGCGCAGCTGCGGGTCGCGACGGCGGAGGGCACCGATGCAGGGTGGATCTACGCCACGATCGCGCCCGATGGGCGGGTCACCGCGGCCGGCGATCTCGAGGCGTGCCGCGGATGCCACGCCGAGCAGGCCGATCGCGTGTTCGGCATGCCGCTGCAGTGGAAGTGATGGGCGGACGATCCCGAAGAGCTGCGGCCGTGGCCGATCCGTCAGCGCCGATACGGGTGCCACCTCAGCCGAAATGTCAGGGGACCGCGCGCGTCGATCTCGAGCGACACGATGGCGTCGCGGTGTTCCAATCGATCGATCACGATCGAGTCCGTCGCGCCTGCGGGTGGGCGACACGGGGCCCGCCGCGCTAAGCTCCGCCCGTGGCAACCCGGCGTACTCGTACCGATGGGGCTTCGCTCGCAGCCCTCGTCCTGCTCCTCTTGACCACCGGCTGCGAGTCGCTCGCCGAACGCAGCAAGTACCTCACGAGCGCCAGCGCATTCGAGTGGGCGCAGGAGCGGTTCAAGGTCGCTGGACACGAGGAGATGTGGGGCCAGGTCGGGGTGTACGAGGGCAAGCTCAGCTTCTTCGCCAAGGGCTTTCCCCCGGGGACCCGCTTCACGGTCGGGGGCGTCACGGCGACGGCGGACGACGACGGCAACGCCAAGCTAGATGCGCCAGCCGTGAGTCTCTACGGCGTGCTGCCGTTCGGCATGATCGAGATGCCCACCGTCGAGGGCGCCACGATGACGGTCGCGGCGCCCGGGGCGACCGTCATCGTGGTCCCGCTGCCCCCCATTCGCGTGTCGTTCGCCGGCGACGTGTTGCTCGAGGCGGCCAAGGGCCCGGTGCTGTTCGCAGGTGAGGAGCCAGGCGGCGGGACGATCGCCAACATCGTCTTCAACGCCACGGCTCAGGTGCCCACGGTGGTCGGCGCGACGCCGAAGACCCTCGCGGACGTCGATGCGGTCGCGATCCTGGCCCTCGAATCCACGGGCGAGACCGTGGCGTGCACCGGCTACGTCGACGACGTCGGCAACGCGCTGCCCACCGTGCAGCTCGAGCTCGCCCATTCGACGGTCTCCGTGCACGCGCGGCGCACGGGCACGCAGCTCGCGACCAAGCGCTTCGACCCCGTGCGCACGTGCCCGCCGTCGTTCACCAAGTGGTCGGACGAGAGCAAGACCCGGCTGCAGGCCTACATCCCCATCGGGGAGATCAAACCCTGGCTCGAGTCCGTGCTCGCCGCGCAGTAGTGCGGACTTCCGGCGAGCGGCGACCTGCCGTGATCGCCGCCGCGTCGTCGTGCTACCCTCGGCCCGCTGATGGCGCACGACGACGCGACGATTTCCGTGACCGGTGACGCGATGCTCCCGGTGTCGACCGACGTCGCGTGGCTGCGGCTGGTGATCGTCACCGAGGGCAAGACCGCCGCGGATGCGATGAGCGCCAGCAACGCGCGGATCACCATCGTGCTCGACACGATCCGCGAGACCGAGCCCAAGCTCCCCGAGATGGTGACCGAGGTCGAACGCACGCTCGACCCCGTGTTCGACGACGAGGGGGGCCTGCACGGGTATCGCCTGCACCGCGTGATGCGGGCCCAGATGCCGCCCGAGGCGGCGGGCGTGCTGCTCGACGTCGCGATCATGGCCGGCGCGGGGCCGGGCTCGGGGATCATCTGGGGCCTGCGCGATCCCTCGTTCGCGCGCGGGCGCGTCACCGAGGCCGCGCTCGCGGTCGCCCGCGCGAACGCCTACGTCGCCGCCGCGACGCTGGGCCGCGAGCTGCTCGAGCTGCGCGCCGCCGACGTGGAGTGCACGGTGCCGGTCGAGTCGACCGGCCTCATCTTCGCGACCGGCCGGGCGAAGGTCAGCTACACGCATCGGGCGGTCTAGTCGCGTGTTCGGCATGCCGCTGCAGTGGACGTGATGGCGGACGCGCCCCGCGAGGTCTACGTCCGGGGCCGCGAGCGCTGCGTCGGCGTCGTCACGGCGGGCGAGGCCCGCTCGATCGCGATCGGGCGCGCGCGGTTGCTCTGCTTCGCGCTCATGATCGCCGCGGGGTGGGGTGCGTGGGTCGACGCGGTCCCGGGCGCGACGATCGTGATCCCGATCGTCGGCTTCGTCGCGTTGGTGTTCGTGCACGAGCGCGAGCACCGGCGGATCGATCGCGCCCGCCGCGGCGTGACCCACTACGACGACGGCCTCGCGCGACAGGACGGCACGTGGGTCGGCCGCGGCAACGCGCGGACCGATCTGGTCGCCGCCGATCATCCGTACGCGCGGGACCTCGATCTGTTCGGGCGCGGATCGATCTTCGAGCTGCTGTGCACCGCCCGTACGGCGGCGGGCGAGCAGACTCTCGCGGCGTGGCTCTCGGCGCCGGCGGATCTCCACGCGCTGGCCGAGCGGCGCGCCGCCGTCGAGGAACTCGCGCCGTCGGTGGTCCTGCGCGAGGAGCTGGCGAGCGTCGGCGAGGCGCTGCGAGCGGAGGTCGATCCCGAGATGCTCGCGCGCTGGGGCGAGGCCCCCGCGGGCGTCGATGCCCGCATGCGCTCGCGGATCACCCTGGGCGCGTGGATCCTGCCGCCGTGCGTCGCGGCGACCGTCGGCCTGTGGTCGACGGGTGTGCTGCCGGCGTGGCCGGTGGTCGTGGTGCTCGCCCTGTTGTTCGCGTTCCACCGCTGGGCGCGCCCGTTCACCGCAGCGGCCACCTCGGCGATCGAGCGGCCGGCCCGCGAGCTCGCGACCGTCGCGGGTCTGCTCGCGCGGCTCGAGTCCGAGGCCGTGGGCGCGCCGCGGCTGCGCGCGCTGCAGGCGGCGTTGGTCCGCGGCGACGCGGCCGCGTCGCGTCGCATCCGCACGCTGTGCCGCCTGGTCGAGTGGCTGCAGGTCCGGCAGAGCCAGCTGCTGTCGATCGTCGCGTGGCTGGTCTGTTGGACCGAGCACTTCACGCTGGCGATCGAGCGTTGGCGCGAGCGCAGCGGTGGTGACATCGCGCGGTGGTTCGCCGCGCTCGGCGAGCTCGAGGCGATCGCGGCGCTGTCGGCCCACGCCTTCGAGCAGTCCGGCGACGTGTGGCCCGAGCTGGTCGACGGCGCGCCGACGCTCGAGGCCAACGCGATCGCACACCCGCTGCTGCCGCGCGACACCGCCGTGGCCAACGACGTGGCGCTCGGTGGCACCACGGTCGCGCTCATGATCAGCGGGTCGAACATGGCGGGCAAGAGCACGTACATGCGCACGGTCGGGGTGAACGTCGTGCTGGCGCTCGCCGGCGCCAAGGTCCGCGCGGCGCACATGCGGTTGTCGGTGCTGCAGGTCGCCGCGTCGATCCGGATCGAGGACTCGCTGCGCGACGGCGCCTCGCGCTTCTACGCCGAGATCTCGCGGCTGAAGCAGGTGACCGTGCTCGCCGCCGGCCCGACGCCCGTGCTGTTCCTGCTCGACGAGGTCCTGCACGGGACCAACTCCCACGATCGCCGCGTCGGCGCGCGTGCGGTGCTCGGGCTGCTGCTCGACGCCGGCGCCCTGGGCATGATGACGACCCACGATCTCGCGCTGGCGACCGACGTCGAGGGCTTGGCGCCGCGAGTGCGCAACGTCCACTTCTGCGACACGCTGCGGGACGACCGACTCGTGTTCGACCATCGGCTGCGCGAGGGCATCGTCGAGACCAGCAACGCGCTGGCGCTGATGCGCGCGGTCGGCCTGCGGGTTTGAGTGCTCGACGCGAGTTCGGGGCCGCTAGCCCGCGAGCGGTCGCGCTCCGCCCACCCCGGTGAGCTCGAACAGTCGATCCGAGAGGCAGACCTCCCCGGCGCCGGCGAGCACGAACCCGCGGAGCTCTTCGCGTGCGGGCGGCGGCGCGTCGGCGAAGAGCGCGGCGAGGTGTGGACGCGGGAAGCAGGCCAGCACCCTCGAGGAGCCCAGCAGCTCCGAGAACTCCGGCTGCATCACGCCGAGCAGGGCGAGCGAGACGCAGCCGGGGTGCCCGTGGAGCAACACGACGGCCTGCCCGCTCGGGCTCGTGATTCGCTGCAGGCACACCTCCTGGGCGTGACGCGCGATGTTGGCGAAGGCCGTGTCGAGGTCCGGGTTGGGGAGCAGGCGCATGCTCGAGAGCCAGTGATCGCGCGACCGCGGGAGCGTGGTCGTGACGAACACGTCGTGGCCGATGGGCGGGAGCCCGTCGATCGGATCGGCGACGCCCCAGACCTGCAGGAGTCCCGCGTACGGGGCCAGCTGGGCGCGGGACACGGGCCACGGCAACGCCGTGGCCGGGCTTGGCATCTCGATGTCGTCGTCGACGCCGTCGTCGTCGATGTCGTCGTCGTCGATGTCGTCGTCGTCGTCCGCGAGCGGCAGGGACCCGACGCTGCTGCGATCGACGACCGCCACGTGGCTCGATGGCGCGACGTGGAGGCCCGCGAGCACGGCTGCGAGCCGCTGCTCGGCCTCCGCGGGCGCGGCCCCGTGGGAGTACAGCGACACATTCGCGATCACCTGCCAGCGGCCCGGCTCTCCAAACGCCCCGTGGGCGCCGAGCATGCTCAGGATCCGGCGTCGCAGCACCGAAGCGCCGTAGTCGATGGTGAAGCCGCACGCGTTCGCGGGTCCGGCGACGTCGCGCGCTGCAACGGCCTCGACGACGCGCCCGGGGGCGTACTGCAGCGCGGACGCGAGGGACTCCCGATGGACGCCGTCGAGCCGGGCGAACGAACGCGACGGATCGTTCGCCGCGATGAGAATCGCGACGTACAACTCGTGGCGCCCGTCGAGGCTCACGCACTTGACATCGACGCCATCTCCGGGCGCGGCCAGCTGCCACTCGGGGTGCGCGAGCGTCAGATGGAAGTACGGACGTGCGATGACGATCGCCGACACGGCCTCGACGCTACCCCTGCGCGCCGTCGCCCCGCAACCCGGAAGCGGCCGCTCGCGTGCCGCGGGTGGCGTGACGGGAGACGCGCTGGCGCTGATGCGCGCGGTCGGCCTTCGCGTCTGATTTCCGACTCCCGGCCCGCCGTCGGCGCTATGGTCGGCGCCGCATGAAGAAGGTTCGGCGCCGAGAAGCCCTCGACTACCACTCCAGCGGTCGCCCGGGGAAGATCCAGGTCGTTGCCACCAAGCCGCTGACGAGCCAGCGCGACCTGTCGCTCGCGTACTCGCCCGGCGTCGCCGAGCCGTGCCTGGAAATCGCCGCCGATCCGGCGAAGGCGCACCTCTACACCGCGCGCGGCAACCTCGTCGCGGTGATCACCAACGGCACCGCCGTGCTGGGCCTGGGCAACATCGGGCCGCTGGCGGCCAAGCCGGTGATGGAGGGCAAAGGCGTTCTCTTCAAGAAGCTCGCCGACATCGACGTGTTCGACCTCGAGCTCGACGCGTCCGATCCCGATCTCTTCATCGAGTGCGTCGCGGCGCTCGAACCCACGTTCGGCGGCATCAACCTCGAGGACATCAAGGCCCCCGAGTCGTTCTACATCGAGGAGAAGCTCCGGGCGCGGATGAAGATCCCGGTGTTCCACGACGACCAGCACGGCACCGCGATCATCTCCGGCGCGGCGCTGATCAACGCGGCGCTGCTGCAGGGCAAGCCGCTCGACTCGCTGCGCGTCGTGGTCAGCGGCGCCGGTGCCTCGGCGATCGCGTGCTCGCGGTTCTTCGTGAGCCTCGGCGTCGACGCCAAGAAGATCCTCATGGCCGACTCGCGCGGGATCATCCACGCGGGCCGCACCGACCTCACCGACGTCAAGCGCCAGTTCGCGCCCGAGACCCCGATCCGCACCTTGGCCGAGGCGCTCGTCGGCGCCGACGTGTTCCTCGGACTGTCGAAGGGCGGGGTCGTCGACGCCAGCATGATCCTGCCGATGGCGCCGCGGCCGATCATCTTCGCCCTGGCCAACCCCGATCCCGAGATCGGCTACGACGAGGCCAAGCTCGCCCGGCCCGACGCGATCGTGGCGACCGGGCGCAGCGACTTCGACAACCAGGTCAACAACGTGCTCGGGTTCCCGTTCGTGTTCCGCGGCGCGCTCGACGTCCGCGCGACGACGATCACCGAGGCGATGAAGATCGCCGCGGCCCAGGCCCTCGCCGATCTCGCCCGGCGCGACGTGCCCCACGAGGTCTCGCTCGTGTACGGCACCGAGTTCCACTTCGGCCCGAGCTACATCATCCCCAAGCCGTTCGATCCGCGCGTGCTCTACTGGGTCGCGCCGGCGGTTGCCCGCGCTGCGGTCGAGTCGGGCGCGGCGCCGGGTCCCTTCGACGAGGCAGCGTACGTCGAGCACCTGCGCGGGCTGCTCGGCCAGTCGAGCGCGGTGCTGCGCAAGTTCGTCCGCCGCGCCGCCACCGACGCGCGGCGGATCGTCTTCCCCGAGGCCGAGGACCCGCGGATCCTCCAGGCCTGCTCGATCCTCCTCGACGAGCGCGTCGCCAAGCCGGTGCTCCTCGGCGCGCGCGAGGCGATCGAGGCCGTGGTGCGCGCCCGCGAGATCGATCTCGACCTGTCGCGCTGCGAGATCGTCGACCCGGCCACCGACCCGCGGCTCGCCGAGTATGCGACGACGCTCTACGAGCGTCGCCAGCGCAAGGGCATGGGCCGCCGCGCGGCGCTCAAGTTCCTGCGCGACCGCAACCACTTCGGGATGATGATGGTGTCGCTCGGCGAGGCCGACGGCGTCGTCACCGGCCTCTTGTCGCCGTACTCGGAGACCATCCGACCGGCGCTCCAGATCATCGGCTTGGCGCCGGGCGTGCGCCGGGCGGCGGGCATGTACCTCATGCTCCACCACCAGCGTGGGATGCTGTTCTTCGCCGACACGACGGTGAACGTGCGGTGCGACGCCGAGGCGCTCGCCGACATCGCGGCGCTCGTCGGCGACGCGGCCAAGACCTTCGAGGTCACGCCGCGCATCGCGATGCTGAGTATGTCCAACTTCGGCTCGGTCCAGCACGCCGACGCGGGCAAGGTCGCCGACGCGGTCGAGCTGCTGCGGGCGCGCCGGCCGGATCTCGAGGTCGAGGGCGAGATGCAGGGCAACCTCGCGGTGGACTTCGCCCTGCAGAAGCGGACCTTCCCGTTCTCGCGGATGACGGGCGCCGCGAACGTGCTGGTGTTCCCGAACCTCGACGCGGGCAACGTCGCGTACAAGCTCGTGCGCGCGCTCGGCGGGGTCACCTCGGTGGGCCCCGTGTTGCTGGGTATGGCACGCGCGGTGACGGTGCTCGAGCGCGACTGCGAGGTCGACAACATCGTGCTGATGACGGCGCTGACGGTGGTCGCGGCGCAGGAGCACGACCGGCGGGCGCTCGCGGCGGAGTGACGGGGTGGGCGAGAAGCCGGAGCGGGCCGGCCTGCGATCGCGATCCGGGCACGCCTGGTTGCGTGCCGCGATCCGACGGTCCGTGTCCGCGCCCATCCGTCACTCGTCGATGAGCAGCGGCATGTCGCGCCCGAAGCCCGAGAGCATCTGATCGTTCAGGAGGTCGTCGGCGTCGACGCGCACCAGCGTGCCGAAGCGGCGGAGCGCTGCGAAGTCGATCGTGCGGGCGTCGCCACACACGACCAGCACCGGCGGCGTGGCGTCGAGCGTCGCGTAGTACGCCATCACGTCGTCGAAGCCGAGGCTCGGCAGGGCGAGCCACTGCGCCACGCGCGGATCGACGGCGTCCCTGCCCCACGCGTAGACGAGGTCGGGGATCTTCGCCGGCGCGGTGCGATCGACCCGGAACGCGGTCTCGAGGCGCTCGCGCGCGGCGTCGAAGCCCTCGCGCGTCGGACGGCTGCCCAGCACGGAGAGCGCGGTGTCGAGGGCTGCGGGGACCTCCGCGGCGGTGGTCTGGAAGCCGACGCCGATCGCGATGGGCGGCCCCGGGGAGAACCCGACCCGATAGCCGAGCGCATCGGGGTCGATCGCCAGCGGGGCGTTGTGCTCGGCGTCGAGGACGAACTCTCGGTGCATCGTGGCGGCGAGGTGCTCGCGCGGCGTCCGGGCCAGCCACGGCACCGAGGCGCGGACGGTGACGCCGTCGTGCTCGGGATCGTCGATGAACAGCACCTCGGGTCCCGCGGGGCGCCGGTAGGTCCGGACGTAGACGTCGCCCGACGTCTTGCCCTTGGGCGCGGGCAGGGCCTGCACCACCGCGTCGGGGTCGGGCCCGGCGTAGAGCACGTCGGGATCGTACTGCCGCATGCGTTCGAAGGCGGCGATCATCGCCGCGCCGCCGCCGTGTCGGAGATCGGCGTCGCGCGGCAGCTGCAGATCGAGCCCGTGCTCGCCGAGCAGACCGAAGAACTCGGCCCCGGTCGGACGCAGGAACGGCTGCTCACGCGACTCGACGCGCATCCGGAGCGCGTGCTCGGCGTACTCCTGCGCGTCCGCGGGCGGGATCGTGCCCGCGTCGAAGAAGCTCAGCAGGCTCGGCATCAGCTCGGCGAAACGATCGGCCGACGCCGTCACCTCGTAGCGGGTGTCGGTCGTCGTGCAAAACGTCGACACCTCGGCGCCGGGCGTCTCCAGCAGCCGCATCCGCGCGTGCAAGGCCTCGCAGGCCCAGGGATCCTCGGCGGTGCCCACCGGGTAGATCCACGACAGGTGGAACAGCGGGCTGTCGGTGCGCACGAGCACCACGCGGCCGGCACCGTGCTCGCGGGTCTCGTAGTGGCTGCCCTCGACCAGGAATCGGGGCTCGGTCGGCGTCGTCGGGCTCGCCAGCAGGGCCCGCGCGAACTCGCTGCGGCGCGAGCGGGGCCCCGGTGTGGACGGCGACGCGCTCGGCAGCGCGGGCTTGCGCGGCTTCGGGGCCTTGCCGGTCTTCTTGTGCACGACGACGCGGCTGCGCGACAGCAGGAACCGGGCGGCCGCGACGATCTCGGCGCGCGTCGGCCCAGCGGCGGCCGGCCGACCCGAACCCGTCGACCACGGGCGCCGGGTCAGGAACGCATCGGCGATGTTGAGCAGGAGCGATCCGGGACCGCGGGCCCAACGGAGCTGCTCGTAGCGCGCTGCGGTCAGGGCGTCGCGCCAGGCGTCGTCGTCGACGCGATCGTCGGCGATGGCTTGCAGCCCCGCGAGCACGGCGTCCTCGGCGTCCTCGGGCGTCTGCCCCGGGAGCAGCATGATGAACAGGTTGAAGTCTCGGCGTCGGCCGACGTGCGCACCCCAGCCCGCCACCTTCTCGCGGAGCTGCGAGCGCAGCAGCCCGCCGCGGCCCATCAGCCCGTCGCCGAGGGCGACCAGCGCGTCGTACTCGGGGGCGTCGGCCGGCGGCATCGGCCAGGCGATCTCGAGGTGCGGCGGCCCGATGTTCTCGACCTCGAACGCGACGCGGCCGCCGGGCAGCGGGCGATCGATCGCCTCGGTCGGGGGAATCGGCGCCGGCTCCCAGTCACCGAAGGCCTGCTCGGCCAGCGCCACCGCCTCGGGGGCCGAGATGTCGCCGACCAGCACCAGCGCGGCGTTGTTGGGCCGCCAGTAGCGATCGTGGAATGCACGGACGTCGGCCAGCGGCAGGCGCTCGAGCAGCGCGAGGTTGGCGTCGCGATCGTGCCGCAGGCCCGTGGCGTCGGCCAGCCCGCGGCCGAGGGCCTCGGCGGTCTCGTCCCCGAACCACCCGACGAAGCCGAGCTGATCGATCACCGTGTCGAGGAAGCCGCGGAACACGGGGGCCTTCACGGCCTCGGCGTGCAGCTGCATCCACGTGCCGACGCGGTGGCGCGGCACCTCGGCGGCGATGATCGGCCCGGGGCCGTGGGTGCCGAGCACGACGGGATCGCGGCCGCCGAGCGCCGAGGTGGCGTCGAAGAGCTCCGCGGGGATCTCGAGCGCCGCGCCCTCGCGCTCGGACTCGGCGATCGCCGCGAGAAGTCGATCGCGCGCCTCGGGTTGCGTGGCGACCTGCTCGATGAGCGCATGCTGGAAGAGCCGTCGCGGTCGGCTCGCCTCGGGATCGACCACGCCGAGGCGATCGGTGCCGCGCAGCGCTGCGTTCACCGTCAGCGCTGCGAGGCCCTGCTCGCCGACGCCCTCTTGCGCCGCGCCGGCGCGGAACACCAGCGCCGACGCGACCACCGGCTCGTGCGGCCGGCGAGCGACGTAGATCGTCAGGCCGTTGCGCAGGCGATGGACGGTGACACCGGCCGGATCGCCCGGCAGCGGAGTGGGCAGCAGCGGCGGAAGATCCGAAGCGGCGACGATCGACGCCCACGGATCCTCGGCGGTCGGCGGCGCAGGCTCGGCTGCCGGCGTGCGCTCGGCCTGCGTCGCCGGCACCGCGGCGATCGCGATCGGGCGTTGGGTCCACGCGGCGGCGGCGATGCCCGCGGCCCCGACCACGCCGAGCGCCCAGCCGATCGGTCGCCCGGTGGTCTGCCCGCGATCGAGGGCGTCGAGCAGCTCGCGCATCGTCGCGAAGCGATCGGCGGGCACCGGCGACAGCCCGCGCAGCACCGCGGCGTGGATCGCCTTGGGCACGTCGTTGCGCCGGGTCACCGGCGCGATGCGACCCCGCGTCAGGCTGCGCTCGAGCTCCGAGTAGGTCGAGCCGGTGAACGGCCGCTCGCCGTACAGCGCCTCGAACAGCGAGGCGCAGAACGAGAACTGGTCGCTGCGCGCGTCGGGTTCGGCGCGCGCGAGCTGCTCGGGGGGCATGTACGCCGGCGTGCCGACGACCGTGCCGGTGCGCGTGATGTCGAAGTCGCGCAGGCGCGAGCCCGAGGCGTTGGCCGGCAGGATCTCGCGGGTGGTCGCGGCGCCGCCGTCGTGGGTCGCGCGCGCCAGTCCGAAGTCGACGATCTGCGGTCGACCCTGGTGGTTCACCAGCACGTTGTCGGGCTTGAAGTCGCGGTGGACGATGCCCTCGTGGTGCGCCGCGACCAGCCCTTCGCCGGCCTGCCGATACATGTCGACGATCTCGCGCCACGATCGCTCCGCGGCCTTGCGCCACGCCCGGAGCGTCGCGCCGCGGACGAGCTCCATCGCCATGTACACCTGCTCGCCGGCCTGGCCGACCTCGTACACGTGCACGACGTTGGGGTGCGACAGCTTTGCGGTGGCCTGGGCCTCGCGGACCAGGCGTTGCCGCCCTGCGGATCCCGGGGCGAGGTCGCGACGCAGGACCTTGATCGCGACGTCGCGATCGAGCTCGTCGTCGTGCGCGGCATAGACCACGCCCATGCCACCCGAGCCGATCGGCTCGACGATGCGGTAGCGACCGATCTGCACCGGCGCATCGTCCCAGCCGAGCAGCCGCGAGCGAGCGCGCGCGAGCAATACCCGCGACTCGAGCCCGGCGTCGCCCTCGGGTCCCGGGCCCTCGTTTCCCGGAGGAATCGTGTCCTGCGCCACATCGTGATCGAGGCCCGCGAGCCCGCCGAGCCACGACTCGGGCGGCTCGTCGCCCTGCGACGGCAGCGGCCCCGAGTCGCGCGCCGACGCCCGAGCGCGGGGCTCGGCGACGGTCGGGACCTCGGTGCCGACCCCCTCGCTGCCATCCTCGGTGGCCATCGCACGTCAGAGTAGGCCAGCTTCGGCAGCGACGGCGGACGATCGCGCGGACGGGCCGGCGCCCGCCCCGACGCAGCCCGCCCGCGCGCCCGTGGCCGCACCGCTCGCCGCCGCGCCGGGTGACCTCGGCGCGGGCCGCTTCAGCGCAGCAGCCGGCTGCGAATCGCGCGGAGCTCGACGGCCGCGAGGAGGTCCTTCGGCCGCGCGACGTGCTGCTTGATCGCGATGAGGTCGTCGATCCCGATGATTCGATAGGCGCGGCCGGCGATCTCCATCTCGACGGACGCCGAGACGAGGTCGGCGTGGGTGCCGAGCGGCGGCACTTCGCGGAGGATGTCGATCCGTCCGATGTTGGTCTCCACGAGCAGCATTCGAAACGTCATGAGGTAGGAGATCGGGTCAGAGATGACGCCGAGATCTGGTCGAGTGGCGTGCCGCGGCAAGAAGGGACGCAGGGCATCCAAGAGGCGGGACACCTGCTCGTGGGTGAATGCCATGGCGATGTCGAGGTCCTCGGTCCACAGCGTGGAGCCCCACGCGTGAGCAGCCACGCCGCCGATCACGACGAACTCGACGCCGGCGCTTTCGATCACCTGGAGCAGCTCGATCGTCCGTTGCTCGCGCGTCACGGGTCGGCCTTCGGCGCCGCGCGACCGAAGATCTGCCGGTGGAGGCGCTCCATCGCAGCGAGCGCTTGGAGGCGCTCGTGCGGGGTCATGTTCAGCCGGACCTCGAGCAGCGCGAGATCGACGCCGAACTCCCCGGCGGCGCGCCAGTCGGGGTGCTCCTCACCAGTCGGGGGTGGAGGTGCGATCCGTGGCCGCGCGCTCACGCAGCCATGATAGCAGTCCGCGCGTAGCGTCTCCAAGCCGGGCGCGCCCGCGTCAGTTGCACGGGCAGATCGAGCGCCGTGCCCCCGGCCCGCACGGGATCCCGAGACCATCCATGTTCGTGCGGTGGTCGAAGGGGCAGCCGTTGAACGACGAGCAGTACAGCGCGCCCGTGAGGCCGCCGTCGACCACGTCGCCCAGGCCGTCGTCCTCGAGGCACGCGTACGACCAGCTGTTGAACTGCACGGGGCTGCCCATGCCGAGCGCGTCCGAGATCGCCTGGCACTCTTCGATCGTGTCCTGCGCCGCAAACCAGTCGGCGTCGGAGATGTCGAGCGACAGGCCCAGCGCGTCGCAGACGTCGTTGCAGGCCTCGCCGCAGGCCGCGTTGTCGAAGCACCACTGCTGGTTGTTCACCACGACGCACGTCGGCGGGGTGGTGAGGCACGACGTGGTGCAGCCGTCGTTCTGGATCTGGTTGCCGTCGTCGCAGACCTCGTTGCCCTCGACGACGCCGTTGCCGCAGAACTCGCCCGCGCACGGGCACACCGAGCGCCGCGCCCCCGGCAGATCGCACAGCGTGCCGATGTCGTCCATGTCGTTGCGGTGCGCCGACGGGCAGCTCGGATCCGACGAGCACAGCAGGCCGCCGGTGAGGCCACCGCCGGTGAGATCCGACAGGCCGCCGTCCTCGAGGCACCCCAGCGCGTGCGTGTCGAAGTCGATCGGCTCGGTCATGCCGAACGCGTCGGAGATCGCCTGGCACTCGGGGGCGGAATCCTGGGCCGCGAACCACGTGGCGTCGTCGGGCTCGAGCACGAGGCCGAGGTTGGTGCACACGTCCTCGCAGGCCTGACCGCAGTTGTCGTTGTCGAAGCACCACTGCACGCCGTCGACGATCACGCAGCTGCCGCCGAAGTCGCCCTCGATCACGCAGGCCGCCGAGCAGCCGTCGCCCGATTCGTTGTCGCCGTCGTCGCAGGTCTCGAGGGCCGCGAGGTTCTGGACCCCGTCGCCGCACGACACCGGCGTGCAGTCGGCGTCGCACGTCGCGGTCGAGCCGCCCTCGTCGCACTGCTCGTTGTCGCTGGCGTTGGCGAGCCCATCGCCGCACACCGGCAGGGTGCAATCGATGTCGCAGCCGACCGACTCGCCACCGGCGTCGCACGCCTCGCCGGCGCTGGCGTTGAGGATCGCGTCGCCGCAGTCGGCGAGCGTACAGTTGGCATTGCACGCCGCCGACTCACCGGCGTCATCACACGCCTCGTCGCCGTCGATCGCACCGTTGCCGCAGAGGTTCACGCCGGTGTCGCTGCTGCTCTCCTCGGCGGGCGTGGTGGTGGAGGTCGTGCTCTCGGTCGTGACGGCGGTCGTGCTCTCACCTGCGGTGGACTCGCTGCTCGACTCGACCGGCCCGGTCGAGCAGCCGTCGGCGCACGTGGTGTCGGCGGTCGTCACGGTCGTCGTCGTGGGACCGCTGCTCGACGAGTCCGCGGCGGTCGTGCCGCTCGAGCCTGCGCCCGAGGACGACGCGTCGGTGCCGGTGGCGACCGTTTCGGGGTCGCTCGGACAACCGAGGCCAGCGAGGACGAGGACAAGCGGTAGCGCGCGGCGATGCATGCCTCCACCCTGCCAGAGCGTGCATGCCAACGGAAGATCCGAACGCACAGGTTGCGTGAACGACCGGGGCGATCTTGTCGTGTGCTCGCGGCATCGGTCGGCCGTGGCACGCGTGACACCGTCGCGTACGCTGGATCCCATGCGTAGACTTGTCCTTGTGTTCTTGGGTGTGACGGCATGTGGGGACGATGGCGGGGGCGAGACCGGCGGGGGGTCGCAGACCACCGAGAGCTCCGGCCCCACCTCGTCGAGTGGATCGGAATCGTCCGGCTCGTCCTCGTCCTCGGCCACCGGGTCGTCGTCGGGCGAGTCGAGCTCCGGCGGCAGCAGCGGCGGATCGTCGGGGAGCAGCAGCTCGGGGGGCCAAGACGGGTCGTCGAGCGGCGGCAGCGAGACCGGCGGTGGCACGTTCGCGTGCGGACCCGCGATCGAGTGCGACGCCGCCGCGGAGTACTGCCAGGAGACCATCGGCGGGAAGAAGGGCGCCGAGCCGAGCTACGCGTGTGTCGTCCGGCCCGAGGGCTGTGGCGACGCGCCGACGTGCGAGTGCCTCGCGGCCGAGCCGTGCGGTGACATCTGCGTGCCGATCGAGGGCGGGCTGCAAACGACCTGCCTCGCGCCCTGAGCCCGGAGTCGGGCGCCCCGTGGTCGGCGCGGCGCGCCCGTGCGGTAGCATGCGGCGTTGTCGGCCCCGCCCACAGCGCCCCGTGTCGGCGTGTCGACCCGCATCCTGCGCCCGGTGGTGCGCGTGCTCGGCTTCGCGTGGCGAGTGTTCGGGGAGTTCAACCGCAACCGCGGGTTCCTGCTCGCGGGCGCGCTCGGCTACAACACGCTGCTGTCGATCGTGCCGCTGCTCGGGCTCGTCGTCATCGTGCTGTCCACGGTGATCGATCACGACGCGCTGATGCAGACCATCGCCGCGCAGACCGACGCGCTGCTGCCGGGCCGCGCCGGCGTCGTCACCGAGGCGTTCTCCACCTTCGTGGAGCAGCGCACCACCGTCGGCATCGTCGGCTTCGCGGTGCTGCTGTTCTTCAGCGCGGTGGCGTTCCGGATGCTCGACGAGGCGTTCGCGGTCGTGTTCCAGCGCAACCGCCGGGACCGCGAGGTCCACCGCCTGCGCGCCTTCATCCTGCCGCTCGGCTACGTGCTGCTGATCGCGGCCGGCATCTTCGTGCTGACGCTGGTGATGATCGCCTTCGACACCCTGCCCGAGCAGGGCGCCCGATCGTTCGGCCTCTCGATGGACCCCGAGACGGCGGCGCCGCTCATCCAGTCGCTCGCGTTCTTCGGCCTGGTGCTGCTGCTGTCGTCCTTCTACTGGGTGATGCCGCTGGCCCACATCCGCCCCAGCCACGCGCTCATCGGCGGCGTCGTCGCCTCGCTGCTGTGGGAGGCGGTCCGCTGGTTCATGTTCTGGTACTTCACCAATCTCTCGTTGGTCGACATCGTCTACGGGTCGCTCGGCACCGTGATCGTGCTGCTGCTCGGGCTCGAGGTCGCGGCGATCATCCTGCTACTCGGGGCACAGATCATCGCGGAGCTCGAGCGGGCGGCGTCGTCGGGGCGGGCGTGGCACGAGCCCCCCGTCGAGCCGTCGGACGGCCCTGGGACCTGATCGGGTGCGAGGTTGAACCGCCGCCCGACCCGAGGCAGGATTGCGGCATGGCCCGCTTGGTGGTGTGTCCCGGGTGCGCGCTCCTCATCCACGCCGACGAGCAGCAGTGCCCGCACTGCGGCGCGGCGCACCGCTCGGTCGCGGCGCCGCGGGCCTCGCTGATCCTGCTCGGGTTGACGCTCGCCGCCTGCCCCGCCGACGACGACGGCGATGACACCGCGGGCAGCGCGACCACGACGACCGCATCGAGCTCGGGCACCGCTCCGACCACGGGCACGACCGGCAACAACTCGATCACCGACGACTCGATCACCGGCAGCGGCGGCGTCGAGTACGGCAGCGCGGACACCTTCACCACCGACACGGTGACCGATCCGACGCTCGACCCCACGTCGACCGGCACCGACGCCGGCACCGACGGCACGGGGACGACGGGCACCGACAGCAGCACGGGTGGCTCGGACACCGTCGGCGAGCCGGAGTACGGCGTCCCCGAGACGACCGGCTGACGGCCGCGCGTCACGGCGCGTCCGCGGGCTGCGGAGGCGCGGCCGCGATCCCGTGACGCGCGAGGACCTCCGCATCGGGCACCCCGAACGGATCCTCCGCGCACGCGACCTCGACGAGGGGTTCGATCGTCGCGTGCGCCCAGAACCACGCGCCGCGATCGGGCGCGTCCAGCGGGGCGAACGGGGCGACCACCCGCTCGAGGACCACGCGGTCGGGCACCTCGCCGCCGTGATCGAGCATCCAGCGGCGACACACCCACCGTGCGTGCCACGGCGCCAGCCCCCGGCGGTAACCGCTGATGCCCTCGTCGATCTTGCGCCATCGATCGTGCAGCAGGTAGGGCCGTCGCAGATCGTGCTCCAGCTCGGTGCGCAGATCATGACGCATGTCGCCGACGACCACGGTGGTGCGCACCGTCTGATCGCGCGTCGGGCCGTTGGGCGCGAACATCGACCACAGCTGGCGGGTGTACGTCCGCTCCATCCACGGCTCGACCATGGCGCGCGCGCCGTCGCGCCACGGCGAGATCGGCGATTGCCACAGCAGCAGCGCGCAGGCGTGGTGGGCGACCAGGAGCGCCGCGGCGAGGCGTCGCGGTCGCAGCGTCGGCCGACCGACGACGAACGACCCGATCGCGACCACCGCCCAGCCGACGTACCACCACGCGACGACGCCCGTCGCGATCGACACGAGCCCGACCGCGCCGATGGTCGCCACCGCGGTGGACCACGCCCAGGCTGGCATCGACGGGCCCTCGGCCGGCGGCGCGGGATCGAGGCGCGTCGTGGTCCATGGCGCCGCGAGCCCGCACAGCGCGTAGGCCGAGACCGTCGCGCCCACGAACGCACCGAACTCGAACAGCACCATCGCGATGCCGTGGAAGAGCAGGCCGAAGCCGAGCCACGGCCGAGGGTCCACGAGCCACGCCGCGCGCGATCGCAGCACCCTGCTGCCGAGGCTCGGGACGCGGAGCGCGGCGCAGGCCCGCCACCACAGGCCCACGAGCACGATCGGGAACAGCCGCTCCCACCACAGCACGGCCCACGTCGCGAGGCGCAGCGGCCACGGACCGACCAGCGCCAGCAGCCAGCGCCAGTCGATCCGCGCGTAGCGATCGAGCTGCACCGCGAGCCCGAGCGTGTCGCCGGAGATCCATGTCGGTCCGGTCTTCGACCAGCCGTTGGCCGCGTACGCGACGGCGAGCTGCAGGACCAGCAGCGCCTGCGGCCACGCGGGGATCCGCCGCAGCTCGGCCGCGCGCCGTCGCCTGGCGTCGATGCCGTACGCCGCGCCGCCGTCCGCGAACATCGACACGAACAGGAATCCCGTGAACACCTGCTCGCCGCCCCAGTGCGCGTCACCGCGGCGCAGCAGCGCGACCAGCAGGAGCCACGCGACCACGGTCGCGGTGCGCGTGCGAAAGCCGAGGGTCATCGCGGCCGCGGCGAGGCCGAGCGCGACGAGGTGGGCGCGCGCGAACCATGGCGGATCGTACAGGTGCAGCGGCGACCATCGTGCATCGCCGAGGTACCGCAGCGCGCCGCGGAGTCCGTCGGGCTCGACGAGCCCCGTGGCGCCGCGCACCTCCGCGACCGCGGCGCGTGGCAGGAGCCCCTCGTCCGAGAACAGGTACTCGGACAGCGGCATCGTCTCCCACACCAGCGCCAGCAGGCTCGCGCCGAACCCGATGCGGAAGACCGCCATCGGCCGGGGGTCGACGGTCGCGAACAACACCCGCACGAGGGCCTCGCGGCGCGCGGCCACCCAGCCGAGGGCGACGATCAGTCCCCCGGCGAAGATCCACGCAGGCCAAGCGCCACCCACCGTTCGTCATGCTACCCGAACGGCGCCAGGCCCGTGGTCCCCGCGGTCCGGATCCCACGCTGGACAGAGGCCGAGCGGCGCGCTACATTGAACCGATGGTAGCCTATGTGGATTGTGAAGGTTGTGGTTGTCTGATCCGCGCGGAGGAGTCGCGGTGCCCGTTCTGTGACCGCCGCGGGAGCCTCATCTCCAGCGCGGCGCTGAAGTTGTTCGGCCTCGCCGCGGGGCTGAGCCTGGCCACGATGTCGTGCGCCTCCGAGGACGGCAGCGGTGACTCGATCGCCGGCGACGAGCAGAACGCCGACGGGACGACCTACGCGGGACCCGACGACGGGTCGAACACCGAGTCCTGGACGTCCGGTCCGATGACCGCGACGACGACGACCGAGGGCTCCGTCACCTACGATCCCACGGACGCCGACGCGGTGACCTACGCAGGTCCCGACGAGTCCTCCAGCACCGCTTCGTTCCCCGAGACGACGAGCACCGGGACCGAGACGAGCACGGGGACCGACACGAGCACGGGGACCGATGGCGGCAGCACGGGCTCGACCGGCGTCGGCGAGACCGACCCGAACGGTTGACGGGCCCAGACGCCGCTACGGCGCGGGGTCGAGCACCGCGTCGTAGCCCGGCCCCGTCGGCTCGACCAATCGCGACACGCGGGGCTCCTCGATCGCCACCGGGCCATGGGCCGCGCGCAGCTCGGGATCCTTGTGCTCCCGGATCACCCGGAACAGCCCGTTGTCGAAGCCGCCGCCGCCCGCCCCTCGCACCTGCTCGATCCGCTCGCGGAACCCCTGCTTGTCCATCTGCACCGCTCGGTGGTGACAAAATGGATTGTTGCCCGGACGTCCGAGCAACGGCTCGGCCGCGGCGGTGCAGCCGGCCATGCACGTCTCGGCGTAGTAGCACGTGCGGCAATACCCCCACAGATCGTCGACGGTGCGCTCGCGGATGTAGCCGAGCTGGTAGCTCTCCTCCCAGATCTTGCGGATGCCGTGGACGCGCCACTGGCCGCCGACGTTGACCGGGCCGCCGAGGCTCGGGCAATTCTTGATGCCACCATTGCTCTCGATGCCGACCACCGAGACGCCGGCGACGCAGCCGCGCCAGTGCTTGTTCTGGGCGGCGCGGAGCCGCCGCTCGAGTGGGCCGAAGTAGCCGAGGTTGTTGCCCGGCCACAGTCGCACGCGGCGCTCGGCGCAGCGATCGACGACCGCATCGAGGGTCTCGAACAGCTCGAGGTACGAGTGCGGCTGCAGGATGATCTCCGGGTGATCGGCCGCATTGCCGTGGGGCACGGTGATCTGCAATTGCCACGAATGCGCGCCGGCCTCCGCGATGAGATCGAGCAGCGGCAGCAGCTCGGTCCGGGTCAGTGCGTTGATCTGGGTGTTGCACGCGACCCGGCCGCCGGCCTCGCGGATGTGTCGCATCCCCGCGAACGCCCGCTTCCAGCTGCCGGGCACGCCGCGCAGGCGATCGTGGGTGGCCTCGAGCCCGTCGATCGAGAACGTCACGCTGCCGATGCCGGCCTCGACCATCGCGTCGGCCCGGGCCTGGGTCAGGTTGAGCCCGCCGGTGGTCATCGTGCAGCTCATCCCGGCCTCGCGGATCGCCCGGATCACCAGGATGAAGTCATTGCGGAGGTAGGCCTCGCCGCCGATGAGCACCACCTCGCCGCAGCCGAGCTCCTTCAGCTCGCGCACGACCGCGAGGCACTCCTCGGTGGTCAGCTCGTCGGGGCGACGCTCGCCGGCCCGCGGACCGCAATGCGCACACTTCTGATCGCAGGCCAGTGTCAGTTCCCACACCGCCCATCGGGGCGCCCGGGCGGCCGTCCGCCGCGCATTGGAGGCCCAGCGACTGTCCGGCGTCGGGAGGGCATCCACCACGGGCAGACGACGACGAACATCTTCCAACGACATAGACCACGAGCGTAGCACGGTCGGCTCGCGACAGCCAGGCGGGGGTCCTCCGACCGTGTCGGCGCGGGCGGGAGAAATCGTCGGGGTCCCGCAATCGATCGGCGGTGCTGGCCCCTCTACCGGCGGCGCGCCACGACGCGGCGCGGAGGATCGTTCGAGATGCCACGACTGGAATTCGCCCTGCCCACCCGGATCGCCTGCTTCGCGCTGCTCGTCGGCGGCTGTGTGATCGCCACCGACGACGACGACGACGCGGGGGACGGCGGATCCGAGACCGGAACGGCCTCCGGCGCGTCGACGATGTCGACGACCGCGGGCACGACCGCGGGCACGACCGCGGGCACCACCGCGGGCACGACCGCGGGCACGACCGCGGGCACGACGGCGAGCACCACCGCGGCCGAGACGACCGCCGACACGGGTGAGACCGGGGACTCGGATCCCGACACGGGGACCGACACCGGCGCCGGCGAGGACTGTCTCGAGGGCGGCTGCGCGCAGATCTGCGACGGCGGTCAGACCTGTGCGTTCGAGTGCTCGGGCGGCGGCTGCAACCAGGAGTGCTCCGCCGGTGCGAACTGCACGCTGCATTGCTCCGGCGGCGACTGTGCGCAGGACTGCGACGCCGACGCGACCTGCGAGGTGAGCTGCGATGGCAGCGGCTGCCAGCAGAGCTGTGACGGCGGCGCGTGCACCTTCGACTGCAACGAGGGCTGCCAGCAGGACTGCAACCCCGGCAGCGACTGCACCCTGACCTGCGGCACCGGCTGCGTCATCTCGTGCAGCGAAGCGGACACGTGCACCGCCGCGTGCGACTCGATGACGTGCGTCTGCGACGTCGGCCTGGGGTTGTGCTGATCGACGAGCGTTCCGCGTCACTCGACCGCGGCGACGCGGATCACGATCGGATCGGCCTGGTCGGTCGTCGCCTCCTCGGGGGCGAAGCTCTCGACCACGAACGACTGCTCACCCGCGGCGTCGAAGCCCTTCGACGCGCCTGCCGAGGTCATGCGCATGACGGGATCGCAGCCGGTCGTCGCGAGGTTGGGGATCGGCCCGAACTGCAGGGAGCGGTCCTCGAGGTCGTCCTCGAGGGTGTACCGCACGGTGAGCAAGTGGGCGACGGCCAGCGTCTGCGAGATCGACTCGATCGTGCACGACGCGGAATCGGGCAGCGTGGGCGCGCAGAGGCGATCGAGCCAACCCTCGCCGCCCAGCGCCTCGCCGCCGAAGACCCGCGCCCCGAGCAGGCCGTCTTGGTGGAGGTTCGGATTGGCGTCGTAGAAGTCGACCAGGCAGTCCTGGTAGACCATCGTGACCTCGATCGTCGCGGCGCCGACGAAGGGGTTGGCGGCCTGCGACTCGGCGCGGCGGAACTGGAGCGTGATGGCGCCGTGGGTCAGGGGCGCCGGCTCGCCAGTGGAGGACTCGGCGCCGGAACTCGAGGTGTCGGCGGTGTCGGCGGAGTCGCCGCACCCCGCGAGCAGGACCACGAACGACGCAGACAACACGAGGGGCGCGTACGCACGGGGGAGGGGCTGCGTCATGGTCGTTCGCTCCGCAGTCGGGACGGTATCGGTCCATCGCGGTGATTTCCAGCGCGCCTGGACCGCGGCGGCGCCACGGCCCCGCCGCGGGATCGAAATCCAAGGCGCGAGCACTTCACCGAGGCATGCCCCGCTCGCTCGGCCTCGCCCTCGCATCGTTCCTGCTGCTCGCACCGCGCGCCGTGACGGCCGCCGAGCCCGCCGCCGATGCGCCGCCGCGGGTCACGATCTCGCCGCGCGTGGGCCTCGGCTTCCCGGGCTCCGCCACGCCCCGCAAGGTCTCGAAGACCAAGGTCGGCGTCGGGTTCGTGCTCCACGCGGACGCCATGATCGCCCTGGGCGACCACTTCGAGATCGGACCGTACCTGCACTACTCGCTGCGCGGGATCAAAGAACGCGGCACCGCGCCGACCGACGGGCTGCGCATGCACCTCTTCTCGATCGGCGCGGCGTTGAAGGTGCCGATCCGCACCTCGGCCCGCTCGCGGCTGCGGCTCGGGGCGATGCTCGGCTACAACTACACCAAGCAGGGGTTCGAGAACGACACGTTCTCGGGCGACATCGTCGCCAACGGCTTCAACGTCGCGCCGTCGGTCGAGTGGAGCCACGACGTCGCGCGACGCCTCGCGATCAACGTGCAGGTCGCGATGATCACCCAGGTCGTCGGACGCGCGAACCTCGGCGCCCTCGGTGCGGTCGTCGAAGGCGGCGAGAAGCAACGCATGGCCTTCCCGCCACTGGCGTTCCTGGCCCTCGGGCTGGACTTCGGCCTCGGCTCGCGGAGATGAGGCGCCTCCCGCCTACTCCTCCACGAACTCCAGCAGCTCCGCCATGTACGGCACGTAGCGGAAGTCGCGGATGAACGACACGCGCCCGCCCTCGCTCTCGATGACGATGATGTACTCCGGCGACGCGCTGCCGCTGCGGAACACGCCGAGGACCTCGCGGCCCTCGCAGCGGCCGAGTCGCAGGGTGACGTCCGGGTCCTGGGCGTAGCGGGCGAAGTAGCCGCCCACGGACTTGCCCTGGCGCTGCGACTTGGCGACGAGATCGAGGCGGACCTCCTCGAGCAGCAGCGCCTGCACGCCGGGCCAGTCGCGGCGATTGAACAGCGCGACGTACTGCTCGACCAGGGCGCGGTGTTGGGGCGACCCGTTCGTGGCGGTGATCGGTCGGGCCGCCGTGGCGTGGGCCCGCAGCGCGGCGCGACCGCGGACCAACAGCGCCTTGACGGCCTCGACGGTGGTGCCGAGGTGCTCGGCGATCTCGGCGAGCGATGCGTCGAGGACGTCCTTCAAGATGACCGCGCTGCGCTGCGTCACCGGCAGGGCCATGAACGCCGACAGGCCCGCGGTGAGGGCGGTCGGATCGCGGGGGAAGTCGTCGGGTGCCATGGGCTCGGCGTCGGGGAGGGTATCGACCATGCGGTGGTCGTAGCGGCGGAGAAAATCGATCGCCGTGTTGCGGGTGATCCGGAACAGCCACGGTCGCAACGGCGGCATCTCGGCGGACAGACTGAGGGCGTAGAAGGCCTTGGCGAGCGCGTCCTGGACGATGTCCTCCCCGTCGATCGCCGAGCCCACCAGCCGAGAGGCGTAGCGGTGCAGGTCGGGCCGCAGATCGTCGACCATGCCGAGGAAGTGTTCGCGGGCGGCGGCGAGATCGGGCGGCGGTGCGACGGTGGTCATCCTCGGCGAGGCTACGACAGCCCTCCGCACCGAGGGAACCGAGGATCAGCCCGCCTCGGCGGCGCGCTTCAGGCACGCGGCGTACTCGTCGAACGCGGCGCGGAAGTCGGGCAGCGAGCCCTTGATCATCGGCAGCATCACGCCCTTGAACTCCTCGACCATGGTGAACGCGGTGCCGGCACCGTCGGCCTCGAGGGTGAAGGTCCGGGTGCCCTTGAACATCGGCGCCATCCCGTCGCTCCAGACCATCGACGCGGCGGAGCCCGACGCGGCGGAGCTCGACGCGGCGGGGGGCGCAAACGCGATCACCCGCGGACGGAAGGCGCGGCCCGGGGCCAGGGGCACGCGGACCGTCAGGCGCTGGCCGAGGGCGATCTCCCCCTCGATGCTGGTCACGGCGGTGTTCCACGACGGGAACCGGGCGGCGTCCGTCAGGAGCGCCCAGACCCGCCCGGGGGCGGCCGCGATCGACACGCGGACGGAGTAGGCCATGCGGAAGGTGGATTCGGTCTTGGTGGCGGCGGTCATGGGTGCTTCCCCGACGACGGGCGGGGGGGCCCCGAGGATGCGGTCGCCCGGGAAAAATTCCGACACCTCGATTACCGTGGCCCCAATGCTGCTGTTCAAGCGGGCGTTCTGGGACGGCCTCACCCGCGGCGACATCACCCTCACGTTCCGGCGGTGGCAGAGCCTCCGGGTGCGCAAGGGCGGGCGCTACCGTTGCCACCCGATCGGCGTGCTCGAGGTCGACGACGTGCGGTGGGTGAAGGCGTCTGCGATCAGCGCTGCGGATGCGAAGCGGTCCGGGTTCGCGTCGAAGGCCGAGCTGCTCGCCCACCTCGGCGAGCTCGGGCCGATCGAGCCCGACACCGAGGTCGTGCGCGTCGAGCTGCACCACGGCGGCGACGGGGACCGGGTCGAGCTGGCGCTCGAGGATCAGCTGACGCCCGACGACGTCGTCGCGATCCGGGCCGCGCTCGAGCGCATGGATCGCAAGGCGCCGTGGACGGCGGCGACCTTCGCGATCATCGACGCGCACCCGCGGGTCGCGGCGTCGAAGCTCGCGGCGATGCTCGGGCGCGAGACGCTGCCGTTCAAGACCGACGTCCGCAAGCTCAAGCGCCTCGGGCTCACGCAGAGCTTCGAGGTCGGCTACGAGATCGCGCCGCGCGGGCGGGCGTACCTGGCTGCTGTCGTGTTGGTGGCCGCGCCCACGTCGGCGACCAAGCCGGTACGCAAGTCGACCCGCAGCACCAAGCGCGGCGCTTGACGGCGCGTCGCGGCCTCGGACAAGGTGCCGAGATGATCGTGACGCCGCGCCTCGTCTCCGTCGTGTTCGCTTCGCTCGCGATGTCGGGCTGCGGCGATGGGGGCGGTGATGCGGATACCGACGCGTCCACCGGCGGTGGTTCGAGCGGTGCGGTCGACGGCACGGTCGGGCCGACGACGACGGCGCCGTCGACCCTCGACGCGACCACGACGCCCGAGACCAGCGCGCCCGCGGACACGGGCTCCTCGGGGGACGCCGACACCTCGGCGTCCGGCGGCAGCTCGAGCACCGGCGAGCCCGTCGATCCCGGGCCGCAGGTCGATGTCTCCGATCCGCAGCTGTACGAATTCGAGTTCACCCCCGACGAGGCGGATCCCGCCGCGACGCTCAAGCTCGCCGTCGAGCAGGCGCAGCTCGACACCCGCACCACGCCCATCGGCCAGCTCGTCGTGTACCTGCACGGGGCGGGCGCGCCGTCGCTGTGTGGCGGCCAGGAGCACGGTCGCGTGCTCGCAGCGATGGGCTTCCACGTGGTCCAGCCGTGCTACGTGAGCGACTACGGCGTGGGCAACTGCGGCGACGACATCGGCGGTTGCCGGCTCGAGGCCTTCGAGGGCGTGGACCACCACCCGTTCATCGAGATCGGCCCGCCGGACAGCATCGAGGTCCGGGTGGTCCGCATGCTCGAGCACCTGCAGGCAATGCACCCCGGCGGCGATTGGCAGTACTTCGTGCAGGATGGATTGCCGCGCTGGGATCGGATCGTGATCTCCGGGATCTCCCACGGCGCGAGCACCTCGGGCGTCGTCGGCATGAATCGCGGCGTCGAGCGCGTCGTGATGCTGTCGGGGCCGCTCGACACCGATCAGGCGTGGTTGACGGGCGTGCCGGTGACGTCGATCGATCGGTTCTGGGGCTTCACGCACACCGCCGACGAGCAGCACGCGGGGCACCTGCAGGCGTTCGACGATCTCGGCGTGCTCGGGGCGCCGGCGGTCGTCGATGGTGTGTCCGCGCCGTGGGATGACTCGCATCGCCTGGTGACGTCGGCGGCGACGGGCGACGGGCATGGATCGACGCAGGCCGGTGGTTCGTCGCCGACCGATGGGGATGCGTGGGTGTTCGAGCCGGTGTGGCGCGTGATGTACGGCGTGCCGTGACGCGGGCGCGCGGCGCCCTTGGACGCGGTGAGAGAGCGAGTCGGGCGCTGGGCGCGGCGGTGTCCACCCCAGGGACGTTGTCGGCGCGGCACGTGGTGCCGCCGCCGAACACGCGAGTTTCTCGCCGATCCGTGGCACGGGCCTTGCTTCTTTTTTTCGACCCGTCGGCACGCTGTTCGAAGCAGGACGCATCGATATGCCGGATACCATCGTCAACATCGTCGACTTCGGCGCCGTCCCCGGCGGCGCCGGGTTTGCCAACGTCAACGCCATCGCCTTCCGCAGCGCGCTCGCCACAGGTTCGCGGCGCATCTTCATCCCGGCGGGGAGCTGGTGGTTCAACGAGCTGATCCTCGCACCCAACCCGTGGTTGCCGTTCGGGCTCGAGGTCTTCGGTGAGGGCGTGAACCTCACCGTCCTGAACTACTTGCCGGTGATCGACACCGTGCCCTTCTTCAAGGCGTATCCCGGGTCGTCGACGCCACCCTACGCGCGGACGACCTTCCATGACTTCACCGTCTACGGACGCGTCACGCCGGCCGTGAACACACCGCCGGTCGGTACCGCGTTCGACCTCGACAACGCCCTGTTCGTCCGCATCCGCGACGTCAACATCTGGTACTTCGACACCGCAGTCTCGTTCAACCAGGGCATCGGCGTCACCTATTCGGCCTACCACGTCATGGAGCGCTTCGAGGTGAACGGCTGCGCCACCGGTATCCGCATGGGCCAGTCCAGCAACGGGATCACGATCCAGAACGGGCGAGTGCAGTCCTCGGTCGTCCAGTACGACGGCTCCAGCAGCGGCGGAGCACGCGAAGTCGGAACCGGGATCGACATCTCCGGCGTCGTCGGCACGACCGGGCCAGCCGGCGGCACCGGCGTGGTCATCTCCCAGGTCGTCGTCGAAGGCACGCCGCTGTGCGTGCGCATCCGGAACTGCAGCGATCTGTCGATCATCGGCTGCTACTTCGAACCCGGGCTGACGGGTGCGGGGTTCGGCACAGCGCGGCCCTCTGTGCCAAGAAGTTTGAAGCCAGCGAGCCCGACCAATTTACTGTAGGGGGCGAGCAGCGAGAGCGAGATGAACGAGACCCCGAGAGCAGCTGGATCTACGAGAGCAGGCGGAGCCCTTCGC
>JBIJCC010000187.1:0-9402 GCA_044344875.1 Nannocystaceae bacterium
GCCCATCGTTGCAACGGCACTCGCCCTTCTCTTCGGCATGCGCCGCAACAGATCACAAGTCACGCCCCGGATCAAACCGAAGGTCCATCTGCGCAAGACTGCTTAAGTTTTGATGCGATTGCCCTGCGCGCACATGGGCCACTACCTCGGGCTGGCGCACTTCGGGTTCGAGGCGGCGCACACCGATGCGACTCCGGTGCTCGCGACGCCGAGCATGGCCGCGTTCCTCCGCGACAACGCGCCGTGGGACCAGCTGGTGCGGCTGCACAACATCGAACTGCGGGAGATCACCGCGGGCGAACCGCTGCCCCTGGGCCCCGTGCGGGTCGTGCCGATCGCGGTGCCCCACCGCGCCGAGTACACCGACACACCGAGATCGGGCATCCGACGGTCGCGTCGACGATCGCGTTGCTCGGCGATCGCGTCGGCAGACGCGAACTCGAGGTGGTCTTCATCCACCTCAATCACTCGAACCCGCTGCTGGATCCCGCGGCCCGCGGTGCGCTGCCGGCCGGCTTCACGGTCGCCGAGAGCGGGCTCGACGTCGCGCTCTAGCAGGTTGCCCGCCATGCATCGAGACTCGACAGCGCTTGCGCAAGCGCCACGGAGCCGATGGTCAGTGCGGCGCAGGGGGCTCCGAGTCCGTTGCCGCGGGCGCTCCGGGCGAAGGGACACCAGGGGCCACAGGGTTGGTACGCGCGAGGTAGCGCCCAAAACATGCCATCACGAAGGCATGCACCGGGGCCTGGGTCAGGCGGTACAGCAGCCACGGGAGCGCGGGCACGAAGCCATGAATGGCCGCCAGCGTGTGACGCCTTTGGGACACTTGCCGAAACTCTAGCCAGCCAGTTGTGGTGGTCTTGGACAAGAAGCCACCAACAATGTGGAACTTGTCGCGCGCGTCGTCAGAGGCCTCGCTGATCAGCTCGAGTACCAGCAGCGGCCAAGGTAGGAAGGGCACCGAGAACGTCAGCCGCGTCGAGCCGGTGACCGGCTTCACTCGAATGATGGCGCGGAAGAACAGCGGCAGCCACGCCATGTACGCGCTGGAGATGAAACGCGCGTCGCGCGTGGGAAGCGGCGGCAGTCGCTGGATGGAGCGCACAGAGGTTTGCGCTCGGGCGGTCGCGGGGCGGGCACCAGGGGTCTTCGGCTTCGTGCGTCGCAGGGTCTCGGCGAGCATGTCCTCGAAGCGGCGGTAGGAAATGAGGCCGGTGATGGGTTCGACCGGGCTGGGCTGCGGCAGGTCGCACTGCAGGCTATCGATCAGGGGGCTGATGAGCTCGTGGGAGGCCCCCGAGAACAATTGCACCCAGCGTTTGGAGAAGCCGGTCGACGCAATGGGCACCGGAAGCATGATGCGCCGCTTGCCGAGCACCGCGGCCGTCTTCCGCAACAGGTCTTCGTAAGTGAGGGCCTCTCCATTGACCAGATTCATGGTCTGCCCAATGAACGCTGGCGACTGCACCGCTGCCCGCAACACCGCTACCACGTCATCAATGAAGATGGCCTGGCCCAGGCTCTTGGTCCACCGGGGCAGCACCATCCATGGGAGGCGTTGAACGAGGGCGTGCAGAATCTCGAACGAGCTGCCGCCTGGGCCCACCACCATGCCCGCGCGCAGGCAAGTGACGGGGATGCCGGTGGATTGAAGCACAGCCTCCACCTCCCGGCGGCTCTGGAGGTGCGGGCTGATGTAGCCGGAGTCAGGGACCAGGCCGCCCAGGTAGATGATCTGCTTCACACCGTGGGTGACGCACGCGCGCGAGAAATTGTCGGCCAACAGGAGGTCGGTATCATGGAAGCTGCCCTGGAACAGCCGCGATGACGGCATCATCGAGTGGACAAGGTAGATGGCAACGTCGATACCTTCGAGCGCCGCGCGCGTGCTACTGGCAGAATAGAGGTCGCAGGTCCGCCACTCGACGTGCTCGGTGGCGGGGCGTGGGTGCCGGCCCAGGGCCACCACGCGGAAATCCTCTTCGAGCGCGGTGAGCAGGTTCGAGCCCACGAAGCCGCTGGCGCCGGTGACAGCGACGCATGGACGTGGAGAGGAAGACATGCCGCCTCCTACTTGCACCACAGTGTGGAGGCGTCAAGCGTGGGCTCTTGAATCTGCGATGCTTGACGCGCGGTTGCGGTGCGCATGACCCGCCCGCGGGCCGCCGCCGACGGGCGACTCTCGCTCAGTCGAAGTGCAACACGGCGCTTGGGAAAGAGGGCACCGGAGTCACCAAGTCACCCTCCACGCGGAACGCGTTGGGGCTGAGCGGACCAACCGACGGAGCCGTGTGACGGCCGGAGCCGGAAAAGCCGCGCGCCGCGAATGCGAATGCGCGACCAGAACCGGCGCTGTGGGGCGCCGGCTCGACCCGAGTCTCTTCTACTGCCGCGCCCGCAGATCCGAGCTCCCCGGATGGGGCACGTGCACCTCGCTGAACACGGCGACCAACTCGCGGCAGCGGTCGACCAGTGGCCCGTCGTAGTCCTTGCGTCCTGCCTCCTCGATGCACCACTGGGCGGTCGCGAGGGCGCCGGAGGCGAGGGGCTTGGTGAACTCCGCGAGCGCGGCACAATGCTCGGCGTGGGGCCCGACGGCAGGGCGGCCGACGAGGCTGTCGTGGCCGCCGGCGTAGACGATCGCGGAGCGCAGCGCGGCGCGGACATTCATCTCGGGTGAGCCCAGTCGCTTCATCGCGGCGAGGCCTTCGAGCAGTTGTCCGCCGTCGTGCACCCAGTCGCCCACGTCGTCCTTGGTGTCGAGTGACTGGGTCAAGTAGCGCTCGATCTCCGCGTCGAAGCGGGCGAGCGCGGCGTTGCCGATCGTGGCGACCTCTGCGGGGTCGGAGGGTGCACGGGTGAACTGGTCGAGGTCTCCCACCAGACCGTCGAGCACATCGCCGGCGTCCTCGGCGGCCGGCGACCGCGGGGTGACCACGTAGGGGAGCAGCCGGCGCTCGCATGTCGTGGGTGCCGGAGCCACCGCGACGACGCACAGGCCGTCGAGCCCCGGAGCGTCACAGCTCGCGCGCCAGGCCGCGACGGCGTTGTCGAGGTCGCTGGATACGACCTCGGATCGCCGGGCGGCCTCGTCGGGCGCAGCGTTGGTGCCGGCGTCGCTGGGTTCGGCGGCCGTGCACGCGCCACACAGCACCAGGGCGAACGCGGCCAGGCCACGAAGAAGGGGACGGGACGCTGAGATGGTGTCGATGTTTGACATTGTCGGGCTCCTCGACGCGGCGGTAACCCGACCGACCCGATCGATTGCGTTCGCCCGAACTTTGTCGCGTGCCCGGAATTCGCGGGTCGGGAGCAATCGATCCGTCTCGCCGCCGCGACCGTCGTGTACGCGGTGAGCGACGGTGTCCGCTCGGGGATGTGGATCGCCCGCGCCGCGGCGCCGTGACGCCCGGTGTTCGCGCGTCTGCGGCCGCGCGCCCGAGAGCGCAGATCCGGCCGCGCGCCCGATGCCGAGGATGATGTGGGTGCCGGACTTCTCCGGCCTCTCGACGCTGCGTGACATCATTCCCGTCGGCATCCGTGGCTGAGCGGTCGCGACCGCTCGGCCCGCGCTACGCTGGCGATCGTGCGCGGTCTCATCCTCGGTGACGACTACGACGCCGCCATGCACGGCAACAGCACCGCGACGTCCTCGTCGCTGGGCCGATGCGCGCGCCAAGGCGAGGCGTAGCGGATGCGGAGCGCCTTGCGGCGGCATGCGAGGAGGATGGCGCTGGCCCGCGCGGACGCCCGCTCGCGCGGGCTGCAGGGGAGCGCGCCCAAACGAACAGCCCTCGCATGTTGCGCGACAACTTTCTGGGGTCGGTGAGATTTCTGGGATCAAGGCTCCTCGGCGGACGCCTTAGGGAGCGAGTGAACACGGCGAGCTACCGAGCGACGGACGCCTCACGGCCACCGCCGCCACCCGAGCCGCGGCCACGCATCGCGGTCGCGAGCGGCGATGCGGGGTTCATTGGTGGAGTCGCTCGGCTGCTCGGTGCGGCGCACCTCGTACCCGTGCACTCCTGGGCGAGTCTGGCGGTGTTGGTGTCGTCGGGTGTCGAGCTGGTGCTCTTCGACCGGTGCGCGCCAGAAGATGCGCGCCAGGTGTTGGCGCTGGTCGGGCCGGACATCCCGGTCGTCATCGTCGACGACCACCCGCCAGAGGCGTTCGGCGGCGATCGCCAGCTCTTCTTCGTCGCTCCGACCGCGATCGCGCTGGACGATCTCGCCGAGGTCATCCGCAGCGCCCTCGAACAACGAACCCGCCCCGTCGCCGCCGACCTGTCGGTCGCCCAAGCCGCGCACGTCAAGCGAATCCTCGAGCGCGCGGCCCAGATCGGGCGAAACGGCGACCTCGCCGTCGCTTCGCGCGACGCGACCGAAGCGGTGGTCGAGCTGGTCGATGCGGATCGGGCCCACTGCCTGTTTCACGAGGCTGCCTCCGGCCTGCTGTGGACCGAGTCGGTACCGCCACGGCAGACCCATGCGTCGAGTGGTCTTGCCGGTTTCGCTGCGCGCACCGGTCGCGCGCAGGCGATCCCTGCGGGGCGACTCGATCCTCGATACCGCCGCGAGATCGACGATCCGCAGGGCGACGACCGCCAACGACTGCTCGTGCAGCCCCTGGTCGGCCCCGACGCGTCGGTTCATGCCGTGCTGGTGGCCGTTCGTGCCGCACATCGCCCGGCGTTCGCACCGAGCGACGTGGCGACCATGGCGATGTTCGCCGAACGAACGGGCCCGCTGCTGCACCACCTCGCGCTTCGCGTCGAGGCCGAAGCTGTGCTCGAACAGGACGAGAACACCAACCGTGGACCCTTCCGAGCGCAGGCCCTGCACGCGCACCGCGAACGGGCGCAGCCCGGCGCCGTAATCCGCATCTTGCCCCGTTGGGTGCCGTGGACGTTTCGATCGCTGGTCGCGTTGGTGGCGTGCGCTCTCGTCTACCTGTTCGTGGGCCGGGTCAACATCTACAGCAAGGGCCCAGCTGTGATCCGACTCCTCGATCGGCTCGAGCTGACGACCGATCGCGCCGGCGCGATCGAGGAGATCTACGTCGTCGCCGGACAGACCGTCGAACGTGGTCAGCTGCTCGGTCGTTTCGAGGACGACGTCGCTCGGGATGCGCTTGCGCGGCTCGAGGAGTCCTGGGCTGCGAGCGTCCGTCGACACATGGCGGACCTCGGCGACGCCGCGGCGGCCGCCGACGTCGAACGTCTACGACGCGAGTTCGAGGACGCTCGGGCACATCTGGCCGAGCATGAGGTCCGCGCGCCGCGATCGGGGACGGTCAGCGACCTGCGGATCCGCGTGGGCCAACACTTGGTGGCAGGCGATGTGTTGCTCTCGATCGCCCAGAACAACGCGTCGAACCGCGTCGTCGCGCTCTTGCCGGGCTCGGATCGTCCGCGCATCGAGCCGGGGATGGCGCTGCGCCTCGAGCTTCCCGGCTACCCGCGCAACTACCAGACCGTCGTCATCGAAACCGCGGGGGACGAAATCATCGGTCCCGACGAAGCCCGCCGGTTCATCGGTCCCACCCGGGCCGACGCGCTGGAGATGACCGGTCCCCTCGTCCTGGTCGAGGCGTCGCTGCCCGGTCCGGAATTCCGCGCGGGCGAGCACTGGTACCGCTACCACGATGGAATGCCCGCCGAGGCCGAGCTGGCGTTGCGCAATGCAAGAATCATCGAGCTCCTGATTCCGACACTCGAAGGACGCTTCGAGGGGAGCTGGTTCTAGTGTCCACGCTCGAGGCGAGTTTCCCCGGGCTGCGCCGACTCGCGCCGCCGTCGCGTCGGCGACGGATCCCGTTCGTCCAGCAGGTCGAGTGGGCCGACTGCGGCGCCGCCTGCTTGACGATGATCCTGCAGTTCCACGGCCGTGCGCTGCGACTCGAGGAAGTTCGCCGCGATCTCGAGACCGGGCGCGACGGCCTGGGCGCCACGGCGATCATCGCCGGCGCCGCCCGTCACTCGATGCGCGCCCGCTGCGTGCAACTCGACCTCGTCGACCTCGCACACCTGCCGCGTGCATCGATTCTGCACTAGGACTTCAACCACTTCGTCGTGTTCGATCGAATCATCGGCGATTCGGTCGAAATCGTCGACCCGGCCCTCGGACGCCGGAGGGTTCCGCGTTCGACGTTCGCACGCTCGTTCACCGGCGTTGCCGTGGTCGTCGAGCCGGTGGGAGGATTCGAGCGGCGCAAGCCGACCGGCAATCCCCTGTGGTCGTATCTGCGACGGCTGTTGTCTGCGCCGCGGCTCGTGTCGCGGGTGGTCTTGACGTCGATACTCCTGCGCCTGCTTGCATTGGCGCTGCCGCTGCTCACGGCGATCATCGTCGACCATGTCGTGCCGCGCGGTGACACCGACGTGCTGTGGGTGGTGGCGATCGGCCTGGGCGTCGTGGTGGCGATCGGCGGCCTCGCGACGCTGATTCGTGCGCATCTGCTCCTGCAGTTGCGCACGAGCCTCGACGTGAACTTGACCCTCGGCTTTCTCGCCCACCTGGTGGCGTTGCCGTTCGCGTTCTTCCAGCGCCGATCGATCGGCGACCTCATGATGCGGGTGGCGAGCAACGCCAACATCCGCGAGACGCTGACGAACAATACGCTGTCCGCCCTCCTCGACGGTGCACTGGTGCTCGTCTACCTCGGGCTCCTCTTTCACCTGAATCCGACGATCGGCCTCGTGACACTCGGGCTCGGGGCCCTGCAGCTGCTGGTCTTCGGGCTGGCGCGTCGCAGGGTCGCCGACCTGATGGCCGAGAATCTCCAGGCCCAGGCCCGAGCGCAGGGCTGCCTCGTGCAGATCTTGGGCGGCATCGAGACGCTCAAGGCCGCGGGAGCAGAGGGCCGAGCACTCGAGAACTGGTCGAATCTCTTCGTCGACGAGCTCAACGTCTCACTCGAGCGCGGCCGCCTGCAGGCCGTCATCGACGCCGCGATGGCGGCGCTGAAGTCTGCGTCGCCGTTCGCGATCCTCACGTACGGCGCGCTTCTGGTGACGAGCGGCGAGATGTCGCTCGGGACGATGCTCGCGACCGATGCGCTTGCGATCGGCTTCATCACGCCCCTGTCGTCGCTCGTCGACAGCGCGCTGGCGGTTCAACGACTCGGGGGCTACATCGAACGCATCGACGACGTCATGGCGGCGCCGGTCGAGCAGGAGCGCGACGGGATGGCGCCGGCCCCGAGGCTCAGCGGCAAGATCCAGGTGCGCAATCTGTCGTTTCGCTACGACGCACAGTCGCCCCTGGTCGTGCGGGACGTCGACCTCGACGTCGAGCCGGGGGAGTGCGTCGCCATCGTCGGGCGATCCGGATCCGGCAAGTCGACTCTCGCGAGCCTCTTGCTCGGACTGCAGCGACCGACGGCGGGCACCATCCGGTACGACGGTCACGACATCGAGAATCTGGAACTCCGCAGTCTGCGACGTCAGCTCGGCATCGTGCCGCAACGACCCTACATCTTTGGTCAGTCGATCCGCGACAACATCGCCATCGCCCAGCCCGGGGCTTCGCTCGACAGGATCGTGCTCGCGGCGCACAACGCCTCGATCCACCACGAGATCGCGGCGATGCCGATGGGCTACGACACGATGGTCTCCGATGACGGGGCGTCGTTGTCGGGCGGCCAGCGCCAGCGACTCGCCCTCGCCCGGGTCCTGCTGAACGTCCCGCCCATTGTCGTACTCGACGAGGCCACCAGCTCGCTGGATGCCCGAACCGAGGAGTTGGTCATGCGCCAGCTCGCCGGACTGTCGTGTGCGCGCATCATCATCGCCCATCGACTGAGCACCATCGCCTTTGCCGACAAGATCGTCGTCATGGCCGAAGGGGGGGTCGCCGACGTCGGCACTCACGACCAACTGCTGTCGCGATGTACCGTCTATCGCGACTTGGTCGCGGCGACCCGCGGGACCAACACCGAGGAGGCACGTCATGCGTAGCGTGCGGGCGGCGGTCATGATCGTCGGGATCGTCGCCCTCTCGGGGTGCGATGAGTTGCGGCCGGTCTCGGCACCACGCGATGGCGGGGCGCGGGTGGCCGAGGCCTCCGTGGCCCGCGAGGCCCCGCTCACCAGCTCCACAGCCCCGGACTACATCGCCGTCGTCGTCCCGGCGCGGAGCGCCGACGTCGCGCCGGCGTCGACGGGCGTCTTGGTCTCGGTGCTCGTGCGACCGGGAGATCTGGTCGTCGCCGGGCAGCCACTGGCCGTCGTCGACGCTCGCTCGGTCCACGAGGATCTGGCGATCGGCGCAGCCGAGCTTCGCCGTGAGCACGCCGCAGTCGAGCGCGCACGCATCGACGCGCAGGAAGCCGTCGCGCGGGTCGACGAGCTCCAGCGCTTGGTTGGAGCCGGGCACGCGTCGACCAGCGAGCTCGCGAGCGCGAGGTTTGCGTCGCGCCGCGCGAAGGCGATCGTGAGTCAGAGCGAGGCGGCAGTCGCCGAGACGCGCGGCCGCATCGCCCGTTCGGGGCGCCAGCTCGACGAGACCTCCATCGTTGCCCCGTTCTCGGGCCGCGTCGCTGCGCGCTATCTCGACGCCGGCGCCATCGCGAGTCCGAGCGATCCCGTCGTTCGCGTGAATGGTGACCAGCTGTGGCTGCGAATCGCCGTGCCTCAGGAGGATGCCCCGCGAATCGAGCACGGCGCGACCTTGCGAGCACGCCTCGAATCCACGGCCGAGGTCCGGCAGGCCACCGTTTGGAACAAGGCGCCAGCGCTCGACGCCGCTTCGCGAATGGTCTTCCTCGAAGCCGAGCTCGGCGCCGGTGGCGATCCGCCGTGGCCAGCGGGCGCGGCGGTCTGGATCGAGCGTCCCGACTTCACCGCCGTTCGCGAGTGAGCGAGCTCGAATTTGAATGAACTTCAGCTTGAACCTTGGCTTGACCTTGAAACTGGACACGAACCGACGCCCGTAAACCGTAGCCGTCTGCAAGGCGCAGACGTCTCTAAACACTAGACGACGAAAGCAACGACCATGAAGCGAAAGCAAGACACCACGCCCACCCTGCCCACCACCACCACCACCGCCGAGGTGGAGACCAAGACCAACGAGCGTCCACTGGTCGAGCTCAGCGAGACCGACCTGCTGACGGTCAATGCTGGCGTCAAGTGGTACGAGTGGAGCAAGTGGGACTAGATCGAACGGTCTTCGACCGTTGAATGAGCGCGCATCCGGATCACTGGTTGCCCCGGCTGCGCGCTCATCCCCCTCGCACTGCAACGAGGTCACCCATGTTCGACGCTCTGCCTACCCCTCAGGGCAATCGCATCAAAACTTAAGCAGTCTTGCGCAGATGGACCTTCGGTTTGATCCGGGGCGTGACTTGTGATCTGTTGCGGCGCATGCCGAAGAGAAGGGCGAGTGCCGTTGCAACGATGGGCC
>JBIJCC010000188.1:0-9392 GCA_044344875.1 Nannocystaceae bacterium
CCAACGCACCGCCGAAGTGTGCCTCTCAACCCGGCCGATGTCGACGCCGCTCAGGCCGCTCAGGCCCCCGCGCCTCAACCGGCATACTGCCCCGCGCGTCAACCGCGCTTCGCGTCGCCGGCTAACGGATGACCGTTCAGCTGCGGCGCGAAGCGCCGTCAGCTGCAACGGTTTGTTGGACGGCCGTCTCCGCGCCACCCTACTGGCACGCACCCGCGGCGAAGCCGGAATCAAGGACAAATCGGGGGGGCGCACAAATACCAGAAGCACATTGCGAACCGGTCTTGCACGTGCTGCACACTCCGACGCTGGTTCCATCTGGAAACAGGTAGTTCGCGCACTTCCCGGAAGCGCATGAGGCATCGCTCGAGCAGAGTGCAGCCAGGGAGAGAGACCCGTTCACAACGCACCCGCGATAGGCCCGGTTGCCGGTCCAGTCAAGCACCGCCGAACACTTGGCGTCACCCGGGCAGTTCGAGTCCGTGGCACACGTGGAGCACGTTCGAACCGTATACCCGAGGTTGGTTGTGAGCACAGGCTGGCATGTTCTCCCGCCGGTGCAATCCGATGTCGTCTCGCAGCCGCTCCCGGCTGCACCCGTCCCGCACACGGAGGGCGTCGCGGGAAGCCTTCCGGGGTTGGGCGGATTGCAGCTACTTGAGGAGCAGTTGCTGCCGCTGGAGCAGGCGCCGCAGACACCGTAGTAGTTCGAAACGAAGAAGCACTTCCCCGACGTGCAGTCCTGATCGCGACCGCACCAACGTCCATTTGCAACCTTTGGCTCTGGGGCAAGTCCCGACCATGGCGCCAGTGGGACGAGTTGCGGATTCGCCCCAGTCAAAGATAGCGTTGCGTCCTCAATCGGCGCGGTTACGGGTCCGTGCTTGTAGACGATCTCCCCGCGCAGGACCGGATATCCGGATGCTGTCTCTACGTCGTACGGGAGAACGTATGCGACTCGGAAGCGCTTCACGGTCGCGACGATGTCGACGCTCCAGCTGTCGGCTCGAACGTTGGCGGCCTGTAGGAAAAGTGACTGTGCGGTGGCCTCAGAGCGCGTGGCTGGGGTTTGGGTTCCCGAAGTCGAGGTAACATCGGCGAGCACCACTCGGCGCACCACCCCGCCGGTGTCGACCGAAATCTCCAGAAAGCTATCCATCAGCGGAAAGCCCGCAACATGGCGACGATAGCCGAAGCGAAACTCTCGCACCTTGCTTCCGCTCGTGTCGGCCTCAGTATCCACCACGCCGTCGATCAAGCGACCCGAATCCGTCATGATCCAGCTCGCATCGACGATGCCAGTAGGATTCAGTCGCTGTGTCACGAACTGGCTCGCGATCGTGCGGGCCGCCGGCTTGCCGATCCCGACCGCCGGCCTCGGTGCAGTCGGCGACTGCATGAGTTGAGAAGGAAGCGGCGCCTTGGAGCGAAGATCTTGGACGATGAGTCGATCGTAGTAGGGAAAGTACGTCACCTCAAGATCAGAACTACAAGTAAACGGCTTGGCGATGGTGATCTGATCACGCTTCTGGAGGGCCGACGTAGCCCAGGCCGTCGCTTGACTCGCCGAGCAGGAAGCCTGTGCGAGGGCCCCTGCTACGGTCGCAGCGCGACTTGCGAGAACGGTCGAAGTTCTCTGAATCCTACTTAGCGTGACAGAAGTGAGCGGGGTTCCAATGGCGACCGAGCGCCACTCGACATCCTCGTCGTTGGCTGTGTCCGCCTCGTCGCCAGATGCGTCGTCGCCGTCGGATTCATCGACATCCGCGCAGCTTGCACAAAGAAGCGTCGCCAATGCGAGAATGACAGAACGTGCACGAGATCTTTGCGGTCTTGAGGGCATGGCGGACATCCGTTCTTGCTTCTTGCACGAAAGGTCAATTGCCGGGGATGTTATCCAGGCACTCGCTCGGCATTGGATCGTCGTTGTTGGGGTCGCCGTCGTCGAGCGAATACGTGAACTGAAAGGATGTGTACATCGTGGGCGCCGTCGGCGGGAGATGCAGACCCCAGAGCAGCTGCGCCAACTCGTGCCTTGTGCCGAGGTAGTCGGGTGGCTGGGCGGCGTCTGCGACGTTGTTGTACAGCGAGTACACAATCGGCTGATTGTAGTCGTTCGGAGGATTGAACTCGGTGGCCTCGATCCACGCACGCAAGTTCTCCTTGCCCTGGCCGAGGAGCGTGACGAAATTCGGCAGCATCGTGATCTCGAGCGTGGGACTGTCGAAGAACGTGAGAAACTGCCAACTATTGTTGTGCTTCCCGAGGCCGTCCGCGAAATCGAACGCGGCATTCGGCACGAGGAGATCGGCAGCGTAGCCCACGCAACTCGCTGCGAATAGGGCGACTCGAGCTCGATTTCCCTGGCCGTAGCCGAGCGCGACTCGGTTTGGGTCGCTGAACTCGAGGTCGCAGACCGACGCGCCACCCGGAGTATGGCTTGGCCGCCTGAATCGGAGAAGGTCGTGGGCGCCGTGCCCCGTGTACACCGTCAGGGTGGCCGCGTCGCCCCAGACCGAGTCACGTCCAACCAGACCATCGGGCTGCGCGTTACCTGCCTCCACGAAGTCAGATGGTTGTGCGCATCGGTGGCCTGGCGTTCCGCAAATATCGTTCGCGTCCTCGCCCAACGAGCCGAGCCAGCCCTTCTCGTTCAATGCGTCGCGAAGGTCATCGCCAAGTGGCGTCAAGGGTGTTTCAGATGGACACCCACCAATCGGCGTCGTATAGAAAGCCTGTTCGTCGATGAAGAACATCTCATAGCCGTCTGTGCCGCCGGACGGTGGTTGCTCCACACCGAGTGGTATGCCGCACGCTCCGATGATGCAGGGCCCGAGCAACAGCGACAACAGCGGTAGCGCCAGGCTCCGTACCGAAGTGGATTCAACGGTTTGGCAATGCGGGTTCATTGTGATGCTTCTCTCCGGCGTCCCGCGCGGGGGCCGCTCCGTGTCAATCGATCAGCGAGCTACAAACTCTGCCGGTCTCCGCGGCGTGGCGCCGGCCTTGGAGAGGTTAAAACTGCCGTATAGCGCCGAGCCATCAAGCTTGATCTCCAAATAGACGTTGTAGCCGTCGGCGTGCTCGTTGGCGAAGCCTGAGGCGAACGCTTTGGGGAGTTCCGCATTGAGGACAAGGGGAAATGACCAAACCACGTCGAGCGCGGAGACCTCTGCCTCGGCGGCTCCCATGTGTAGGGTGGCCTTGATCGGGACGACCAACGAGCTCGAACAAACGATCGGCTCGTTCGGCCGCGGTGGACTTGTCGGGTATCGGAGGACTACGTTTGAAGGGTCTACGCCTATATCCACCACTATGTCCTCCGCCGGGCGGATGTCGGGCTCATGCCAGTCCACGCGACCGCTGTAGGAGTGGTTCACGCTCTTGGCGAGTTCCTCGGGCGCGGGCCATTCCTCGAAGTTCTCGTCTTGCCGGAGGATGCGCTCTGCGAAGCGACAGCCCTGCGTCGGGCGGGAGGGGGCGGCGTCGTTCGCCGAACCCGAGGTAGCGGAGGAGTCGCCCGCGCCCGGTGACTCGGATCGTGCATCGGGGGGAGGTGCAGAGCAGGCCCCGCCATGGATCGCGAGCACCAGCAGCTGAGTCATCCTTGACATGGGGAGGATTAACGGTCCCGGACCCCGCGGGTCCGACTACGTCTTAGGGATGGTACGCGTGGCGCCCCATTGCAGTCAACAGCCGGCGCGGCACTCTGGGGGCGGGCAAGGTTCTACCTACACGCGCGCCGGTGGGGGCGGGCGGGGCGCCGGCGGCACTCCTCGCGGGCCTCCGGCTCCTCGCCGCTGCGGTGTCGCCCGGTGTCGCGCGCGCTCGGCCCGGTCCGTCCAACGGAATAGCGCTAAGCTGCGGGCGCGAAGCGACCGACAGCTTCAGCGGTTTGTTGGACGGCAGACAGAGGGACCGCGCGCGGCACCGTGCCTCGTTGCTTGCTCGCGCCCAGCTCAGACGAGGGCGGGACGGGCGGAACCTAGTTGGAGGTACATGGCGCCGGGGGCGGAGCATCGGGGCAGAGATCAATCAGCAAGGTATCTTGCATGTAGTCAGGTTCTTCCTGAAGCGGCTCCAGCAGACAGATGTGGCCTCTGTGGCTTGTGAAATCCGTGAACTCAGGACCATCCGGGCTCGGCTCACGGTAGACGATGCGCATGACCAGCGAGCCGCAGTCGTCGCCGTACGGCCGGAGTTCTACCCGCGCTTTTCCCTCCTGAGCCGGTGGAATGTCCACGTAGGTATCTCCAGGGGACGGATTCACCACGACGAACCCGTGATCGAGCACCGGCGTAGACGTGAACGTCCCAACTCGCTCACCAGTGGCGTTAAAATGGTCGACGACGAAGGTCTCTCGCTCGAATGAGATGTTGTAGAACGTGTCGAAGTACGGCTCCGACTTCGATGGAGCGCCGAGCGTGATGTTCTCCCCAACCGAGTAGTATTGGCCAAACCAGAGGTCCGGCCAGCCGTCGATGATGTCGCCGGTGGTGGTGGCGCCCATGCCGTCGTCCGAGGTCACACTTGTTGAGTCCTCCGCCGGAACGACCTTCTCGCTCGGGCTGCACGCGCTAACGGTCACCGCGAGCGCTAGCGCCCGTCGGCGTCGTTGTCTTGCCAGCAGAATGCCGACGGCCAGCCACCAGTGAGGGCCAAGGCCTTCGCCGCCCCCTCCGGAGCATGCGCAGCCATCCTGGCCCACGGACCCCGGCCCACCGGACGTGTCGGACCCCCCGGGATCGGTGGCCGTCCCGGACCCTGGCCCGACCCCGCAGCCCGAGAAGTCGAGTTCGCAACTCGCGCTGCAGGCAAGTACACCGCCGACATAGCCCGGGAAGTCTGTGCACTGGGGCACGACGCCAACCTCATCGACGGTAAGGTCTGTGCCGTCGCAGTTCTCGCCGCCCTCCCTGATTCCGTTGCCGCAGCTCTCGCAGTCGAGCGGCAGGGGTTCGCTGCACGATCGGATGGCGTGGTCGCACAGTCCCTGGTTGAAGACCTCATACGCAGCTTCGCCGTAGTTGCATCCGACGAACCGCGCCATCGCATCGAAGAACTCGCTGTAGCTTAGCGGGTTCGTGCGAAGAGCGTAGAGGAGTGCGAGGCCTGCGGCCTCGTCGGCTGTGACGCACGTTGGTGCCCCCGGGCCACCACACCCCACCGGCCACTCCGGCGCATATTCGTAGCATGTGAACGGCGGGGTAGGCTCGCAATAGAGGCCGTTTAGCGTGTTCCACCAGGCTTGGAGCACGCTGAAGACGTTGTAGCCGTCGGTGGTGCGGCAGTTGTTCGGAACCCCGTATCTGTCGTCTGTCTCTACGCGGTCAGGACGGTCGCAGCGGGCAAGGTCCGGGCAAGCGGGATCATCGTCTCTCAGGAACAGATTGAGCTCATCCGCGGACACGATGCATTCGGCGCTGTGCACGCGCGCCTGATCGTCCGTTCCCCCTTGTATGTACTGCTGCATCAAATCGCAGCGAGCGTGTGGCATGTCAGGGTAGAGGCGGCGGAGCATCCACATCGAGATCATTTGAGCGACGGTCTCGTCCAACGGCCAGGACTCGTCCGTAGTGTCGGCATCGCACACTGTGTCGCAGTTCGCCTCACAACCGGGTACGTGTTGCCGCGCGACCCCCGGCCCCATGAATGTCTCCACTGCGTGGCCGAACTCATGGAGGATCGAATCCACCGTCTGCAGACCTGCCCCAGCCTCGAAGGTCGACACAACCTCGGCGGCGCCCGCGGGAGACGGACGCTGAACGATTTCTGGGTAGACTGCGAGCAGGGCGCTTGCGGCGCCCTCGTCCTGGAAACCAAACGCCTGGTGCATGCCAGCGGCGCCTGTCGACTCGTGGTTGTAGAGCGTGATCATGCGCGGCGCAAAGGCGCCGGGCGCGTAGCCGGACGTTCCCATTGGCCGAAAGAACTGAAGCGCAGAGTCCCACTTTCCGACAGCGACCCGGTGCGTTACCGAATATGCGCTGCGCACCAGTCGGTAGTTGCGCTGAGCGAAAAAGGCAGAGCCTGGTTGACTCTGGTCGAATTCGTCGGACGGACTCGTGAATCGCTCGAAAGTCGACGCTGCGGTGAGGTTCGAAATATTCCCGCCTTGGACGTCCACCAGCACGACTGCCTCGCTCGCGAGCTGGGTGTCGCCGCTGAAGCCGTCCAGCGAGCCAAGGATCGGCGTCCCGTCTGCGAGCGTCGTCAACTCCACCTCTACAAGCGGGTCCAGCCAAGGATCGGCCGTTGGATCATCGGTCCGCACGAGAATCGGCACCGTGTCGCTGAGCGCCTCCTGCGCGGCGGTGTCGTATCGAAGCACTGGGAGGACAGGCAACGAGGGGTTAGCGCTCACGGTCACGGTGGCGAGCATCTCAAGCCCGCGATAGGCGCTGCCGTGCCAGCCGATCTGACCAGCGTGCGGCACCGCGACGCGGGTTGGTGAGCTAACAGTTATCTGCGCGATAGGAACGCCAGTTCGGGCGCTCACGTGCTGTCGAATCGAGTTGGTCGCAACCCCGGAACTCGCTTGCGTGCTCGAGTAGGCGTACACGGCGCGTGGGTCGATGATTGTGCCCTTGACTGCGACGACGCCAGCCGCTGTGGCTTCGAGGGTCAGCAGCGCCCCCTCCCCGACCACGGGCAGCGCGGGGAGAGTGGACGATGCGCGGTAGAACTGGCGAATCCGGTAGAGCCTCAGGAGACCCTGGGTGACCGCGGAGTTGTTCGCCGGCGAGAACTGCAACAGCGCGGTTGTCAGACCGTTCGGAAAGCCGAGATCGACCTCGCGCTGGGTGGCCCAAGTCTCGAGCGCGGCGGCAGCCGTCGCGGCCGACGCAGTCGGGGAGAGGACGAACAACCGCGAGCGCGTCACTGCCATGCCCGCGACCCGGTCGTCTGCGTGGCAGTAGTAGCGAAAGCCGCAGGCTGCACCGCTGTCGCATGGGTACACGCAACTCGGCCCGGTGAGGCCCGTGGCGCACGGCGACAAGGTCGCGCCGGCGCAGGTCGTGCCGCCACTCCCTGGCGCGACTGGCAGGGCGGTCGGAGGGGCCGCGGCGGACCTTGGCCCAGGATGTTCCACCCCGGGTGAAGCCGGCGAATCCGCACCCAGCGGGTCGTCGAGGCGCGCGGCCGACTCCCGAGGCAAGGAGGCGCCCGAAAGCGCGACCATCCCGACGCCAAGAACCCGTGAAACTAGACGGAACATCCTGCCCTCCGGCACGGCCGCGTGGCTCGCCTCTCCACGCTCCCACCTCGTGCCCGGGACGTCAAGGCACTCGTGTCGATTGACGGAGTTGCCGTGTGCCCGGTCAGTGTCCGACAGCGCACGACCGCGCCGGCCGCTGCCGGCGCTCTGACCGCGTCTTCCCGAGTTGAAGCGGGCGTGGCCGTCTGTCGGGGAGCGTCTGCGCCTCCGACTTGCGTGCGACTTGGTCTCCGGCAATACGCAGATGGTCGCCTGCCGTCCAACGAATAGGCGTTCAGCTGCGAATGATATGAGCGAAGCTCATGTCATTCGTCGGCTGCAACGGCTGGTTGGACGGCTCTGCGCATTCATGGCGCGACTGGACGGCCGTTTGGGTAGTCCGTCGCTTGGCAAATCGCGGGCCCGTCTTCGACGCATACGCCCTCGGAAGCATCGCACCAAGCCTCTCCTGCGCCCGATGAGCCGCCGAGCGAGCAGGCAAACCAGTCAACGGGGTCGCAAGGCTCGCCGACGAGCGACTGCCGCGTGCAGGTGCCACTCCCTTCGTCCATTACCCCGCGGCAGTAGAGGCTCCTGCCACCATCAGACGACGAGAGTGAACACGCGAAGGGCGACGAGCAAGGCTCTCCCTCTTGTGGAGCGGCCAAGCACTCGCTGTCTGCTCCGCAGTACACGTCCACCGCGTGGCACGATGCGGCTTGCTCGGCAAAACACGCATCCCCCGGAGCCAGAATTGGTCCAATAGTGCCCTCTGCGACGCACACCCCATCGACGCAAAGCAACCCATTGATGCACTCGTTGACGAAGAACGGCGGAACTTCGAGGTAGTGGTCAGAGCACCGGTCGCCCGAGCGCTTCGGCCCGCGAAGAACCGTGCAGCGCCACGCGCCCGGAGTCGAGTCGTCACCGACACACTCGCCGAGAGCCTCCGCCTCGACGATGTCGTCGAAGCACTTGAGATCAAGCTCGAACCCAGCAGCAACGAGGTCAGAAAAGCGCTTCTCGAGTTGCCCTTCGCAGAGCGATGCAGAGCCAAAATGGTTGTAGCACTCGCAGTTTTCGATGGCTTCGCAGACGGCAGAAGCATACCGCGAGGCCTCGTCGCCCTTAGGTTGGTCGCCTGCCTCCGGGCCACACGCGACCGCGGCAATGCCCATGAACCACAACTTGGTGGGACGCTTGCGCATGCGCTCGACTCCCTAGTCGATCAGGTACCGGAGAGTGATCGTGGAGGTCCCTCGTTTCACCTTGAGTGTGTAGTTCGTCACGCCCTGCAGATAGAGCGAGTTGAACGCATCGAATCCGTCCTGGGCGCTGATCAAGGGCATGTTGTTCAGCGTCTGCGGAATGTCGTTGTTCCGCAGCCCGAGCTGATACAGGAGCTCCCCAGCGTTCGCTTGCAGCACCTTGAACTTGCCCGTGGAGATGTCGTCGAGGATCGCGTCGTCGCAGGTCCAAAGTGGCGCAGGATTGCCGACGAGGCTCGCCAGCCACACGTCGTCGACCTTTCGCACCCCGGACACCAGGCGGACTGCGGATGTCGGGTTCCAGCCACCGCAGCCGCCGCTGTCGGGGGCAGTCGCGCAGACCATCGGCGTGAACGTGCCCGGCTGTCCCGTGCAAAGGGCCCCGCAAGCAGCGTCGTCGAGGCAGCCAGTTTGGTTGAGGCCGTTCTGACAGATGCAGTTGCCCCACTCCTTTCCCGCCGGGCAGGCGTTGCACGTTGGACCGTCGGTGCCGCCCTCGCTCCCACCGCCGTCGTCGGGTACGCAGCCGAGTTCGACGCTCGCGCACGCGGCAGCGAGAGCAAGCGCACCCAGAACCGTTGAGAACTTCCGCTTCGACATCGTTCGACTCCTTCGTAGCTGATGGAACACAGGCTCGTGGCAGCGCGCCGCCAACCTGCCTGCTCGGTCTACGCCCATGTCTGATTGGCGTCAAGAGGCCTGCTCGGCGTCTTTCTCACTGGCCGTTCGGCCAAACGGTGATCGCCGTCGACGACCACGCACACGCACGTCACCCGCGCGCGTCGTCGAGTCCCTCCGGTCCGTCCAACGGGTGGGCGTTCAGCTGCGAATCGTGCGGGCGAAGCCCGCGCGATTCGTCAGTCTGCAACGGCTTGTTAGCCGGTCGAATCTACGGCGTCCCAGGACCCAGCCATGCAGGTGATGCT
>JBIJCC010000189.1:0-9361 GCA_044344875.1 Nannocystaceae bacterium
AGAGCGACCGTTGGGACGACGGCATCATCGCGACCCTCAAGCCACTGCGAAAGCGGATCCAATGTGCCGCGTGATCAGACAGAGAACCAGACCCGTCGCTGGCGCCCGTGCGCGACCGCGACGCTCGAGTCGAAGCCTTGATAGGGAAAGGGACGCAGTTGCTGCTGCGGACATGCCGCCACGGCGAAGTCTCGGAGTTTCCTTATTGGGTGGCGCCGGACGGCGGCAAAGCGCAAATGGGGCGGCGGCTGGCCTGGTGCTACGGCGACCTGAGCATAGCGGTCGCGCTCACTACGGTCGGTCGTAGATGCGGCGATCCGGCACTCTCGCGCGTTGGCATCGAGCTCGCAGTGCGGACGGTAGAGCGTCGCGGTGCGGCGGAGGACGTAACCGACCCGATGCTATGTCATGGCGCCATCGGCAACGCGCACGCGTACAACCGTCTGCATCACGCCACCGACGATGAGCGGTTTCGAGACGCTGCACTACATTGGATGGAGCAAGCGCTTGCCCTCCGCGTACCCGGCGAGGGCATCGCTGGCTTCGGTTGTGCGGCGTCGGCGATCGACCACGAATCTCATCGTTCCATGTCGGTGCCCGGCTTGCTCACCGGCGTGGGAGGACTCGTGCTCGGCTTGCTCGCTTTCGTCTCCGACGTCACGCCGGCCTGGGATGCGGCACTGCTGCTCGACGTGCCGAGGACGGGGGAGGCATCTGGATGACGTCTCGACGCCTCTACGAGCCGATTGGGCCGCTCGTTCTGCGGACTCCGCTCTTCCCAATCCGTGACTACCTCGACTGGTCTGCCGAGTTGCGTGCTCCGCAGCTCCTCCGGTCGGGCGCGGACGCAGATCTCGAGGCGGCCGTCGTCGCAGACCGTCGGCGACTCCGGCTGGAGTTGCGCGCCTTCTTCGCGCGACCCGCTGCTGACGAGGCAATCTTTCTTGCATCCCCGAGTTTTCGCGTCGCACTTGCGCGGCTCGACGCGGACGCCGAGACCAAGGCGAATCGTGACCTCGGCGTCGCCGCGCTGCGCTACCTGACGCGCCTGACCACGCGTAGTACCCCGTTTGGGACCTGCGCCGGAACCTCGTTCGGGCGCATCGGCCCCCACACGCGGCTGGAGCTCTCGGCGCCCGAGCGCTACCAGCGCGCGATTCGACTCGACGGTGGCTATGTCTACGGGCTCGCCCGCGCGATCGAGGCACGACCCGCTTGCCGACCGTTCGTCCGATATCGGCCGAATGACACGCTCTATGTCCGGGGCCGTTCGCTACGCTACGTGGAGACCATCGGTGCACCCAACGCCAGCAGCCCTCCCCGCCACCACCTCGTCGACCTCCAACGAAGCGAAGCACTCCTGCGTGTGCTCGAGTGGTCTGCCGACGGCGAGACGCCTGGCGTCCTCGTCGCCGGTCTGCAGCGTGCCTTCGGCGCCGACGCGGACGAGGCCGAAGGCTACGTCCGCGAACTCATAGACCGCGGTGTGCTGGTCGGCGACGTGGCCCCGCCCCCGGTGGGTGAGGAGCCGTTGCGCGCACTCCGACGACGGCTCGACACGATCCCCGCAGCCGCCCCCGTGGCCGACATCCTCGACGAGTTGCAGCGCGATCTGGATGAGCTGGCGGAGAGAAGACTGGGCCAACACGTCGATGCGTACGAGCAGATCGCGACGAAGGCAGCGCGCTTGCACCCTGCAGGGTCGAACTCGGTGCTACACGTCGACTTGTACAAACCAGCCCCAGCACTAGCGCTGCACGATCGCGTCATCGACGATGTGCTCGCGGCGGTGGAGGTACTCGCGACGTTTGGGGCCACGAACGATCCGCTAGTCGACTTCCGTGCACGCTTTCTTGCTCGCTATGGAGAGCAGGAACGACCGCTCGGCGAGGTGCTCGACGAGGAATCGGGCGTGGGATTCCACGCCGCACCCCCACTCCAAACGCCGCTGCTGGCGGGACTGGGGCTCGGCCTGTCGGAGCCGGCGACGTCCGACTCCGTGCCGCCGCACATGGTGGCGTGGCTACACGATGTCTGGACGTCAGGCCGGATTGAGCACGAGCTCGGACCCGAGCTGGCGCGAGCGATGAAACGCGGCGACACCAGCGAGCTACCGCCACAGCTGTGTGCACTCATCCGGGTGGAAGCGCGCGACGACGCCGCTGTTGACGCCGGTGACTATCGCCTGCTGCTCACTGGCGTCAGCTGTGCGCCAGCGAGCAAGTTCCTCGGACGCTTCGCACACGGCAGCGATGACGCGTTGCGCCTCGCGCAGGCGTCGGTGGAACTCGAGGACGAGCGCAACAGCCCGTATCTCACCGCGGAGATCGTGCACCTCTCTGCTCCCGAAGCGGCGAACGTGACCTGTCGGCCGCAGCTGCGCACGACGCAGATCCCGATCGCTTCGCGCGCCGCGGTGCAGGCCGAGCAAATTCCACTCGGCGACCTCGCCGTCCGGGTGGTCGACGACGAGGTCGTCCTCCGAAGCGTCGCTCGCGATCAACGCGTCATCCCCGCCATGGCATCCGCGGCAGATCCTCGACGCTCGCCCGTCTCGGCGTATGCGTTTCTCGACGCCGTCGGGCGTGCTGCCTACCATCGCGCGCTCAACTGGAGCTGGCCTGCCGCGCTCGAGCGGGCCCGCTTCCTGCCGCGTGTCCGCATCGGTCGGGTCGTCCTCACACGGGCACGGTGGCGGCTCGAGGACACCGACATGGGCAGCGACCTTGAGGCCGCGCCGTATAGACAGCTCGCCCAGCTCCACGATCTCGGTCGCCGGTTCGGTATCCCGCGCCACGTGGTGTTGCGCCAGGGAGACCGCGAGCTACTGCTCGACCTGCACAACACGCTGTGTGTCGACGTCGTGGTCAAGACGCTGCGACGTGATGCGTGCATCGTGTTGCTCGAGGCCTTCGGCCTCGAAGACACCCCGGTGCAGGACGGGCTGGAGCGCTACGCACACGATCTCATCGTCCCGCGGCCTCGGCGTCCCTGCCCGTCACCAACGGAGACCAGTTCGGCGCGCTCACTGGCATGACGATGCTCCCTCTGCGCGCCGGCTCGGCTCGCTCGTGCCTTCGAGCTGGCCCGCGATCAGGGCCGCGTACGGCCCGCCCGCGTGGGCGAGATCGTCGGGAGCACCAAGCTCGACGATGCGTCCGCGTTCGAGCGCCACCACGAGGTCTGCGTTGCGGATCGTGCTGAGGCGATGCGCGACGATGACACGGGTGCACCGCAGCCGACTCACGCACCGATGGACGGTTGCCTCTGCGTGCGCGTCGAGGGCGCTCGTGGCCTCGTCGAGCACCAGCAGCGCTGGCCGGCGGATGAGCGCACGGGCCAGCGCGATCCGTTGACGCTGCCCGCTGGACAGCCCGACCGTGCCGTCGACGATGGGTGTCGCGTACTGCAGCGTCATCTGCATGATCTCCCGGTGAATGCCGACGTCCTCAGCGACCGCGGCGATCTCATGGCTCGACGCAGCGGGTCGAGCGAGAGCGAACTCGTCGCGTAATGTGGGGCCGAACAGCCGCGCCTCTTGCGGGACGTAGCCGACCTGCTGGCGAAACGCGCGAGCGCCGAAGCGGCTCCGGGGGATCCCCCCGACATAGACCTCGCCCGTCTGCGGTTCGTAGAGCCCGGCGATGATTCGAGCGAGTGTGGTCTTTCCCGCTCCCGATCGGCCGACAAGGGCGACCGCAGCTCCCTCGGGCACGACGAGCGAGACGTCGTCGATCGCCGGAGCACCGGCGCTTCCGTGACGGAACGAGACATGGTCGAGACGGAGCTCGCGCACATCGGCCGGTGCGCCAGCGGGCACGTCGCGCTCGCAAGCGCGGGAGAGCACGTCGTCGATCCGCTCGAGGTGGGCGGCGACGGTCTGGAGTTGGCTGGCCGCGGCGAACAGACCCGAGACGGGGTACAACAGACTCAGCGACAAGGTGTTGAGCGCGAGCATCATCCCCACCGACAGCATGCCGTCGAGAACTTGGCTGGCGCCGATGCCCAACAGCACGAGAGGTGACGCCAGCGCGAGCGCGGCCCGGAGCGAGGAGATCACGACGTCGACGCGACCGAGCACGAGCGTCGCCCCGACCTCGCCTGCGTAGGTCCGTGTCCAGCGCTCGAGGGCGACTTGCTCGAGGCCGAGCCCCTTGAGGGATTCGAGCGCGGCGAACATCTCCACCTCCGCGGCACTCGTGTTGGCGGTCTCGCGCAGTTTCGTCGCGATGAGCTCCCGGCGGCGGCGCCACGATGCCACGAAGATCGTGGCCTCGAACACGGCCAGAACCCCGGCAGCCGCCGCCAGACCCGGGCTCGCCAGCAACAGCAGCACGAAGTATAGCAGTACGAACGTGCCATCCAATACGGTGGTGAGCGCCGTGCTCGACACGATGTCTCGTATTGCGGAGTTGCTGCGAATTCGGTCGACGAGGTCGCCGGAGGCGCGCCGTTCGAAGAACGCAAAAGGCAGCGACAGCAGGTGGGACACGAACAGGCGACCCAGCCGCAAGCTCAACCGGGCGCGCAGATGGGTGCTGGCGTAGCCGCGAACGAGCTGTGCGAACAGCGACAGCACGACGGTAGCTGCTGCGATACCGATCAAGGTGGTGAACGTGGCGATGTCGTGCCGCGGCAGGACGTGGTCGAGCAGCGTACCCACGAAGAAGGGAGCCATCAGCGCGAGCAGGTGCACCAGGATCGACGCGCCAAGTGCCGCCGCGAGATCGCGGAGCTCGTGGAGCATCGGGCGCAGATGCCTAGTGACGCGTGGGGCTCGCTGGGGAGGCCGCTCGCCGACACCGACGGGATCGCGCTCGAATGTCAACGCCACGCCGGTGAACGAGTGACGACACTCCTCAAGCGAGACGCGACGGGGCCCGCTGCTCGGATCGACGATGTCGATCGACGAACGGCGCGCCCGCTCGATCACCACATAGTGGCGGAAGCGCCAGTGCAGGATCGACGGGGTCGGGAGCTGCAAGAGCGCCCCGAGCTCCAGTCGCACTCCCGCTCCATTCAGACCGATTCGTCCGGCGAGCGCGACGAGCCCGGCAGCACTCGTGCTCTCGTGGCGCGTGCCGAGTCGATCGGCGAGCTGCTCCTGCGAGATCGACAGACCGTGGTACCGCGCGATCATCGTCAGGCACGCGAGCCCGCAATCGGCAGGTCCGAGCTGCTGGACGAACGGCACACGAGGCCGTCCGATGCCGAGCCGCCGCATCATCCGGCGCCTCCATGGTTCGAGTCATGTGGTTGCCCGGATGAGTCGGGGACGAGCAGTGGGCGATCGCCCACCTCGAGTTCGATGCTCACGCGCCCGGGCTTGAGGTCACATCGCGGCCCGCCGAGCAGCCTCAGCTCGAGATGGACGAGCGACTCGGAGGCGTCCCAGTGCAGCCGCGAGACCACGACCTCGACCCACGCTCCTTCCCGTCCGTGCGCGATGATGCGAGCCTTCGTGCCCTCGTTCAACCGCGCGGCCAGAGCCGCGGGAGCCATCGCATCGGCCGTCCACTCCGCGCAGTCGAGCGAGGAAGAATCGCCGCGACTTCGTGGCAAGAGCTGCGCCGGCACGGTCTCGAAGCACGGGGTTCGCAGGGTGGCGGCATAGCCAGCCGCGATGGCCGTCGCAAGGACGAGCAGCCCAAGCGGCCGCAGCATGCTGTCCTTCGGCGCACCAAGGGGCTCTGCAGCGGGCGTCGTGCGACCGCCATAGGTGTACTGCAGCGCCTCGGCGCGATACATTCGTGCGATCTCGGGCGGTACCGGCGGAGGCTCGGATCCTGCGAGGGGGTCGTCGTCGTCATCGGTGGAAATCATCTCGTGCATCGGAAGGTGTTGCCGCCTGGAAACACGGGCGACGTTCAACGGCAGTCGGCCCGTAGCCACTTTGCGTGGCTGAACAACGGCTGGATGAGGATCGAATCCTCCAGCGCTCGCGCCTGGGTCTCGATACTCTGCTCTTGGTGCCGTACCTGGTCCGAGCCGTACTCCGACTCGAGCGCGGCGAAGAAGGCAGTGCGAGTCTCCGTCGCGAGAATCGCGCGGACGATGGAGGCGTTCGCATCGTCGAGCTGGACGCCCAGCAGGTCTTGGCCGGACAACCGAACGAGTCCGGCGACGGTGTGTTCGATCGCATCGTTCGACCCGGTCCACGCGGCGATCCCGGAAAGGATGTCGTCGCGGCCCGGCATGAGCATCAACATCGCGAGCACGAAACGCTGCGTCTCGTCCTCGACCTGGCGGCGGCGCCGCATGATGAACGACGTCCGACGGATGAAGCGTTGCGCGTCCTGGATGGCGTCGTAGATCGCGCCGTGCCGTTCACGCGCCTCCGCGGCCAGGCCGTCGACGAAGGCAATCTCGGCACCCGAACCCGCCGAGCTGATGTGGCGCAGGCAGCGAAAACACGACGTGAGGTCGTCACCCAACATCACTCGGCGTACGTACTCCAGGTAACGCGAATCGCGGGTGATCCGCATCGCGCCCAGGTATTTGCTGATGCGCGTCCAGTAGGGATCCTCGTTGTCGGCGTCGGCGAACGCCAGACCCGGCGGAAAGTAGCTGAGCTGTGGCAGGTACTCGACGTCGCCATGGGTCCGGACGACCACTGTCGCACTCGGCCGATCGAGGTGAAAGAGCTGGTGTGCTCCGCGCGATCCACCGTGGATCTCGCGAACGTCACCACACCGCAGGATCTCTAGTGATTCGCAGCGAGTCGAACCGAATCGAAGTTGCGATGTGCGGCGTCCGGTCTCCTCGAAGCTCCAGCTCGAGTGCACGCTCTTTCCGAGGATGGGCGTGAACGCCCCGGTGAACCCGTGCTCGTGGATCGACGTCGATCCATCCACCCAGAGCAACACTTCGATGTAGAAGCGCCCGCTCTGGAAGACGGTGAAGGGCGGCTGCCCGAAGACGTCCTTTGCGGGGGCACGCTGTCGAACCGTGCGACCTTCGCCGAAGGCCCAGTCGATGACGTCGTCGATGGTGACGTGGTCGGCCGGATGGTCTTCGCGCAGCGCCCGAGCTGCGATCTCCGCGAACTCGCGCTCGTCGAAGCTCCGCGCACCCCACGCGGCGTCGATGCGAAGGCCAAGGCGGTTGAAGTAGTGACCCACGGACATCATGCCCTCCGTGGGTAGGCAGGCTCGGATGTGGCGGCGTGAGCTCGCTGCGGAACATCGACGCCCAGCACTCGCGCGAGCTCAACGACCTGCGCAAGGAGCCCATCAAGCTCACTGCGTGCGGCCTCGAGGTCAGGGCCGCCGACCAGGCCCTCGACCGCGGGTCGCTCGAACCCGTCGCCGTCGAGTGCCCGCACCGCCGCCCGAACGGCGCGATGGATGGAGTTCATGCGACGTCGTCCACCTCGTCGGAGCGGAACGACCGGACGCGCACGCCGTGTTCGCTCGTCGAGCTCGGTGGCCGTCCACGCCTCATCGTTGGCGATCTGTAGATACTCGATTTGCTTGTCGGAAGGCAGACCGAGCACGGCGCGGTAGTGGCTCACCCGCAGCCGTGAGAATGCCTGGATCCCCCCGGAGCGACGCACGAGCTCGTAGATCGCGATGCAGCGGTAGAGCGCGGTCGCGCTCATCGTGAGATCGGGTCGTCGGGCTAGCGCACGCAGCGAAGTGCACTTGCGACCCCTGGTGCGCCACGCCTCGAACGAGCCGTCGTACAGCTCGTCGACGATGATCTCGCCGACGCTCAAGGTGAGCTCCATCGTGCTCGCTACCACGAGTTCGCGGAGGCGACAGGCCGTGCGCTCGATGACGGCGTCGCGATGTGGCGGCACGCAGCCGCGGGGCCCGTCGCGACAGTCGGGGGCGAGGGTACGATTCATGGCGATTGCACTGGGCTGAGGCGCGCGGAACTCGACCATCTTGCTCACCGGAGTCGCCCTTGCTCGGCGGGCTCGACATCGCGCGAGTTCGGTGTCATCCCTGGCCGGTCAGCGTGGGCCTGCAGCGGCGTGGCGACGCCGACGACTTCGGCCAGGCTCAGGATGCGGCGCAAGAGCGTCTCGACCTCGCTGCGGATCGCCGCGACGTGTGGGCCGTCGACCCGTGTCCCGAGGTCGGAGCGTTCGCGGAGCTCGCCGTCGAGCGCACGCGCGGCGGTTCGCAGCGCCCGGAACACCGGGTGGAGCGGCCGACGTCCGCCGCGTGGACGCCCTTCAGCCTGCACGTTAGGTCGGGTCCTGTGCTCGAGCTCGGACACCGTCCACGCCTGCTCGTGGGCGGTGCGCAGGTAGCCGAGCTGTTCGTCGGTCGAGACCGCGAGCACGGCACGAAAGTGGCCGACGCCGAGCCGAGAGAAGGTCTCGATGCCGCGGGCCCGCGTCACGAGTTCGTAGATCGCGACGGAGCGATAGATCGACGCCGCGCTCATCGGCAGGTCGGGTTGGTTCGCCAGCGCACGCAGCGAGTGGCACTTGCGGCCGCGCTTGCGCCACGCCTTGAGCGAGCCTCCGTACAGATCCTCGATGATCACCGCGCCAACCTTTAGCGTCAGCTCCATCGTGGTAGTGCAGACGAGCTGACGGAGCCGCAGCGCAGTGCGCTCAATGACGCTGTCGCGTGGGTCGGAGAGGCACAACTGTCGCTCCGTGGTATCGTCGGGTCCGACGGGGTGAAGTCGGGGGAGTGCGCCATCCGGCGCACGACGCTCTGCAAGCTGTGTTGTCACGGTGCGATCGTCCTGTCTTCACCAGGCGGCCGAGAGCACCGATCGGATCACGACGTCGCGATTTTTTTCCGGGGTGTCGACGCCGGTGGGGATGCGCGGGAATCTGCGCGCGAGCCTGGGTCAGCGCGTGAGTAGTCAGCCGCACGGGCGACGGGGCCGGACGTCTGGAGGTCGCGGAGAACTTGGCGGACCGAGACGCTGGTGGGCAGCGGGGCGGCGCCCAGAAATGGAAGAAGGCCGGGAGCGCAGTCCAGACTTCCAACGGTCGCCCAGGGCGACGGGGCAAGGCCGCCGCGCTTCAAGGGTGAGGCCGGGCATCCACGCCGATGTCTAGTTTTCGGCGGGCGCCTGCGTCAGCCGTCGCCATCTGTCGACACGAGCACGAGAGCGCGCGCCTGTTCAACTGCGGGCGTTGCCGCCTGCTCTCCGCGACCTGCCGTGGACGGGTCGCGACCTGCTGAAGGCGCGAAGGCGCGACTTCCCGTGAGCCGATGTCGTCTTCGCGCACTGCTGACGCGGTGCGGGGGACTGGCACCGCTGCCGGAACGTGTCAACAAGTTTGAAGCCAGTTGGTTCGGAGTTCAGTGGATGACTGGCGTGGGTTGAGGATGGGCGTTCGGTTCGTTGGTGGGCTTGTTGATCCAGACCTCCTTCGGCGGACGCCGCA
>JBIJCC010000036.1:0-83911 GCA_044344875.1 Nannocystaceae bacterium
AGATATCTCGGCGTCCGCAAGAACCTCTTCGACGCGCGACGTCACGCAGCCACCATCAACCTCGAAGCCATCCAGTTCGCCAATGCTGCGTGATCACGACAGAATCAAACCGTTCGCTGCTCTAGGCTCCGCGGTCAGCCGGCTCCGCCGGAGATGGAGCTCTCCGCTGCTCATCACACCAACGGTGAACGAAGACACATCCACGTCGTCGAGCCAGAGGCCGCCCGCGTTGTTGAACGCTCGATTCGCGCCATCCGAGATCCTCACGTTCGCGACGTACATGAGCGCGTCCGGATCGATGAAGAAGAGGTTGGTGAATCCCCCCATCAGCTCGGCGTCGGCATCTCCGATGATCGCGATCTCAGCCCCGATCAACGAGTAGCTCCCCATACCCGGCAGCGCACCAGCCACATGGAACACGCGCTGGTCCCCGGGCGCGAGCGCCCCGAACTCGGCCTGGAACTCCACGGTGTCAGTCACCTCCACCACATCGTCCACCGAGAAGCAGCTGCCCACCTGGGGTCCCGACAGGTGACACGCGCTCTCTGGGCAATGGGCGTGCTCGGTGCACGCAACGCATCCGACGTCGGGATCGCATGCAGGCGTGCTCCCCGTGCAAGCTCCGGTGACACACGCGACGCAACCCGCAGCACCGCCGCAGAAGGGGAGGCCGGGGTACGCGGCCTCGCAGGCGGCGTCGGGATCCGCGGCGGTGTCGCAAGAACCACAGTTGGAGTCGATGCAGATCTCGACGGGACTGCAGTCGTCGGCCGAGGCGCACGGCCCCGCCGTCGAACTTTCATCGGCATCGTCGGACGAGGTGGGGTCCTGGTTCGAGGTTGACGGGGGCGACCCGGTCGTTCCGCTGTCCCCTTCGCTCTCGCTGGACTGGCTCGAGCCCACTGTCGCGGAGGAGGAGGAGCCCGACGGGCCTGTTTCCTCGGATTCCCCGCCCGTCGCGGGCGGCGGAACGTTCGGCGAGTAGCACCCGAACGCGAACGAGGGAACGAGGATGAAGGACGGCGTGCCGAGGCGTCTCATGTCACGGAGTTGAGCACGGAGTGCGGGCGGCAGACAACGTGTCCCAAAGGGTCAGCGGGGTCGTGCCTCGCCCACCGCACTCCTCCGGGACACGAAGACCGAGGCGATCCAGCCCATCGCGGCTCGTCTCGTCGTCACGGGCTTCCAGCATGCCACCGATGTGGCGTGCGGATGACTGCGGATGCCAGGTCGGCCCGCGCCGCTGGCGTAGGGTCGTCGGTCGGCCACGTCGGTCGGTGCCAGATCGCACCGCTCGGCTGAGGAGCCCTGCGTGAACGACCCCTCGCCGTCGCGCCACCACCTCCGCATGACCCCGACCTCGTTGCCGTTGCTCACCCTGGCGGCCCTCGGCGCCGCGACCTCCAGCCTCGGGCCGAACGCGCTGTTGCTCGGCGAGATCCAATCGTGGCGCTCGACGCTGCGACCGCGCTCGATGCGACGAAGATCGGCGGATCGCCGGCGGTGCGGATCGAACGGGGCGACCTCGGCGTCGCGATCTCCCCGCCCAAGGGCGACGCGCGCACGCTGGTGTTCGGCGCGCGACTCGGCACGGCCGGCTCGTCATCGACACCGCGGGCCTCGAGGGCGCCTACACGATCGAGGACTTCGAGGGCCTCGAGGAGGCGACCAAGTACGAGACGCTCGAGGTCCAGGCGGCCTACGGTGCGGTGCGCCCCGACGCGCGGTCGGTGACGATCCGTCACGAGGGTTGGGTGGTGTCGGTGACGCCCGACGCCAAGCAGGCCTTCGATGGACTGCGCGCCGTGCAGCTGCGGACCCAGGGGCTCGACGAGGCGGTGCTCACCGGCGTCTGCACGCGGCCGGCGGTCGGCAAGCCCGCGGTCGATGGGTGCAAGTCGCTCGCGGGTCCAATCGCGCTACCCTCTTCGCGTGGACCTCGTCGCCACCCTCGCCGCGGCCGCCGACATCCTCGACAGCCCCGCCGATCCCGCGATCGCCCGCTGGCTCGTCGCGTTCGCGGCGACGCAGCTCGTCGAGATTCCGATTTATCTGTTCGCGCAGCGCCGGCCCCTGCTCGCGCAGCGCCGGGCCGCAGCGCCGCCGCGTCTTGCCGCGCAACTATGGATCGCGTTCGCGGCCAGCGCGATCACCCACCCGATCGCGTGGGGCCTCGGCGCGGTGCTGCGGCCGTTCTGGGTGCACGCACTGGTCGCCGAGACGTTCGCCGTCGTGATCGAGGCGCTGTGGCTCCGACGCCACGGCGTGCCCCAGGCCGCGTGGTGGTCGCTCACCGCCAACGCCGCGAGCGTGGCGGCGTTCATCGCCGCCCGCCCGCTGCTGACCTGACGACCCAGCAGCTCAGCCCGCACGACGGCGCAGGCGCGACGCGCCGACCACCGTCAGCAGCAGCGCCGACATGCCGACCCACGAGCGCGTGGGCACGCGATCCACCGAGCAGCCGCCCTTGTCGTCGTCGTCGTCGTCATCGCCCGACGACGCGCCGTCCGTCGCCGTGCCTCCCTGGGTCGCGCTGGCGGAGCCCCCGTCGGCCGAGTCACCGTCGTCCGCGGTGCCGCCGGCGTCGTCGTCACCCGCGGTGCCCTCGCCCGACGCTGCGGTCACGGTGATCGTGATCGGCTCCGAGGTGGCCTCGCCCGCGCAGTTGTCGAAGGTGGCGCCGACCAGCTCGTGCTCGCCCACGGTGACCGGCACCTGCAGCGTGTAGGTGTCCGGCGCGGTGATCGCCATCGCCGTCGACTTCTCGCCGTCGACGAGCACGTAGACCTCCGCGAGATCCTGGTCCGCCCCACCGCTGCCGACGACGATGGTGACGGCGACCTCGTCGCCCTCCACGGTCGCGCCGTCGGCCGGCGCCGTGATCGTGACGGTCGATGGGACGCAGTCGATCGCGTCGGCCCAGGCGATCGCGGGCGAGAGCGCTGCGGTGACGCCGAAGAGGCCGACGCCGAGGATGGAAGGACGGAGGTGGTCGAGGATCGTGTTCATGGTCGTGATGCTCCAGGGTCAGGCCCGCCATCGCGGCGGGAGGTCATCGTTCGTTGCTCGACGAGCAGGCGCGCGAGCACGCACAGCTCGAGCACGGCGTGGAACCGTGCGAAGCGCAGGTAGCCGAGGCGGGCGGCGAACAGATCGGTCGCAGCCCACAGCGCCAGCGCGAGTGCGGCGGCGAGGGCGAGCCACACGATCAGGCGGCCGAGATCGCGATCCAGCGCGGCCAGGCTCGCGCGGAAGGTCCGTGGCGTCGGCCGCTCGCGATCCTCCTCGGGGACGACGCGCAGCCACAGGGCGTAGTGCACCGATTGCAGGAACGCGAACGACACGACCAGCGGCAACGCGAGCGCCGTCGGCACCCCCGGCGCGAGCTGGGCGAGGTGGCTCCGCAGCGGGACGCCGAGATCGAGCGCGAGGACCCCATCGACGCGCGGCCACGCCAGCAGCACCGCCGTGCACCCCACCAGCAGCGCCAACGGCACGAGGTGCCATCGACGTCGACGCGGCCGCCAGGCGAGCCACAGCGCCACCGCGATCGCGTTGTGCAGGTGGGTCAGCCCGACATCGAACCATCGCCCGACACCCGCGGCGACGACCACCAACACGCCGAGCAACGCGAGGCCGACGAGGCGTCGGCGCGTCGCCGCGTGCGCCGTCACGATCGCGACGCCGACGCCCGCGAGCCCCACGGCGATCGGCGCCCCGAGCCCCACCGCCACGACTGGCACGGCCGCGAGCCACAGCCCACGATCGCGGTGCCAGCCCGGCCGCACGACGCAGTACCGGACGTCCGCGACCAGGTGCGGCACGCCGAGCACGATCGGCCCGAGGGCCAGGAGCATCAACGGTGAGATCAGCGTGAGCGCGAACGACAGCAGCACCGTCGCGGTCGCGACGATGGCGACCCGCGCCTCACGATCGGCCGCGATCCGCCCGGACCACGGCATGCACGCCCGCAGCACCCGGGCGCGCACGCGGTCGAGCACCGCCGCCGCGGGCAGCAGCGGATCGCGGGCGCGGCCCGACGACAGCGATCCCTCGCCCACCGTCGACGCCAAGATCTCGCCCTCGAGGGCGCAACTCGCCCGTGCTCCAACCATCGAACCCAACCCAGCGATGGCATTCTGACCGCGGGGCGCGTCGGCGTCAAGCGCGTCGTGCCAGCCGTGCGCGGGCACAGGCCCGCGGGCCGCCCTCGGCGAAGCGACGACGCCGGCACTTCACAGCGGTCGGATCGGCCGACGAATCTCCCGGACTACCAGCCGACTTCGCAGACGCGTCCATCCAGAAGGACCGTCCACTCGTACGTCTCCCCGCCGCAGACGTTGGTCGACGTGCGATACGGAGTTTCGTTGGTGCACCCCTCGCCCTCCCAGCGAAGCAGCCAGCAGCCCGGCCCCGGCAGCTCGATGGTGGCTTGGGATGCGAATGCGATCCCGCCGGCGGGCAGCGTGAGCGGCTGCTCTTCGCTGCTCTCGCACGGCGTCGCGCTGATGGCCTCGACGCGGTTGCCGGATCGGTTGTCCACCGTCACCGAGCTCGGCGCGTCGCTCGGCTCGCACGGAACGCTATCGCTCTCGCTGGCCTCGCCATCGCAGGTCGAGAGGGTCAACAACGCCAGGAGGGTCGCAGCTCGTGTCGTCGTCACGGGACTCCACTATGCCACCGATGTGGTGCGGGGATTCGTCCGACTGCCAAGCCGGCCTAGGCCGGCGGCTCCGAGGACATTGCGGCCGCGCGAGCCGGCGGACGACCACGGCGCGAACGTTGCAGACGAGCGGTCGCCTCGGCGTCACCGCGGACGGCGCCGGGTCGCTGGCCGACGCCGCGTGGGTGCCCGCGACCACGCGATCGTATCGAGCTCGCGATAGAGAAGCGCCCGCGAGCCCCGGGTCGACCAATCGACATCTCCACCGTGCACCACGAGTCGCTCCGCGAGCTCGGGGAGCAGCGCGGCGACGCTGTCGAGCGCCGCAAACGCGTCGGGCGAGACCGTCGCGCCGCTCTTCGCCTCGATGCCGAGGAGATCCGCACCGCGGTCCACGACGAGGTCGACCTCGAGGCCGTGCGCATCGCGGAAGTAGGACAGCCGCGGTGTCGTTCCAGTGTTGTAGTGGGCCTTCACGGCCTCGGAGACGATCCACGACTCGAACACGGCGCCGCGCAGTGGATGCGCCGTGAGTTCGTGCGCCGATCGGATGCCGAGCAGATGACACGCCAAGCCGCTGTCCAGCAGATGGAGCTTCGGGGCCTTCGTCAGGCGCTTGCCGAGGTTCTTCGAGAACGGAGGTAGCCGCATCGCGATGTAGCTGGCCTCGAGGACGCCCAGCCAGCTCTTCGCGGTGTTGTGGCTGATGCCCGTCTCGCTTCCGAGCTGCGAGAGGTTGAGCACCTGACCGGTGCGCGTCGCCGTCAGCGCCAAGAACGTCTGGAAGGCCAGGAGATCGGCGACCCCCAAGACACTCCGGACATCGCGCTCGACGTAGGTCGCCACGTAGCTCGCGAGCCACTCGCGGACCGGCTCGCGCCGATCCAGCGGCGCCGGGTAGCCGCCGCGGAAGAGCACCGAGCTGAGATCCTTTGCGAGCCAGCCGCCGGTGCGCAGCTCCGACAACGACAGCGGGAGCAGCTGCAAGAGGGCCGCCCTCCCCGCGAGGGACTGCGACACCCCGGAGAGCAGCAACAGATTCTGCGATCCGGTGAGGATCCATCGCCCGCGTTGAGGTTCACGTACGGCTTGTCGTCGAAGACCTGGCAGACCAGCGTCGTCTTCCCCGACTGCCGGGGACCGGTGAGGACCACGATCGGCGACTGCCTCGCGCGGCGCTTCAACAACGGCGCGAGCAGGCGAGGCGCGACCATGGTCGACCCGAGCGTGGGAGCCTCCGGCAGATTGTCAATCCGACTGACAATCTGCCGGAGGGGCCGTCGACGGGCTCCCTCGTCGGCAGCTTCCCGAGCGGTACCGCTACATGTCGTCGACGAGCCGGTTCATCCGGCTGTGGTACTCGACGGCGTGCCGATCGCCGGGGAATGGGCGAGGACGACACCGCAACGGTGGTGCGATCGCCCTCGAGGATGCGACGATGGCCGCGCTGTGATCGGCGACCCGAGCCCGACGCGGACACGGCGTCGACCCGCCGGGTCGATGATCCTGCTCGGCGTCATCGCGTGTGGCGACCGCGTCGAGCCGGTCGATCCGCTGCGCGACATGTTCGTCGCGGAGTGCGAACGACGCGTCCGTTGTCACTGCGCGACGACCTCCGAGGACTGCGAGGCGCAGGCCCGCTCGCTCGCGGCCGCGATCCGCGAGGGCGCAGCTCGAACAGGCGCCGACATCTTCGACCCCGAGTGCGCCGACCTCCTGCGCGAGGCCGCCGAGGCGACGTGCGTCGACGGGGGAATCCCGTACGAGCGTGCAGACGCGTCGGTGGCCGCTCGCGCCGAGCGGTGCGCGAGCTTCCTCTTCCATGGCGATCGCCGCGTCGGAGAACCCTGCGCGACGCCCTCGCCTCTCCCGTTCTTCCATCCCTCGAACTGCGAGGCCCACGCCATGTGCCTCGAACTGGACGACGACGGCCCGCGATGCAGCGCGTGGCCGCCCGCACAGCTGGGTGATATCTGCAGGGACGGCGACCTCGACGGCGTCTGCCCGCCGGACCTCGCGTGCGTCCCCATCGGCGACGGCAAGCGGCAGTGCCAGCCCTGGACCGAGCTCGGCGCGCCGTGTGTCGGTGCTGCCAACAACTACTGCGAAGGGCCGCCCGGGCAGCGGTGCGACCCCGAGACGTCGACCTGTCGTGCTCTCCCCGGCCCGGGTGCGGCGTGCGTCGATCCGGTCGAGTCCCTCCACCAGAGGTGCGCCGCGGGCCTGTACTGCGACGCGCGGTGCAACTACGACGCGTACTGCGAGGGCGAGACCTGTCGCGCGCGCGCAGGCCCGGGGGAGGCATGCACGCAGCGGGGGTCGTGCGCGCTGGGCCTCGAGTGCGACGAGGGGACGTGCATGGGACAGACCGCGTGCTTCTGACGCGGGCCGGCCCGACCCCCTCACCCGTACCGCTCGAGCAGTCGCATCAACACCGGCTCCATCGCCGGCAGGTGCGCCTGCCACGTCCGCGGCAGCTCCCTCCTCGGGAACTCCGGATACACGCGCACGACCTCGTCCATGAAGTCGATGCCCATGCCGCCCATCAGCGCGAGCTGCTTGGGCACGGCGCGGCCGATGTCCTCGCGGATCTGCTCGGAATCCCGCGCCAGCACCTCGAGCACGTTGACGACCTTGTCGGCCAAGTCCGCCTCGTCGACCTCGAGGAACAGATGCGGGTGACCGCGATCGTTCATCAGGTTCCGGATGCGCTCGTCCATCGTGATGCCGGCCGACGCCACCTGTCCCGGCATCGAGGTCACCACCGCGTGGAAGCGCGAGCTCAGCATCCACGCGCAGTTGCGCAGGATGCTGACCATGTTGAACATGTCGTACTTGTCGCTCGTGAACATGGGCGCCCCCATGTCCAGGCGCGGTGCCAGATCCTCGCAGGCGTACTTGTCGAGCTGCTCCATCGCGACCAGGATCGGGAAGCAGTCGCGCTTGCTCGCGAAGTGGTTCACGCCCTTGGCGATCGCGTCGAGGTAGTTCTCGTACTTGTCCGTCGCGGCCTGCGAGCTGTGGTGGAAGTAGACCGACTGGTAGTGCTCGTCGCGGTACTGGCCGACCAGGCGCATCGCGGCGGCCTTGGCGAGATCGGGCTTCACCGGCCACCAGAACGGGTTGATCGGGCACACCACCAGCACCGGCTTCTTGCCGTCCCAGCCGGCCTTGCGCAGGTGCTCGGCGCCCACCGACAGCGGCGCCGGCTCGAACGTCCACGCCGTGTCGGCGCCGCCCGTGGTGCGGATGCCCATCACGCCGAGCACGTCGCGCGAGGGCTCGTTGCGGCAGATGACCAGCGAGTTGCGGCAGTGCTTCTTCACGAAGTCGCGCAGCGCCGGCGTCATGTTGCCGGCCTCGGCGCCGTAGCCGACGCTCAGCTTGCCCTCGGCGTTGGCGATGCCGAGCGCGCCCGCCATCATCACCGACAGCGCGGAGGCGAACTTCGACTTGAACATCGAGCCCTCGCACGCGATGACGCCGTGGTGCTTCGGGCACTCGTCGTGGAGGAACTTCGGGAACACCACCGGGAGCTGGACCTGGCGGACGGTGCGGAAGTAGCCCGCGGTCAGCTCGGGGTCGACGGTCATGATCGTCGCCTCGAGGTCGTCGTCGCCGACCACGTGGCGGATCTGCCGGATCATCTCCTCGACGCGGACGTCGGCGCCGGTGTTGCGCGTGCCGACGTAGCCGGCGAACAGCAGCTTGAGCGGCTTGCCCGGGGCCCAGGTGTTCTGCCGGAGGTCGAGCGCGCGCTCGACGGCGACGGCCTCGATGAAGCCGCCCATGATCTCCTGCAGCACGCGGTCGGGGTCGAACGCGTTCTTGATGCGCGAGAGGATGCCCATGCTCAGACTGCCTTGGCCAGCCGCGGGCCCGCGTCCTCGGGCCAGGGCTTGTAGGGATACGTGAACTTGCCCTCGGTCGCGAACCGCAGGAGCGGCAGCGCGTAGTCGGTGAACGGCGCCGGCTCGTGGCCGAGCGCCTCGATCACGCGGCGATTCGAGAACACCGTGTCATTGGTCAGATACGGCAGGAAGACCTTCATCAGCGAGGCCGCCCCCGCGACGCCGTACTTGCGGGGCGTCGACATCAACGCCTCGACCGCCAGCCCGAACGGCTTCTCGAGCTTGGGTACGAAGAACGCGCGCGGCTTGTGGCCGTCGCGGCGCAGGCCGTCGACGATCTGTCCGTACGTCAGCGAGCCCTCGCCCGCGCTCAGGTGGTAGATGCCGTACTTCGGCTTGGGGTCGAGGTGGATGCGGGCGATCGCCTCCCCGACGTAGTTGGCCGGGACGATGTCGAACCGCCACTCGCGGCGCAGCGGCAGCACGCGCATGTAGGCCAGCGCTGCGAAGGCGCGGACCATGTCGAACTGCGTGGTCTCCGGGAAGCGGCTGTCGCCGAGCACGGTGCTGGGCCGGAAGATCGTGCTGGGCACGTCCGGCAGCAGCTCGTGGACCATGTGCTCGCAGAACTTCTTGGTGCGCGCGTACGGATCGTAGTCGCTGCGATCCCACTGCACCGCGTCGTCCTCTTGGACGTTTTCCGCGTTGCGGTGGCCGGCGACGGCGACGGTCGACACGTCCGAGAAGCGGTGGAGGTTGCCCTTGGCGCGGGCGATCTGCGCCAGCTTGATGAGCTCGAGCGTGCCCCGCAGGTTGACGTTGAAGCAGACCTTGTCGGACTTGCGGTTGAGCGACGCCGCGCAGTGGATCACCGAGCGCATGGTGTCGGCCAGGCGCTCGCGCGACTTGGGCTCGATGCCGAGGTCGTCGACCGTGAGGTCCCCGCGGTAGATGTCGAACCGCGGCAGCGCGCGGGCGAAGGCGTCGAAGTCGAGGTGCAGCTGCATCGACTTCCACAGCCGCTGGCGCGCCTCGTCCTCGGTCTTGGCGCGCACGAGCACGGCGATGCGCGAGTCGGTGCGGTTCAGCAGCTCGTTGGCGACATACGAGCCGATGTAGCCGGTCGCACCGGTCAGTAGAATCGTCATCAGCCGACCTCTTCTCGCGCGGGTTCCGGCGCCGCTTGCCGGGGGGGAGCGACGGACTCGAGCAGCCGGAACGGGGTCTTGGGCGCGTAGGTCTCCTTGGCCTTGTCCTCGTACTCGGGGAAGCACCAGCGGCGCAGCCCGGGCATGTGGATGTCGAGCCAGTAGGAGCGCCACTCGATGGTCTCGGGCGCGAAGCGGAACTCGGGCTCGACCACGGGGTGGCGGTCGACGGCGCGACACTCGAACACGCAGAAGTGCTCGTAGGTGAACGGCATGAACAGCTCGAGGACCTCCTCGATCTGCCGCAGCTTGCGGACGCCGCTGTCGGTGCTCTTCGACAGGTCGTCGGCCCACTCGCGCAGCTCGCTCGGGATCTTCTCCGGCATGCCGTGCTTCAGGTAGCGGGTGACCTGCCCCATCAGCTTGCGGATGTTGGTGACGTTGAGGACGTGCTCCGGGTCGGCCGCCAGCGCGTCCCAGCGCGAGAGGACGAGCCGCTCGAGGGCGCCGTTGCCGTGCTCGCGCAGGAACTTGCGGTGCCCGAGCGCCGACAGCTCGGTGAGGCGATCGACCGGCAGGAAGTTCCGGTCGGACGAGCCGCACTGGTAGACCTGCGAGTTCTCGCCCCGCAGCAGCGCGCACGCGACGATCGACAGCATGCGGCACACGCTGTCGACCGGAATCACATCGAGGGCGTTGCCGGCCGCCGCAGGCACGTGGCGGAACCAGGTGCCGGCCAGGTAGACGAGCGGCCCCGAGGTGTTGAAGCCCTCGTTCCAGCCGGCGAACGGGAAGTCGATCGAGCTCTCGACGATCGCGGGGCGGAACGACGCGAAGCGCAGGCGATCGGCCCGCGCCGCGAGCAGCTGCTCGGCGAGCGCCTTGGTGTACGTGTACGTGTTGGGCCAACCGAGGGCCTTGGCGCGGTCGGTGCCGGCCTTGGCCATCATCTCGCGCAGGCGCTTGCGCTTGAGCCGGGTGACCATGTCGGTCACGCGCTTGTAGTCGCCCTCGTGGCCGCGCTCGGCGAGCTTGCGGACGACGTCCTCGCGGAGGCTCGCCTCGGTCGCGGGGTCGTCGTTCTCGGCCTCCACGGCCGCGATGAGCTCATGCAGCTTGCGGTGCTCGTCCTCGGCGGAGATCGGCGTGCCGTTGGGCGTGCGATCGGTGATGATCGCCTCGGGCACGAAGCCGTCGCGGTGCCCGGCGACGTAGCAGGTCGACACGTGCAGCAGCGCCGCGTGGTGGCTGGCCTCGATGAAGTCAGCCACGTTGATGGCGCCCTGGACGTTCGAGGACAGCGCCTCGCGGACATCCGGGTTGAAGTCGACGAGGCCCGCACAGTTGAGGACGAGGTCGACGTCGGCGAGCAGCCGCGCCAGCGTGTCGGGATCGATGCCCAGGTTCGGCTGCGAGACGTCGCCGGCGACGACCTCGACGCGCTGCGACAGGAACTCGCTCATCCGCCCCTCGTGGGCGTCGTGCAGCGGCTTGAAGACCGGGCTCTCGTTGACGATCTTCTCGAAGCGCTCCTTGACCCCGCGGCCCTTGCCGCGCAGCAGGATGTAGATCCGGCCGACCTGCGGGATGTGGTGCAGGACCATCGCCAGCCACACCTTGCCGACGAAGCCCGACGCGCCGGTCAGCAGGATGTGCTTGCCCGCGAGGGTCTCGCGGATCGACAGCGGTACCCGGCCCTGCGTGCTCATGCCTTGTAGTCCATCAGCGGCCAGTCCGCCTCGCGGGCGGCCTTGCGCAGCGTGAAGTCGGGGTTGACGGCACACGGGTGGCCGACCGCCGACAGCAGCAGGAGATCCGGCCCGTGCCCCGCGTAGGCAAACGACCGCGCGAGATCGATGTCGTGCTCCGCGGCGTAGCTCGTCAGCCACTTGCCGCCCTCGTAGCCGCCGATGACCGGCTCGACGAGCTTGCCGGTGGCCTTGCCCGCGCGGTACTCGAGGTGGTTGCACACGAGATCGTCGACGTAGCGCCACTTCTCGCGCATGCGCTCCATGATCTCGCTGATGCCCTCGGACAGGACGACGACGCGGTGGCCGTCGGCCTTGGCCTTGCGCATCAGCTCGATGCCGCTGTCGAGGACCTTCTCGGAGAGCACGTCGTCGACGTACTCCTCCGACAGGACGACGACGCGATCCTCGGACATGTCGCGATAGCAGAGGTGGGCGACGCGGTTGCCGAGCGTGCGATCGTTCTGGCCGAGCAGACCGAAGACCGGCGCCGAGGCGAGGGCCTGGCCGAAGCGGAGCGCTCGCTCGCGCATCCCGGCCCGTTGTCCGGCCATGAACATCGCGGCCTGCATGACGCCGCTGGTGACCAGGACGCCCTCCGCGCGAAAGAAGGCTGCGGTGTGCTTTGCACTCATCGTGGCGGCGGGCGAGTGTACAAGCGGCGCGCGAGCGGACAACCCCGCACGCGGGCCCGCAGGCCGCTCGCGAATGCGTGGGCTCACGCGATCGGTCGATTCTCCATGCGAACGCGGCTGCACACCCGCGCAAATCTGCGGATCGTCGTTGTTCTGCGCGGCCGCGAGCGCACGCCGCGCTACGGCGCGGGTCGTCGTCGAGCACTCGGCCGCTGCAGGAACCCGAGCACCGCGTGCACGAACGCGTCACCGCAATCCTCGAGGTGCGCCGCGTGGTCGCCGTCGGCGAGGACGACCCAGGCGCGGTCGTCGTCGCCCAGGCGCGTGAACAGCTTGGCCTGGTTCGCGATCGGGGCATACGGATCGCCCGCGCCGTGGATCACCAGGGTCGGCGTATGCACGTCGGCGGGATCGAGCTCGCCGAACGTCTCCATCGCGCGCCAGTCGACGCGGATCGGATCGGCGGCCAGCGCCGCGGTCACGAACGCGTCGATGCTCGCGGAATCGATCGACCCCGGCATGATGAAGTCCGAGGCCGCTGCGGCCGCGGTGTTCGCCTCGCGCTTCGGCGTCGCGTCGGGCGTCGCTGCGCCGCGGCCCGCCGCGTCGGGATCGCGGGGATAGCCGTACAGGACGAGCGCCGAGATCGACGCGGGCTCGCGCTGCGCGAGCAGCTGCGCCACCAGGGATCCGAGCGACCACCCGAGCACCGCCGGCGGCCCGAGCTCCGGGTGCGCGGCGCGGACGTGGGCCACGGCGGCGGCGAGATCCTTCGCGGCGCGATCGGGCGTGTTCCAACCCGAGGCGTCGCGGGCGGTCGCGCCGTACCCCCGCAGATCGATCGCATACGCCGCCCAACCCGCGCGGGCCAGCGCGATCATCAGCGATCGATCGCGGCCCTCGACCTCGAGGTCGAAGTCCGGACGTGCGCTCCACGTGCGGCCGTGGACGAGCACGATCGCGCCCCGCGGACGGCTCGGCACGCGGGACCACAGCGACAGGCCGTGGCCGTCGTCGGCCGGGATCGTGGTGCCGACCCGCGGCGGGATCTCGACCGTCGCGGCGGACATCGGCGCCGATGCGGGCCTGGGCTCGGCCGGCGGCGCCGCGCGGCAGCCTGCCGAAAGCCACACGGCGAGGCCGATCCAGGTACGCGAGCGCACGAACGGCAGGGTGCCGGAGCACGGCCCGCGGTGTCGAGCCCGATCCCGCCGATGCCTGCGTCACCGAGGGAACCTCGGGGGTCACCGCGGCAACGGGTGCAAGTGGGGGGACGCACGCGAATGCGACGCACGATGCAGCGACAGGGACGACGCGCGGGGCTCCTCCTGGCCACGCTGACCGCGGCCTGCACGATCGACATGGAGAACGTGCCAGTGGGCGTGCCCGCGGGCATCACCGGCGGCGTCGGGGACGGGGGCGTCGGCGACGACGGCGGTGGCGGTGACGACGGGACCGCCGAGGCCGCGCCGGCCGAGCGCGTGCAGCTGCGCCGAGTGACGCGATCGCAGTACGGCCGCACCGCGACGCAGCTCCTCGGCGACGGCATCGTCGTGCCGACGGCGCTGCCCGCCGATGCGGTCGACCATCACTACTCGACGGTCGGCACCGCGGGACTGTCGGTCGGCGGCTTCGACGTCGAGCAGTTCGAGAACGCCGCGCGCGACCTCGCCGATCAGGTCATGGACGATCCGGCGCGACGCGACGCGGTGGTCGGCTGCGACGCGACGGCGCCGGCGTGCCTCGAGCAGTTCGTGACCACCTTCGGTCGGCGGGCCTTCCGGCGCACGCTCACCGACGACGAGCGCAGCCGCTACGTCGCGCTCGGTACCGCGATCGCCACGCGCTTCGAGGATCCGTGGCGCGGCATCCACGGCGCGATGATCGGCCTGCTCGCGTCGCCGAACTTCCTCTACATCACCGACGTCGGCGAGAGCGACCCCGACGACCCCGAGCGCCGCCGCTACACCAGCGTCGAGATGGCCTCGCGCCTCGCGTTCTTCCTCTGGGGCCACGGCCCCGACGATGACCTCCTCGATCGTGCCGAAGCCGGCGAGCTCGCCTCCGGCGATGGCGTGGCCGAGGTCGCCGCGGCGATGCTCGACCACCCCTCGGCGCGCGGGGGGCTCGGGCGTTTCTTCGGCGAGTGGCTCGGCGTCGAGGCCGTGGGCGCCCAGGCGAAGGACCCGGCCGTGTACCCGACCGCGACGCCCGAGCTATTCGCGTCGATGTCGCTGGAGATCGAGCGCATGGTCGAGCACGTCGTGTTCGACCAGCGCGAGTCCGTGCTGGCGCTGCTCGACACGCGCACCGCCTTCGTCGACGACCGGCTCGCGGCGATCTACGGCATGCCGACCACGGGCGACGGTTCGATGGTCGCGGTGCAGCGCGACGACGACGATCCGCGCGCCGGCCTGCTCGGCACCGCCGGCGTGCTGTCGCTGACCAGCCGGCGCGCCCGCACGGCGCCGACCTTGCGCGGCATCTACGTGCAGCAGCGGTTCCGCTGCGTCGAGCTGCCGCCGCCGCCGCCCGACGTCGAGGCCGAGATCCCCGACGATCCCGCCGCCGAAGGCACGCCGCAGACCATGCGCGAGCTGCTCGAGGAGCACGACGTCAACCCGGCCTGCGCGACGTGCCATCACCTGGTCGATCCCCTCGGGCTCGCCCTCGAGCACTTCGATCCGCTGGGCGCGTGGCGGGCCGACGACCACGGGCTGGTCATCGACGACAGCGGCAAGTACGAGGACCAGGAGTTCCACGGCATGGCCGAGCTCGTCGCGCTCCTACGCACCGATCCGGTCGTCGAGGCGTGCATGGTCCGCCAGCTGTACCGGTACGCGACCGGCCACGTGGAGGTCGAGGAGATCGACGGCCCGGCGATCGACGCGCTCGCGACCGTGTTCGCCGACGTCGACGGCAACCTGTCCGAGTTCGTGCCGGCGCTGGCGAGCAGCGCGGCCTTCCGAACCTTCGCCGAGGTCGAGTGAAAGGCGGTCCCATGGCTATCGGACGACGACGGTTCCTTCGCGGCGTGCTCGGTGGGGTCGGCTGCGCGGTGGGCCTGCCTGCGCTGGAGGCGATGCTCAACGGCAACGGCAACGCCTACGCGTCGGGCGAGGCGCTGCCGCTGCGCTTCGGCACCTGGTACTTCGGCAACGGCGCGCCCGGCGAGGCGTGGGCCCCGGCGCAGACCGGGCCCGACTGGATGCCGACGTCGTGCCTGCAGGCGCTGGCCGACCCGATCATCAAGCCGTACGTGTCGATCATCAGCGGCACGGATCTCGGGGTCGGCTTCGGCGATCACATCACGTCGCGGGCGGTGGCGTTCTCGGGCGCGACGACGGCCCCGACGGGCGCCCAGGCCGACGCGGCGACCAGCATGCCGAGCTGCGACCAGATCGCCGCCGACCTGCTCGGGGCCACCAGCACGTTCCGCTCGCTCGAGCTCGGGGTCTCGCGGGCCTACATCATGGGCGGCGGGAACGACGAGTTCTCGATCGCGATGAAGGACGGCCAGCTCCTGCCCGCCGAGTTCTCGCCCAAGGCGCTGTTCGACCGGCTGTTCCTCGGCTTCTCGCCCGACACGCGCGAGCTCGACACGCGCATCGGGATCCTCGACGCGGTGAAGGCCGACGCCGACAGCCTGCGCGCCCGCCTCGGCGCCGCGGATCGGGCCAAGCTGGACGCGCACCTCGGCGGCCTCGGCGAGCTCGAGACCCGCCTGCTCACCGAGCCGCCGACGTGCTCGGTGCCGATGGCCCCGGTCGATCCCCTCGACGATGGCGCGAACGAGCCGCTGTCGGCCCGCAGTCGGCTGATCGTCGACGTGCTGGTCCAGGCGATCGCGTGCGATCTGGTGCGGGTGTTCTCGGTGCGCTTCAGCCAGGCGATCGCCGACGTGCTGTTCTGGGAGGCCGGCGTCAACGAGGGCTCGCACACGCTGACGCACGATCCGAGCAAGCGGCAGATGTACATCGACAGCGTCGCGTTCTCGATGGAGCAGTTCGCGTACCTGCTGCAGCGCCTGGCCGCGGTGACCGAGGGCGAGGCGACGCTCCTCGATCGCTGCGCGATCTACTGCACGAGCGACCTGGCCGACGGCCAGACCCACACCGTGACCGACTACCCGGTCGTGGTCGCCGGGCGCGCAGGGGGAGCGCTGAAGAGCGGGGAGCACATCGCCGCGACCGGAAAGCGCACGAGCGTGGTGCCCTACACGCTGCTGAAGGCCGTCGGCGTGCAGGCGACCAGCTTCGGCGACGCCACCTACGGCGCGACCGAGGTGCTGCCCGAGCTCGCCGTCTGATCCGCGCCGCGGATACGGCCCACGCCGGGCCCGCTTCAAGCCCGGGTGCGATCGGTCGAAGTCCTGCGCAGCTGCCTGCGCAGCCGCTGTCGATGGCGACCCCGGGTATGCCGACGTTTTCTTGTGACGCGCACCGAGTTGGTGCAGCGTGGCCGAGCGTGCCGTCGATCGTGCTCAGCTGCTCGCGCGACCCCGACTCGGCGTCGGCCCCTGTCGAGGCGCTGCGCAAGGCGGGGTGGTCGGGCGCGATCGAGGTCGTGCGGCCCGGCGCGCCCCTGCCCCGCGGCCCCGCGTGCGCCCTGCTGCTCGCCGGCGGCGTCGACATCGAGGCCCGCCACTGGGATCGCCGCGGCACGCCGCCGTGGCCGGGGCCCGTCGATCCCGAGCGCGACGCGATCGAGCTGCACCTCGCCCGCGAGGCCTGGTCGCGCCGCGTGCCGGTGCTCGGGCTGTGCCGCGGCGCGCAGCTCCTCGCGGTCTCGCGCGGCGGCACCCTGCACCCCGACATCCCGAGTCTGTCCGGCTGCGATCCGAGCGCGCACCAGCACGGCACCGCCACCGACGGATCGATCCGCCACCGCGTGCGCGTCCATCGGCGCTCACGCCTGCTGCGGATCCTCGGCCACGACACCGTGACCGTCAACAGTCGCCACCACCAGGCGGTCGAGGAGCCGGGGGACGGCCTCGTCGAGGTCGCCCACGATCACGACACTCACCTGCCCGACGGCCCACTGTGCGAGGCGATCGAGGCCGAGGATCCGGAGCGCTGGGTGCTCGGCGTGCAGTGGCACCCCGAGAACCTCGTGCACCGCACCGATGGCGCCGGCTCGGCCGCGCGGCGGTTGTTCGCGGGCTTCGTGCGCGCCGCGATGCGGGCGTTCAGCGGGGCCTCGGACGCGATCGGCCGGGCGAGTCACGCGGTCGCGGGTCGCTGACGCGGGCGCGAGAACCCCGAGGATCACGCCTGGAGGAGCGCCGTGAGTTCGGCGATCGGCGTGATCGTGACCTCGAGCTCGCCGAACCGCCGGTCGTGCACGCGCCCGTGGGGAACGACCACGATGTTCCGTCCGCGCGGATGCAGCGCACGCATCGCGATGAGGCCCGCGGGGTCGAACCCCGATGCACGCCACTTGCACTCGATCGCGTCGCATCCACCGCGCCGGGGAATCACGAAGTCGATCTCGCGCTGCGACTTGTCCCGCCAGTAGTGCAGCTTGGTCGCGTCCAGGGTCGCCTGGAGGTGCTCGAGGACGACGTGCTCCCAGAGCACACCGCAGTCCTCGTCGCGCAGCTCGTCCCAACCGCGGGCATGGGCGACGAACCCCGTGTCGAACGCGTAGATCTTCGGCTGATGCAGGAGTTCCTGCCTCCCACCGCCGTGAAACGGGCGCAACAGCGTCACGGCGTGGGTGAGCTGCAGGATCTCGAGGTAGTTCATCACGGTGGGCCGGCTCAACCCTGCCCCACGACCGAGAGCAGTCACCTCGGCCAGGCCACCGCTCTGGCGCAGCAACAGCTCGACAAGGCGCAGGAACGCCGCCCGCTTCTCGACCCGGAACAACTCCTGGATGTCCCGGGCGAAGAACGAGTCGAGCCACTCGGCGTAGAACTCGGGGTCACGCGTTTCGGCGAGCAGCGCCCCGGGCAATCCGCCGTGGAGCAGGCGGATCCGCAGATCACGAACGCCGAAGGCGTCGAGCTCGGTGGCCAGCACCGGAACGAGGTGAACCGCGCGCTTGCGACCCGCGAGAGAGTCGCGGAATTTCATCGTCGCGGCCAGGGTCGACGACCCCGTCGCGAGCACGCGCAGGGCGGGGAATTCGTCCGCAGCGATCTTGAGCACGCGGCTCGGATCCTCGAGCTGATGCACCTCGTCGAGAACGAGCACGCGGGCGCCGACGGTCGCGAAGAAGTGCTCGGGATCGGCGAGCCGCGCAGCGACCGACGGGAGATCGCAGTTGTAGACCTCGGCGCCCGCGATCTCGCGCCCCAGCGTGGTCTTCCCCACTCGTCGAACCCCGGAGAGCCACGCGACGGGCACGCTCCGCCAGCAGCGCTGCACCCGCTCCACCCACCAAGGACGGGGGATCGCATCCACAGTTAGACTTTACATCTGGTGCGACCAAATGTAAAGTCTGCCTGCACCTACCCGTTCACAGCAGCGGCGTGCGGGCGTCGTCGGACTCGTCGAGCATCGCCTGGCGGATCGCGCCGAGCGGCGCGGCCCCGTACGACAGCAGCTCGTCGTGGAAGGCGCGCAGCGAGAACGGCTCGCCGCGCGCCCGCTGCCGGGCCTCGACGTCCTCGCGCAGCTGCAGGATCACGAGCTTGCCGACGGTGTAGGCGAGGTACATCGGATCGAACGTGCCGCGCACGGCCTGCTGCGCCGCGTTGGCCTCGTCCTGGAACGCTGCGGTGCGGAACAGGTGGCGCGAGCGCTCGACGTCCCAGCCCTGCGTGTGCAGGCCGATCGCCGACAGGGCCCGGACGTCGCGGAGCAGGGCGTTGAGCAGCTGCCCGACGTGCACGCGGGGATCGTCGTCGATCCCCGCGTCCCACATCATCTGCTCGACGTAGTGAGCCCAGCCCTCGGCGGTGGTGTAGTTCCACGTGGCCTGCAGCGCGCGCGACGGGTTGGTGCGCAGGTGCTGCCCGTGCACGAAGTGCCCCGGCCACACCTCGTGGATCGTGATGAACAAGAGCTCGGCCGCCGACGGGACGAACTCGCGCTGCTGGGCCGCAGGCCAGCTCGGATCGGGCGGGCTGATGTAGTAGAAGCTCGGCAGGCCCGCGTCCTCGAACGGCCCCGACGGGTTGAGGAACGCGGCGTTCCAGCGCAGGAACGGCGGCGTGTCGACGACGCGCACGAGGTCGTTCGTGGGGATCGAGACCAGGTCGTGGGCGACGACGAAGTCACGGGTGCGCCGGCTCTGCTGGGTGGCGACCGCGAGCACCTCCGCCGCCGGCACGTGGCCGAGTCCGGCGACGACGTCGGCAACGGACGCCGTGGGATCGATCTGCGCGGCGGCGGCCGTGAGCGCCGCGAGGTTGCGATCGAGATCGGCCTGCACGAGCGCGGCCAGTCGCGGCAGCGGCACGTCGATGCCCTGGGTCTGGCGGAGCATCTGCGCGAAGGCCTCGGGGCCGAGGGCGAAGTCCTGGGTGGCGTCGGCGCGGCGATCCTCGAGGTGTCGCGCATACTCGTCGAGCGCGGCGACCATCGATGCGAGCGCGGCGTCGAGGCGGTGGCGCAGGGCCGGGTCGTCGACGCCGGAGAGCGCAGCGGGCACGTCGACCCGTACGAACTGGACGCTGCCGCGGGTCTGCAGCAGCGCGGTGTCGAGGAACGCCCGCGGCAACGCGCGGTCGAGCCGGGTCTGCGCGTGCTCGAGGTACGCCGCGCTGCCCTCTGCGATCGCAGCCACCGCGGCAGCGCGCTCCTCGAGCGGGGCGTACTCGCGGCTGATGTACGCGGTGAGATCGAGCGGGGCGAGGTACGCCATCGGGTCGCGCCACGGCGCGCGGCGGACCTCGAGCTCGAAGCGGGAGGTGAGCACCGCACCGACGAGCGCGGCGTGCTCGACCCGCGCCCGCGGATCGAGCTGCGAGCGATCGACCGCCCCGAGCGCGGCGAGGTCGGCCGCGACCTGCCGACGCGTCCGCTCGAGCCCGGCGGCGGAGACATCGGGCAGCTCGCCGTCGTACGCGTGCAGCCCGAGCTCGACGCCGCGCTGCGGGTGCTCGCGGAGCTGGTGGTCGAGGACGTCCGCGGCCACCGAGGTGAACGTTCGCGGCAGCGCGTCCGCGTCGAGCGGGCGCACGGTCGGCGATCGCACGGCGCACGCGAGGGCGAGCAGGGCGAGGAGTCCGGCGGCGCGCACCATCCGGCGAGGATACTGGATCGCGATCGGTGGACGGCGCTCGCCGGGACCCACCGCTACCGCAGCACGATCCAGGAGTGGTTCCCGAACGTGTTGTTCGCGAAGGGTGAGCCCACCACCGGCGTCAGCGCCCCGCCGGCACCGACGTCGAGGACCGCCGTCAGGTTGTCGTTGATGTGCGTCGCGTAGACCCGCGAGCCGTCGAACGCGACCGCGAGGCCGACGGCCTCGTTGCCGCCGGAGGCAAACGGAGCGCCGGCGACGGGGGTCAGCACGCCGTCGGGAGCCACGTCGTACACCATGATCTGGCCGGGGAAACAGCCGCGGTGGCCCACGAACAGCCGAGTGCTGTCCGGGGACCAGGCCAGACCGACGGTCTCGCACCCGCTCGGGTCGGCGAACGGCGAGCCGACCGCAGGGGCGAGCGAGCCGTCGTCCGCCACGACGTAGAGGTTCACCGCGTTGATGCCCTCGGTCGCGACGAGGGCGCCGTTGGGGCTGATCGACGCCGAGTGGTTGCTTCCACCGGTGTTGAACGGCGAGCCCGGGACCGGGGTGAGGTCGCCGGCCCCGTCGATGTCGAACACGTTCACCGAGCTACTCCAGCCCGCGACCACGAGGCGGCCGCTCGCCTCGTGGAGCGTCATCCCGAGGGTCGACGCGCCCGCGTTCGTGGTGCCGAGCGAGGTGAGCGCGCCCGCCCCGTCGATCGAGAACCGCTCCACCGTGGTCCCGAAGTTGCTCGCATAGAGGAACGACGAGGTACACGCCAGGCTGACCACGCCCGGGCTGACGAAGGGACTGCCGGGCAGCGCCGCGAGCGATCCGTCCCCCGCGACGGAGAAGCCGCCGATGCTCCCCGAGTTGTAGTTCGCCGCGTAGAGGTACGGGCCGCAGCTCACGACCGCATTGGGGTGATGGTTGAAGCTGCTGTCACCGCCGGTCGAGAAGGGCGAGCCGGCGATCTCGGCGAGGGTGCCGTCATCGGCCACGGTGTAGGCGGTGATCGAGTTCGGCGAGGTGTCGTTCACGACATACGCGAACGACTCGCCGTCGGTCTCGGTGGTGAGCGACACGCACCACTGGTCGAGCGTGCCGCCGTTGCCGGCCGCCTGGTCGAGCACGCTCAGCTCCCACGAGCCGTTGCCGGCGCCGATCGACCCGGCGTAGGCGTCGAGGTCGCCGAGGGGCAGCACGGCGCTCGCGAAGGCCGGGGGCCCGCCGCACGCCGGCGGACCCGCGGCGTCCTGGTCGAAGGTCGCGTTGATGTCGTCGTCGACGCCGCACTGCGCATCGGCGAGCGCGACCGACAGATCGGCGTCGACGTAGCGGACGTCGAGCTGGAGATCACCGACCGCCGTGTGGCTGGCATCGACGAGGACGTCGACGTCCGTGACCACGCCCGCGAGCCCGGCGACCGGAATCGTGCTGACGTTCAGCGCGCCCGCGCCGGGTCCGATCGCGGTGCCCGGCGAGGCGCAGAAGGTGTGCTGGCCGAAGCAGCTCTCGGGGACGATCACGCAGTCGGGCGCGCACGTGGGCTGCCCTCCGTCGAACCCGAGGCCGAGGCAGGTGACGCCGCCGAGGTCGTTGCCGTCGCACTCCTCGCCCGGATCCTGATCGCCGTTGCCGCAGCCGGTGCACTCGGAGAGGTCGAAGGTGCAGTCGGCCGCGCACGACAGCGATCCGCCGTCGAGGCCTTGGGAGATGCAATCCTGGCCGGCGAGGTCGGCCCCGTCGCAGACCTCGTCGCCGTTGATGATGCCGTCGCCGCAGACGAAGCACCCGGTGGTGTCGAAGCCGGTGCAGTCGGCCGCGCACGCCAGGGTGCCGCTGTCGAAGCCCTGGGTCAGGCAGGTCTCGCCGTCGAGATCGGTGCCGTCGCAGACCTCGGGCCCCGCATGCACGTCGTCGCCGCAGGTGTACGTCTCGCAGCCGCTGACGTCGAAGGTGCAGTCGGCGTTGCAGTCGAGGTTGCCGCCGTCGAAGCCCTGGGTCACGCACGTCGCACCGTCGAGGTCGTCGGCCTCGCACTGCTCGTCGCCCTGGACGTTGCCGTCGCCGCACGCGTAGTTGCAGCCGCTGGTGTCGAGGGTGCAGTCGGCGTTGCAGGCGAGGACGCCGTCGACGAAGTCCTCGGAGGCGCAGTCGCGACCGTCGAGGTTGTCCCCGTCGCACAGCTCGCCGTCGTCGATGTCACCGTCGCCGCAGCCGTCGAAGCCGGGGCCCGAGGACGACGAGGACGACGAGGACGCATCGCCCGAACTCGACGAATCGGGATCCACCGTCGTGACCGTCGGGTCGGTGGAGCTGGACGTGTCAGGGTCGATCGTCGCCGTCGCGCCGGACGACGACGAGTCACCGCCGCTGCTGCTCCCGGTCTCGTCGGTGGTCCCGCTCGGCGTGGTGTCGTCCGGACAACCGGCGAGCACCGTCGGACCGACGAGGAACAGGGCTGCACGAAGGGACGCAATCGAGGTTCGGAGCATGGTGAGGATCGTCCACCGGACCGGTGCTCACTGCAAGAGGATCGAGGTGTGGTGCAACGCCGCGCCCTACCCCCCGCAGGGCGAGGTGGTGCACAGGAGCATCTGCTCGGTCATGGTCGTCGGCGGGTTCGCGAATTCCTCGCCGCGGAAGAACGCGCGCAAGAGGCCGCGTCGGCGCGCGATCTCGTCGTACGCGTACGTCTCGCCGCCGGCGATCGGCGTGACGGTCACCGGGCCCGACAGGAACGGAGAGAGCAGCGAGTCGGCGTTGGGCCCACGCGGGGCGATGTGGAAGCCCGTGGTCCTGGTCTCGCGGCCGTGGCAGCCCGAGCACGAGCCGATCGCCAGGGCGTGCCGCTGCGGCTCGTTCTCGACGTCGCCGTCGAGCGCCGGCCACACCGTCTGCGGCCGGAACCGGGCGAAGTGGGCGCGCAGCTCGATGCCGTCCTCGACGTCGGTGCCGCCGCCGAACGGCAGGCCGCCGCAGGCCGATTGCAGCGCCTCGGACTCGGTCGGCGACAGGATCCGCCGCAGCTTGTAGCTGTACTCGAAGTCTTGGATGGTGGGATTCCACTCCTCGTCGACGACGTCGGCGAGCAGCGGCAGCGGCCCTGCGCACGCCAGCGGCTCGCGCCGCGCGTGACGGGTGCCGAACTGGAAGCCCGCGGTCGTGTAGAACTCTCGGTACTCGAACTCCCGGATCGAGCCCTGCTCGCCCGAGGCGTCCTGCACCAGCTCGCCCACGCGTAGCGCGATGTGGTTCTCGGGCCGCGCGAAGACGGTGACGATGTCGCGCAGCAGCGCCTTGTACGACGGGCTGGTCAGGGGGTGGCGCGACAGCTCGCGCCACACCCGGGCCCAGCGCTGGCGGCCTTGCCTCCACGCCGCCGCGTCGATGGGACCGGCGATCGGATCGAACGTCGGATCGATCTCGAAGCTCGTGGTGTCCGCGGTGAAGCCGGCCTCGCGCAGCGCCGGCAGCCGGAACTCCATGATGAGCGTCATCGGGTACGGCTTGCCGTCGAGCGTCGAGGTCAATCCGAACACGAGGCGCCCCTCGCCGAACCACTTGCGCTGGTCCTCGGCGAGCAGCTGGCTGTCGCCGGTCCGACCATCAACGTCGCCGGCGAGATCGATCCGGTTCACCACGGCGAGCAGACGGAACGGCCCGTTGGGATCGACGAGAACGTCCTCGTCGGGACCGACCTCCCAGCGATCGAGGATCTGCGTGCGGTAGGTGTTCTCGATCTCCGCGACCGTGCCGAGCTTGGCCATCGGGCTCACCACCGCGTTGTGCTCGTCGACGTCCTGCTGCGCGGTGACGAAGGGCTTCAGCGTGCCGCGCTGGGCCGGAATCGCGTTCTCGCCGTTCTGCTCGGCGAGCGCGCCCATGAACGTGTTGCGCTCGGTGAGCAGCTTGCCGAGCGTGAGCGTTCCCTCGGGATCCGCGACCGCCGAGAAGCCCACGCGGCTGGTGATGACGAGGCTGCGCTCCTCCCGGACTGCGCCGTCGGCGAGCGCCGCGTTGGAGACGACGATCCGCGGGGCGGGCGCGAGCGCCCGTGGTGTCTCGGCCGGCGGGTCGAAGGCGGAGTCGGTGTCGTCCTGCCCGCAGGCCGCGGGGACCAGGACCGCCGCGAGGAGCAGGGCGAGCGTCAGGGGACTCGGGGGAGCAGACGGCATGTCCGGCACATGCCGTCTGCCGGTGGGATCCATCGCGGGTCCGCGGCCCCGCCGGCGAAAATTCGTCGACGGCGCAGACGGATCCTCGCGCCCGCGGCATCGGGAGTGCGGGGACATCGGCTTGCACTTCGGCCCCCATCGTGCAAACCGACGAGCGATGAGGATCGCCCTGTTCGGAGCGACCGGCTTGGTCGGTCGAGCGCTGGCCCTGCGGCTGCGCCGCGATGGACACCACGTGCGTGCGTGGGCACGCGACCCGCGGCGCGCCCGCGGCCTGCTCGGCGCCGAGGTCGAGCTCGTGCAGGCGACCGACGACGACGCCGCGCTCGTCGAACTGCTCGACGGGTGCGACGCGATCGTGAACGTCGCGGGCGAGCCCGTGGCGCAGCGGTGGACCAAGCGCGTGCGCGCGCGACTCGTCGAGAGCCGGGTGGGCCTGAACCTCCGCATCGACGCGGCCCTCGGCGGATGCGCGGCCGCGCCGAGGGTGTGGATCCAGACCAGCGCGGTGGGCTACTACGGCGACCGCGGCGACGCGGCCCTCGACGAGGACGCCGCGCCGGGCGAGGGCTTCCTCGCCGCGCTCTCACGCGACTGGGAGGCCTCGGCGCTCGCGGCCCGCGACGTGCGCGTGGCGTGCCTGCGCCTCGGCATCGTCCTCGCCGAGGACGGCGGCGTGCTGCCGACGATGGCCACGCCGACGCGCTTCGGCGTCGGCGCGAGCCTCGGCAGCGGACGGCAGTGGGTGCCGTGGATCCACCTGCACGATCTCGTCGAGCTCTTCGTCGCCGCGCTGGGCGACGATCGGCACCGCGGATCGATCAACGCGGTCGCGCCCGAGCCGGTCCGCATGCGCGAGCTCGCCGACGCGATCGCCCGCCAGCTCGGCCGGCCACGGCTCTTCCGCGCGCCCGCATTCGCCCTGCGCCTCGCGCTCGGCGAGGCCGCGGACGTCGTGCTGTCGGGGCAGCGCGTGGCCCCGGCCCGCGCGCTCGCCCTGGGCTTCCGCTTTGCGTTCCCCACCCTGGCGCCCGCGCTCGCCGATCTGCTCGGCGACGCGACGGCACCGGCGATCACCGCGGTCGCGTCGTGGCCGGCCGGCGCGTACCTCGACGCCCGGCACCCGCGCTACTGCCTCGAGACCCGCGTCGCGCTCGCGCACGGCGTCGACGAGGTCCTGCCCTTCTTCGAGAAGGCCGAGAACCTCGGCGCGATGACGCCGGCCCACATGGCCTTCGAGATCCTCGGCGCGCCGCCGGCCCACATCGAGGCCGGCACCACGATCGACTACCGCATCCGCATCGGCCCGATGCCCCTGCGCTGGCGCACCCGCATCGATCGCACCGACGCGCGCGGCTTCGTCGACTGCCAGCTGCGCGGCCCCTACCGCGCCTGGTACCACGAGCACGCCTTCGAGCGCGTCGGCACCGGCACCGTGATGATCGATCGGGTGTGGTACGCCCCGCCGCTGGGACTGCTGGGCGTCGTCGCGCAGTGGCTGTTCGTCGGCAGCCAGCTGCGGCGGATCTTCGCCCACCGCCGCCGCGCGGCGCAGCTCCGCTTCGGCGGGGGTTAGCTCCTACTCCCCGAGCGACGCCTCGTCGACCACGCAGGTCGTCTCGCTGCCGAAGTTGTAGCCCGCAGGCTCGTGCTTCGCGTACGCCTCGGTCAAGAACCGCCACGTCAGGCCGCCCTTGGCGTCGAAGCACTCGTCGAGGCGCACGTCGCCGAACAGCAGATCGCCCTCGGTCCTCGACTCGACGATCATCCCGCGCGCGCGGCCGGCCTGGCTGCGATCCCAGACCATGTCGAGGGCCATGCGCTCGACGTCGGGGCCGCTCCAGCCCTCGGTCTCGAAGCTCGAGCGGGCGCCGAGGTGGAACGAGCCGTCGCCGTCGGGGCCGCGGTGGAAGGCGTAGGTCTCGCCATCGAAGTCGACGAGTTCGTCGCCATCGTCGACGCTAACGCCGTCGAACACGATATCCACCTGCTTGGAGCGGGTCTTGGTGTCGCGGGCGAAGTCGACGTGGATGGTGCCGGTCACGACCTCGGCGCTGCGCTCACCCGCGGCGAGCTCGGGGTGGCGCGCGTAGGCGTCGAAGTCGATCGAGAAGCCGCCCTTGCGCGTGCTGCCGTCGACCGCGATGTCGCCCCACAGGATGAGGTCCATGTCGTCGGTGTCCGCGGCCGTGTCCGCGCCGACGTAGATCTCGACCGACGACTCGGCCGCATCGCCGGAGATGCGGACCAGCCACGCCAGGTCGCTGCCGTCCTCGTCGACGTGCGGGCCGTAGACGCGCCACTGCCCGTCGCGGCGATCCTCGGGGTAGCCGTTCAGCGTGCGGACCACCTCGCCCATGCCCTCGACGGTGTCGGAGACCCAAGCGTTGGCGTCGTTCGCCGTGTCGCGCGCGAGCACGTACGCCTCGCCCTGCTCACCCGCCTCGCGGAAGCCGCCGTCGCTGCCAGGCGGGTCCATCCGCACGTCGTCGCCTTCGATGACGGGCGTGTCGTACGTCGGCGCGAGCCAGCAAGCGTTGGCACCCAGCGCGGACAGGGCGAGGACGAGCAGTGCGTTGCGTTGCATCGCGGCGCTGCTTTGCGAGGGCCGCGCCGCGATCGCCGAGCCCGGATTCCGTCGTGATCCCGGCGACTTCATCCCGGGCGCGGAACGCATCGAGCCCCACGCTGTGGCGCGTTGCGACGCGTCGATCCGCAACGGCCGATGGCGGCCCGTGACACAGGCGGTATAGCCTCCCGCGAAAGATGGCCCACCCCTGGCACGACCTCCCGAACAACCCCGACACGGCGCACGACGCGGTCAGCGTCGTCATCGAGATCCCGCGCGGGTCGAAGGTGAAGTACGAGCTCGACAAGCCCACCGGCCTGCTGCGCGTCGATCGCATCCTGTACAGCTCGGTGCACTACCCGGCCAACTACGGCTTCCTGCCGCGCTCGTACTGCGGTGACGGGGATCCCCTCGACATCCTCGTCCTCGGCTTCGAGCCGGTGGTGCCGCTGGCGATGCTCATGGCGCGACCGATCGGGGTGATGCACATGGAGGACGAGGGTCAGAGCGACGACAAGATCATCGGCGTGCACGTGCACGACCCGGCCTTCGCCGAGATCACCGACGTCTCGCAGCTGCCCAAGCACACCTTCACCGAGATCAAGCGCTTCTTCGAGGACTACAAGGTGCTCGAGAACAAGAAGGTCAAGGTCGAGGAGTTCTCCGGCCACGAGCGTGCGCTCGAGGTCGTGCGCGAGGCCTTCGCGCTGTACCGCAAGGAAGAGAACCAGCTCCGGGGTTGGCGATAGCCGCGATCTCGGGGCCCGAGGAGCCGACCATGCCGAGCTCGACGCTGTGGACGATCGGACTGCTCGTGCTCTCGAACGTCTTCATGACGTTCGCGTGGTACGGCCACCTCAAGCACCTCGAGCGCTCGCCGCTCTGGCTCGCGATCGCGGTGAGCTGGGGCATCGCGTCGTTCGAGTACTGCTTCCAGGTCCCGGCCAACCGCATCGGCCACGACGCCGGGATGAGCACCGCCCAGCTGAAGACCATCCAGGAGGTCATCACGCTGGGGGTGTTCGCGCTCTTCGCCGTGTTCTACCTGAAGGAATCGCTGCACTGGAACCACGCGGTCGGCTTCGGCCTCGTCGCGCTCGGGGCGGCGTTCATCTTCAAGCCCTGGTGAGGCGCCGATCCGCTATCCTCCGGCGATGCCTCGCCGCGCCGACACCTCCTCGTTCGACGCCACCGGAGCCGGCGATCCCGACGGCAGCATCTTCGGGCTGCCGTTCCGCCCGGACGACGCCAGCGTGCTGCTGGTGCCGGTGCCGTGGGAGGCGACGACGAGCTACGGCCGCGGCACCGCGCTCGGGCCCGCGGCGATCCGGGCCGCGAGCCCGCAGCTCGACCTGTTCGACCTCGAGCTGTCCGAGCTCGGGCTCGGGCAGCCGTGGCAGTTCGGCATCCACATGTTCGAGGAATCGTCGCGGGTGCGGGCGTGGAACGAGCACGCCTGCGCGCGGGCCCTGCCGATCATCGCCGCCGGTGGCGTCGTCGACAACGACGCTGATCTGCTGACGGCGCTCACGGACGTCAACAACCTCTCGCGCGAGCTCGACCGCTGGGTCGAGCAGGAGGTCCGCGCCGGCATCGATCAGGGCCGCATCGTCGGGGTGGTCGGGGGCGATCACAGCGTCGCCTTCGGGGCCATCGCAGCGCACGCGGCGAAGTGGCCCGGCCTCGGGATCCTGCACGTCGACGCGCACGCGGATCTGCGCGACGCCTACGAGGGCTTCGAGCGCTCGCACGCCAGCGTGCTGCACAACGTGGTGCGGCGGATCGACGGTGTCGCCAAGGTGGTGCAGGTCGGCATCCGCGATCTGAGCGCGGACGAGCACGCGATGACCCGCGACGATCCGCGGATCGTCACGCACTTCGACGTCGTGATGCGAAGGGCGTTGGCCGAAGGACGCACGTGGTCGCAGCTGTGCGCCGGCATCCTCGCGTCGCTGCCCGATCACGTCTATGTCACCTTCGACGTCGACGGCCTCGATCCGGCCCTGTGCCCGAGCACCGGGACGCCGGTCCCCGGCGGGCTCTCCTTCACCGAGGCGACGAGCCTGCTGTGCGCGCTCGTGCGCGCCGGCAAGACCGTGGTCGGCTTCGACCTCGTCGAGGTCGCGCCGTCGAAGCGACCCGGCGACGAGTGGGACGGCAACGTCGGCGCGCGCCTGCTGTACAAGCTCTGCGGGGTCGCGCTGGCCAGCCAGGGTGCCCGCGACGCCTGAGGAACGCGTCCCGGGAACCTCGGGGTCCCAGGACGAAACCCCTCCAAGGTGGCGTCGGCGGCCCCATCCGGCCGATCTGTCGTGGACTGCCGTACCGCGGCCGCGGATCGCGCCGCCGATTTCGGTGTCTGATGGGGACCATGACGTCTGGCGTCCCCTCCGACCGCGACGCGCCCACGCGCGACCGCCTCGGCGCGCCGCCGGTGATCCCCGAGCTCGAGGTCCAGCTCGCGATGCGATCGATGATCGGCGCGATGCTCGGCCGAGCGCCGAAGCTCGACCTCGGCCGCTACCGCGTGCGCCAGCGCCTCGGTCAGGGCGGCTGCGGGCTCGTGCTCCTCGCCGAGGATCCCGAGCTCGATCGCGAAGTCGCGATCAAGATCGTGCTGCCCGCCCGCGAGGGCACGCCGGGATCGACGTGGCAGCGGGCGCTGCAGCGCGAGGCCCAGGCCCTCGCGAAGCTGAAGCACCCCAACGTCGTGGAGGTCTACGACACCGGCACCACCGCCGATGCGGATGACTCGACCCGCGCTGGGATCGACTCGACCCGCGCCGGGATCTACGTGGTGATGGAGCGCCTGCGGGGCCGCACGTTGCGGCAGTGGCTCGGCGCCGAGCGCCGCAGCTGGCGGGAGATCCTCGACGTCCACGTGCACGCCGCCCGCGGGCTGCGGGCGGCCCACGTCGCGGGCATCGTCCACCGCGACTTCAAGCCCGACAACCTCCTGCTCACCGACGATGGTCGCGTGGTCCTCATCGACTTCGGCCTCGCCGACGAGGCGGGCCGCGCCGATGGGGCGGGCGTCGTCGCGACCTCCGACGCGAGCTCGGTCAGCGGCTCGGCACAGACCGACGGGACCACGCGACGCTCCCGCATGGTCGGCACACCGATGTACATGGCGCCGGAACAACACGCCGGTCATGCGGTGGGACCGGCGGCGGATCAGTACGCGTGGTGCGTGAGCCTGTTCGCCGCGCTCTACGGCGCCGCGCCCTTCGAGGCGACGTCGATGGACCAGCTCGCCGCGGCCAAGACGGCGGGCCGCGTGCCACCGCCGACGCCCGGGCCGCCGCGGGCGCTGCACCGGATCCTGCGCCGCGGGCTGTCGCCCGATCCCACCCTGCGCTTCGGCGACATGGACGCGCTGCTCGACGCGGTCGAACGTGCGACCCGATCCCGTCGTCGACTGACGTGGGCGACCGGCGGCGCCGTGGCGGCCGTGGCCCTCGTCGCGTCGTTCGCCGGACTGCGCGCTCGTCACCCGTGCGACGCGTCGCCGCTCGAGCTCGACGAGGTGTGGTCGCCGGCGCGGCGCACCGAACTCGCCGGCAGCCTCGCCGGCCTCGCCGATCCGCAGGCCGCGGCGATGGGCGCGGGCGTCGGCGCGCGGCTCGACGCATTCGCCGAGCGCTGGCACGCCGCCTACGACGAGGTCTGTGCGACCGAGGCCCCGAGCGCGACGGTGACCACGCGGCTCGACTGCCTCGATCGCACGCGCGCCCAGCTCGACCAGGTGGCCGACGCGTTCGGATCGCTCGGGCTCGACGAGCTCGGCAACGCGCCGGCGCTCCTCGACAGCCTACGCGCGCCGTCCGACTGCGTCGACGCCGATGCACGCGCGCCCGAGGACCAGGCCGAGCTCGCGGCGATGTGGCGCCGCATCGATGCCCTCGGCGTCGGCGTCGATGCGCGTGGGGTGCTCGACGATCCCGCGTGGGCCGAGCAGGCGCTCGCGCGCGCGGATGAGCTCGGCGACGCGGGCCTCGCGTCGACGATCGCGTTCCGGCTCAGCCAGGTCGCGCGCGCCGCCGGCCGCCTCGACGAGGCCGAGCGGCACGTCCGCACCGCGGTGTTCCGGGCGGCCGCGGGCCACGACTACGCCCGCGCGCTGAAGCTCATGCCGATGCTGGTGCTCTCGGTCGGCAGCGACCTGGGTGATCGCGCCGCCGCGGAACAACTCATCGAGCACGCGCGGACGATGGCCGAGCACCTCGACGATCCCCGCCACGAGCTCGCCGCGATCGACAATGCGCTGGCGTACATCCTCATCGAGAAGGGCGACACCGACGGCGCCATCGCGTTGTACCGCCGCTCGGCCGAGACCTTCGAGGCGGTCGGTCGACCGTCGTCCGAGTACGCGCGGTGCCTGCTGGCGATCTCGGGCTGGTCGGTCGAACAGGGGGACCTCGAAGCCGCAGCGCGCCACCTCGAGCACGCCCGCGCGATCCTCGACGAGGGCAGCTTGCCGACCGACACCAACTACGCCTCGATCGCGTTCCAGGAGGGCGGCATCGCCGAGGAGCGGGACGACCTCGAGGGGGCGGCCTCCGGGTTCCGCGAGGCGGTCTCGCGGCTGCGACCGCGTCTGCACGGGCACCCGTTCCTCGGCGTCGGTCTGTTCGCGCAGGCGATCGCGGAGGCCCGACTCGGCGAGTTCGCGGCGGCGCGCGCCTCGGTGGCCGAGGCCCACGCGCTGGCGCTCGTGGCCCACGGCGAGGCGCACCCGGACACGGTGCGCTACGGGCTGATGCGCGCGCAGGTCGAGTGGCTCGCCGGCGATGCGGCCGCGGCCGCGGCCGCGATCGAGGCGCCGATGCAGGCGTTGCCCGAGCTGCCCGATCGAACCGAGGACGGCCTGCGCGGCGCCCATCACCTCGCGGCGTGGATCCACGTGGCGGCCGACGACCACGACGGCGCCCGACGTCACTTCGCGGTGCTGCAGTCACTGCCCGAGGGCCCGGCGATGTACGGGATCGATCTGCCGCGCAGCATGCGACGGCTCGAGGCTGCCCTCGCCCTCGCGACCGATGACATCTCCGCAGCAGGGGCGATCCTCGCGCGGCCGACCTCGGGCCCGACCGAGCCGCGCGAGTACGACCCGGCGCTCGAGGCCGAGCTCGACGCCGTGCTGTGGACGCGGCTCGCCGCCGCGGGCGGCTCACTCCCGCAGGGGATCGGGCCGACGGCGCCCGCGGTGCCATCGCGGCGCATGGCCGTCACCCGGACCGCGATGCTGCGGACACTCGCCCCGGCGCACGGCGACGGCGCGACGCTGGCGGCCCGGCGCTGATCACAGCGCTCGCTCCAACGTCACGTCGAGGAACAGGATGTCGACGTCGAGGGCCGGATTGGTCGACGCGAGCTGGCCCATGTCCATGCGCTTGCTCGAGAAGATCCCGCGCAGCGTGTAGAGGTAGCCGTCGCCGTCCTCGGCGTCGATCGTCGACGGCCGCGAGGCGCCCGCGCCGGTGTCGACGTAGGCGCCGCTGAACGCCAGCGGACCCACGCCCTCGACGTCGAGGGTCCCGGCGAGCTCGATGCCGTTGCCGCCGTCGTTGTCGAGCTCGAGCACGAGGTCGAGGGCGGTGTCGTCGTCGGTGGCGGTGCCGGCCCAGGTGCCCTGCACCGAGAACGACGTCATGGATCCGCCGGGCCCTTCGCCGCCGTCGGCGGTGCAGCCGACGAGCGCGACGAGGAGGCAGGCGACACGGGGGGCGAGGCGGCTGGAGTCGAAGAGGAGATGGTTCACGCGATCGGAACACCGGTGCGGACCGTGATGGTCGCGAATTTTCTCGCTCGGCGACGTTCACGGAGCCGGGTGTTCCGCCAGCCGGCGTCGCGCCTCCGCCAGCGCGAGCTCGAGATCCGCGACCAACCGCGGATCGACGTCGAACTCGGCGAGGGCCGGCAGCGCCGCCTCGAGCCGCCGCACGCCCTCCTGTGTGCGGCCCCCCTCGACGAGGAGCTCGCCGAGCCGCGCGCTCGCGTACGGCGCGAACGGCGGCGGCGCCAGCTCGATCGCGCGACGGTGCAGCGACACCGCATCCTCGCGCAGACCCTGGGCCCGACGCACCTGACCGAGCGCGACCAGCACCACCGCGAGATCGGGGTGCGCCGGACCGACGGTCCGCTCGAGCCCGTCGATCGCCCGCAGGTGAGACGCCGCGGCGCGATCGAGCTCGCCGAGATCCGCGTACGCGATCCCGAGGTTGGTGTCGACGATGGCGAGCTCGGGGTGCGGACCGCCGTGCAGCTCGACGAGGATCGACCGCGCGCGCTCGAGCGCGGCCACGGCGTCGCTGGGACGCGAGGCCCCCAGCAACGCGTCGCCGCGGAGCGAGAAGAGCTTGGCCAGCACGGGGTCGCTCGGACCGAGGTCGCGCACGATGATCTCCTCGGCCAGCCGCAGGTGCTCGAGGGCGTCGGCATGCTCGCCGAGATCGAGCTCGGCGACCGCGAGGTTCAGCAGCACCTCGCCGACGACCGGCTGTCGATCACCGTGGGCCGCGACCGCGATCGCGAGGCTCGACCGCAGCAACGCCCGCGCTTCGACGGCATCGCCGCGCATGCGCAGCACCGTCGCGAGGCTGGCGCGGGCCCGCGCCACGTTCGGGTGATCGGGCCCGACCCGCGCCTCGAGCCGCGCGAGGGCCTCGCGGGCGTGCGCCTCGGCGTCGTCGAGGGCGCCGAGGGACTGCGCGGCGGCGGCGAGTCCGTGGTGGAGCAGGGCGAGCTCGTCGTCGTCGATCGGATCGATCTCGGCCAGCTCGGTGGACATCTCCAGGGCGCGCTCGAGGGCCGCGCGGGCACCCGCCGGATCGCCGGCCGCGAGGGCGAGCTCACCGACCGTCCGCAGCCGCTCGACGGCGAGCACCGACGGCCGTCCCAGGCGTTGCATCCACACCTCGGCGCGCGCGAGCAGCTCGTCCGCCTCGGCCGCGTGACCGCGACGCGTGCCGAGCAGCGCGGCCCGACGGATCCACGCGGCGGTGGCGGCCTCGTCGTGCCCCGCCGCGAGGGCGGCGTGCGCCGCGGCGTCGAGTTCGGTGTCGACGGCGTCGTACTGCCCGAGATCATCGAGCACCGCCGCCGCGGCGATGCGCGCCTCGGCCTCGACCCCGGGACTGGCGAGCGCGAGCGCCTCGGCGATCGACATCTGCGCGAGCGCCTCGGCCTCGGTGAAACGAGCCAGGTGGCGCAGCACCCCGACCCGATCGATCCGAGCGCGCAGCGCCTCGATCTGCGCGCGGGCCACCGGCTCTTCCGGGAGCCACAGCACGCCGCGCAGCGCCTCGTCCCCGCGACACCCGGCGACCGAGGGGAGCGCTGCGACGGCGGCGAGGGCGTGCGTCGAGGGATCCTGCGCACCGTCGACGAGCGCGTCGAGCAGCCCCGACACGGCAGCGCGACGGCGATCGAGGCAGGCCATCTGCGCGTCGAACAGCGCTGCATTCTCGGGGTCCGCGGCATCGCAGGCCTCGGCGTGCGCCACCGACCACGCCGCGGCGTAGGCCTCGAGCTCCCGCTGCACGCCCTGCGCCGCAGCTCGGCTCCATGGCCGATCCGATCCGGCGAGGGCAGCCGCGATCCCGTCCACCGCAGCGCCCTCGCGCGTGCCCACGAGGGTCGGAGCCTCGCCCGAGCACCGGTCGTGCGGCGCGGTCCCGGGCGTGGCGGCATAGATCGCGAGCGGAAGCGCGAGCGCGGCCACGCCGACGCGCCGGGGGACGCGTGTCGCTCCCTCGATGGCCGCGACGAACGCCGACATCGACGGATGACGCGACGACGGGTGGTCGGCCAGGGCACGCGCGAGGACGCGACGCAGCGCGGCGGGCACCCTGCCCCGCGCCGCGCCGTGGCCCACACGCGCCGACGGGTGGCTCGCCTGCGGCGGGAACCGACCGAACAGCGCCGCATGCAGGGCGACCGCGAACGCGAACTGATCGGCCGCGGGTCCGCACGCCAATCCATCGCGCTGCTCCGGGGCCATGTACGCCGGAGTGCCCAGCACGCGCCCGGTCACCGTCCGATCGAGCGCCGGCTCGGCCGAGGTCGCAGCGTCGACAACCTCGCGTTCGCGCGACACGTCGCGCTCGTCCTCGATCCGCGCGAGGCCGAAGTCCAGGACGACGACGCGCTCGTGCTCGCCGCCCCGCGCCCCCGAGGGATCGACGCGTGCGTCGCCGACGAGCATCACGTTCGCGGGCTTGAAGTCTCGGTGCACGACGCCGCGCCCGTGTGCCGCAGCGAGCCCACGTCCGGCCTCGAGGAAGACCTCGACCACGCGCCGCCAGTGCGGCGTCGCGGCGAGGCGCCAGGCCTGCAGCGTCACGCCCTCGAGGAGCTCGGTGACCACGAAGACGCGGCCGCGCCACGTACCGACGTCGAGGATCGCCAACACCCGCGGATCGGCGACGCGGGCCAGGGCCCGGGCCTCACGGACCATGCGCGCCTGGTCGACGGTGCCACCGTGGAGCAGCTTCAGCGCGACGCGGCGTCCGAGCTGCGGATCCTCTGCCGCATACACGACGCCCATGCCACCGCGACCGACGACCGCCTCGATCGCGTAGCGACCCAGGCGCGTGCCCACGGCGACACGGTGCGCCTGATCGCGATCGACCTCGGACGCGATCGCCTCGTCGCTGACCTCGAAGCCCCGCGCCGCCGACGACGCGGTGCCCTCGTCGAGCCGCACCATCATCGCGACCACCGCGAGCCAACGCGGATCGCGATCGATGGCGGCTTCGATCGCGGCGCGCTCGTCGGCGCTCACGTCACCGCGGACGAACGCCGCGATGCGAGCCTCGTTCAGCGGGGCAGGCGTGAGCATCGCGGTGCCCCCATTGTGCTACGCTCGCCGCGGTGCCGCACGTGCACGGAACGCCCAGCGAGGGGTTCTTCGCCGCCTGGCTCGGCGAACCGAGCGCAGGACAGCGCGCAGCGATCGACGCCCGGCTCGACGAGATCCATCGCGCGCTCGTGGCCGCGTGGCCCGAGGGTCCGCCGCGCGCGGCCTCGTACTGGGCCGAGCTGGCGCGCTGCATCCCCGACGACGTCGACGACGCGGGCCTCGCCGACGCGCTCGCTCGGGTCAGCGCGGTCGAGCTCCACCTGGCGTTCTGCTGCCGTCACGGCGATGCGCCCGCGCTCGCTCGGTTCGAGCGCGGGTTCATGGCGGCGCAGGCCGGCGCCATCGCCCGGATCGACGCGAACCCGGCGTTCGTGGACGAGGTCCTGCAGCGGGTCCGCATGAAGCTGCTCGTCGCCGACGACGGCGATCCCCCCAAGCTCGCCCACTACACCGGCAAGGGCCCGCTGCAGACGTGGCTGCGCGTGGTCGCGGTGCGCGAGGCCCTGACGCTGCTGGCGAGCCAGCGCCGCGACGTCGAGGTCTCGGACGAGGAGCTCCTGGCGCTCGACGCCGGGCGCACCGGACCCGAGGCCGCGCTGCTCCAGCAGCAGTACCGCGCGGAGTTCCGCGCCGCCCTCGAGGAGGCGCTCGGTGGGCTCGAGCCCGCCGAGCGCAACATCCTGCGGCTGCACTACCTCCACGGGCTCACGATCGACGAGCTCGGCCGCCTGCTCGGCGTCCATCGATCGAGCGCGGCGCGGCGCATCGTCAAGTCGCGCGAGAACCTGCTCGCCGCCACGCGTCGGGCGTTGTTCGCTCGGATCGCGATCGGGCGCGCCGAGTTCGACCAGCTCATGACGCTCATCGCGAGCCGATGGGATCTCAGCATCGAGCGCTACCTCGGGGCCGCGGCCGAGCCCTGACCGGGGCCGAGGCGCGGCCGGCCGACGGCGGTCTGCGTGATCGAGCGTGGACATGGTGACGGAGCCGGGCGGCGCCGCCCCCACGCAGCACGGACCGGCCGGCCCGATGTCGCGAAAAAAGTGACGGCCCTCGATCCCCCGGCGCACGCGCGGGCGGCGGGTTGGTCGCCGCCCCCGGTTGTGCGACCCTCCGCCCGCAGTGATCCGCCTCGACAACGTCGCCAAGCGCCATGGCTCGCAGATCCTCTACGTCGACGCGTCGATGGGCGTGTTCAAGGGCGAGAAGGTCGGCCTGGTCGGGCCCAACGGCGCCGGCAAGTCGACGATCTTCCGCCTGATCACGCGCGAGGACAGCCCCGACGAGGGCACGGTGTCGGTCGATCGCGGGGTCACCATCGGGTACTTCGATCAGAACGTCGGCGAGATGGCCGGCCGCTCGATCCTCGCCGAGGCGATGGCCGGCGCCGGCGCCGTGTCCGTGCTCGCGGCCGAGCTGCACGCCCTCGAGGAGGCGATGGCCGACCCCGACCGCGCCGACGAGCTGGACAAGCTGGTCGAGCGCTTCGGCGAGGTCCAGCCCCGCTTCGACGAGCTCGGCGGCTACCAGCTCGAGGCCCGCGCCCGCGAGATCCTGGCCGGCCTCGGCTTCGATCCGGATGTCGCCGATCGCGACGTGGGCGCGCTGTCCGGCGGCTGGAAGATGCGCGTCGCCCTGGCCCGCATCCTGCTGATGAACCCGGACGCACTGCTGCTCGACGAGCCGACCAACCACCTCGATCTCGAGTCGATCCTGTGGCTCGAGAACTTCCTGCGCGGGTTCCCGGGCGCGATCATCATGACGTCGCACGACCGCGAGCTGCTCAACCGGCTGTGCACGAAGATCATCGAGATCGACGGCGGCGAGATCACGACGTACTCGGGCAACTTCGACTTCTACGAGCAGAAGCGTGACCTCGCGGCCGTGCAGCACGAGGCCAGTTACGCGCGCCAGCAGGCGATGCTGGCCAAGGAGCAGGCGTTCATCGATCGGTTCGCGGCGCGGGCCAGCCACGCCGCCCAGGTGCAGTCACGGGTGAAGAAGCTCGAGAAGATCGACAAGGTCCAGCCGCCGCGGCGGCGCAAGGTCGTCGAGTTCGAGTTCCGCAACCCGCCGCGCTCGGGCGACGACGTGGTCCGGCTCGAGAAGGTCGGCAAGCGCTACGGCCAGCGCGTGGTGTACGACGGTTTCGACTTCACGGTCCGCAGGCTCGAGCGTTGGTGCGTGATGGGCATCAACGGCGCGGGCAAGTCGACGCTGCTCAAGCTCGTCGCCGGGGCGGCCACGCCGGATGCCGGCCGCGTCGTACCGGGCGCGAGCGTCAAGCTCGGCTACTTCGCGCAGCACGCGATGGAGCTGATCGACGGCTCGCTGACGGTGCTCGAGCAGCTCGAGCACGATCATCCGCGGGCCGGCGGCGGCGCCCTGCGCAACCTGCTGGGGGCGTTCGGCTTCTCGGGTGACGACGTCGACAAGCCGTGCCGCATCCTGTCCGGGGGCGAGCGCGTGCGCGTGGTGCTGGCGACGATGCTCTACGAGCCGCCGAACTTCCTGGTCCTCGACGAGCCGACCAACCACCTCGATCTCGACACGAAGCACATGCTCACGCGCGCCCTGTCGACGTTCGAGGGCACGATGCTGTTCGTGTCGCACGACCGGCGCTTCCTCGCCGAGCTCAGCAATCGCGTGCTCGAGCTCGGCCCCGACGGCGCGCACGTGTACGGCGGCGGCTACCTCGAGTACGTGGCGCAGTCGCACCACGAGGCGCCCGGCATGCGGTCGTAGCCACCCCGCGGTCGATTTCTCGCCCCCCGATCGAACGATCCGCCCCCCTCGCGCATAGTCCCCTCGGATGCCCGAGGATCCGAGCGACGATGAGCTCGTGCTGCGGCGGCGCCGCGGCGAGCTCGACGGGCTCGCGGGTCGTGTCGCCGAGCGCCGTCAATGCGCCGTCAATGCGCCGTCGACAGCGGCCCGTCGCCCGCGCGCCGGGCCAGTCGCGCCGCGACGGCGCACGCGAGCCCGAGCCCGAGCAACGCGCACTCGACCTGCGTGACCGCGGGGATCGCCAGGCCCGCGGGGGGAAGCCGGACGAGGTCGACCGCGACGACCCCGAGGTCGAGCAACGCCGCGGCGCCCAGGTACGCCGCCGCGAGCGCGCCCGGGCGTCGCGTCCATCCCAGGGCCACGGTGACCGCAGCGGCCCACGCGACGAGGAAGATGGACCACTCGAGACCCGCGCGCTCGTCGAGGTCGGGCGGCAGCAGGCGGTTGGTCGCGAAGTAGACGGCGACCGCGAGCACGAGCCCCGCACACGCGCCCACCGTGCCGCGGGCCACCAGCGCGTGGGCCCGCGAAGGCGCGCCGCGCTTGCGGCGATCCAGCCACACCAGCTGGCCGACGACGATGAGCACGCACACCCCCAGCGTGAGCACCGCGTAGCACGCCTTCGCCACGACCCCGCCGAACCACGCGAAGTGCAGGGCGAACAGCGGCTCCTCCAGGGTTCGCGCAGGCGTGCGACCGTGGCTGGTGTCGAGCAGCACGGCGCCATCGCGGGCACGCACGAACACGTAGCGCCACGGCGAGCCGAGCGTGCTCTCGAAGAACACGAACCCCCACGCGTTCGCGTCGCCGCGCAGGACGAGGCCGGCGTAGTGCGGCATCTCGTCGGTGCCGACGCTCCCCTGGGCGATCGCGACCAACTCGCCGAGCGGCAGCGCATCGGCGTCCTCGCCACTGCGAGCCTCGGGCGCGCCGCCGTAGCCGCGGACCTCCTGCACCGTCGCCATCTCGCCATCGAGCCCCGTGTGGGCGAGCCCTGCCCCGAAGAACGTGCCGAGCGACAGCGTCGCCCCCGACCACGCCATCACCACGACGAACGGCAAGGCGAGCACGCCGAGGCTCGTGTGGGCGTCCGCGGCCCACCAACGCCGCCGCAGGTGCGGGCGGAACTCCCACGAGCGTCGCCACAGGCGATCGAGCCGCAGCAGCAAGCCGCTGACCGCCGCGACCAGCACCGCGATCGCGAGCACGCCCGAGAGCTGCAGACCGCCGGGCAGCGGTTGCAGGTAGTGCAGACCGAGGAGCGCCTCCGACAGCCGGCTGCGCTGGGGCTCGGCCGCGCCGGTCGTCGGGTCGACGAAGCGCACCAGGGCGGACTCGCCGACGTCCGCACGGATGTGCCGCGCGTCGTGGGCCACCTCGAAGCCGACGTCGACGTCCGCCGGCAGCTCGCCCGCAGCGACGAGCTGCGCCGTGAGCTCGTCGAACACCCGCGGCTCGGTCGGCGCGCCCACGGCGTGCAGCGCGGGGTCCTGCCAGATCGCGAGCTCGTGGTGGAACAGCGCGAACGCCCCGCAGAAGAACACCGCGAACAGCGGCACCGCGGCGACGACCCCGATCCACCCGTGCAGGTCCCACTGCACCGCGTACGTGCGTGCGGACACCCTCATGCCGACCTCCCGAGCGCGATCGTCAGCAACGCGACCGCCGTGAGCGCGGCGCACCACCCCCACGCCCGCGCGCCGCTGCGGCACAACGGCAGCGCCACGGCGAGCGCGACCCACGACCCGAGGATCGCGTGGGCACCGACCGGGAACGCCAGCGCCATCGGCACGGGCAGCCCGGTGACGAGCGCCGCGCCGAGGAAGAACGCGACCACCGGCGCGCCGATCAGCGCGGCGAGGCCACGGGCGAACGAGCGCGGTCGCGGCGTCATGGACGTCCCCCTGCGAGCGACCACGCGAGCGCGGCGGTCGTCCACGCGAGCCACACCGCACGCGGTGCCAGCTCGGGACGCGGTGCGAGCACGAACACGAGACAGCACGCCGCGGCCATCAGCGCGACGAAGGCGAGCACCGAGCCTTCGATCGGATCGGCGCTCCGCCACGCGACGCTCAAGCATGCGAGGGACGACGCGGTGGCGATCGTCGCGCGGCGACGCGGCGTCCAGCCACGGCTCGCGACGGCGGCCACCGCGGCGACCGCGAGGGGTGGGACGGGGAGCAGGGACATCGGTGCGGTCAGTATAGTTGAAAACAATTTTCATTTTCAATAGGTTTCCACCCGTGGTCCATCGCCTCGTGCTCGGGCTCGCCCTCGCCTCCCCACCGGCCCCGGACGACGCGACGACGGGACCGCCGGTCGATCCTCCCGTCGCGACCGAGGCCGACGCCGACACGGCGCCGACCGGATCGACCGCGCCGAGTCCTCCGCCATCGCCGATCGATGCGGCACCGATCGCAGAACCGACCCCGCCGATCGCCGAGCGAGACGAACCGCCGACGTCGGCATCACCCGCCGCCCCATCACCCACGCCGAACACGACCGAGCCCGTCCGTCGGGTCACCGTGCTCAGCACCGCGGAGACGATGGAGCGCACCGCCGAAGCCGTGGAGGTGGTCGACACCGCGGGAGCGCAGCGCCAGACCGCCGACCTCGGACAGGTGCTCGCGCGCACGCGCGGCGTCACACTGCGCCGCGCGGGTGGCCTCGGCACCACGTCGAACCTCGGCCTCGGCGGCCTCGACGGCGCGCAGGTCCCGTTCTTCGTCGACGGCGTCCCGCTCGAGTTCTCGCCGTTCAGCCTCGACCCGGCGAACATCCCGGTGGGCCTTGTCGATCGCGTCGAGATCTACCGCGGCGTGGTCCCGATCCGCTTCGGCGCCGACACGCTCGGCGGCGCCGTGAACCTGGCCCGCGAGCTCCGCGTGTACGGCACGCGCAGCTCGCTGTCGTACCAGGCCGGATCGTTCGACACCCATCGGGCCCTCGCCCAGTCATCGACGCTCCTCGAGGGTCCGGGCCTGTACGCGGCGGCGTTCGGGTTCCTCGATCACAGCCGCAACGACTACGCGATCGACGTCGAGGTCGCCCAGGACGACGGCAGCCTCGTCCCCGCGACGGTGCAACGTCGACACGATCGCTACCTCGCCGGTGGCGGCGGCATCACGCTGGGCTTCGTCGATCGCCGCTGGGCCGATCGCCTGCTGGTCACCGCCTTCGCCAGCGCCCTCGCGAAGGAGATCCCCCACAACGTCGTGATGACCGTGCCCTACGGCGGCGCGACCTACGGCGAGATCCGGCCCGGCGCGAACCTGCGCTACGAGAAGTCGTTCGCCCACGACCTCGAGCTCTCCGTCACCTCCGCGTACGCACAGCGGCGCATCCGCTTCACCGACACGGACCACTGCGTCTACGACTGGTATGGCCGCTGCGTGCTGGAGAAGGCCTCTGCGGGCGAAATCACGACTTTGGGCACCGACCAGCGGATCACGCAGGACGGCGGGTACGGCAACGTCGGGCTGACGTGGAGCCCCGGACGTCACGCGCTGCGCGTGGTGTTGGCGCCCTCGGGCTTCACCCGACGCGGGACCAACCGCCTGGCCGACCCCGACGTCCGCGACCCGCTGACGGCGCGGCGCGTGCTGTTCAACTTCGTCTCGGGCGTCGAGTACCAGATCGACGCCCTCGACGATCGATTGCAGAACGTCGCGTTCGTGAAGGACTACGTGCAGACGGTGATCGCCGACCGCGTGGTGCCGGGCGCCGACGCCTACCCGACGATCCGACGCGCCGACCACGAGGTCGGGGCCGGTGACGCGCTGCGCTATCGCTTCGCGCCGTGGGGCTACGCCAAGGCATCGTACGAGTGGGCGACGCGGCTGCCCGGCGTCGACGAGATCTTCGGCGACGGCGTCCTCGTGGTGTCGAACCTCGAGCTCGAGCCCGAGCGATCGCACAACCTCAACCTCGGCGCGACGCTCGACGGCCGCACCCGCGCCGGCCGGCTGTGGTTCGACGTGCTGGGCTCGGCGCGCTTCGTCGCCGACGCGATCGCGCCGATCCCGGAGGACAACCGCATCTCGTCGCAGAACGTCAACGACGCGCGCTCGCTCGCCGCCGACGCCGCGGCGGGTTGGACCTCCCCCGGCGACTGGGTGACGCTCGACGGCAACGTCACGTTCGTCGACTACCGCAACACCTCGGGCGACGGGCCCTTCGGCCCGTACGACGGCGATCGCATGCCGGCGCGCCCGTGGCTGCTCGCCAACGGTCACGCGCGACTGCAGATCGGCGACCTCGCCGGGCGCGACGACACGCTCGCGCTCGACTGGACCACGCGCTACGTCCATGGCTTCTTCCGCGGCTGGGAGAGCGCCGGCACCACCGCGTTCAAGCAACGCGTGCCCATGCAGCTGCTGCACGGCATCGGCGCCTCCTACGTCGTCGCGCGCGCGCGCTGGGAGGTGGCGACCGCGCTCGAGCTCCACAACGTCCTCGACGCGCGGGCCTACGACTTCATCGGCGTCCAGCTCCCGCGGCGCTCCGTGCAGGCGCGGATCTCGGTCTCGTTCTGACCCCGAACGGGGTCGGCGGAGGACCGTCCGATCGGCCACAATTGAACTTGATTTTTATTTTCATTAAGCGAGAGTCGGCCCATGAAGCGGCCTGCGCGAAGCGCGTTCCTCCTCGCCACCCTCCCCTCTCTCCTCGCGATCGGCCCGTCGTGCGCCGACGAATCCGACGCCGCCGAGTCGGGCGCCAACGAGGCCGGCGAGACCTCCGCGACCAGCGAGGTCGGAGGCGATGATTCCACCGGCGACCCGGCCGGCAGCGCCGGTCACGTGCTCGCGTCGGTCGTCATCACCGATGCGGGGCGCACGACGTACGTGCAGGTGGTGCCCGAGCTCGCGGGACACATCACCAACGACGCCGGCGTCGAGATCCCCGGCAACGGCGTCTTGATGGTCTCGGGCCGCGACGTGCTGGTCGGCCTCGCGGAGGAACCGACGTGGGTGAAGTACACCGTCCGCGCCGACGGATCGTTCGAGGAGGCCGGCCGCATGAGCCTGATGAGCTACGGCCTCACGGCGATCGACTTCGGCAATACGCTCGTCGACGCGACCACGGCGGTGTCGATCTCCAGCGACGCCCTCGCCGCGATCGTGTGGAACCCGGAGACCATGACGGTCACCGGCACGATCGACCTCCCCCACCTGGCCGAGGAGGGCTTCGACCTCGAGAACTGGACCACCGCGGCGCACGACGGCCTGGTCTACGCACCTGCCCGCTGGGCCGACTGGGACAACGGCGTGATCCTGCCCAAGGTCGTCACCACGATCCTCGATCCGAAGGCGCTCTCGATCGTCGGCGTCGCCGACGACGACCGCTGCGCCAGCGGCGGCCACGTGGTGTTCGACGCGGACGGGTATGCGTACGTCATGGGCGACGGCCGGAACTACTCGATCCAGATGTTCGCCCACGCCGCCGGCGAGCCGGTGCCCGAGAACTGCATCCTCCGCATCGCCCCGGGCGAGACCGACTTCGAGGAGGACTGGGTGGTCGCGGTGCCCAGCATCACCGGCGGCCTCGAGGCCATCACCGAGCTCGCCACCGCCGTGCAGGGTTCGGGCGTCGCGCTCGCGAAGATGTTCTACCCCGATGAACTCCCCGACGGCGTGGAGCCCATCGACTTCGAGTTCTGGGGGCTCAACGCGCACCGCATGTGGCGGATCGAGCTCGGCGACACGCCGACCGCGGTACCGGTCGAGGGCGCCCCGCTGTCGGCGATCGGCTTCGCCGGCGCGGCGTCGGCCGGGCTCTACTACCAGGGCGAGAGCGAGGACGGCGGCGGCACGACCACCGTGTACGTCGTCGATCCGCAGGCCAACACCATGGCGCCGCTGTTCACGATGGACGGCTACTTCTACGGCACCTATCCGCTGCCGGCGCCGTGACGCGCTCGTCGAGGCGCTGAGCTGCTACGACGGCGGGTCACCGTTGTAGCGGTCCGAGGGCACCGCGGGGGCGTTCACCACGAGCCCCCGCGCGCGCACCGGCCTGTCCATGGCGGAATCGTCGGCCGCGGCGATGCGGGCCTCCAGCCGCGCACGGTACTCCTGCAGAGGATACAGCTCGACCTCCGCCGCCCCGGTCGCCCCGTTCTCGTCGTAGTCGAACGGATCGTCGATGTCGCGGATCAGACGATACATGTATGTGTAGATCAGTCCGACGAACGAGACGACGACGATCTCGCCGAGGGCCGACTTGAACGTCGATAGGATCAGGATGAGATAGCAGATCCCGATCATGACCTCGAGCAACGCATAGCCGGTCGCGAGGAACCCGGTGCGCGACGTCACTCCGACCCGGAGCAGCGATCGGCGGACGTTCGTCATGATCGCGAAGGCCCGCGTCGCGTGGGATCCGAGCTCGATCGCGGTGAAGCTCGACGTGACCCGGTGCAGCGCCTCGTGCAGCTCGTGCTCGGTCGCCTGCTTGTGCAGCCACCGGTCGATGGTCTCGAGCACGTGCAGGATCGCCCGGCGGTGCGTGGTCGGGTCGCCTTGCTTGACGGTCGCGACGTGGACCATCACCTCCTCGATCGTCTCGAGGCCGGTCACGAGCTCGCCCGGCATCCTCTCGGCCTCCTTGTAGTCGCCCATCGTCCCGGCGAGCATGAAGCCGAGCAGGAACACACCGCCGCTCAGCACCACGGCGACCTCGGTGAACTCGATGATCCCCTCGAAGCCGAACCGCATGCGCAGGAACTCCCGCAGCAGGACCAGCGCCGCCACGAGCGGGAGCGTGGTGATCATGAGGCTCCACTTGCGCCACCGGGCGCTTCGTGCGGAGCGGCCCGGCGTGACGCGGTCGCGGCTCATCCCCTCGTTTCTATCATGTGACCGTCCTGTGACAGCTGTGGAACGGTCGCACCGCCGGGCGTACGCTCATCGGGCCTGGATCAACCATCCGCCCCAACGCGCGATCCGCTGGCCGCCGGGCTGGCAGAGATGCCGGACCACCGCGGCGCTGGAGCCCTTGAACTCGTAGCCGGCGTACAGGACCAAGGCGCGTCGCATGTCCTCCCCGATGCCCGCGGCACCGGGGCGGTTCACGGGGCCGCAGCGCCGACCGCCTCGAGGCCCCGATCGATCTGCTGCAGGATCGCCGCCGCCTCGGCGTCCGGGCCGAACGCCGCGAGGTGACGCTCGCTGCGCTCGGCCCACGCGAGCGCCTCCGCGAACGCGGCGTCGTTGAACTGCAGCGCGGCGACCTGGGCCGACCACAGCGCCAAGCTCGCGTCGCGCGTGCCCCGACGCTCCGCGGCCTCGACCAGGTGGACGAGCCGCGATCGGGCCTCCGCGGTGCGGCCCTTGGCGCCCGCGATCATCGCGAGCAACGCCTCGAGGTCGAGCGCGCGATCCGAGTCCTGCGGGATCAGGACCGCGAGCTCGTCGCGGCGCGCGTGGGCGAGGGAATTGGCGGCCTCGAGGTCCCCTGCGCGCACGAGCACGTCGAGGTGCATCACGGACGCCGCCGCGAGATCGGGGTGATCGGGCGGGAGGTGACGCCGACGCAGCGTGTCCGCGCGCTCGATCGATCGCAGCGCACCCGGGACGTCACCGCGCTCGAGCGCGAGCCCGGCCTTCGCGCCCTCGAGCGCGGCGATCTCGAGCTCGTCGGGGCTCGGCGCAGCCCCGTGGATCGCGAGCGCGCGCTCGAGCAGCGCGGCGGCGGCCGTGACGTCGCCCCTGCGCTGCTCGAGGAACGCCAGCGTTCGCAACGGCCGCGCGACATCCGGGTGATCGGAACCGAGGTGTCGCTCGCGCCAGGCCAGCACCTCGCGCAGGCGCGCCTCGGCCCGGGCCGTGTCGCCGAGCTGCTCCTGCAACACCGCCGCGTTCTCGACCAGCGTGATGCGGGCCGCGTCCTCACCGTCGACCTCCGCGAGCCAGGCGATGGCCTGCTCGCACTCGGCCAGCGCGCCCGCGAACTCGCCGCGGGCGGCGAGGACGGACGCCGCCGATGCGGCGAGATCGGCCGCCGTCGCCGGCGCATCGCCGAAGCGCTCGAGTTGGGCGCGCCCGTGTCGGATCCACGCGAGACCACCCTCGGGATCCGCGAGCGCGAAGCCGACGACGTGGGCCAGGCCCGCGGCCGCCCGGGCGGCGTCGAGCGACGCATCGTCCCGCACGGTGCGATCCCACACCGCCCCATAGGCCGCGCGCGCGTCCTCGAAGCGGCCGAGCTGGATCAGCGCCGCTGCCCGGGTGAGGTCGACCTCGTTGGCGAACACGACCCGCGCGGGCCCTTCGGCGAGCAGCGGCTCGAGCGTCGCGAGGGCCTGCAGCGGACGGCGGGCCCGAACGTCTGCGGTGCCCTGCGTCAGGACATCGGCGTCGGAGCGCAGCCGCTGCTCGAGTCCGACGAGGTCGAGCTCCGCGTCGGCGATCCACGCCCGGTCGGCGAGACACGCCGTCGGTTCGGGCAGGGCTTCGACGATGGAGAGGGCGCGCTCGGCCGCAGCCCGCGTGCGGATGTCCCCGGGCCGCAGCAGCGCCGCGACGGTGGCGTCGAAGCGATCGAGGCACGCCGTCGCCCCCGGATCGGGTCGTGGCGCCGCGCACACCGTGCGTCGCACGTCGACGCTCGCACCGCGTCGATCGTTCCAGCGCGCGACGAGGCGCCCCCCGAGCTGACCGGTCGTCGCGGCGTCGCCGACCTCGAGCACGACCGCCGGCGGTCGGCGCAGCTGCTCGCTGGCGCAGCCCTCCGGCGCGCGCGGGGTCATCACCGAGGCGGCCGCGACACCGACGAACGCCGCCGCGGCGGCGAACCCCATCGCCGTTCGCCGCCCCGGCAGACGCATCGCCGCCGCGAACGCGCGGACGCTGGGATACCGCGCCCCGGGGTCCGGCTCGAGCGCGCGACACAGCGCGGCGTAGGCACGCCGCGGGATCCGACCCGACGGTCGCGGCGGCGCGCCGGCCCGCTTGGCCTCGAGGAGCGCCGACGCCCCGCGCCCCACGTGCGGCAGGCGAGCGAACAACGCCTCGAACCACGTCACGGCGAGGGCGTATTGATCCGCCGCCGGCGAGAGCCGGCCGCCGCCGAACTGCTCCGGCGCCATGTACAGCGGCGTGCCGCCCATCGGCACGCTCGAGGCGCGCTCGGCATCGATGGCCGTCGCGTCGAGGTCGTCCTCGCCGGTGCGCGTGCGCCAGCGCTGCTCGACGTGCGCGAGCCCGAAGTCGCCGAGCTTGGGCACGCCCTCGGCGGTGAGCAGCACGTTCCCGGGCTTCACGTCGCAGTGGACGAGCCCAGCGTCGTGCGCCGCGCCGAGGCCCTCGGCGAGCTCGCAGAACACCGCGGCGATCTCGGCGGGGCTCCGCTCGGCGCGCGCCAGCCAGTGCATCAAGGTCTCGCCGCGCACGAGCTCCATCACCGCGATCGGGACCACGCCGTCGGAGTCGGCGCCGAACGCCGACGCCGGGTGGACGCCGAGATCGAACACGGCGACGACGTTGGGATGGGCGAGCCGGCCGAGCATGCGGGCCTCGTGGCGGATCCACCGGGCGCGCCCCTCGTCGACGCCGTCGACGATCCCCGCGGTGCTGCTGACCTTCACCGCGACGTCGCGGCGCAGTCGCTCGTCGAATGCCTGCCACACCGTCCCCTGGCCGCCGGCGCCGAGTCGCCCGCCGAGGCGATAGCGGCCCATCAACAGCCGTGGATCCCCGAACCGTCCGTCCAGGCCATCGCGGCCCACCCGCAGCCGCGGATCGCCGAACAACGCCTGCGCGATGCTCCGCTGGGCCCGCATCGCCGCGGCCTCGAGGACCTGTCCACCCGCGACGACCTCGCGCCGCAGCGTCGTCGAGGTCGCGGGGCGCGTGGACACGCCCACACAGCCTGTCACGGAACCGCGAGCGCAACCAGGTCGGTGGCCGCGATCGCGTGATCCGTCAGCCGACCGGTCGCCGGGAGAGCTGCAGGAGTGCGCGACGCAGCCGGCCGTGGCGGGCGAGCCCGATCGCGAACGCGTCCTCCCGCGGCGCGCCCTTCGCGAGGAGGATCGGCAGCACCGCGCGACGGTCGGCCGGCGGCCAGCGCTCGACGCCGAGCAGGCACGCCAGCACGCTCCAGCGGGCGAACCACCGCTGCTGCGTCGGCTCCAGCGGGGCGCGGCGCGGCAGCCCGAGGCTCGCCCGGAGACGCCGCGAGCACCACGCCTCCGCGGCCGCCGTGTCGCCGCCGTGGTGTCGACCGACCCACTCGCCCACGGCGAGCCCGATGCGATCGAGCGAGACCTTGCCCGCGACGTCGTCGCGCGGCCGACCGAGGTGGAAGTAGACGTGTCCCGCCGCCAGCTTGCGCAGGGTCGCGGGCGACGATCGGTGGGCGGGGTCGCGGGCGACCCTGCGCTGCTCCTGCGCCAAGGTCCGGCGAGCGCCCGGATCGGCGGGCCGGAAGCCGAGCTTCTGATAGAACCAGAACGCGCCGCTCGCCAGGGCCTCGTCGTTGTCCTGGCCGAGCTGGTACGGATCGACGGCGAACACATCCGCGCCGAAGAGGTGGTGCACCGCGGACAGGGCCTTGGCGTAGATCTCCGCCGCCTGCGTGCCGCGGAACGGCTCGAACACGTTGTAGTTCAGTTCCGCCGAACCGAACAGCAGCGCGGATTGGTAGTAGCCGATCGGCACGCCGTTCTTGTGCACGACGAACACGTGGACCGTCTCCACGAGGGGACGGAACGCCGGCAGCAGACCGATGCACGAGAGCACCACCCCGTCGCCGACATCGATGAGCCGGACATCGTCGGGATTCGCGTGCTGGATCGCGTCGAGGTCGCGGGCGCGGGTGACCATCGCCTCGCGCGCGGCGTGGATCAGCGCGTCGGCCCGCGCGCCGCCCACGTCGCGCACCGAGCGGGGCGGGATCCGCAGCGCGGTCGCGAGATCCGGACGCCTCGACGAAAGCGGCGCGCGCTGGAAAACCGGTGCGTGGAGCTGCACCTTCGCGCGGGTCCGCGACGGCGTGTCCGGACCGGGCGACAGCCGCATCGGCACGTCGAGCGTCTCGTAGATCGTCTGCCGCGTGGGTTCGTCGACCTCGAGCGCCTCGAACCGACGGATCACGAAGGTCGCGTCGGTCTGGCCGCGACCCCGCATGCGATCGATCCATTGTTGCGTGGAGAGATCCATCGACCCGATGTCGACGACCTGCGCCCGAGAGACCGCGAGATCGAGCAATTGCAGGGCGCTCACCGACGAATCGAACCACTCCCAATCGATGCCGAGGTGCCCCGGCCAGTGCGCGGCGATCCAACGGGCCGTCGGCCAGTGGAATTGATAGTCGATGGGCGTCCCCGCGATCCCGGAGTCTGCGAGTTCCTCGGAGAATGTGGCGACATCCCGGCGCCGTCCGAATGTCGCGAGTCGACGTTCGACCTCGTCGAGGAGGTCCGCGTCGTCCGGGTACGCCCGCAGGAAACACAGCACCTCGTGGAAACGTCGCACCTGCGCCGCGGTCGTCGCCCGACGGCGGGCGACCTGCCGCAGCAGCTGCAACTTCTGCGTTGTCTGATCCTCGCCGAACCGTCGTGCGATGCGCTCGAGGCGGTTGAGCAGTACGTTCGTCGACGGCACCGGCAAGGAGCCGACGATAACAGACCCCGCGCGGCGGTGGAACCCGAGCGCCCAGCGATGCGGGTCACGGCGTCAGCGTGCGACCGGCAGGTAGAGCACGTCGTGATCGCTCATCTCCGGATCGCGCAGAGCCTGCGGGGTGACGTGCACGACGCGTCCGATCCGGGCGAGCGCCGCGACGTCGAGGACCCGCACATCCGCGCTCACGGCCACGATCGTCGGCGCCGCCGCGATCGCCTGCTGCCGCCGACTCGTGGTCTCGAACTCGAGGCCACGCAGCGTCATCCATTCGTCGAGCGCCGGGTCGGCCTGGCCCGCCCCGATCTTGCGCCAGCTCCACACGTACGCGGCCGCGTCGAGGCCGAACCGCCGCCGGGCGCGGAGCCGGCCGTCGAGCAGAGCGTGGGCCTGCTCGTATTCGGACAGCGTCAGCGGGCGGCGGCGTCCCTCGATCAACTGGGTGAGCAGCTGCGGGACGTCCTTCGCCGCGCACGCGACCCCCTCCGGGCGGAACACGCTGCGGGCATCGAGCGTCGGCGGCTTGATCGGGTTCCAGTGCTCGATCTCGATGTCCGCTTCGAGGAACCGTGTCGTCATGTCGTCGCCGAGCAGCTCGGAGAGCACGCGCGCCTCCGGATCGCGCATGTCGACGGCCTGCGCCAACGAGACCTCGGCAAGGCGCGCGTCGGGATCGTCCATCACGAAGATCGTCGTCTGCGTCAGGGATCGCGGCCGGATCGGCCGCGGGTCGCGGCTCTTGGCCGCCGTCACCGGCATCCGCGTGACCAGCTCGGTGGCCACCGCCTTCGCGGCGGGTCCGACCACGAGCACGTCGGGCGCCAGCGCCAAGGAGTCGACGAGCGCCGCGCGGAGCCTCGCCGGCGTCGCCCGTTCGAGCGCGGCATCCGACGGCAGGTATGCGTCGACGCCGTGCTCACCGTGGAGCGTGGCGGCCCAGAACGCCGCGCGCCGCCGATCGCCTGACGAGCGCAACCCCTCGCGCCGCTGACGGAGCGCCGCGAGCTCGACCAGCGCCGCGGCCCCGTCGAACTCTGGTGTCCGAAGGGCCTCGAGGATCGGCCACAGGGCCTCGCGTCGCGGGGCCGCGAGCCCGAGATCGATCGCCGTCGAGGTCGCGGTGCACACGACGGTCGCGTCGGTGCCGGCGAACGCCGGATTCTCGGCGAGGGCCGCGATGCGCATCCGCCAGGCGTCGCAGATCCAGGGATCATCCGCGACACCGATGGGCAGGATCCATCGCACCTCGAGCAGGCCCGTCGGCTCGGTGACCGCGATGACGCGGCCGGGGCCGAGGCGGTGCTCCGTGAACGCCTCACCGCGCACGAGGAACTGCGGCTCGAGCGGGCTCACCGGCGCGTCGCGCAGCGCGGTGGCGAAGGCCGACGAGCCCTCGACCTCGACACGCGGGACGCTCGCCTCGGGGAGATCGAAGGGCGGGAGCTCGAGCCGCGCGTTCGCTCCATCCTCGCGGCGCACCACGATCGGCTCGTCGCGCAACAGGTCGCGCGCGGCGGCGGAGACATCCTCGGCCGACAGCACGAGCTCTGCCCGCGACGCGGGGTGCTCGCGCCACGGGACCCGCCGCGTGAACGCGTCCGCGAGGAGGATCGCGAGGTCCTCGGTCGAGGCCCCCAGGGTGGCGACGTCGAGCTCGAGCTCCCGTTGGGCGATGCGGACCTCCTCCGGCGCGAGTCCACCGCGGGCAAGCGTCTCGAGCAGCGCGCGCGCGGCCGCCTCGGCGTCGTCGAGCGAGCTGCCGGGGTTCGGCGTGACCGAGAACGACAGGACGCTCGGCCACAGAACGTGCGGGACCTGTCGCGCCCGACCATCGCGCGCGAGCCACCGCGCGACGAACTGGGACTCGTGCAGCAGGTGCTCGACCGCATCGAGTCGGTGCATCCCATCGCGCCGGGGCCACACGAACGTCACCTGCGGCGGACCGTCGTCGGTGACGGTGCTGCGGCGCCCGACCACCGGCGGCGCGACGCGCCTCGGGGGGATCGGCGCGGGCTCCCAGTGGCCGAAGGCAGCCTCGAGGATCGGCAGGACCTCGGTCGCGGTCACCTCACCGACCAGCACGATGGCGGCGTTGTTCGGCCGGTAGTAGTCGCGCCAGAAGTCGCGCATCGGTGTGAACGGCACCGTCGCCAGGGACCGCAGCCGCGCGTCGGGGCCGAGGGCCCATCCGGTGGCCTCGCCGATCCCCCGCGCGGCCTCGACCGCGAGCGCGTCATCGGCCGCCTCGCGGTTGTCCTCGACGCGGAACGACACCGCGCCGAGGACGTCGCGGAACGCGGGCCGCGTGAGGATCTCGGCGCTGATCGCCGCCCACGCCGCGAGACGATTGCGGGGGACGCTGTACACGAACGAGGTCCCGACGCCGTCGGGCTGGGGCTGCTCGAGGATGCCGAGCTCGGCCGCGAGGCCCGAGGCTTCGCCGACGATCTCGAAGGGCTGATCAACCGCCGCCGCCTCCACGGCCGCCACGAGCGCGGCCCGTCGCGCCGCATCCGACCGCTCGCCGTCGAGCGCCGCCAGGGCGGCGTGGAACCGCGCGAGCACGGGTGCCTCTGCCGCGGGATCGGTGCTCCCGAGCCGATCGCTCCCCTCGAGCACGTGGGGCAGCAGCTCGGCGACGCCGGCCTGCCGCGCCGACTCGTCGGTCGCATCGGCACGCACGGCGACGACCGTGTGCACGAGCGCTGCGTTGGCGGTGGGCACGAGGTAGACGGTCAGGCCGTTGCGCAGCCGATGGATCGTCACCTTCGCCGGATCACCGGCGAGCGGCTCGGGCAGCAGCTCGGGCAGCTGCGAGCCCGCGAGGATCTCCGCCCACGGATCGACGACGGGCGCGACGGCGGGCGCGTCGTCGGGCACGTCCTCGGGCGCGGCCACAGGGGGCGCAGCGACGCTCGGCTCGCGCAGCGCCGCGGCCACTACCGCCGCGCCGCCGATCGCCGCGATCGCGGTCGCGAACCACGCTCGGCCGCGTCCGCCGCCCTGTGCGCCCTCGAGCGCGGCGACGAGGGCCTCCATCGAGTCGTGCCGATCCCCGGCCTCGAAGGCGAGGCCACGGCGCAGCGGGGCGTCGATGCCCCGCGGCAGGTCCTGCGGCACCTCGGCCGCCCGCGTGAACTCCTGCTTGCGGATCGCGGCGCGCAGCTCGGCCATCGTCGCCCCGGCGAACGGTCGCAGGCCGTACAGCGCCTCGAACAGCGCGACGCAGAACGAGAACTGATCCGCGCGGTGATCGACGCGCTCGCCGAGGAGCTGCTCGGGTGCCATGTACGCGGGCGTCCCCATCACGGTGCCGACCGTCGTGAGATCGCCCGGCGAGCTCTGTCGCCCCGAGTCGGCCAGGGCCGCCGCGGCGTCGAGCGCCGTCTGCTCGAGGGTCGCGTCGTCGGTGTGCCGCGCGAGCCCGAAGTCCATGACCCGCGCCCGCCCGCGCGCGTCGACCATCACGTTGTCGGGCTTGAAGTCGCGGTGCACGATGCCCGCCTCGTGCGCGGCCGCCAGCCCGCGCGCCGCCTGCAGGTGCACGGCCAGGATCTCGCGCGCGTCGCGGGCCCGCTCGGTTCGCCACTCGCGGAGCGTCTGTCCCGCGACGAGCTCCATCGCGATGTACACCTGGTCGTCGTGCTCGCCGACCTCGTACACGTGGGCGATGTGCGGGTGGCTGAGGCGCGCCATCGCCTGCGCCTCGCGGATGAAGCGGCGGCGCGCCGCGTCGCTCCGGGCGATGCTCGATTGCAGGACCTTGATCCCGACCTCGCGATCGAGCGCCTCGTCGTGCCCCGCGTACACGACCCCCATCGCACCGCGGCCCAGCGTCCGCGTGATGCGGTATCGACCGATGCGCGGCGGCGCCGTCGGGGTCACCGCGTCGCCGAGGAGGTTCTTCAGGACCCGGGCGAGGCGCAGCTGCGACTCGACCCCGCCGGGGCTGGTCTCGGCCTCGGGTCCGGAGTGCTCGTCGTCGGGCATGGCGCCGCGTTCCAGGGTAGCATTCGCCCGGCGCGTCGGTCTGGTTCCCTGGGCCACGCGCACACGCGGATCAACGACCGCGAGTGTCCCGTTCCCGCGACAGACAATCGGGCTCGGCGTCGCCGGGGCAGCCGTTGTCCCGGGGAATCCGTCAAGGTGCGGTCGCGCCCCGTCGTCCCCGCCGTCGCTTGCCCCGTCGCTTGCAGTCGCAGGGCGCCGCGGCCGGGGCGGCCTGCGTCTGCGCGGGCTTCCACTTGATCACCGCCGCCTTCTTCGGGCCGGGCCCCGCGGAGGTCTTCGCCTTCGCCGGGCGGGGCCCCGCGTTCTTCACGTGGGCATCGAACCACGCGATCGTCTCGGCGAGGACGTGCTCGACCGACTCGCGCGCGACGTAGCCGTGCGATTCGTGCGGCAGCATCAACAGGCGCGTCGTCCCGCCCGTGCCGCGCACGGCCTCGAACAACTTCTCGGATTGCTGCGGCACGGTGCCGGGGTTGGCGTCGACTTCGCCGTGGATGATGAGCAGCGGCTCGTCGATCTGATCGGCGTGCAGCAGCGGCGACAGCTTCAGGTAGTTGTCCTTGGCCTGGTAGAGGCTGCGGCGCTCGTTCTGGAACCCGAAGGGGCGCGTGGTGTGGTTGTACGCGCCGCTGCGCGCGACGCCGGCGCGGAACAGGTCGGTCCACGCCAACAGGTTCGCGGTCATCAGGCCGCCGTGGCTGTGGCCGAGCACGCCGACGCGATCGCGATCGGTGACCCCGAGCTCGACGGCCTTGTCGATCGCCGCCCTCGCGTTGGCCTCGATCTGCGGCAAGAAGGTGTCGTACGCGCTCTCGGTCGGCCCGACCACGGGCATCGCGACCTGGTCGAGCACGACGTAGCCGGCCAGCGCGAGGAAGATCGGCGAGGGCCCGACGACCGAGGTGAACTCGTGCACGGAGCCCGTGACCTGCCCCGCGTTCTTCGCGTCGGTGTAGTCCAGCGGATACGCCCACAGCACCGTCGGCATCGGGGTGCCCGGCCGATAGCCCGGCGGCAGGTACATCGTGAACGACAGCGGAACGCCGTCGGCGCGCTGGTACTTCACGAGCTGCTTGGTGAGCGTCCGCAGCTGCGGCGCGGGATCCTCGAAGCTCGTCAGCATCCGCGAGTCGCTGCTGCGCACCGGCTCGCCCGACGCCACCGCGGGCTTCGCCGCCGCCACCGCGGGCTTGGCCGCCGAAAGCATGTGCATCGCGAGGTTCGCCGGGGTCGTCTCGGTCTCGCGGCGGGTGAGGAACACGCCGGCGCCGACGTCGACCCACGCGCCGAACGACTCGTCGCGATCGGCCGGCGACCGGAACCACCGATCGGTGGTGAAGCCGTCGAGCGCCATGCGGTCGAGGAATGGGCGGTCGCCCTCGGGCGTCGCGCCGCGTCCGGCGAGGAAGATCGCGTCGTCGTGGACGCGCACCACCGACTCCCCGTTGGGCAGCACCCGCGTGACGGGCGTGCCCGGATCGCCGTAGCGATCGTCGTAGCTGCGATCCCAAACGACCTTGGGCGCGACGCTCGGGGCCTCGACGTCGACCAGCGTGGTCTTGATCCGGTGCGCCTCGCTCTGCACCTCGTAGACCATCGCGCGCTTGCCGTCCTCGAGCCACGCGATCCCGCCGAAGCGGTGCGTGGTCTCGAGCCACGTCGTCGGCGGCTTGCCGATCACCTTGGTCACCACGCGATCGTGGTGGTCGACCGACCTGTAGGTGTCGCCGCCGTCGAGGGCCTCGGCCCACATCAGCGTGGCGGGGGCGAGCGGGCGCCACGAGAACTCGCGCGGCCCGGTGCGCACGCCGTCGACGGGGACCTTGTCGGCCAGCGGCACGCTCGCGATGCTCTCGAGCCTGCGGCCGGCCGTGTCCCAGATCTCGACCTCGTGGGGGAAGCGACCGAAGGGCCGCGTGAACGAGTACGGACGGACGATGCGTGCCACCAGGAGGTGGCGGCCGTCGGGCGAGGGATCGGCGGCGGTGAACACCGCGGGCGCTCCGATCCGCGTGACCTTGCCGCGCGCGCTGACGGTCGCGAGCTGGGCGGTGCCGTAGTACTCGAACAGATCGGCGTCGTGGGGCGTGCGCAGCAGGTCGCGGGCCTCGTAGGTGCTGCTGGCCTTGGTGCCCTTCTCGCTGGATTCGATCCGCGGCCCCACCGGTGCCGGCCTCGCCTTGGGTGGACCGCGGCGCGGGCCGACCAAGCGCACGAGGAGCGTCTCGCCGTCGGGCATCCAGATCGCGGGCGCACCGAGCATCGGGTTGAGCGCGAGGCCGGGGACCTTGCGCGCCTTCGCGGTCGCGACGTCGAGGATCCACAGCTCGACCGCGCGATCGGTGGCGTTGGTGAACGCGACCTTGGTGCCCGCGGGGTTCCACACGATGTCGTCGATGCGCGCCCCCGCGGGCAGGGCGACCTTCCGCTCCTCGCCACCGCCGGTGCCGCGCGCATCGGGCAGCGCGCGGATCGACAGCGCGGCGATGTGGCGCTGGCCGTGCCCCGCGTTGTTCTCGGGATCGATGCGCACGCCGGCGAGCTTGAGCATCGGCGCCGCGAGCTCGGCGATCGGCGGGTACAGCGACGTGCGGGCGAAAAGCACGTGCTTCGCGGTCGGCGACAGCCGCATCGACGGGGCCGGCACCGCGTCGAGCACGGCGTGGATCTCGGCCGGCGCGCGACGATAGCCACCGTCCGGCTCCGCCGCCTGGGCGAGCGTCGAACCCGTGAGCACCAGGGCGAACGCGAGGCGGCGAAGGACGCGGAGGAGCGGCGCGGCGGGCATCGTCCCCGCATCAAATCAGACGGCGCCGGGTCGGTCCAGGTCGTCCGGGGCGGCGCCCGGGCATCGTGCACGGTCCGGCACAATCAGCACCCATCGCGGGCGAGGATCGGGCAGACTCTTGCGGTCCGCGTCGCACTTGGGCGACGTCGGGCGGTTGGACGGATGGCATCACGTGGAGGTAGTCCGATGTTGGCGATGCGATGGGTGAGCCGTGGAGTGTGTGTGGTGGGGCTCGGCGCATGCGGCTGCAGCGGCGGCGACCAAGCCGAGACGGGGACGGGCGACCCGACGACCGGGACGTCGACCCAGGGCGAGTGCACGACGAACCCCGCGGTGGCCGTCTTCGTCGAGACCGAGATGGGGCACCCGACCGCGCCCTCCCGCGTCGAGTACCGGATCGACGGCGGCCCGTACGTCGAGGCCGACTGCGCGAGCGCCCTCTCGTGCGAGATCCGAGACGGCTACGGCGAGTCGATCGTCGTCCGCGTCACCGAGGGGGAGAACGACTGCGAGTACGAGCTGTCCACGGTCGGCGCGATCGAGATGTGCGACGGCATGGCGTCCGAGCTGCGCTTCACGGTGTATCCGAACTGCACCGGCGCGGGCACGGGCGGCGAGCTCACCACGTACGATCCGATCGACCCCGACTCGAGCTCGAGCTCGGGTGACACGGGGTCCGAGACCGGGACCGGCACCGAGACCGGCACCGACAGCGGCACCGAGACCAATGACAGCACGGCCACGACGAGCGCGTGACGCCGGTGCCACTCACGTCGACGGCGGACAACTCTTCTTCGGCCGGACGATGACGTCGGGCACGACGGGGGTCATCTGCACCATCGCGGTGGCCTGCGGGCTGGGCCCTGCCCAGCGGCTCGAGAGCTCGATGCGGCCGACGTCGGCCCGCAGCGCGTGGCGCACGACGCCTCCGCTGGTCTGGACGCGCACCGCCTGGCCCCCGTCTGCGGAGAAGGCGGCGATCCACTCGCCCTCGGTGTAGCGGACCTCGAGCGTGACGTGGCTGAGCGCGCCGGTCGGGATCTCGATGTCACCGTCCGCATCGGCCCAGGCGCGGCCATCGAAGACGCGCACGTGGCCGGAGACGGCGTCGATCTCGATCTGCACGGTGGCCTTGACGCAGTCGTCGTCGGCAGCGACCGCGGTGGGCGTCAGGCGATCCGCCGATGCGGCGGTGGGCGGGACGGTGGCGAGGAGAGCCAGGAGGAGGCAGAGCGTGTGCATGCTGCTGGAAACGCCGGTGGGCCCGCCGCGGATCACGGGCGTCGGAGGGATCGCGATGCCCGACCGCATGGCAACCGGTGGCTGACGCAGAAGTCCATCACGGCAAAGCTATGCGGTCTTGCCTGCAATCACGCGCGCTCATCCAGATTCGTACCGCGGGGACGTAGACGTCCCCGCCGCACCGGGCGGACAGTCCGGGAAGGATGCGCGCGAACATCGAGCAGCGCCTGACGATCAACCTCGAACGGGTGCGGTCGTTGGTGAAGGCGTACCAGGGGACGGGGCCAGGCCGGCGACCGGTGACCGAAGTCGACCTGCTCCGCGCCGCAGTCGTCTTCCTCCACGCCACGTTGGAAGACGCCCTGCGCAGCGCTCTGGAGTGGAAGTGGCCGGAGACCTGCATCGAACTCGACGGGCTCGGCGTCGTGCTCGGTCCGAGGGTCGACGCCAAGGTGTCCCTGGAGCTGCTCGCAACCTCTCGCGGGCGTTCGATCGACGACATCATCCGGGCGTCGATCGCCGCACACCTCCAGCGCGAGAGCTTCAACAACCCCGGAGACATCAAGCGGTCAATCCGGCGGATGAAGGTCCCGGAAACCACGTTGAATCCCTACGTCCGATCACTTGCGAGCCTGATGGCCCGTCGCCACCAGATCGTCCACCGCGCAGATCGACATGACGCGCGCGGGCCCGGGCACCACGCGGCCGTGTCCATCAGCCACGGGACAGTCACCGCGTGGCTGGACGCCGTCGAGGGTTTCTGCGCCGCGTTCGTTGCCCTCCTCTGAAAGCTCCGTCATGATCTCCACCGTGCTCACCGAAGAACGCTTGCGAGGCATCCTCCGGGGCGTCGACGGCGCGTCCGTGGTCGTCGAGCTCGACGGCCAGAAGCTGATCGCGATCGTGATCTCCGAGGGATTCGCGGGCAGAGAAGAGTTCGAGCGTCAGGACGAGGTCTGGGGGCTCCTCATCGACGAACTCACGGATGACGAGCTCGCACAGGTCGGCTTCGTCTTCACGAACACTCCGGACGAGGCCGAGGCGGCGGGACGCGAGGTCGTCGCCCACCCCTGAGCTCACGCGCGCGTGACCGAAGACGCCGCCGTGTCGGCCCGAATGGCGGCATTGTCGAGGGATTCGCAATCGACCGGTCGCCATGCGCATCCACATCTCCAACCCCGTGACGACGCTGCTCACGATCGCCCTAGTCCCCATGATGATCCTCTCGGGCTGCGCAAAGGCGTCGACGGATACGCCGCGTCGGTGCACGCACACCATCACCACCGGCATCGTCGGCGCGAGCACGCAGAAGTCCGATACCGACAGCTCGTCCTCTCCGAATGCAGGCGTGCCGATCCTGGTGTTCCGCGCCGACGATCCCGGGCTCGCGCTGCCGATCCCACCCGAGCTCGAGAAACTGGCGGAGCGTCTGCGCGCCGACGCACAGGTCGGGCCACCGGGCCGGCCCGACCACCACCGCATCGCGCCGCCACCGGAGAAGCTCGGACCGCCGGTCGCGAGCACCGAGACCGACGCCGCGGGTTGCTTCGAGGCCGAGCTGCCGCCGGGCGACTACGTGCTCGGCCACCCCGAGTCGGTGGGTTACGTCGCGTTCACCGTGGCAACGGGCAAGCGGACCTCGTGCGGTCACCGCACCGGCTATCGTTTCTCGCGGTGGAGCTGTGGCGCGCCCGAGTGACGCCGCCCAGCCGACACACACGGTCATGACGCGACGATGACGCGAAACATCGGTCCGAGGGCCGCCGCGGTTCACTCGCTCTCGGGCGCGGTCGCCTTCCGAGCCACCAGTGTGAAGGACAGCGGATACCTTCCGTGCAGCGGCTCCGGGAGTCGCCAGCCGGACGCGGCGTCGCCGGTCATTCCCGGATGCGAGGCATAGGACGCGACCGTGTGCTCGGCGAAGCGCTCGATGCATAGATCGGCATCGATCACCGCCTGGAGCATCTCGCCGATGCCGTGCGGCCACAGATACCGCTCGTGGGAATGGGTCGCGATGCAGGGTGCGGCGTAGCTGCCCGGCGTGTCGACGCGAATTGGAGCGTCGCCGGGAAGACATGGCCAATCGAGAGTGACCCGTTCGCCGTCCGCCCCGTCCGTCGCCATCGCGATCGCGAGGGGATGGCGCTCGACGAGGACAAGACGACCGCCGGGCGCAATGAACGAAGCGGCCACTCGCGCCCATGCCGACAGGTCGCCGATCCAACACAGCACGCCATGCGACGCATAGACGAGGTCGAACTGTCCCGACATCGCCTCTGGGAGGCGCAGGACATCCGCCTCGACGAACGCGGCGTCGATCGCGAGTTCCTCGGCCAGGCCCCGCGCCTGCGCGATGGCCTCCGACGAGAAGTCCACGCCGACGGCCCTCGCGCCGAGTCTCGCGATGGACAACGTGTCGTGGCCGAGGTGGCACTGCAGATGGAGGACGTCGAGCCCGCGCACGTCGCCGAGGGCGTGCTGGTCGAGCGCGCCGAGCGAGCTCCCGCCTGCTCGCAGTCGGCTGACGAGGTCGCGGTAGGTCGAGGTATCACGGTGCACGCGAGCGCGTTCGTCCCACGCACGCCGGTTGACCTCGTAGGGATCGACGGCCATTCGCCGAGTCTCGCACGGGACCCGGTGCCCAGGGCGCGGAGGCGATCCAGCACCCTCTGCGCCAGGCGCCGGTCCGTGCTCTCCGCGACCGCCTCCATCTGCCTGCCCGCGGCAGGGCGCGTCGACGGGCCCGTCACCTCGCGCGCCCTCGCTCACACGAACAGCGACGGATCCATACAGCTCTCGTCGCCCGACTGCACCGTCTTCGCCGTCGCGACCGCGCGCGGCAGCAGGTGGCTGACGTAGAAGTCGAGGTTCAGCAACTTGCCCTTGCACAGCGTCGCGCGGGCGGGGGTCAGCCCGCCGGCGTCGATCAGCCGCTTGGCGACCCGCGCCTGCTCGAGGGCCTCGAACGCCAGGAGGATCACGCCGAAGGTCTGCAGGAACGGGACCGCGTAGATGAACGCGCCGTCGACGTTGCCGCCGCCGGCGGCCTTGCCCAGGTGCATCGCGCAGGCGCCGAGCTGTCCGACGGCCTTGCCGATCGCGTCGGCCTGGGCCGTGAAGCCCTCGGCCGCCGCGGCGCCGAGCTCGGCCTGCGCCTCACCCATCCACCCCATGAACAGCGCGCCGCCCTGGGCCCGCAGCTTGCGACCCACCAGATCCAGCGCCTGGATGCCGTTGGTGCCCTCGTAGATCGACTGGATCTTCGAGTCGCGCACGAGCTGCTCGACCGGGTACTCGCCGATGTAGCCGTAGCCGCCGTAGACCTGCACCGCGAGCGCGGCCATCTCGAAGCCGAGGTCGGTGCAGTGGGCCTTGAGCACCGGGATGAGCAGATCCTGGCGCTGCTCGGATCGGACGCGCTCGGCCTCGTCGGCGGTGTTGCGCGCGACGTCGTGGAGGAACACCAGCCGGATGCACGCCGCGCGCGTCGTCTCGGCGACGACCTTCAGCGTCATCAACATGCGCCGCACGTCGGGGTGCTCGGAGATCGCGACGCGCTCGGTGTCGCTGTCGCGCTTGGTGAGCTTGGTGCCCTGCACGCGATCCTTGGCGTACTGCACCGCGTAGGTGTACGCGGCGCCGGCCATCGCGGTGCCCTGCCCCGCCACGCCGATGCGGGCCTCGTTCATCATGTTGAACATCAGCGCGATGCCCTCGCGCTCACTGCCGACCAGCCAGCCCTTGCACGGGCCGTCCGCCCCCAGCGCGAGCGTGCAAGTCGCCGAGCCGTTGATGCCCATCTTGTGCTCGATGCCGACGACCTTGGCGCCGTTGCGCTCGCCGAGCTTGCCCTGGGCGTCGAACATGAACTTCGGCACGAGGAACAGCGACAGGCCCTTGGTGCCGCCGGGGGCGTCGGGCGTGCGCGCGAGGACGAGGTGGATGATGTTCTCGACCAGGTCGTTGTCGCCGCCTGAGATGAAGATCTTCTCGCCCTCGAGCAGGTACACGCCGGGCTCGCCCGACGGCGTCGCGCGGGCGCGGTTGTCCCCGACCGAGCTGCCAGCGCCGGACTCGGTGAGGCACATCGTGCCCGACCACTTGCCGGTGAAGAGGTTGCGCGCTACGAGCTCGCGGGTGTCGGCGGGACCCACGGCTTGGACCATGCGACCGGCGGCCGCCGTGAGTCCGGGGTACATCATGAACGCCGTGCACGCGGAGTCGAACATGTCGTTGACCGCCATCGTCACGGCGCGCGGCAGGCCCGCGCCGCCGAGCTCGACGGGCGACGACGGGGCGATCCAGCCGCCCTCGGCCAGCTGCCGCCACGCGGCCTTGTAGCCGGTGGGCGTCGTGACGTTGCCGGCGTCGTCGAGCTTGCAGCCCATGCGATCGCCGACCTTGTTGATCGGGTGCAGCACGCCCGTGGCCAGGCGCGCGGCCTCGGCGAACGTCGCCCGGTAGGTGTCGGCGTCGAGCTCGCGGTAGGGTTCGAATTGCGCGAGGCGGGCGTCGGCCGCGAGCTGGTCGAAGAAGATGAATTCGAGGTCCTCGAGGTCGACGCGAAAGGGCGTGCTCATGGCATCGGGAGTGTAGCTGCACCGGAGCACGCACGCGCCCCTGCAGGTCTGCATGGGGTCCCGGCGCATTCGCTTGGGGGCGGTCCATGCCGGGCCGAGGCCGGCGTATGATCTCGACCGCAGGCCCCGTGGAGTTCTGGCGATCGTCCCTGGTCGGCAACGTGCTGACGCTGACCGTGCTCCTGGCGATCGCGGCCGCGCTGCGGACGCGGGTCGCGGTACTGCGGCGCCTCGAGATCCCCGATGGCATCGTCGCCGGTGCGCTGGGCCTGGTCCTGGGCCCGAATCTGGTCGCGATCGCACCGCTCGACGGTCACGACCTCGAGCCGCTGGTCTACCACGGCTTCGCGATCGTCTTCGTCGCGGTCGGCCTGCAGGGCAGCGAGCGCGTGCGCGCGACCGGCTCGGCGAAGTCGCTGTCGTTCGCCCTGGTCGGCCTCGCGGTGCTGCAGGCGTTGCTCGGGTTCGCATTGCTCGCCGGCTGGGCGCTGGCGACCTCGCAGGAGTTGCACCCGGGTCTCGGCTTCATGATCACGCTGGGCTTCGCCCAGGGACCCGGACAGGCGCTCGCGTTCGGCAGCGCGTGGGAGCCGCTCGGCCTGGTCCACGGCGCGCAGATCGGGTTGCTGTACGCGGCGCTCGGCTTCGCGTGGTGCTGCGTGCTCGGGGTCCCGCTCGTCGCCTACGCGCGGCGCCGCGGCTGGCTCGATCCCGTGCCGACCGACGATGCCGTCGCCGCGCCGAGCAGCGCACCGGTCGCCGCCGCCCAGCGCCACGGCATGGAGCCGCTGACGGTCCAGGTCGCCGCGATCGGCTGCGTGTATGCGGCCGTGTTCGCGGTGCTGTGGGGCCTGTCGTCGGCGCTGCCGTCGGGCGGCAACACGGCGGCGAGCCTGTGGGGCTTCCACTTCCTGGTCGGCTCGAGCCTCGCGATCGCGCTGCGCAAGATCGTCGATCGCGGGCACATCCGGATCCCCCTGCACGACGGGCTCCTCGGGCGCATCGCCGTGACCGCGATCGACTTCACCACCGCCGCTGCGCTCTCGGCCATCGTGCTCGACGCGCTCGGCGACGTGATCGTGCCGATCCTCGTGATGTCGAGCATCGGTGGCGTCGTCACCCTGGTGGTGTCCCTGTGGCTGGCCAAGCGGGCCTTCCCCGAGGCGCCGTTCTCCCACGCGCTGCTGCTCTACGGCACCGCAACCGGCACCGTGCCGACCGGGCTCGCGCTGCTGCGGATCGTCGATCCCGAGCTGCGCGGCCCGGTCGCGCGCAGCACCGTCATCGCCGCGACCGCGGCGGTGCCGATCGGCATGCCGCTGTTCCTCGGCGTGATCCCGCTCTCGGTCGCGCGCTGGACCGCCGGCTTCTGGCCCGCGGTGACGCTGAGCCTCGCGGTGCTCGCCGTGTACACGGTGGTGCTGACGTGGATCTGGCGGCGCACGGGACCGCTGCGGTTCACCCGGCCGTGGACGACGCTGTGGCCCGACGACGTGCGCCGGGACTGACGGGATCACGACGCCGTCGCTACTCCGCGACGAGGGTCGCGATCAGTCCGCCGCCCTCGGGCTCCGCGTACGTCTTCATCCACAGCCGCGCGCCCACCGACTCGCCGTCGTGGAGGTGCTGCCACCGCGCCACGCCGGTGCAGCCGTCCTGGTCGACGACCTCCACGACGTCGTGCTCGTCGAGGGCGTGATCCTCGGCGCCGTCGTGCACGCAGGCGCCGACGAGCTCGGGCGGCCCCGCGTCGAGCTCGGTGCCGCAGCCGTCGCCGCGCTCGGCGGGGCGCGACCACGTGGCGGCGGGCAGCGGCGCCACGTCGATCCGCTGACCTTCGATCGTGGGGTTGGTGACCCGCGGCGCCGCGTCGAACACCCAATCCAGCACGTGATCCATCGACGCCGCGATCGCGGCGTCGTGCTGCCGCGATGAGCTCGCGGTCACGTCGGAGTGGCAGAAGTTGCCGTAGAGCACGCCGTGCGCCGGCTCGACCGTGCCGTCGGCCGCGGGCGTCATCGTCATGCCCGCCAGGCCCGGGCTGCCCTGGGCGCGCAACGGCAGCGACTTGTCGTTCTGCCCGGTCCACAGGCTCGGGCTGCAGTCCCCCCAGGCGATGAGGCCGAGGGCGCGACGGTGGGCGGCGACCCAGTCGCTCGCGGCCACCGCCGAGATCTCGGAGGCGTACTCGCACCACCCGTCGGCCTGGGCGAGCTTGCAGCCGGTGAGGAACGAGATCGGCCCGAGGAAGTCGTACGCCGGGTTGCCCAGCGCGTCGATCATCCCGTGCAGCGCGACCACGCCGGCGACGCGATCGGCGACGGGCCACGCGTGCGACCCGGGGCCGGCGTCGTCGATCACGCCCGCGGTCACCTCCATCGCCGCGCGGGCGCCGGTGCTGTGCCCCACGACGACGAGATTCGACTGCCCTGGGTACGCCAGCTCGAGATCGAGGGCGAGCTGCTCGCGCCAACGGTTCGCGGTGGTGATGCCGCCGTCGTCGGCGACCTCGTCGAGGCCAGGCACGAGCAGCGCGCCGTCGACGTCGGTGTAGAGGTTGAGCCGCGCCGATGCGACCTCGACGTCGAGCCCGGGGTGCGCCGACTCGTACGCGTTGGCGCGGGCGTCGAACTGCGCGAGCAGGTACGCCTCGAGATCCGCGGACTCATCCTCGGCGTGCCGCTGGGAATCGGCCTCGCCGAGCACACCGTGGACGAACGCGAAGCGGACCACGATCGTCCGGCTCGGATCTCCCGTCGTGGTCCCGGGATCGGCGCCACCATCGTCGGTCGAGCTCGATGCAGGCCCGGTCGAACCCGTCGTGTCCCCGCTCCCGTCGAGCTCGTCGGTGCCAGCGCTCGACGTCGCGCCCGAACCCGTGGACCCCACCCCAGGGGAAACCCCGAGCGCGCCACAGCCCGCAGCGGATGCGGCGAGCACCGCGACGGCCGAGATCACGCGTCCGAGGTGGCAGCGCACCGACGCATCGTCGTCGCATCCTGGGTGCATTCGCAATCCGCGATCCTGCGCACGCGCGGAAAACTCCGCGCGCGCGATCGCGTCTCCACCTGTTCGTTTGTTCGGCGGGGTCACGGCGGTATCGGGGTATGCTCGATCCATGGTCCGTTCCCTCGGTGCGGCAGGCAGGCCGCTCGTCGTCGCGTTGGTGGTCCACGGCGCGCTCGGATGCAGCGGCGACGTGACCGAGGCGGTGTGGGATCCGACGGTCGGGGACGCGGGCACCTCGACGGGCAGCGGCGAGACCGGGGCGGCGACCAGCAGCGGCACCGAGGACAGCGCCGCCGACGATACCTCGAGCACGACCGCACCCGTGAGCTCCGATGGCTCGAGCACCGGCGCCGGTCCGGTGTGCGGCGACGGCATCGTCGAGGGCGACGAGCAGTGCGACGACGGCGTCGTCGAGGACGACGCGTGCAACGACGACTGCACGTGGGCGAGCTGCGGCGACGGCACCGTCGACACCGCCACCGGCGAGACCTGCGACGACGCCGGCGAGTCGGCGAGCTGCGACGCCGATTGCTCGGCGGCGCAGTGCGGCGACGGGTTCGCCAACGCCAGCGCCGGCGAGCAGTGCGACGACGCCGGTGCGTCCTCCGAGTGCGACGCGGACTGCACCCCTGCCGAGTGCGGCGACGGCCTCGCCAACTTCGTCGCCGGCGAGGTCTGCGATGACGAGGGTGAGTCCCTGGTCTGCGACGACGACTGTACCCCGGCGGATTGCGGCGACGGCCTGGTGAACGCGGCCGCGGGCGAGTCCTGCGACGACGCCGGCGAGTCCTTGACCTGCGACGACGACTGTACCCCGGTGATGTGCGGCGACGGCCGCCGCAATTCGACCGCGGGCGAGCTGTGCGACGCCGCCGGGCCCTCGCCGACGTGCGACGACGATTGCACGCCGGCCGTGTGCGGCGACGCGGAGGTGAACGCCGTCGCCGGCGAGGACTGCGACGACGCCGGCGCATCGCCGAGCTGCGACGCCGATTGCACGCTCGTCGGCTGTGGCGACGGCGTGAACAATCCGTTCAGCGAGGACTGCGACGACGCCGGCGAGTCGGCCGCGTGCGACGACGACTGCTCGACGCCGGCGTGCGGCGACGGCAACCACAACGCCGCCGCGGGCGAGGTCTGCGACGACGCGGGGCCCTCGGCGGACTGCGACGACGACTGCACCGCGCCCGCCTGCGGCGACGGTCTCACCAACGCCGCCGCCGGCGAGTCCTGTGACGACGCGGGTGCCACCGCCGACTGCGACGTCGACTGCACCGCGCCCGCATGCGGTGACGGCCTCACCAACGTCGCCGCTGGGGAGTCCTGCGATGATGTCGGCCCGTCGGCGGGCTGCGACGCGGACTGCACCGCCGCGACGTGCGGCGACGGGACGCTCAATGTCGCGGCGGGCGAGGCCTGCGATGGCGGCGGTCAGACGCCGACATGCGACGTCGACTGCACCCCGGCCGTGTGCGGCGACGCGGTGATCAACGCGGCGGCCGGCGAGACCTGCGACGGCGGTGGCCCGACCGCGCTCTGCGACGCCGACTGCACCGCCGCCGTGTGCGGTGACGGGGTCACCAACGCCGCGGCTGGCGAGCAGTGCGACGACGCGGGCGCGTCGGCCACGTGCGACGCCAACTGCACGCTCGCGGCGTGCGGCGACGGGGTGACCAACCCCGACGCGGGCGAGGCCTGCGACACCGCGGGGCAGTCCGCGACGTGCGACGCCGATTGCAGCGCGGTCATCTGCGGCGACGGCATCACCAACGGCGATGCGGGCGAGTCGTGCGACGGTGCGGGCGAGACCGCGGGCTGCGACGTCGACTGCACGCCGTCCTCGTGCGGCGACGGCACGGCCAACGCGGCCGCGGGCGAGGCCTGCGACACCGCCGGCGCATCGGCGACCTGCGACGCCGATTGCTCGTTGGCGACCTGCGGCGACGGGGTGACCAACGCCGCCGCGGGCGAGACCTGCGACGACGCCGGGCCGTCGGCGACCTGCGACGCCGATTGCACCGCGGCCGCGTGCCCCGACGGCGTGCCGAACATCCTCGCGGGCGAGGCGTGCGACACCAGCGGCGCCTCGGCCACGTGCGATGCGGACTGCACCGCGCCGATCTGCGGCGACGCCGAGGTGAACCCGGCGGCGGGGGAGGCCTGCGACGACGGCGGCACCTCGGCCGCCTGCGACGACGACTGCACGCCGGCCGTATGCGGAGACGGCAACGTCAACGGCATGGCCGGCGAGCTGTGCGACGACGCCGGGCCGTCGGCGACCTGCGACGGTGACTGCACGCTGTTCGCGTGCGGCGACGGGGTGACCAACCCGATCGCCGGCGAGCAGTGTGACGACGCCGGCGAGTCCGCGGCCTGCGACCTCGACTGCACCGCGGCCACGTGTGGCGACGGGGTCGTCAACGCGACCGCGGGCGAGGCCTGCGACGACGCCGGCGAATCGGCCACGTGCGACGACGACTGCACCGCCCCGTCGTGCGGCGACGGCAATGCCAACGCGGCCGCGGGCGAGTCGTGCGACGACGCGGGCGAGTCCGCCACCTGCGACGCCGACTGCACCGCGGCGCTGTGCGGCGACACGACCCTCAACGTCGCCGCGGGCGAGGCCTGCGACGACGGCGGCACCGCGAACGGCGACGCGTGCAGCGACGCGTGCGCCCTGTGTCCCGTCCTCGACTTCGACGGCGTCGACGACTGGGTCACGCTCCCCGACGGCCTGCCGAGCGTGACCGCGCTGACCCTCGAGGTGTGGGCCGACCTCGATCCCAACGCCGGCCTGCAGGTCGTGTTGTCGACGCGCTGTGGCATCCTCGCCACCGGCGGCGGCAACATCTACGCGAGCCTGTTCGAGGGCTGCGACGGCGAAGCACCGCGGCGGCACGCCGGTTCCGCGGTGGCGACGACAGCCGGCTGGCACCACATCGCGCTCGTCTACCCCGACCTCACGTCGGTCGAGATCTACGTCGACGGTGCTCTTGTTGCGACGTCGGGCCTGGCCGAGGACCCCGCGAGCAACGAGATCGCAGGCGCCTTTGGGGCCATCGACGACGTCACCCTCGGCGCGCAGAGCCTCTTCAGCGACGTGAGGCTCGCGGAGGCGCGCGTCTCCGGCAGCGCGCGCTACGTCGCACCCTTCGTCCCCGAGTCCGACTTCGGGGTCGATGCCGATACCCTCGCGCTGTACGACTTCCACGAGGGCAGCGGCAGCATCGTGGGAGATCGGGGCGCGCTCGCCCTGCACGGAACGATCCTCGGCGGCGCGACCTGGACGTCGTTCTGCTACCAGCCGTAGCGCCCGGCGGAATCGTCGCCGTGTCCCGTTCTGCGCCTTGCCCGAGTGCGAAAGCACCACGAAACAAGCGGCATGCGCCGCACTCTCCTCCGCCTCTTCCAGGGCACGACTGGCCTGCCCCTCCTCGCGGTCGCGTTCGCGACCGGCTGTCCCGCCGACACGACCGCCACCTCGGGCGATCCATCGACGAGCGAGACGTCGGACACCGTCGATCCCGAGTCGAGTGGTTCGATGACCACGATGAGCTCGGTCACCACGGTCGACCCCGAGACCGGAACCACGGTCGCCCCCGAGACCGGCACGACCGTCGATCCCGACTCGGGCTCGAGCGGTGATCCCGGGTCGAGCTCGAGTGGCGATCCCTCGGGCACCTCCACCGGGGCCGAGCTGTGCGGCAACGCGGCCATCGACCCCGGCGAGGCTGCGACGGCAGCGATCTCGGCGGCCATCATTGCACCGACCAGGGCTTCGACGGCGGCGAGCTGGCCTGCGACGCGTGCACGTTCGACACCAGCGCGTGCTCGAACATGATGTGCGGCAACGACTCGATCGAGTTCAAGGAGGTCTGCGACGGCACCGACCTCGCGGGCGAGACCTGCGTGACCCAGGGCTTCGTCGCCGGCGAGCTCGCGTGCGACGACAACTGCGGCGGCCTCGACACCTCGGGCTGCGTGCTCTCGGTCTGTTCCAACGACATCGTCGAGGACGTGGAGGTCTGTGACGGCAGCGACCTGCCCGACGACTGCATTTCCCTCGGCTTCGACGGCGGCGAGGTCTCGTGCGCCGGCGACTGCTCGAGCTACGACACCTCGGGCTGCTTCTCCTGCGGCGACGGAATCATCAACGGCGACGAGGAGTGCGACGGCGCCGCGCTCGCCGACAGCTGCGTCGACCTCGGCTTCGCCGGTGGCGAGGTCGGCTGCAACGCCGACTGCACCTTGGCCGTGGACTCGTGCGTCACCGAGTTCGAGTTCACCGGCGCCGCGCAGCAGTGGGTCGTGCCCGCCGGAATCACGCAGATCTACGTGCAGGCCTACGGGGCGCAGGGCGGCTCCGGGGCCACCGGCGGCAGCGGTGGCACCGGCGGTCAGGGTGGCCTGGGTGGCTACGCCGAGGGCATCCTCGACGTCACCCCCGGTGAGGTCCTCGAGATCTACGTCGGTGGTGCGGGCGTCGCACCGACCGGCGGCTTCAACGGCGGCGGCATCGGTGGTTCGACCAACGCCGGTGGCGGCGGCGGTGCCTCCGACATCCGTCAGGGCGGCGCGACGGCGAACGATCGCGTGATCGTGGCCGGTGGCGGCGGCGGCGGTGGTCGTGCCGGCTGCGAGCAGCCGCAGGTCGGCGGCGGCAACGGTGGCGACGCCGGTGGCGAGTCCGGTGGGAACGGCGTCGACGCGCCGACGTCCGGGGGTGTCGCGGGCGGCGGTGCCGGTGGCACGCTCGGGGGTCCCGGTGCGGCGGGCATCGGCTGCGGTGGCTTCCTCGGTCAGGCCGGTGCGATCGTCGGGCTCGACGGCGTCGGCTCGAACGGCGGCGCGGGTCAGTCCTGCTGCTGCTTCTCCTTCGGCAGCATCCCCGGCGGCGGCGGTGGTGGTGGTGGCTTCGTCGGCGGCGGCGGTGGTGGTGGCGGCTCGGCCGGCACGACCGGCTGCTCCGGCAACGACAAGGGCGGCGGCGGCGGTGGTGCCGGTGGCAGCAACGACGTCTCGGGCGTCACCAGTGGCGTGGTCCAGGACGGCATCCAAGCCGGTGACGGCCAGGTGCTGATCTTCGCGCTGTAGTCCGACCCGTACGCATCGCCGGCTGCGAGGCCGGCACCCAGGGCGCCGACGGACCCGAATGCGGGCGTCGGCGCTCGACCCGTGCGTCGTCGGCGAGCCATCGTCTACAATGTCCGCGTGACCCGCCCGGCCCGAACGACGTCCCGCGAGCAACTCCATGCCGCGGGGCTGCGCGCAACACCGGCTCGCATCGCGGTGCTCGACGTGCTGCACGGTGCGCCCGCCGGTGCGACCCACGGTGAGGTCGTCGACGCGCTCGACGGTCGCGGCTGGGATCGCGCGACCATCTTCCGCAACCTCGTCACGCTCGTGGACGCCGGGCTCGCGGTGCGCAACGATCTCGGCGATCACGTGTGGCGGTTCTCGGTGCCGACCCAGAACGACGGCGTGCACGAGCACCCGCATCTGCTGTGCACGGCATGCGGCACCGTCACGTGCATCCCCGGCATGGAGCTGCGCGTGGCCAAGGGCGCACGCGTGCCGCGGAGCGTCCGGGCCCAGAGCGTCGAGATCGCGCTGCGCGGCCTGTGCGACGCGTGTGCATGAACGGGAACGTTCGTCATCGCGGACTGTCGCATGCACGCGACACTCCGGCGCGCGGCTGACACGCGGCCTCCGAGCCGAGCCGACGCGTCGCAGCCCCGCCGATGCTCGCGCATGCAACCGAACCCCGCGGGCCGCGACGCACCGCGGACATCGGTGAGCTGCGCAACACATCGCTGCGTCCGCGCGACAGGTTCGTGGCCCGCCGACCGCGGTTTCGTGGCGTGCACGACCCCACGCACGGGTGCGTACCGCATTGCCGAGCGGTGCGCGTCACAGCGGACCGTCGCAGGACGTGACGCGCCCATACCGTCGATCACGCTGGACTTCGTGATCTCGATCCTCCCCACGGTCCTGCTCGCCCCCACCGTCGTCACCGCCCTCGCCACCCCGCCCGAACCCGGCCCTGCCGTTGCGCCGGTCGCCGCGCCCGAGCGCGAACGATTCGAGCGCGGCGGCTACTTCACGATGGGCACCGCACCGGCGGCGACGCTGTATCGCGACGGCTTCGCCCCGGCCCTGCGCTTCGACGTGGAGACCGGCTTCTCGTGGACCCGCCGACACGTGCGGCTCACCGTCGGTGCCGACGCCCACCTGCTGCAGTACTTCGGCCGCAAGCGGCCCGCTGGAGGTCTCGACGCGATGATCACCGGATCGTACCGCATGGTCTACCTCCGCGGCGGCCTCGGCGTGATGGCGGGCATGCCGGCCACCCGTGCCCTCGACGACGCACGCCCGGCCATCGGCGGCGTCGTGGGCGTGGGTCTGCAGACGTTCGGGGATCACATCGGCGGTCGCATCGGAGTCGACTACGACCTGCGCCTCGATACCGCCGGCCGCCCGATCCAGACCTTCATGCTCTCGCTGCGCGTCATGTTCGGCTGACCCGGCGCGCCGACCCCCGGGACGAAAAAAATCAGACCGCCCGCCACGCGCGTGCGTTGGACGCCCGGTCGCGCGGGCCCCGTCGGGCTCGCGACTCTCGAGGGGCACCATGGCACGGCGCAGGTTCGCGATCGTTCTCGGAGCGTTGGTTTGTGCATGCGCGGGCGCACCGGGGACGACGCCCCTGTCCGCCACCACCGTCCCGCCCGAGCCGGTGCCGCCCACCGTCGCGGCGCCGGTCGAGCCGGCCGACGCCGCCGCCGCGGTGGAGGCCGGTCCACGCGAGTGGGTCGGGGCCGCAGCCGCGAGCGACTACCTGGCGCGCCGCAGCAGCGAGCAGCTCGTCGGCGTCTGGGTCGACGTCCCGCCATCGAAGCTCGACCGCGTGCCGCTCGCGGTCGCGCTCGCGATCGACACCTCGGGCTCGATGGACGGCAAGCCGATCGAGCACGCGCGTCAAGCCGCACGCAAGGTCGTCGAGTCCATGGTCGACGGCGATCTGATCACGCTGGTGAGCTTCGACGGTCAAGCGCGCACGATCATGGCGCCCACCGTGCTCACACCGGGGGCGCGACGAAGGGCGTTGGCCACGATCGCCGAGCTGTCGGCCAGCGGGAGCACGGCGCTGCACGACGGGGTCAAGGCCGCCGAGATGGCGCTGCTCGGGGCCCCCGATCACTACCTCGTGCGCCGCGTGATGGTGATCTCCGATGGGCAGGCCACCGTCGGACCCACCGATCCGCAGACGCTGGGCAACCTCGCCGAGGTCGGCATGCGCCACGGCATCCAGGTCACCGCGCTCGGCGTCGGACTCGACTACGACGAGACCACCCTCGACGCCTTCGCCGTGCGCTCGAGCGGTCGGCTCTACCACCTCGAGACCAGCGATGGCCTGCCCGGCATCGTCGCCGGCGAGATGGACGTGCTCGGCAAGACCGCAGCCGCCCAGGCCGAGCTCGCCATCGTGCCCGCGCCCGGCGTCACCATCGTCGGCATCGACGCGGTGCGCAGCGTGATGGACGATGGCACCGCCAAGATCCCGCTCGGGGTGATGTTCTCCGGACAGCAGCGCGACGTGCTGGTGCGCGTGCGCGTCGACGATCGCGGCCTCGGCCAGCGCGCGCTCGCCAGCGTCCGCCTGCTCTACCGCGACCCTGCCGACGGCGGCGTCGAGCGGGTGCACGAGTCGATCGTCCGCGCGACGGTCACGAACGACGCCGCGCTGGTCGCCGAGCACCAGCACGATCGGACCCAGGCCATCATCGCCCTGCGCGAGGCATCGATGCTCGCCGCATCCGCGTCGAAGCTCGCCGTCGACGGTGACCTCGCCATGGCCGCCGTCAACCTCGAGGCCGCCGAGACCGCCCTGCGCAAGCGGGCCGGTGTCGCCAAGGGCGAGTCCGAGCGCAAGCAGATGCTCGACGGCGCGGAGCGACTCAGCCGCGCCAAGCACAAGGTCGACGTCGCCTCGAAGGCCCCCGCCGCGGCACGACCTGCCGCCGGCCGAGCTGCCGTGCTCGACACCAACGACGCGTTCATGGCCTTCGACGGCTACTGAGGCCGCTGCAGCTGCGCGACCATGCTCTCGAGCAGCGCCAGCCCGACCATGATCTTCTTCACGAACGACGGGTTGTGGGGCACGACGACCATGCGCGGGTGCTTCGACCACATCGCGCGGAGACGGCGGTCGAGTTCGACGGCCTGCGCGTTCGACTCGATGCGCGTGGGGTTGCCGCCCTCGATCGCGATGCCGCCGACCGCCGCGCTCTCGAAGAAGATCACCGCGTCGTAGCGCGCGAGCTCCTGCTCCTCGGAGCTCGCGACCGCGCGGTAGAAGCCGGCCGGATCGTCGGGCCAGTACGCCGCGCCGTCGAGCGTGCCGCGATCGCACAGCAGGATCCGATCGGGGTACAGCGCCGACTGCACGTCCTCGAGGTGACGCTGCACGTGGTAGATCGCGCACTGCACCGATCGCCGCGCGTGGAGTTGCTCGGAGCGGGGGAAACCGCCGGCGAACAGCAGGGTGGCCGCCTCGGGCACGACCACCACGCGCTCACCGATCTCGCGCCGGAAGAGATCCGCCGCGGTGGTCTTGCCGCCGCCCGGACCGCCGGTGAGCACGATCCGACACCGCCCATTGCCGTTGCTGTTCTTCTCCACGTGCGACGGCGACGATAGCAGCAACCACGGGGCTCAGATCGGCGCGCCGGCGACGATGCTCACGCTGCGGCCGTCGGCGAGGCCGATCGTGACGCTCTCGCCCTCCTTCACCCGGGCGAGGCTGAAGTAGATGTAGCGGTTGTCGCCGGTGACATCCTTGCCATCGACCTCGACGATGATGTCGCCGAGCTTCAGCTCGGTCTTCGCCGCCGGACCGCCGGGTCGGATCACCGCGACCTGCAGCGGTGTGTCCTCGGGCTCGTCCTCGGGCGCGACGTCCTTGAGGTCGAAGCCGAGGTCGCCGGCGCGCTCGCGGCCCTTCAGGCGCTTGGGCACCAGGCGCAGCGGCGGCAGCTCGAAGGTCTTCTGATCCGCGGGGATGCTGCCGCGGAGCCGCGTCCACCCGTAGTCGTTCCCCGACTCGGCCATGAAGTTGCGGCCCATCACCATGATCCGGACCGGCCCCGCGGGCGCGCCGCGGACGGTGAACTTGCCCGCGTCGTCGCTCACATTCTCCTTCGCCCCGGCGTCGGAGAAGTTGAAGGTCATCTGGCCCTTCAGCGGGGTGATCGTCACCGACATGTTGGGGATCGGCGCCCCGGTCTCGAGATCGACCACCGTCCCGCTCACGTCGACGCGCGGCATCAGCTTCAGGACGACGTCATCGCGCGAGGCACCGGCGGCCAGCGTGACCGTCGTGTCCGCCGCGCCCTCCGTCGCGGAGACCGACACGAGGTACTTCCCCGGCGGCAGATCGCTGACCTGCCATGCGCCCTCGGTCGCGTGGAAGAATTCGTCGCGGCTCACCCCCTGGGCCTCGTCCCGCGCGAGGATGGTGAAGCGCTCGGGCACACCGCCGCCGGCGAGCACGACCTTGCCGCGGATCGTCGCGCCCTCGGCGAGGCGGATCACCACGCCGGTGCTGCCGGTCTCGATGTGCTCGATGGTCCCCTCGCCGCCGCCCTTTCGCTGGGCGATGAGCGTGTGCTTGCCGATCGGGATCTGCGTCAGCTCGAACGCGCCGCCCTCGTCGGTGAGCACCGGCGCCTGCACCCAGCCGCTCCATCGCACTGCCTGCTTGGCGCGGTTGCCCGCCTGCGTCGCCGAGTCGCTCTCGCGCGAGTACGACACGAACGCGTCGTCGACGGGGCCACCATCGGCGTCCACGACCCGACCGGCGATCGTGCCGAACTGCTCCTCGACAACGAGCTCGACCTCGGCGTCCTTCCCCGCCTTCACCGTGACCAACGCTCCTTGCACATCGTCGTCGCTGGTACCGGGTGCGCGCATCTCGTCCCATCCACCCGAGGTCGCGCGCACGCGGTGATCCCCGGGCTGCACGTTCAGCAGCTCGAACCGACCGTCATCGCCGGTGCGGGCGGCGTTGCCCGTCCAACGGCGCCCGACCAACTCGACCCTCGCGCCGGGAACCGGCCGACGCTTGGCGTCGACGACCAGCCCGACGACCTTGCCGCCCTTCTCCAGCGTGATGCGGACCTCGCCGGTGCCACCGGCCGAGAGCGTGTGCTTGGTGGGCGTCTCCGCCTCGAGGAAATCCGTATGCGACGCTCGGACCTCGTACTCCCCGGCGACGAGGCCGTCGAGCACGAAGCGGCCGTCCTTCCCGGTCGGCGAGCCCCACGCGTTGGTCTGCTTGGCCCGCGCACCGCCGCCGACGAACGCCGCGCGCACCTGCGCGTCGTCGACCGGTGCACCGTCGGCGTCGACGACGATGCCCGACACCGACAGCCCCGCCTCGACCTCCCAGACGAGCCCGTCGATGGGCGCCGCCGCGAGCACGACCGGCGGGCTCTCGGTGTTGGCGACGTACCCCTGGCAATGCGCGGTGACGTCGTAGGTGTCCGGCGGCAGCCCATGGAACTCGACCGCGCCGTCGCCCTCGACGGTCGCCCACGCGTTGTGCTTGGAGTTCTGTCCCGTGATCGACGCCGAGCCCTCGACGCACGGTGTGGGCGTCTCGCCTGCGGCGACGATCTGCCCGGAGATCGACGCCGACGGGTGCACGCGAACCTCGAGGTCGTCGATGCTCTGGCCGAGGCCGACCTGACGCGACTCGTTGCTGACGCCGAAGCGATCGGCCGTCGTCGCCGTCGCCGTGTACCGACCCGGCTCGAGCCGATCGACGCGGAAGCGGCCGTCGCCGTCCGTGTATGTGACCTGGTGCCCACCCCAGCTCGTGCCCGAGACCTCGACCTTCGCGTCCGCCACCGGTGCCCCAGTCGCGGCGTCGACGACTCGACCGCCGACCACCGACTCGGGTGTCAGCAGGATCTCGAAGGTGTAGCCCGGCGCCTTGCCCCCGCGCGAGCCGGCGGTGTAGCCCTCCGCCTGCGCGCCGATCCACGCCTCACCCGGCGCGACCCACAGCGAGAAGAGCCCCTCGGCGTCGGTGTGCGTGACGACCTGCGCCTCGCCCATCCACCAGCGACCGCCACCCTGCGAGACCACGGCGCCCTCGATCGTGCCGCCGGCGATGTCCTTCACCACGCCGCGCACCTCGACGCCGCCGGGCCGCACCTCGATGTCGATGTCCGAGACCGTCGCGCCAGGGGCCGGCTCGATCCAGTCGCGCCGCGGCGTCGCGCGGTGGCGACCGGGGATGAACGTCGGCGCGCTCGCGGACACCCGCATGCGCATCGGAGCGAGCCCCTCGAGCATGTAGCGACCGTCGCTGCCCGCGGTCACGCACCTCGGCTCGCGCGTCACCGCGGCGGGCACATCATCGACCAGGATCGCCGCGCACACCGTCGCGCCGGGCACGGCCTTGCCCGCGGGATCGTGGACGCGGCCGCGGACGATCGCGGCGCGGGCGTTCCACGGGCGCGTCACCTTCGGCGCGGGCTCGGCCTCGGCCTCGGCATCGATCGCCCGCTTCGCGACCACGCCCGCAGGGCTCACCGCACCGCCGGCCTCGGCGTCCGTCGGATCGCCGCCGCCGCCCCGGCCACGCCACATCCACCACACGAGCAGCGCACAGACAGCGGCGAGGACGACGGCGAAGACACGACGCGCAGACGTGGACATGTGCGGATTTATCCGGGCAAGAGACCCGCAGTTTGACGCAGACACGCGCTCCGAGTTCCCGACCCGTCGAAGATCACCCTGGCCGAGCGGCCCAGGCGTTGCGACCGGGTCGGGCTCGCGTTCAGTCGGCGGACGACGGCGTCAGGCGTCGGTTCGGCACGACCAAACGATCACGACGCTCGATCACCAGCTCGGTGCCCGTGAACTCGCCGACGTCGAACGTGACCACCGAGGTCCGGCTCGCGGTCACGCGCACGGCCTCCACCTGCCGCGACAACCCGAGCACCGACAGCTGACGCAGATCGATGCGCGCCGTGCCGTGGTCGGCCAGCACGCACGTGATCTCCTCGCCCGCGGCCTCGCCCGCCGACAGCGGCATCAGGCGCACGGTGATCACGTCGTCGCCCTGCGGCGTCCAGCGGAGCACCAAGGCGCCCTCGCGCTGCTCGTCGAGGTCGGCGTCGCTGGCCCCGAGCTCGAGCGCCGCGGGCACGCGCCCCTGGGCGCGGAACGGCGGCATGTCCTCGGTCATCGAACCGCGTGCAACCACCTCGACGTCGGGCACGCCTGCGCTGCGCATCGGCATCACGTCGCCCTCCTGCAGATACTCGACGCCGGACATGTACGGCAGCAGGTCGGGGACCAATGCGAGCGGCACGTCGAAGTCCGACTCGCCGACGCGCACGCTCAGGTCGCCGGCATCGAGGAGCACGAGCTCGCGGGCGTCGTTGTCGTCGGGCTCGGCGGCCTCGAGGACGAGCGACGCACTGGGCACGCACTCGCCGGGGCGCAGGGCCTCGTGGGGGAGCACCGGCACGTCGATGCGCGCGCGCACGAACTCCTCGTCGAGCCCGCGCACGAAGGCGAAGCGGGCGGAGACCTCGAGCTGGGTGTCGATCGCGTCATCCGCATCATCGCCGTCGCGCACGTCGGGGGCGACGACGTCCTCGCTCGGCTCGAGCACGACGTGCACTCGACCGAGCCGCAGCGCGTCGGTGTCCGTCTCCGGCCGGGTGTCGCCGGCCGAGCACGCCCCAACCGCGAACGTCAGCGCGAACGTCAGCGCGAGCGCACGCGGCGGCAGGCCGCGACCGGGTCGGAGGGCGGGCACGGATCAAACCTACCGCCGCCGGGTGCCGCTGTCACGAAGCCAGCCGCGCCCGGGTCGGCGTCGTGCCGATGCGGACCCCATTGGGCCCGCGGCCGGGCCAGTCGGCCGCCGGGCGCGGTCCGCGGACCCCCCCACGCTGGGTGACCGCCGACCGGATCGGTCCTGCTAAGGTCGCGGCGCCCCATGACCGGATTGGATGTCGACGATCTCGAGGCCCTCGCGCGACTCGCCCGATTGACCGTGGTCGACCACGATCGTGCGACGTTGGTGCGTCAGCTCGGCGAGATCGTCGGCTACCTCGACGCACTCGCGGCAGTCGACGTCGAGGGCGTCGCCCCGTGGGAGCCCTCGGCCCCTGGCGCCGCGCCGCTGCGGGCAGATGTCGCGGGCGAAGCCCTGCCGGTCGAGCTCGTCCTGGCCGGCGCACCGTCGGCCGACGACGGCCTGGTCCTCGTGCCGCGCTTCGTGGAGTCGTGACATGGGCGAGGCATTGACGGATCTCGACGCGCGGGCGCTGGCCGACGCGGTGCGTGCGGGCGACACGACCGCGACGGCGATCGTCCGAGCGCACCGGACCGCGATCGATCGCGGCGCCGGGTTGCATGCGTGGCTGCGTCGCACCGACGACGATGCCGTCGCCCACGCCGCACGCATCGACGACGCGCGGCGCCGCGGAGCGCCGCTCGGTCGGCTCGCCGGCGTGCCCGTCGGACTCAAGGATCTCTTCGTCACGCGCGGGGTCCCGACGACGGCCGGCTCGCGGATCCTCGACGGCTGGATCCCGCCGTACCAGGGCGAGCACGCCCGCCGGGTCGACGACGCCGGGATGATCCTGCTCGGAAAGCTCTCCCTCGACGAGTTCGCGATGGGCTCGTCCAACGAGAACGTCGTCGGCGAGCCGGTGCGCAACCCGTGGGCCCGTGATCGCGTGGCCGGCGGATCGTCGGGAGGCGCTGCCGCGGCCGTCGCCGCGCGGATGATCCCGGTCGCCCTCGGCAGCGACACCGGCGGATCGATCCGTCAGCCGGCGGCGTGCTGCGGCGTGGTCGGGCTCAAGCCGACCTACGGCCGGGTCACGCGCAGCGGCATGATCGCCTTCGCCTCGAGCCTCGATCAGGCGGGCCCGATCACCCGCAACGTGCGCGACGCGGCGGTGGTGCTCGAAATACTCGCGGGCCGCAGCGACGGCGACTCGACCTGCGTCGACGCGCCGGTGCCGGACTTCGTGGCAGCGTGCGATCGCGGGGCGAAGGGCCTGCGCATCGGCGTGCACCGCCGCAGCCTGGACGCCGACGGCCTCGACGACGACGTGCGCGCGCGCTTCCTCGAGGCGCTCGCGTTGCTGTGCGATCGCGGGGCGACGCTGGTCGACGTCGAGCTGCCGCACGCCGGGCTCGGGATCGCGACCTACTACGTGCTGTGCGCCGCCGAGGCCGCGAGCAACCTCGCGAGATACGACGGCGTCCGCTACGGCGCGCGAGTGGCCGCCGCCTCGGTCGAGGCGAGCATCGAGGCCAGCCGCAGCGCGGGCTTCGGACCGGAGGTCCGCCGACGGATCCTGCTCGGCACGTTTGTGCTGCGGGCCGAGAGCTACGAGGCGTACTACGGTCGCGCCGCGCGGGTGCGTCGCTTGGTCGCCGAGGATCACGCCCGGGCGTTCGCACGCTGCGACGTGATCGCGACCCCGACCGCGCCACAGCCCGCGTTCCGACTCGGCGAGCGCAACGCCGATCCCCTCGCGATGTATCTCGGCGACATCTTCACCGTCGGAGCCAACCTCGCGGGCCTGCCTGCGATCTCGATCCCGTGCGGCTTCACGGCACCCGACCGGTCGCCGCGGCTGCCCATCGGCCTGCAGCTGGTCGGTCCGGCGTGGCGCGAGGACGCGGTGCTCGCCGCGGCAGCCGCCCACGAGGACGGCAGCGCGTGGCACCGCGAGCGGCCCCCCGCGGCGGCCGACGAAACTTCGCCTGCGTCGGAGCCGTCGACATGAGCGTGCCCTACGAGAGCGTCATCGGGCTCGAGGTGCACTGCCAGCTCGAGACCCGCAGCAAGCTGTTCTCTCCGTGCCCGCTGGAGATCGGCGCCGCGCCGAACACCCGCACCGACGCCTATACGTGGGGGCTCCCCGGGATGCTGCCGGTCCTCAACCGCGCTGCCGTCGAGGCCGCGATCGCGCTGGCGCTGGCGACCGACTGCACCGTGCATCGGCGCAGTCGGTTCGCGCGCAAGCACTACTTCTACCCGGACCTGCCCAAGGGCTATCAGATCACCCAGGCCGACGAGCCGTACGCGACGTCGGGTCACGTCGAGATCCCCGGCTTCACCACGGACGCGGGGACTCCGTGGCGCGTCCGGCTGCAGCGCATCCACCTCGAGGAGGACGCCGGCAAGAACGTCCACGCAGGCCGACGCTCGGGCGTCGACTACAACCGCGCCGGCGCACCGCTGGTCGAGATCGTGAGCGAGCCCGACCTGCGCACCGCCGAGCAGGCCGCCGCCTACATGCGCGAACTGAGGACGCTCGTGCGCGCCCTCGGCATCTCGCAGGCGAACATGGAGGAAGGCACGTTGCGCTGCGACGCCAACGTGTCGCTGCGGCCGGTGGGCACCGAGGCGCTGGGTGTGCGCTGCGAGATCAAGAACGTCAACTCGTTCCGTTTCCTCGCCCGCGCGATCGAGGCCGAGATCCGTCGCCAGACCGACCTGCTCCGCCACGGCGAAGCCATCACCCGCTGCACCCTGGGCTATGACCACGAGCACGATCGCCTGTTCGTGATGCGCAGCAAGGAGGATGCGGCCGACTACCGCTACATGCCCGACCCCGATCTGCCGCCGCTGCACATCGACGACGCGTGGGTCGACGCGGTGCGCGGGCGACTGCCCGAGCTGCCGGCGAAGCGGCGCGATCGCTGGCGCGGGCTCGGGGTCGCGGCCGACGACGCCGCGGCGCTCGCGGCCGAGCGCGACCTCGCGGAGTACTTCGATGGCGTGCTGCGAACAGCCGGGGATTCCCGCGCGCGTCGAGCCGCGGGCTGGGTGCTCACCGAGCTGCTCGGCCGGCTCGCGGGCGCCCCGGTCGCGACCTGCCCGGTGACGCCGGCGATGCTCGGCGAGCTCGTGGGCCTGGTCGAGGACGGTACGCTGTCGGGCCGCTCCGCGAAGGACGTGCTCGCGCTGTGCTGGGCCGGCGAGGGCAACCCCGCGGCGATCGTCGAGGCCCGCGGCCTGCGTCAGGTCAGCGACACGGGCCCGATCGACGCGCTCGTCGCCGAGGTATTGGCCGAGCACCCCCGTCAGCTCGAGGCATTGCGCGGCGGCAAGACCAACCTCGAAGGGTTCTTCGTCGGACAGATCATGAAGCGCAGTCGCGGACAGGCCAACCCCAAGCTGGTCGCCGAGCGCCTGGCGCTGGCCATCGCCGACGGGACGAAGGGAGACGACGCATGACCGCCAGTGGAATTGCCCTCGGACTCTACGGCGTGGTCGTGCTCGCGGCGTTCGTCCGCAGCCGCGCCTACGGGGTCTTCGCCGCGATCGTGCTGATGTTCCCGACGCTGGTCGGCAACGCCCTGCGCGAGGCGCTGGCGCCCGCCGACGTGTTGATCGACTACGCGCAGATCGCCGCGTACCTCCACTTCGGCGCGCTGCTGGTGCGCCCGGCCCTGCGGCCGCTGTGGTTCCGCACGGTGATCAGCATCCCCGCGCTGTGGTTCGTCGCCGCGTGCTTCCTCGCCTTCCCGTGGGCGATCTGGGCCGCCTTCGGCGATCCCATCGGCGCGTGGATTCCCTTCGACATCCTGCTCGATGGAGTCAACGTCGACGGCCTAGCCCGCGCCACCGCATCGGTCACCCGCAACGCCCTCGATCGCACGGCGACACCAACGCGCACCGATCGCCCGCTGCGCGTGGTGCAGATCACCGATCCCCACCTCGGCCCCTTCATGTCCATCGCCCGCCTGCGCGACATCTGTCGCCGCGCCGTCGAGCAGGATCCCGATCTCATCCTCATCACTGGCGATCTGATGACGATGGAGTCGCACGACGTCGACGTGGTCACCGCCGCCCTCGCGCCCCTCGCCGGCCTTCGCGGCAGGGTCTTCGCCTGCCACGGCAACCATGACCACGAGGCCCGCGCCGTCGTCGCCCGCGCCTACGCGGCATGGGGCATCACCCTGCTCGTCGACGAGGCAACCCTGGTGACCACCCCCGCCGGCGCAGTGCAGATCATCGGTGCCGACTTCGTGTGGCGCGGCCGCGACGAGCACCTCGACGCGCTCGCAAAACGTCATCCCCGCACCGCCGGCGCGCTGCGCCTCTGGCTCCTGCACGATCCCGGCGCCTTCAAACACATCCCACCCGGCGACGCCGACCTCGTACTCTCGGGCCACACGCATGGCGGCCACGTGGGCCTCGTGAGCCTGGGATTGCAGGGAACGTTCCTCAGCGCCGTGTCGTCGATGCCCGATCACGGCCTGTGGGCCCGCGGCACGGATCGTCTCTACGTTCATCGCGCGAATGGGCACTACGGCTTCCCAATCCGCCTGGGCGTCCCCGCCGAAGAGAGCGTCCTCCACATCTGGCGCCCGACCTGACGCCCACGCTGACGTCCACGCCGACGTCCACGACCACGACCACGACCACGACCACGACCACGACCACGACCACGACCACGACCACGTGAACGTAGACGTGGACGTGGACGTGAACGTGAACGTGAACGTGAACGTGAACGTGGACGTGAACGTGAACGTGGACGTGAACGTGAACGTGAACGTGAACGTGAACGTGGACGTGAACGTGAACGTGAACGCCCCGCAACACCCCACCAGCAGAGGCCGACCCACCCGCCCGATGCTCAGCTACCAACGCCTAGACGTGTACCAATGCGCCACCCGGCTCCTCGCCCACTGCGCGAGTCTGAGCCAGAACACACCAAGGGCTTTCCCTTCCCTCGCCGATCAACTTCGCCGTGCCGCGCTCTCCGTCCCGCTGAACATCGCGGAAGGTGCCGGTCGAAGGACCGCGGCGGATGCGGCTCGCTTCTATGGGATTGCGCGGGGGTCCGCGATGGACCCCCGAGTTGCGTAGCCACACGCGGATCTAGAACGTGAAAAGCCGGAAGAACGCCGCCTGGGACGGTCTGAGAAGCGGTTTCCCGACCAGCCTCTCGAACGTACAGGAACGAAC
>JBIJCC010000037.1:0-82084 GCA_044344875.1 Nannocystaceae bacterium
ACGGGACATCCTCCGAAGGGGTGTGTAGACAGCAACTTGACGGTCAGGCTCTGTCCCGAATTCACTTCAAACTTCAGCTCAGGCAGAGATCCAGACCCTAGCCATCCGGGTCGAGATCGACCGCGTTGCCGAAGGGAGAGCGAGGCGTCAGGATGTCCGAGCGTCGGTCGCCGTCGGCGTTCACCACCGTGGCTGTCAGTGGAGGCTGAACACGGAGCAGGAGGGCAGCCGAGATTTCGTCGTTCGACAGCCAGTCCAGGACGATCTCGTCGTCGAGGTAGCTGGGGAGCGCTGGCGGGCTGGGGAGCCCCAGCGCGAACGAGTGATCGTCACTGTGAGGACGCCAGAAGTCGGTCGAGGTCGCGCCCGTGCCGTCCCGTCGCAACAGAATCTCGTTCGCGAGGTCCCCATTCATGTCGGTGATCATGGCTCCTCGCATGCTCACCAGGGCCTGAGCTACGGACTCGACACCGAGGCCGTAGAGGATCTGGCCTTGGTCGTCAGCGGAGGTGTGCCTCCAGTTCTCGTCCGCCGGGGGGCCCCATTCGAAGGTCGTGGGGGGCATGCAAATGTTCTGGGCGTCGCAGAGTCGTAGGACGGTCAGTTGGCTGTGGTTCGCTGCTCCCCCACTCGACTGATATCCGAGCCGATACGAGCGAACCACTGATCCGCCGGGGCCTGTGCTGGTGATCTGCGTCAGGCGCGACGTAGTTCTCTGGTGCGCACCATACCACCAGACGTCGATCGTGTCCGGGCGTGGCTGATAGTCGAATGTCACTTCGCGGCGAGTCGCTGGCGCGCCGGTTCCCCCGTATCGAACGGTGCGGAGGCGCATTTCTCCGGGGCCCGTCGGTAGTGCAACGGGAAAGTCATAGGTGTAGTCAATGGTGTTGTCGAAGCGATCTCGGCGTTGCGTGAGCCCCCATGTATACGGTTGCCCGAATGACGGATTGGAGCCTCGCCATAGGGTGCCTGTCGCCGTTCCGTAGGTGAGGATGTGTCCGTTCCCGTGGAACGCCTCGAAGTAGCTGCTGATGCTCGAGCTCGGTGCATGCTGCACGACCCGGACGGTCGGGTCATGCGCGAGGCGGTACCAAGCCCCAACGGGCGTCGATGGGTCGAGGACGAAGGCCTGGCCCCGCAGGGTTGCGACATCTCCGGCGATCTGGCCGGGATTCGGCGCGGCATCCCGCCACTCGGACTCTCCCTCGGCGTCGACGCTGTCGCCAGCGGAGTCGTCGCCCCGGCATCCGCCAAGCGCGATGCACGTCGCGACGAGGAGGGAAATTGCCGAATTCGTGGGCTGGAGTTGTTTATTGCGATGTGACATTGGAACGGCGTTCGCGTGCGTCGGTCGCATGCGCTACTTCGTCAAGCTACGGGGCACCGGTCGACACGTCAATACGTCCCAAGGGGACATGTCCCTTTGGGATACCGGTGCGCTGTGGATGTCGAGTTGTGGCTTCGAGCCGGCGGCGAAGCGGCTTCCGTCCTTGGTCGAGTTCTTCGAATGCTGGTCTCCGAGGTCGCCAATGCCTCGATTCTCCCGCAGTGCGTGTTGCATCAGCACGTCCGCGCTTTCCCGCTCCCGAAGTCACGCGTGCTGCTCCGCAGCAGTTCGAACCGCAGGTCCAGTGTCGTGAACATCGAGCCCCCCTGACCAGCACGATCGGGTTCACCGCGAGATGGGACTCGTCGACCAGCCCCGCGTCCAGGACCTGCGAGACGATGGTGCCGCTACCCATCACCGCGATCGGCTTGATGGGCGCCTGCTTCTACCGACGCACCGCCTCGGCCGGGTCGTGGCGGACCACCGTGGTGTTGGCCCAGTCGGCGCGGTCTACGAGCTCACGCCGTGCGGTCGCGAGCTCGATCGAGCCCGAGCTCCTTGCACTCGGGCGCAGGGGCAGCCGCGCGCTGCCGGTACGGCGGCCTCGAGCCGGCCCGCGCGCGCCCGGCCGTCGACGCCTCGTTGGCCGGCGACGCGGCGCACGCGGCCCGGGCACTCGCGCTGTTCCTCCGCCTTTCGCCAGCGGCGCGCCAAGACCCGCCACGCCCCGTTCACGACCGCTCGCACGGAACGGCGCGCGCCCGACCATCGCCCTACCGCAGAGCCCGAACATGCCGCCCGCTCGCCTGCGCCCATCGATCCCCCGCGTCTCCGCTCTGCTCCTCGTGTCCGTCCTCGCCGCGTGCGGCGGCGGTGGTGGCAGCGACGGCGGTGACAGCAGCAGCAGCAGTGATGGCACCACCGACCTCGCATCGACGACCGCGACCACCAGCGGCGTTTCGATCACCGCCACGGGCGTCAGCGTGACCACCACCGATCCGATCCCCGGCGATGGCCCCTGTTGCGCCGCACGCAATGAGCCCGGCTGCAGCGACGACCCCGAGATCGCGACCTGCGTGTGCGCCGTCGATCGGTTCTGCTGCGAGAACGTCTGGGACGCGGTCTGCGGCGAGAAGGTCGCCGCGCTCGGCTGCGGCGTGTGCGAGCCCTCGAGCACCACGACGACGTCGACGTCGACCACCACCAGCGACGACTCGACGGGTGTGCCCACCGGCGAGAACGTCGGGCCGTGCTGCGCCGCGCACGTCGAGACCGGCTGCGAGCTGCCGACCCTGGCCGAGTGCGTGTGCGCTTCGGAACCGTCGTGCTGCCTCGACGGGTGGAGCGAGGACTGCGTCGCCGCGGTCGGGGACTTGGGCTGCGGCGTGTGCCCGCCGGCGCCGATGACGACCACCACGACCACCTCCGAGACCACCACCAGCGACACCGGCACCGACACCGGCGTCACGCCCGACAACACCGAGTCGTGCTGCAGCACCCACGCCTCCACCGGCTGCGAGTACCCCGGCATCGCGGAGTGCGTCTGCGGCCCGAACCCCGAGTGCTGCGACACCGCGTGGGACGAGACCTGCGTCGCGGCCGTGGGCGCGCTCGGCTGCGGGGTGTGCCCGCCCTGAGCGTTGCGTCGGCGAGCGGGCATGCGCGCCGGTGTGCCGTCGACGCATCGACTCAGCGCGCCCGAAGCCACGCGTCGATGGTCTCGACCAGCACGCGCGCGCCGTGGTTCTGTCCGGCAGCCGCCGTCGCGCGTGCGGTGTGGGCCAGGGCGAGTCCGCGGGCCCGCTCGCCGCTCGCCCACCGCGCCCGGGCGAGGGCGAAGCCGGTCCGGCCGTCCTCCAGCGGTCCGGCCTTCACCGCCGCGCGGAGGGCCCACGCCCGCTCGAGGGTCGCGAGCCCGCTGCCGATGTCGCCGGCCCCGATCTCGGCCTCGCCGAGTCCGGTGAGCACGTCGCCGAGCAGTCCATCCGACGCGCCGGCGACCTCGGGATGGGCGAGGGCCGCCGCGAATGCGCGCCCGGCCTCGGCGAAGTCGCCGTGCGCCAGCGCGACGCGTCCGATCGCATCTTCGACCACCCACCGCTGGCCGTCGTCGGGCGCGAGCTCCGATCGCAGTTCCAGCAATCGGTCGCGGGCCGCGTCGACATCGCCGCGGTCCCCGGCGATGAGCGCCGCGTCGATCCGTGCGAAGACGACGTCGGGATGATCGGCTCCCCTCCCCATGCGGGCGTACGCGTCCAGGGCCGCGGTGATGCGGCGCTCGGCCTCGTCGATGCGGCCGGCCTGCCGCAGGAGGTGGCCGCAGTTGCCGAGCACGACCGCGAGCTGGGCCGGGGGTGCACCCCGCCGCCGCTCGAGGATCTCGATCGCGCGGCCATACTCGGCGATGGCCTCGGTCTCCTGCCCGAGATCGCCGAGGGTCCCCGCCAGCCCGGCGCGGGCGACTGCGACGTCTGCGTGCTGCGGACCGGCGACGCGCTCCGCCAGCTCCACCGCCATTTCGTGGTGCTCGACCGCGCCGAGGAAGTCGCGGTCCTGCCCGAGCGCGTGGGCGAAGAGTCCGTGCGCGCGGCCCCGAAGCGCGGGGTCCAGCGATTCGTCGCGGGCGAGCAGCGCCGCGAGCTCGGCATGGCGGCGCACCTCATCGTAGCGGTCGTTCAGTTCAGCCAGGATGGCGAGCTCGATGTGCTCGAGGAGGCGATCGCCGGGTCGATCCCCCGCCCGCGCGATCGCGGCGCGCACGGGGAGCGCCCAGCGCTCGGCGCCGTCCGGATCGTCCAGACGCTGACCGATCACCCGCATCAGGCGGATGCCGGCCACGACCGCGAGATCATCGCGGCCCAGGGCGCTCGCCGACCAGTAGCCCTCGGCGAGATCGGCGACGGCTTCGGGATCGCGACCGACCTGCGAACGCAGGCTACCGCGCCGCACCAGGGCGGCCGCGAGCACCTCGGGCTGCGCCTCGCGTCCTGCCACGGCGACCGCGAGGTCGGCTTGGTCGAGGGCGGCGGTGTAGTCCCCGAGGCCTTGGAGCACCCGCGCCGAGGCCAACGCGGCCGCGGCCTGGCCGGTGAGCGGTGAGCCATCACGCACCTCGTCGCATTGGGTCGGGTCGTCGAGCTCGGCCGCGCCCTGGAGCGCGCGATCGAGGGTGCTGTCGTCGGCGACGGAGATCCGCTGCACCAACACCTCGAACGCGGCCGCGCGGGCGTCCAGGCAGGCCAAGCGTCGATCCCTCGCGGCGACGATCGCAAGCCCGCAGGCCCGCGCGCGCTCGCGGGACCACGCGTCGGCGAAGGCCGCGAGCCGGCCCTCCACCCGCGACCAGGTGTCGACACCCGCCGGTCCGCTCGCCGCAAAGCGATCGGTGAGGGTCGAACGGGCCGCGGCATCGAAGTGCACGACATGCGCCGGCTCCGGGCACCGCGACGCGGCGTCGTCGTATCGGTCCAGCGCCAGCACACCGAGGCCGAGCACCGCCGCGAGGATCCACGCCGCGCGCACCGGCTGGCGCTCGCGGGCCGACGCGGCCGCGCGCGCGAACTCGGAGGCATCGGGTCGTCGCCGCGGATCCTCGTCGAGCCCACGGAGGATCACCCGCCACATCGCGCGCGACACTCCGCGCGGGCGCGGACCGATCGCTCCCTCGGGCCGGTCGCCTGCCCCAGGACGCCGGCCGACCAGCGCCTCGTGGGCGACGACCGCGAGCGACCAGAGATCGCTGCTCGCGTCGACGCTCGTCCCGGCGCGCACCTCGGGTGCGAGGTAGCCCGGGGTGCCGCCGCCGCCGCGGTCGGCTCGCTCGCGCGCGAGGCCGAAGTCGACCAGGCGCACCCGTCCCCCCGCGTCGACCAGGATGTTCTCCGGCTTGATGTCGCAGTGCACGACGCCGATCGCGTGGGCGGCCCGCAGACCCAGCGCCGCCTGCCCGAGGACATCGAGTCGCTCGCGCAACGAACGCTCCGCCGCCGCGAGCCAGCGCCGGAGGTCGACCCCATCGACGTACTCCATCGCCAGCCACGGGCCGGCGCGCGCCTGGTCGAGGGCGTGATCGCGACCGACGTCGTAGATCGTCACGATGTTGGGGTCGGCCAAACGCGCCAACGACCGCGCCTCGCGGGCGAGCGCCGCGTCGGCCTTCGCCGAGGCTGCGCGATGCAGGACCTTCACCGCGACCCGACGATCGAGTTCGCGATCCCAGGCCGAGAACACCGTGCCCATGCCCCCGGAACCGATCCGCTCGAGCACCACATAGCGCCCGACTTGCAGTGGCGCCGCCGTACGGCCGAGCAGCGCCTTTCGGATCGCATCGAACGCCGCCCGATCGACGAGATCTTCGTGGGGACGCAGCCTCGCGATCTGCTGCGACAGCGCGGTAGTCTCACGCGTGGTGTCGACCTCGACCGTCACCGACCCGCGATTCTACATTGCCGCCCGTCGTGGCGTGGGCGCCGGACACGTGTCCTGGACCCGCTTGCAGCTGGCGCAGTCCCCGACGATCCTGCGGGCGGGCTGCCGGGGCCCACGGAATGCGATGACGAGCACTCTCGGGATTTCCGCCGACCACCACGACCACCCGCGCGGGCACGACCGTGGGACGCCCAGCCACCGACGAGGCGCCCCGTGACGGCGGAACTCGACCCCGAGCTCGAGCTGCTCGCGCGCTGGCGTGAGGGCGACCGCGATGCTGGTCAGACCCTGCTGACGGCCCACTTCGCCGGCCTGCACCGCTTCTTCCGCAGCCGGCTGCCGGGCGACGTCCAGGACCTGGTGCAGCGGACGCTCCTGGATCTCGTCGAGCGCCGCGATGCGCTCCCGGAGCACGTCAGCCTGCGCGCCTACCTGTTCGCCGTCGCCCGCCACCGCCTGATCGATCACCTGCGCGCGCAGGACGTCCGGGGGGTCGTCGTCGACCCAGCGAGCACGTCGATCGCGGCGGTGGTGACGTCGCCGAGCGCCGCGGTCGGCCGTGACGAAGAGCAGCAGCAGCTCGCGCTGGTGATGCGCGAGCTGCCGATCGACCTGCAGATCACGCTCGAGCTGGCGTACTGGGAGGGCCTGCGCGGGCCCGAGATCGCCGAGGTCCTCGGCATCGGCGCGGCGACGGTGCGCAGCCGACTCGCGCGCGCGCGCCAAGTCCTGCGCGAGCGGCTCGCGGCCCTCGAGCGCGGACAGACGGCAGTCGCGGCGTTCGACCGCATCAGCCGTGGGCGCAGCGACGACGACTGACGCCCGCGCCGTCGAGTCCGGCTGCGGCGCATGCCCGCGCCGAGCGGACGCTTGGGGCGGTCAGTCGGGGCGGAGCGTCGCGGCAGCGTCGACGGCCGCGTCCGCCGGCTCGATCGCCCCGAAGCTTGCGAGGGGGTCGGCGAAGAACCCCCGCACGATCTTCACCATCTTCGCCGCGTGGGCTCCGTCGACGAGCCGATGATCGAAGGTCGCGTAGAGCCGCATGACCTTGCGCGCGACGATCGACGGCGCGCCGGTCTCGGCGTCGTGCTCGACGACGGCGGCGTCCTCGACGGCGCCCAGGGCGATGAGGATCGGCACCCGCGAGAAGGGGACCAGCGGCACGTACGCGGCCTCGAGGCCGAGCGAGCCGATGTTGGTGACCATCGCGCCACCGAAGGGGTCGCGGGGGATCCCCGCCCAGCGCATGTCGAGGTTGAGCGTGTAGTTCACGAACGACAGCGCCCGCATCACGGCGCCGATGAGCACGCCCGGGATGCGCAGCAGGTTCGCCCGGCTGCGCGCGAGGCCCTGGCGATCGGTGCGCGCGCGGACCTGCGCGGCGCTGGCCTCGAAGGCGCGGACGATCGACGCGAGGTCGGCCTCGTGCGGCGAGGCGACCTGCACGCCGGACAGATCGATCCCGCCGGTCTTCGGGTCCTCGAGGGCGACCTGGAAGAACACCGAGATGTCGCGGCGCAGGTACACCCGACCGAAGCGGAGCACCGCGTTGATCTCGGGCACCTCGGCGAGCACGGTGCCGACGACCTTCGCCATCAGGTGCGTGACGGTGAGCCGCAGGCCGGTGGCGGCGCGGAAGGCCTCGATGTAGCGCAGCGTCGCGTCCATCGGCACGGTGACGCTGCCGTAGATCGACGGGTCGTAGGCGGTGCGCCACGTCCCCAGCGCGATGTGGCGGAAGGGGGTGAGCCGCGCACGGCCGGCGAGTTCGATGTTGGCCATGCGAGGACGAGGGTAGCGCCAGTTCAGCCCGAGGTGCGCGGCCGCAGGCGCGCAGAGATCGCGAGGGCCAGCGGTGCGCCGTGGAGGTAGAGCCCGGCCAGCCACATCGGCACGCCGAAGAGATCCGGGTGCCGGTACGCGAACGCCCCGGTCGACGACAGCACGGCCTCGAACGTGACGCCGCCGGCGGCGAGCAGGCCGGCGAAGATCAGCGTCGGGCGATGGGTGGTGCGCAGGGCGAAGAACACCGCGTAGGCGACCGACAGCCCGATGGGATGCGCGTGCCACTGGCCGCTGGCCCAGTACGCGGCGACGAACCACCCCGCCGACCCGGCGACCTGGTGCTCGCGGGTGCCCGGGGCGCCGTCGGTGAACAGGCGCGCGGCCGAGAGGATCACGATCGTCGCGACCGCGAACAGCGGCGCGACCCACCACGCCTGGCCCCACAGCCACGGCTTCGGGTAGTGCAGCACGCCGTAGCGCACGTGGATCTGGTCGAGCAAGAGGCCACCGGCGCCGCCGGTGACCAGCGCCGTGGCGACGCGGGTCGGGGTCCACATGGCCGCAGCGTCGCACGTCCGAGGGCGCGACGTCACGCGTCGGGATCACGACCGCGGTGCCACGCGCCGACGCGGGCCCTCGTCACATGAAGTTGCGCGTGTGCAGCTCGGACAGCGCGGCGGCCTCGGCCTCGGGGAAGCCGAGGCGGAGCAGTCGGCGTCGGCGGCCGCGATCCATGTCGTGGACCAACTCGGTGACCGCCGCGAAGCCGCGGGCGATCGCCGCGGGCGCGAGCGATCCGGCCGCGATCACGACCAGCGCGTCGAAGACATCCGCGTTGAGCCCCGCGGTGTCGGCGAGGGCGTCGTGCCGACGGTGCACCGCGGCGACCAACCGCTCGCGCAGCGCGGGCTCGAGCCCGAGGTGGCGCTCGAGGTGGGCCAGGCCGAAGGCGACGTGGCGCGCCTCGTCCTGCGCCGCGAGCCGGGCGACGGCCTTGGTCGCTGCGTCCGGGGCGTGCTCGTGCAGGAACCACAGCAGCGACAGGAACGAGCCCTCGCCGAGCACCGACAGCAGGAACATCGCCAGCGCGTAGTCGGGCTCGTCGAGGAGCGACTGCAGCGACGCCTGGCCGCCGGCGCTCGAGCTGCCGAGCTCGTCGCGGAACAACCGCGCGCGGCGGGTGAAGACCTCGATGTGGCGGGCCTCGTCGGCGAGCTGCACCGCGAGCAGCTGCAGGATCTCGCGGAAGTGCGGGTGCATCTGCGCGAGGAACCGCGCCGGCACCAACAGCGCGGCGGTCTCGTTCTCCACGAGGTAGGTCATCACCTGGACGATCGCGTCCTCGACCGCGGGGTCGTGCGCGCACGCGGTGTCCCAGGGGATCGCGGTCGCAGGATCCCACTGCGCCGCGGTCGCCTGGGCGTACAGGGCGGGCGCCTCGTCGGCCCAGACGTCGACGCGGCGATCGAGCCCGAAGCGCACCGGCGGCGTCGCGGCGTCGACGAGGGCGCCGCGGGCGGCCAAGCCCCACCGCGGCGACGCGACCTCGGCGATGGCGTCGGGGCGGCGCGCGTCGGCATGCCCGGCCCGCTCGGCACCCACGCTGCGGTCCGCGTCGTGGCGACCGACCGTGAGGGTGAAGCCGCGCGGCGCCGGCGCGAACCCGTGGCCCTTGGCGCGGCACCACGCGCGGCCGTGCACGGCGAGCTCCGGGGCCTCGCCGCGCACGTCGAGCACATCTCCGGCGACCAGCGGCGTGCGCCGGATCGTCTGCGAGAGCAGCACGGTGCCGCCGTCGTCGAGCCCCAACGGCCCGAGGTCGAGCGACGTCCGCGTCGGCTCCCGCGTCGCCGTCATCGACGGGCGACCTCGGTGACGAAGGCGTCGATCGTGCCGAAGGCGTCGATCGCCTGCTCGAGCAGGGCGTAGCCCTCGGTGCGGCCAGGCAGCCACGCCCGCAGCCCCTCGAGGTCCATCAGCGGGCGGACCTTCGCGTCGGCGTACGACATGCCGAGCAGCAGCTCGGTGAAGCGCTTCAGCTTGGGCGTGGCGCCGACGTCGTCGAGGACGCTGAAGTTGCAGTGGTCGTACGGGGCCGTCTGCGCGACGACATGCGTGCTCCCGGCCGGCAGCACGCCCTCGCGGGCGAACAGCAGGTGGTTGCCGTCGATCATGCACGCCGCCGCGACCTCGCCGGCCACGAGCGCCCGTGCCGCGTCGCGCTCGCCACCGATGTGATCGCCGTGCTTACCGAGCAGCACGTCGAAGCGTCGCACCTCGACGTCACGGCCGGGCACCAGCCCCGCCTGCTGCAGGTGCACCAGGGGGATGAGCGTCGCCTGCGGCGAGTCGCCCGCGCCGACGGCGATGGTCTTGCCCCGCAGATCGGCGAGGGACGCGACCTCGCCCTGGCGCGCGACGATGACCGAGGTCAGATCGCGATCGGTGTCGCGCATCGCGATGGCTTGCGCGCTGCGTCCGAGGCGCTTCGCGATGCGCTCGAGCTGCAGCCACGCCAGCGGGCTGTTCCAGGCGACGTCCATGTCGCCGCGCACGTGCGCCTCGACCTGGCGCTCGTAGTTGCTGTAGAGCACGAAGTCGAACGCGAGATCGTGCGCGGCGAAGAAGTCGCGGAAGCCCTCCCAGATCGTGACGACCTTGGGGTCATAGGCGACCGCGCCGAGGATGACGGTGTCGTTGCTCATGGGTCTCCCTAGGCGAGCGGCAGGCCACACAGCGCGCGGCCGATGAAGTCGTGGAGCACGTCGGTGGTGGGGGCCATGACGGTGGCCGCCCGGGCGTCGCGGAAGAACCGCTCGACGCCGGTCTCCTTGCGGAACGCCGCGCCGCCGCACACCCGCATCGCGAGGTCGAGGACCGCGGTCGCGGTGTCGGCCGCCAGCGCCTTGCTCTCGAGCACGCGCAGGCTCGCGTCCGCGCGGCCCGATTCGAGTGCGGCGACGGTGTCCTGCAGCAGGCTGCGCACCGCGTCGGCCTGGATGCGCATGCGCGCGATGTGACCGCGCGTGACCGGCGAGTCGGCCAGCGTGGTGCCGAGGTGCTCGAGCTTCGTCGCGGTGGCGTGGGCGATGGTCCTCGCGATCGCGGCCTCCATCAGGCCGAGCGAGCATGCCGAGTTGAGCAGCTGGAAGTTCGGCAGGACGACGCCCATCATGATGTCGAAGCCGCCGCCATCGGGGCCCAGCATCGCCGACGCCGGGAGCTTGGCGCCGTTGGCCGCGACCGGGCACGAGTCGTTGCCGCGGAGGCCCAGGCCGTCGAAGCCGCCGGACACGGCGATGTCGGCCGCGTCGCGGGGGACCAGCCAGAGCGTGCTCGGGCCCGCGGCGGCGATCGGCTTGGACGACCACACGTATGCGGTCGCGTGGTGGGCCGAGGTGACCCAGCTCTTCTTGGCGTTCAGGCGCACGCCGTCACCGTCTGCGGTGGCGGTGCTCACGGGGGCCCAGAAGTGGCTGCGCGAGCCGACCTCGGAGAACGCGAGCGTGGAGAGGTGCTTGCCGCTCGCTGCGTCGCGTCGAATCACCTCGGGGGCGAACTTCTCGAGCACGGCGGTGCCGCACAGGTGCATCGTCAGCACCATCGCAGAGGAGCCACAGGCCCGCGCGACGCGCTCGACGACGGCGACGGCCGCACCGAGGCCGAGGCCGAGGCCGCCGACCGCCGGATCCGAGAGCACCCCCAGGGCGCCAGACTCGGCGAGCGCGGCGATCGACGCCGCGGGGAAGCGCGCGGCGGTGTCGACGTCGACGGCGGCCGGGGCGATGGTGGAGTCGACGATGCGGTCGACGGAGGCGAGGAGGTCAGCGAGGTTCTGTGTCATCGTTCTCACGTGGTGGCCGCGATGCCGCGGCCGTCACGTGGGGCTCACGCGTCGCCGGGCACCGACAGGATCGTGACCGGGGACCCCCGGTCGGGTTGCACTCAGGCGTGGAGCATGTCCGTAGGCGCCGATGTCACGGCGCGCGCGAATCGTTGGCCAATCGGCCGGGCCCGTCAAGCGGGCCGTCGCGACCCCGCGTGCGTCGGGGTCAGTCGCGGAGCCCCGCCTCGATCGCCGCGACGAGGGTACGCGCGGCGCCGTCGACGTCGGTCCCGATCCCGGCGCGGGCCGAGGCCAGCAGCGCCCGCGCGCGGTCGCGATCGGCCGGCGACTCGGCGAGTACCCGCGCCAGCACGAGCGCCGCGAAGCTGCGGGTGTCGTCCGTGATCGAGGCGTCGCGGGCGAGCTCGACCGCCCGCTCGGCGGCTTCGCGCGCGGCGACGCGCTCGCCCACCGCGAAGAGGTTGTGGGCGAGGTTGGCGACGCCGAGGCACAGCTGCGGGTGCTCGCGACCCAGGGTGCGCTCCTCGATCGCCAGGGCGCGCTGCCGCAGCGCCAGGGCCTCCTCGGGGCGGGAGAGGTCGCCCTCGAGCGCGTTGGCGACCCCGACGAGGGAGGCGGCGACGCGGGGATCGTCGGGCCCGAACAACGACTCGCGGGTGGCGAGGGCGTGGCGGTGGTGCTCCAGCGACGCCTCGCCCTTGCCGATCAACCGCAGCGCGCTGCCCAGGTTCTGGTGATCCTGGGCGATGGTCGGGTGGTTCTCGCCGAGGGTCTGCTCGTGGATGCGCAGCACGGTCTCGAGCTCGCGGATGCCGGTGTCGACATCGCCGAGCTCGATCGCCGCGATGGCGACGTTGCTCAGCATGTCGGCCGTGCGCGGGTTGTCGGCGCCCAGGACCCGGACGAACGCGGCGTGCGAGCGCTCGTACCACCCGCGCGCCGTCGCCCGATCGCCGTGGAGATCGTAGACGAGGCCGATCGCCCCGAGGGCCGCCGCGGTGCGGGGATGATCCTCGCCGTGCACGCGCGTCCAGATCTCGAGGCCCGCCTCGGCGCGCGCCAGGGCCTCGTCGTGCTGCCCGAGCTCCGACAGCGTCATCGCGAGGTCGCTGTACAGCGGCGCGCGCTCGAGCTCGTCGCTCGCACCCGGCTCGCTCGCGAGGGCCAGGGCGCGGCGCTGCTGCTCGAGGACGTCCTCGGGCCGACCGGCGTGCTCGAGCACGAGCGCGAGGTTGTGGGCGAGCCGCGACTCGCGACGGGGATCGCGGGCGAAGCGGGCGAGGGCGGCCGCGGCGAGCTCGGACCACACGCGGGCCTCGTCGAGCCGGCCGAGCCGGCCGCCGACGACCGCCACCAGCTGCGTGCGCGCGTCGGCCAGGACGCGATCGTCCCCGGCGTCCTCGGCCGCGATCGCGGCGCGCAGCAACACGGCCTGGGCCTCTTCGTTGCGCCCCGCGGTGTCGAGGATCATCCCCCACAGCAGGTTGGCCTCGGCCTCGAGCGGAGCGTACTGCAGCTCGGCGGCGCGCCCGGCTGCGAGCTCGGCGATCGCGGCTGCGTCGTCGGTCTTGCCCGAGGCGTCCAGCGCGTCGGCGTGGGCGAGCCGGGCGCGGACATCGTCGATCTGCGCCTGGGCCCGCGCATCCTCGGGCAGGGGGACGCGTCGACGCAGCGTGCCGACGTCGGCGCAGGCCCCGAGGTCGGGCAGCGCCAGCGTGGCCTCGATCGCATTGTCCGCGACCGCGGCGTCGGCCTCGACCAGCAGTCGCACCAGCGCATCGAGCCGCGCGCGGCGGGTGTCGAGGCAGCCCATGCGCAGGTCGAGCAGCTCCTCGGACTGCTCGTGCACGACGTGGGTGGCCTCGCACGCGGCGCGCCACTGCTCGGTCCAGGCCCGCGCGAACGTGTCCAGCAGGGTGCGCACCCGCGTCGCGGTCGCGTCGGCGTGCGAGCGCCCCGTGGCCGCGAAGGCGGTCGCGATCGCGTCGGCGCGTCGGTCGTTCCACACGTCGTCCAGGCGGGTCGGGGCGCCGGTGCAGGGCTCGTGCGCCGGTACGAGCGCGCGCCCGGTGACCCACGCCGTGCCCGCGACCGCGAGCGCCGCGGCGGCGGTGAGCACACGGCGTCGACGGCGGCCGTGGGCCGTCGCGCGGCGGAGGATCGCGTCGAGGGCCTCCATCGAGGGGTGACGCGCCGCGGGGTCGCGCTCGAGGCCGCGGAGGATCGCGCGGCGCAGGGCGAGGCTCATCCCCGGCAACCGCGGGGGCTCGGGCGCGGGCCCCGATGCGATGCTCCGCGCGATGGCGGCCGCGTCGTCGCCGGCGAACGGGAGTCGACGCCACAGCGCCTCGTACAGCGAGACGCAAAAGGCGAACTGATCGCTGGCCGGCACCGCGTTCGCGCCGGCGTGCTGCTCCGGCGCCATGTACATCGGCGTGCCGCGGGGCTTCGCCGCCAGCTTCGGGTCGTCGTCGGTGTCGGGCGTCGCGGCGCCGTCGCCGACGCGCGCCAGCCCGAAGTCGAGCACCTGCACGCGGCCCTGCTTGTCGACCAGGGCATTGTCGGGCTTGAAGTCGCTGTGCACGATGCCGGCGCGGTGCGCCGCGGCGAGACCCTCGCCGGCCTGGCGGTAGACGGCCACGATCTCCGACACGCTGCGCGGCGCCGCCTGGACCCACCGGCGCAGCGTCTGCCCGTCGACGAAGTCCATCGCGACGAACACCCGATCGCCGATGAGGCCGACGTCGTGGATCGCGACGACGTGCGGATCGGAGAGCCGCGCGAGGGCTTGCGCCTCGTGCAGCATCGCGGCCTGCCGGGATCGCCGTCCTGTCCGCGGGCGCATCAGCTTAATTGCCACCTTGCGATCGAGCTGCGGATCGTACGCGGCGTACACGACGCCCATGCCGCCCTTGCCGAGCGTGTAGAGGATCACGTAGCGGCCGACGTGCTCGCCGCCGCGCAGCGGGAGCACGGCCAGCCCGCCGCCGTCGGGCGTCGCGGAGGTCGACTCGGCATCGCGGGCCATCGTGCACGACGAGGTTCGCCCCCCCGGTGACGCAGCGCAACCGGGGTCCGCGCGACCGGGGCCGTGCGGGCGCGGAGGCTCGCGGAACGCCAGGCGCACGCTCGGGCGCCCTGCTAGGCTCCGCGCACGCATGGCGCTGCGCTTCGCCACCTGGAACGTCAACTCCATCCGCGCGCGACTCGATCACGTGCTCACCTGGCTCGATCAGCACGAGCCCGACGTGCTGTGCCTGCAGGAGACCAAGGTCGAGGACAACCTGTTTCCCCGGGTGCCGTTCCTCGAGCTCGGCTACACCGTGACGCTCCACGGCGGCCGGGCGCTGTGCGGCGTCGCGACCCTGAGCAAGCGCAAGCCGACCGAGATCCACGCCGGCTTCCGCGAGCCGCCGGCGGACAAGCAGCCGCGCCTGCTCGAGTGCGTCGTCGACGGGGTGCGGATCTTCAACCTGTACGCGCCCAACGGCACCGAGCTCGGCTCGGAGGCGTTCGCGTACAAGCTCGAGTGGTTCGCCCGCCTGCGGGCCCAACTCGACGCGCGCTGCGATCCGAAGCAGCCGATCGTGCTCATGGGCGACTTCAACATCGCGCCCGACGATCGCGACGTGTGGGATCCGCAGCTGCTGCGCGGGCGCATGCTGTTCACCGACGAGGAGCACGCGGCGCTGTCGACCCTGCTGGGGTTCGGACTGCACGACGCGTTCCGCCACCGCCACGCCGAGGGCGGTCACTTCACGTGGTTCGACTACCGGACCGGCGGGTTCGGCCGCAACGAAGGGCTACGCATCGACCTGGTGCTCGCGTCGTCGGGGCTGTTGGGTCGGGTCGTCGACGTCGCGCACGACCACACGCCTCGGGGCTGGGACGTGCCCAGCGACCACGTGCCGGTCGTGGTCACGCTCGAGTAGCCGACGCGGTCGGGGGCGCCGCGGTCATGGCGGGCAGTTCTCGGAGGTGACGCTGTCTCCCTGCTCGGGCACGCCCGCCTCGAGGAACTCCAGGGGGATCGACTGGCACTGGGCCATGCCGCAGTCCTCCATGCGCATCACGTGGGCGTGGGGCCCGGTCGAGTAGCCGGTCGAGCCCGACAGCCCGACCGGTGTGCCCTGGGGGACGAATTCGCCGTCGAGGGTCCACACTTCGTTGAGGTGCTTGTACAGCGACGTGCTCCCGTCGCCGTGGCGGAGCACCACGAGGTTGCCGAAGGCGAAGCAGTCGGGCCCGCCGCCGTCGTAGCAGGGGTCCCCGGGCATCGTCTCGGCGAAGGTGTACGCGACGATGCCGTCGGCCATCGCGACCAACGGCGTGTTCAGCCCGACCGAGAAGTCGAAGGCGTAGAACGCCGCGCCCTGGTGCGAGAAGCCGCCGTCGTTGCCCTGGGCGATCGTGGTCGTGACGCCGCACTCGAGCGGCAGGTGGAATCCCGCCGGCGGCTGCAGGTCCGGCGGCTCCTCGAGCGTGCACTCGGCGTAGGCGGCGGTGACGAAGCCGTGAATCTGGCCGAACTCGATCTCGAACCAGAGATCGGTGCCCTCGACCGCTTCGCCCGTCGTGCTGTCGAGGACGTCGACGATCGTGTTCGGCCCGAGCTCCCCGACCTCGGCGCCGGTGGTCGCCGGCGCGTCGCGGACGTTCAACACGTTGCCCGGCATCACGGTGATCCGCACGCGCGGGCAGTCGTCCTGCGGCACGTCCGGCACGGCGGGCGGGGTCGGCGGATCGCCGGACTCGGAGCTGCCCGGGGACGGCGGCGGCGGTGCGGTCTCCCCCGCGGGAGGGGGCGCGCCGGTCGAGCCCGCGGGGTCGCCGGCGCTGCTGCTGGCGTCCTCGGGATCCCAGGCGCCGCCGCCCTCGACGACCGGAGCCCCGCAGCCCGGAGCCCCGCCCAGGATCGTGCACAGCGCGAGTGCGAAGGGGCGGGCGTCGACGCGGGACTGCATCGTCCGAGCATGCGCCGAGGAATCGCGACGTGTCAGCCCCGCCGCCGCGTCCGCGGGGGTTCACCGTAGAGCGTTGTGCGTAGGCCCGCGCGCGTCAGTTCGGCACGCCGCCGGTGAGCGCGATGTCGTCGACCCAGACGCGATCGGAGCCGCTGTCGAGGCTGCTGTCCTTGCGGTAGCGCCACTCGAAGGTGTGGGCACCGGCGGCGACGGGGTAGCTCGCGTTGGCGGGCGCGTTGCTGCCGGACCAATCCTCCTGCATGGCGTTGTCGATCCAGAACTCCAGGTAGTCGTAGTTGCTTTCGGTGCTCTCTTCGTGGGTGAACGCCACGGTGCCGGCGACTGCGTAGGTGACCGCGAGGGTGATGGTGCTGGTCTGGCTGTTGCCGATGTCACCGCTGGCCGCCGACCAGGAGCCGGCGATCGGGTTGCCGCTGTCCGCGATCCAGACGACCGCGCTGGGTTGGCCGAACTCCGCCGGGATGGCGCCGACCTCGAAGTCCTGCATGTACTGGCCGCCGCTGCAGCCAGTGAAGTCGTAGCTGCAGTTGGCGTTGCAGGCGAGCGCGCCCATGTCGAAGCCGATCGCCGCGCAGTCCATCCCGGCGAGGTCGTCGCCGTCACACGGCTCGTCGCCCTCGATGACGCCGTTGCCACACAGCGAGCACAGGCTGGTGTCGTACTGGCAGTTCACCGGGCTGCAGCTGATCTCGCCCTCGGTGAAGCCCTCGCTGACGCAGTCGACGTCGTTGGGCACCTCGCCCTCGCAGTCCTCGGCGCCCTCGATGACGTTGTTGCCGCAGTTGTAGCAGCCCGAGCTGTCGTAGGACTGGCACATCGCCGTGCACACCAGGTCGCCGCCCATGAAGCCGAGCGACATGCACGAGAGGTCGCCGAACTCCTCGCCGTCGCACACCTCGTCCTCGCCCGAGATGATGCCGTCGCCGCAGACGGCGGGGCCGCCGTCGCTGGTGCCGGAGTCGGGATCGACGGTGGTCGCCGGATCCTCGGTGGCGTTGGTCGGGTCCTCGGTCCCGCCCTCGCTCGACTCGGCCTCGCCGCTCGACGCGCTGGCGTCGGTGGGATCCGTGCTCGGGTTCGTGGTCATCGGGTCCGTCGAGTTCGCGAAGGGATCCTCGATGGCCTTCGTTCCGCAACCGACCGCAGCGACCAGCATCAGGGGGGTAAGGCAGCGCATCGGACCACCTTAGCATTGCGGCGCGCGGCGCGGGGGTCGGGTGGTGGGCGCGAAAAAGCCCGGACTCGCCCCTCGGGTGGGGGCGGGCTCGGGCTCGGGCACGGGCAGGGGTAGGGGCACGGAGCGGGGTGATCGGAGCGACGCTTTGGCGTCGCTCCGATCACCCCGCTACCGCCGCATCAAGTTCCCCAACTTCATCGCGACCCCCAGGTCGCCCTCGAGCTGGAGCTTGCCCAGGGAGAACGCAGCCATCGGATCCAGCTTGCCGCCGAGCATGTCCTCGAGGTCGCTGATCTTGATCTTCACGGTGCACTGCGCCGGCACGTCGTCGTTGGTCACGACGTTGGGCACGACGGTCGCGTCGACGACGACGACGCCGTCGCTGCCGCAGTGGAACTTGATCGAACCGCCGAGGCCGCAGTCGGTCCCGACCTTCTCCTTGACGATGGCAGTGACGCTCTCGATGCTCATGGCTTGGTCTCCTTCGGTGGGCCCGACGGTTGGGTGCTGATCCGTGCATTAGCCCATCGTCGCGGCCACGTCCACCCACGGCGCCGCGCGCCGGCCGTGGCCGCGGGCGGGAATGCAGCGGCCCCCCGCGCGAATGCACGAGCGTGCCCGCGCTCGAGGGCGTCCGCGCAGCTTGGGAATCGAGCCCACAGAACGCCGACGCTTCGAAGGTTCGACTCGGTGAGCCCGGCGAGATCCCTCACCCGCCGCGCCGCTGCGCCCGCGGGCGAGTGCGGTCGCCCTTCGGCTTTTGTCGTAAGCTGCCGCCACGCTGCCGCACCGTCGGCGCGTCGATGTGCCCATGCCGTATCGCTCCGTCTTCCGTGCCGATCTGTTCCGTGGTCAGAGCATCGTGGTCACCGGTGGTGGCAGCGGCATCGGCCGGTGCACCGCGCACGAGCTCGCGTCGCTCGGCGCCCACGTGCTCCTCGTGGGCCGCAAGCCCGAGCGCCTCGCCCAGGTCCAGGCCGAGATCGTCGAGGACGGCGGCGAGGCGAGCACCTTCGCCTGCGACATCCGCGAGGAGGCCCGCGTGCAGGCCACGGTCGCCGAGATGGTCGCGGCGCGCGGCCGCATCCACGCCCTGGTGAACAACGCCGGCGGGCAGTTCCCCGCTCCGCTCGCGCTCATCAACCAAAAGGGCTTCGAGACCGTGGTGCGGACCAACCTCGTCGGTGGGTTCCTCTTCGCGCGCGAGTGCTTCACCCAGTCGATGCGCGACCACGGCGGCGGCATCGTCAACATCGTCGCCGACTTCTGGAACGGGATGCCGGGCATGGGCCACTCCGGGGCCGCGCGCGCCGGCATGGTCAATCTCACCCAGACCGCCGCGCTCGAGTGGGCGCCCGCGGGCGTGCGGGTCAACGCGGTCGCGCCGGGTTGGGTCGCGTCGTCGGGCCTCGACACCTACGAGGGCCCGGTGAAGTCGATGATCCCCAAGCTGCGCGAGGCGGTGCCGCTCAAGCGACTCGCGACCGAGGCCGAGATCAGCGCGGCGATCGTGTTCCTGCTCAGCGAGGCCGCGGCGTTCATCACCGGCGAGACGCTGAAGGTCGATGGCGGCGCGCCGCTGGCCAGCCAGCTGTGGCCCACGCCCGATCACGATCGCAGCACGCCGTTCGAGGGCTTCCACCGCGCCCATGCGCCGAAGATCCTGGGGGGCTGACGCATGCCGACGATCGAGAGCCAAGTCGTCACCTCCGGGGACGCGTTCCGTCGCAACCGCGAGCAGATGCTCGCGCTGGTCGCCGGCTTCCGCGGGCTCGAGGCCAAGGTCCGCGAGCACTCGGCCCGGCAGGCCGCGAAGTTCACCAAGCGCGGCCAGCTGCTGCCGCGCGACCGCGTCGCGGCCGTGCTCGATCGCGGCGCGCCGTTCCTCGAGCTGTCGACGCTCGCCGGCTACAAGATGCACGACGACGACGGCGCGGGTGACATCGCCGGCGGTGGCAACATCGCCGGCATCGGCTTCGTCGCCGGCAAGCGCTGCCTCGTCTCGGCGTCCGACAGCGCGATCAAGGGCGGCGCCGTCTCGCCGATGGGCCTGCGCAAGAGCCTGCGGGCCCAGGAGATCGCGACGCTGCACCGCCTGCCGTGCCTGAGCCTCGTCGAGAGCGCGGGCGCCAACCTGCTCTACCAGTCCGAGCTCTTCGTCGAGGGCGGGCGCGTGTTCGCCAACATGGCGCGGATGTCCGCGGCCGGCATCCCGCACATCACGGTCGTGCACGGATCGTCGACCGCCGGCGGCGCGTACCTGCCGGGATTGTCCGACTATGTGATCGTCGTGCGCGGCAAGAGCCGCATCTTCCTCGCCGGCCCGCCGCTGGTGAAGGCGGCGCTCGGCGAGGACGCCGACGAAGAGGCGCTCGGCGGCGCCGAGATGCACATGAGCATCGCGGGCACGGCCGAGTACATGGCGGACGACGACCCCGGCGCGCTGGCGCTGGCGCGCGAGGTGATGGCCAAGCTCGCGTGGGACGAGCACACCGCCCCCTTCGCGCCGCGATCGTTCGCGCCGCCGCGCCACGATCCCGACGAGCTGTGCGGCGTGGTGCCCGTCGACTATCGCCAGCTCTACGACGTCCGCGAGATCATCGCGCGGGTCGCCGACGACTCGGACTTCCTCGACTTCAAGCCGCGCTACGGCGAGCAGACGATCTGCGGCCACGCGAAGATCGAGGGCTGGCCGGTCGGCTTCATCGGCAACAACGGCCCGATCTTCCCCGAGGGCGCGGCGAAGGCCGGCCACTTCATCCAGGCGTGCTGCCAGTCGGGCACGCCGATCATCTACTTGCAGAACACCACCGGCTACATGGTCGGCCAGCGCGCCGAGGAGGCCGGTATCGTCAAGCACGGCGCGAAGATGATCCAGGCCGTGGCCAACGCGAACGTCCCGCAGATCACGATCGTGGTCGGCGGATCGTTCGGCGCCGGTAACTACGGCATGTGCGGCCGCAGCTTCGATCCGCGCTTCATCTTCTCGTGGCCCAACGCCCGGGTCTCGGTGATGGGCGGCGAGCAGGCGGCGAAGGTGATGGAGATCATCACGCAGGCAAAGTTCGCGCGCCAGGGCGTGACGATCGATCCCGAGAACCTGGCCAAGATGACCGGGGCGATCAAGCAGAAACTCGACGCCGAGTCCGACGCGCTGTTCTCGACGGCGCGGCTGTGGGACGACGGCATCATCGATCCCCGCGACACCCGGCGGGTGCTCGCGATGACCCTGGCGACCTGCCGCGAGGGCGACGCCCGCCGGCTGCGCCCCAACAGCTTCGGCGTCGCGCGACTTTGACTTCCAGGGGAAGCGGCCCGCTTCCCCCTCCGCGCCGGCGAAGCCGTCGCCGAGACTCCCCCTTCTCATCGCTTCGCTCCGTTTTCGTCTCCGACCGCCTTTGCCCTCGAATCGATCGCCCCGAGGAGTGTCCACGATGCGCCTGACCGAAGAACACGACCAGCTGCGGAGCTCGATGCTCAAGTTCATCGAGCGCGAGATCAACCCGCACATGGAGCAGTGGGAGAACGACGAGATCTTCCCCGCCCATGAACTGTTCAAGAAGCTCGGTGACGCCGGCTTCCTCGGCGTCTCGAAGCCCACCGAATACGGCGGCCTCGGCCTCGACTACTCGTTCTCCGTGGTGATGGCCGAGGCCATGGGGTCGATCAACGGCGGTGGGGTGCCGATGGCGATCGGCGTGCAGACGGACATGTGCACGCCGGCCCTTGCGAAGTTCGGCAGCGATGCGCTGAAGCGCGAGTTCCTCGCCCCGTCGATCGCGGGTGACCTCGTCGGGTGTATCGGCGTCAGTGAGCCGCAGGCCGGCTCGGACGTCGCCGGCATCAAGACCTTCGCGCGCAAGGACGGCGACGACTGGGTCATCAACGGCGGCAAGATGTGGATCACCAACGGCATGCAAGCCGACTGGATGTGCGCCCTCGTCAACACGTCCGAGGGCCCGCCGCACAAGAACAAGAGCCTCATCATCATCCCGATGGCGACCAAGGGGGTCGAGCGCGCGCGCAAGCTCAAGAAGATCGGGATGAACAGCTCGGACACCGCGCAGATCTTCTTCGACGAGGTCCGCGTCCCGCAGCGCCACACCATCGGTGGCGAGGGCACGGGCTTCATGCTGCAGATGATCCAGTTCCAGGAGGAGCGGCTGTGGGGCGCGGCCAACACCCTGGGGGGCCTCGAACAGGCCCTCGCGGCGACGATCGAGTACACGCGCGACCGCAAGGTGTTCGGCAAGAGCGTGCTCGACAACCAATACGTGCACTTCAAGCTCGCCGAGTGCGCCACCGAGATCGAGCTGCTGCGCGCGCTGGTCTACACCGCGACCGAGCACTACATCGGCGGCAAGGATGTCACCCGCTGGGCGTCGATGGCCAAGCTCAAGGCCGGCCGGCTCGCGCGCGAGATCGCCGACACCTGCCTGCAGTTCTGGGGCGGCATGGGCTTCATGCACGAGTCGAAGATCTCGCGGTTCTACCGCGACGGACGGCTGTGCTCGATCGGCGGCGGCGCCGATGAAGTCATGCTGTCGATCATCTGCAAGCTCGACGGCACGCTGCCGCGAACGAAGAAGGAGTAGGTCATGGGCGACACGACCGACCTGGCGTCCGACGGCTACCGCCAGATCCGCGTGCGGCTCGACCGCGGCGCGCTGCACCTGACGCTCGCGCGCCCCGAGGCGCGCAACGCCATGAGCCTGGCGATGATCGACGAGATCGCGGCTGTCTTCGCGGCCATCCGCGATCGTCGGGACGTGCGCGTCGTCGTGCTGCGCGGCGAGGGGGGCAACTTCTGCGCCGGCGGTGACGTGAAGGACATGGCGGGCGCCCGCGGGGCCCCGTGGCAGCCGGGCGAGCCCGATCCGGTCGCGGCGACGAATCGCCGCTTCGGCACCCTGATGATCCAGGTCGACCGTGCGCCGCAGGCGGTCGTCGCGGTGCTCGAGGGCGCGGTGCTCGGCGGTGGCTTCGGGCTGGCGTGCGTCGCCGACGTCGCCATCGCCCGCGTCGACGCCAGCTTCGGCCTGCCCGAGACCGGGCTCGGCTTCCCGCCGGCCCAGATCGCCGCGTTCCTCGTGCGGCGCATCGGGCTGTCGCAGGCGCGGCGCCTCGCGGTCACCGGCGGTCGCTTCGACGGCCGCGTCGCCCTCGAGCTCGGCGTGGTCCACTCGGTCTGCGTCGACGACGAGGGCATCACCCGCGAGGTCGAGGCCACGTTGGCGCAGATCCGCCGCTGCGCCCCCGGGGCGATCGCGGCGACCAAGCACATCATGGCGCAGGTCGGCACGATGGATCTCGACGCGGTGCTCGACGACGCGGCGGCGCGCTTCGCCGAGGCCGTGCGCGGGCCCGAGGGCACCGAGGGCACGATGGCGTTCCTGGGCAAGCGCAAGCCCGCGTGGGCGGAGGACGGACAGTGACGCGCATCGACGTGTTGTTGGTGGCCAACCGCGGCGAGATCGCGGCGCGGGTCATGCGGACGGCCAAGGCCATGGGCATCACCACGGTCGCGGTCTACACCGAGGCCGACGCCGCGGCGCCGCACGTGCGCGCGGCGGATCGGGCGGTGTGCATCGGCGCGGGCCCGGTCGCCGACTCGTACCTCGCGGTCGATCGCATCCTCGACGCCGCGGCGCGCACGGGCGCGCAGGCGATCCACCCCGGCTACGGGTTCCTGTCCGAGAACGCCGCGTTCGCCGAGCGCTGCGCGGCGGCAGGCCTCGTGTTCGTCGGCCCGCCGCCCCAGGCGATCCGTCTGATGGGCGACAAGGTCCAGGCCAAGCTGCGGATGATCGACGCCGGCGTGCCGACGGCGCCCGGCTACCATGGCGGGATCGAGGACAGCACGCGGCTCGCCGCCGAGGCCGAGCGCATCGGCTTCCCGCTGCTGGTGAAGGCGTCCGCCGGCGGAGGCGGCCGCGGCATGCGGATCGTGCGGAGCGCGGGCGAACTCGCGGAGGCCGTCGCGAGCGCGAGCTCCGAGGCCCGCGGTGCCTTCGGCAGCGGTGAGGTCTTCCTCGAGAAGCTCGTCGTCGGGGCCCGCCACATCGAGATCCAGGTGTTCTGCGACAGCCACGGCGGCGCGATCCACCTCGGCGAGCGCGAGTGCTCGGTGCAGCGACGCCACCAGAAGATCATCGAAGAGGCACCGTCGCCGGTCGTCGACGCCGAGCTGCGCGCGACGATGGGCGCCGCGGCGGTCGCGGCCGCGAGCGCCATCGGCTACGTCGGCGCCGGCACGGTGGAGTTCCTGCTCGACGACGATCGCAACTTCTACTTCCTCGAGATGAACACGCGGCTGCAGGTCGAGCACCCGGTGACCGAGTGCGTCACCGGCCAGGATCTCGTGGCCTGGCAGCTGCGCGTCGCGGAGGGCGGGCGCCTGCCGCTCGTGCAGTCGGAGGTCGCGCTCCGCGGCTCGGCGATCGAGGCCCGGCTGTATGCCGAGGATCCCTACGCGGGCTTCCTCCCCCAGACCGGCGACGTGCTGCGGTGGCGGCCGAGCGACGCCGCGTGCACGCGCGTCGACGCCGGCATCCGCGAGGGGCAGGTCGTGTCGCCGTACTACGATCCCATGCTGGCGAAGGTCATCGGCACGGGCGCCACGCGTGCGGAGGCGATCCGAGCGGTGCTCGCCGCCGTGCGCGGCAGCGTGATCCTCGGCGTCACGACCAACCGCGAGTTCCTCCTCGATCTGCTGGCGAGCGACGCGTTCGCCGGCGCGGAGATCCGCACCGACACCCTCGACGATCGCTTCCGGAGCGCCCCGCCGGCGCGGCCCGAGCCGAGCCCGGCGGTGTGGGCGACCGCGGCGCTCGGTCGCTGTGGGGCGCTGGCGAGCGGCGCGGCCGAGGTGTGGCGCAGCAGCGGCGATTATCCGGCCAACGTCGAGCTGCAGTGGGGCACGCAGCGCCGCACACTCCGCGTCGCTCCGCGCGGGCGCGGTCGCTTCGCAGTGACGCTCCCGGATCTCGCGGTGCTCGAGGTCGCGGTCGGTGAGCGCGCCGACGACGGTCGCGTTGCCCTCGCCGTCGACGGTGTGCGTCGGTGGGTGGACGCGGTGGTCCGCGGCGAGGAGGTGTGGGTCGACGACGACGGCCGCGCCTTCGGGTTCACGGAGCCCGGCCCGACCGCGCGGGCCGACGACGCCACCGCCGACGGCAAGGTCCGCGCCCCGATGGGCGGCCGCGTCGTGAGCGTCGCGGTCGCCGAGGGCGACCGGGTCGAGCGCGGTGCGACGCTCGCGATCATCGAGGCGATGAAGATGGAGCACCGGGTCGTCGCGACGTGCAGCGGCGTCGTGCAGACGCTGGGCGTCGCGACTGGCGGCCAGGTCGTCGCCCGGGCGATCGTGGCCGTGATCCTGCCCGACTGACGCAGGGCTTTGCGAAGGAGCGAGACCATGGACAAGGCGATCATCACCTGCGCCGTCACCGGCGTCCTCACCGACCCCAAGCAGCACCCGGTGCCCGTCACCGCCGAGCAGATGGCGGCCTCCTCGCGGGAGGCGTACGACGCCGGCGCCGCGATCGTGCACCTGCACTTCCGTCGGCAGGAGCCCGGCCTCGGTCACCTGCCGACGTGGGATCCCGAGGTGTGCGCGACGATCTCCGACGCGGTCCGGCAGGCGTGCCCGGGGATCATCATCAACATGAGCACCGGCGTGATGGGCCCCGACATCGGCGAGCCGGCCGCGGCCATGCGCCGGATCAAGCCCGAGATCGCGGCCTGCAACGCCGGCACGCTCAACTACCTGAAGACCCGCAGCGACGGCTCGTGGGCCTGGCCGCCCCTGGTGTTCGACAATCCCGTCGCGAAGGTGAAGGCCTTCCTCGACGTGATGCACGAGGTCGGCGCGCGCCCCGAGTTCGAGTGCTTCGACACCGGCATCCTGCGCAGCGTCGGCCTGTTCGTCGAGAACAAGATGGCCGAGCACCCGCACTGCAACTTCGTGATGGGCGTGGCCTCGGGCATGGCCGCCGAGCCCGACCTGCTGCCCCTGCTGCGCCGGTGGTTGCCACCCGGCGCGTCGTGGGAGGTCACCGCGATCGGCCGTGCCGACGTCTGGCGCCTGCACCAGCGCACCGCCGAACTCGGCGGTTCGCTCCGCACCGGGCTCGAGGACACCTTCTACCTGCCCGACGGCAGCAAGGCGCGGGGGAACGGCGAGCTCGTCGCGGCGATCGCCGAGTGTGCGAGGGCGGCGGGGCGGGGCATCGCGAGTCCGGACGAGGCCCGCGCGATGCTCGGCCTGCGCGCGGCGAACTGACGGGTCTGGGGCGCGCTGGGCCCTCGCGCGCCCTACTCCACCAGGGCGCACGTCGCAGGGTCGAGGTGCGCCCCTGGGGCGACCGACAGCTCGGTCCGGGGGAGCTGTTCGGCGTGCTCGATGAGCGACGTGGTGTTGCGGACGAGTTCGCGGCTGAGCTGCGTCACCCGCAGCACGTCGTCGACGAACGCCCGATCCTCGCGGGCGTCGCAGGCGGCGGCGAACGCCGCGACGCGGGTGCGGTGCGAGGCGGTGTCGTCGGTGTCGACGAGGTGGGCGAGGAATTCCGCGGCCGGGGTACCGGCCGCCGGGGAAGTGGCCTCCAGCGCGGCGACGAATCCCTCGCGCAAGCCCGATGGTGTGGCCGAGCCCGACGTCGGCGTCGACGCCAGCAACCCGCAGCGCGCGTCCGAGAACAGCGGCCGCGTGAAGTCGATGGCGAGCACATCCAGGGCGAACGCCTCGTCGATGATGCCGCGGGTGATCAGTGCCCGGACGTACGCGGTGTCGAACCCGGCGCGCTCCGGGAAGGCGAACTTGAATTCGGTGTCGACCCGGCCGCTGATCCCGGGGATGACCTGCCCGGCGGCCTGCACGGCGGCGTCGTCGGCCGCGGGATCGATCGCGACGCCGGTGGTCATCTCCCAGAGCGGATCGAGCAGGGCATCGGCGGGGATCGCCGACACCGGCCCGTCGATCGTGCTCCCCGCTGCGTCGAGGTTGATCTGCTCGCTGCAGAACAGCGGGCGCAGCAGCGTCGCGAGGTTGCCCGTGGGCTTGATCTGGGCGTCGATGCGCGCGGCGACGATCGCGTCGTTGCCCACGCGGACCAGGGCCTCGAGCTCGCGCCCGTCGCCGCGCTGGCCGAGCATCGCGCCGTGGGCGGCGAACATTGCATCCGCGCCGGGCAGGGGGTTGTCCGCGGACTCCCAGTGCAGCCAGGGATCGTCGAGCTCCTTCATCAGGACGCCGCCATCGCGATGGCACCTGCCGCAGTCCGAAGTGCCCGCGGCCGCCGCGAGGGAGTTGCCCTTGAATTGGAACCGGCCGCCGGTGAAGACCCAGAAATCGTACAGGCCCGTGTTGCGATCCAGGGCCTGCATCTCGACGAACGTGCGGCGGCCGAGGTCCTCGTCGCGCTTCAGGTTCAAGAGCGTGAACAGCAGGGCGTGCGGCGGCCGTGAGCCGCAGGTCCGCGACGTCACCGTGCGGTAGTTGTCGGGGTTGGGATCGATGCGCGCATCATCCGAGACGACCCGCGTGATGAGATCGCGGCCCGGCTCGCACCCTTGCGGGTCGACGCTGGCCAGCATCGTGACCATCTCGCGGTAGTCGGCCGCGCAGCCGCGGGCGCCCTTGATGAGGAACGCCGCGATCGGATCGTCGACCTCCACGAGCGCCTCGAGGGCGATCCCCTCGACCGCCTTGCAGCCGAACTCGGCGGGGTCGAGGTCGTCGGCCTTGCCCCCAGACGCGCCGTCGCTGGCCCCGTCCTCGTCGCCGTCCGGGGCACAGGCCGCGGCCGCGACGAGCGCGAGGAGGGACGCTGCGCGCCACAGCCGCCGGGGGATCGGGAGGGTCGACACCGCGGTGGTGGAGTGACGCGGGCGCGGCACTGGTTCACGGGCGTCGGCGTTGGGTCCCCCGGGGCCGTGCAACGGGCCGGCTCAGGGCACCACCCGGGCGCTGAACCACCACCACGCGACCCCGTGCCGCGCGTCGCGGACGACGTAGTACAGGTGCGCCAGCCCGTCCTCGGGCAGCTCGGGATCGTCGCCGTCGGGATCGAGCGTCCACTCGTTGTAGCTCTCGGGGCTCAGGCTCGCGGTCGCGAGCTGGCTGCCCCACGTGCGGAACCATTGCCCGATGTAGGATTCTTCGCGGTCCTCCGCGGATGCGCCGTCGTTCACGATGACGGAGAACGTCTGCAGATCGTCCTGCGGCGATGTGGTGTCGATGCGCAGCGTCGTGCCCCGCGGGACGTCGACGATCTCACCCCGCGCGACCTCGCGAGCTTCGCCCACGGCGTCGCCGTCGCCGTCGAGGACCGTCACGCGGAAGCTCGTGATGCGGGGGTGCGTGTCGGGGTCGTCGGCGGGCGGCAGCGCGACGTCGTCGGGGACGAGACCGGCCGCCTGCGCCGCGGCGAGCAGCGTCGGCTTGGGCCCGACCGGGACGACCTGGACGCCGTAGATGCAATCGGACGGGGGATCCCATTCGCCGGCGAGCAGGGCGTCGGCGCAGGCGTCGGTCGAGGTGCCGTCCGGATCGCCGGTGACGACCGTCAGCTCGAGGTCGGCCCCCGCGAGGATCCCGGTCGACAGGGGGACGGTGAGGCTCGGCGCCCCGGTCCGCTCGAGCAGACAGGGCGAGGGGACCTGGCGCGGCGACGACGGCGGCGCATCCGGGTCGTCGACGACGCACGCCGGCAGATCGTCGAGGGTCAGGTCCCCGAAGCGCTGCGAGAGGCAGGTGAACGGCGGGGCCCCGAGCGTCAGCTCGCAGGCGATCCAGACCGCGTCGACGTCGTCGCTCGGGATGACGCCGTTCGGCCCGACCCACAGCGGATCGATCTGCAGGGTCTCGAGGGGGAGCGCCTCGGCGCGGTCGCGGGCCCCGGGCGCCGTGGGCTCGAGCGCGTCGACGACCCACGGTCGCGCCGCGAGGATCCTCCGCTCGATCACGAGCTGTGAATCCGGGAGGTCGCCACAGCCGACGACCCCCATCGCGAAGGCGAAGAGCCACACCAACCCGCGGACCACGCTCACCACTCCAGCTTCAGTCCGATGGATGGGATGATGGGGAGCGAATTGATCGAGGTCGACTTCTGGAAGTTCCATGAGTAGATCCGCATCTCGGGGTTCTTCGCGTTGTAGACGTTCTGGATGTCGAGATACGTGTGCAGGCGGACCCGTCGCATCGTCCACGTCTTGTCGACCCGCAGATCCAGCTGGTGGAATGTGCGCATGCGATCGCCGTTGTACGGGCCCGGCAACGCCAGACCCACGCCGTCGTAGAGCTGGGTGACGCCGTGGGCGACCGGTGTCGTGGGGTTGCCGGACGTCAGGCGGAAGCGGGTGCCGATCTGCCAATTGCGCGGGAGCTTGTAGCTGGCGACGAGCGTCAGGATGTGGGTCTGATCGTAGTCGAACAACGCCCATGATTGTCCGGGTCGACCCTGGACCTCGCTGCGGCTGATGGTGTACGAGACCCAGCCGAACAACTTGCCGCCGAGCGCTTTGCGGACCATGAATTCGCCGCCGTACACCCGTCCGACGCCCGCGTTGTCGTAGCGCTCCGGCACGCGTCGGCCGCCCCGCTCGACCTCGTCGGGCGAGGTCGAGACCAGGGACCACAGGTGCTTGTAGAAGCCGGTGCCGCTGATGCTCCAGTCGCCGCGGAACTTCTGTTCGACGCCGATCGAGGTGTGCAGCGCGTTCTCGGGGCGCAGGTCGGGGTTCCCGAAGATCGCGTCGTTCTGCACCAATTGTGGCCCCTGCGAGAAGATGCCCGCGCCCGCGGTGATCCTCGTCGTCTTGGTCGCGTCGGCCTCGAAACGCAATCGTGGCTCGAACGCCACTCGATTGGTGGGGGCCGAATAGTAGGTGAGGCGTACGCTCGGCGTCAGCGTCACGCGCTCGTGCAGGCCGATGCGAAAGCTCCCGTACAGCGCCGGCCGCCCCCGGTAGTCGTCGACCTTTCGGATCAGCTGGTCGTTCAATCCGCCCGCCACCGCGTTGCCGCCGCCGCGTCCGCCGGTGGTGTCCCCCGGCGGCGGCGGTGAGGCCACGTCGGCGGAGATCCAGTCGTTGACCAGCTCGGTGCCGACGCGGAACTCCGAGCGCTTGCCCACGGTGCGGGCGACCTCGCCGCGCACGCTCAGGCGATCGGTGACGATGTCGAAGTCGAAGATCTCGACGGCGCGTTGCCGGAACGAATCGCGGCGATACGAGGGGCTGAGCATCGCGCTCCACCGGCCCCACCGGCGCTCGTAGGCGAGGTCGGCGCGGTGGAACCATTGTCGGGTCTCGAACTGGCTGCGGAGATCGTCGCCGTCCTCGTTCTTCTCGGCGAACAAGAGCACGGTCCGGTCGTCGCTGCCGAACGCCCGGGCCGTGAGCGTGCCGCCCCACAGCGGGTAATCGATCTGCGCCTGGTAGTCCCAATAGCGTGGGGCTGCCGTGAATCGCAGTCCGCCGTCCTTGGGCAGGATTGCGGGGAGGATCGCGTCGATGTAGCTGCGCCGTGCGCTGAGGGCGAACGAGCCTTTCCCGATCGGGCCCTCGACGAGGGCGCCGGCGTCGAAGACGTCGACGTCGACGGCGCCGTGGTGGCCGTCGCGACGGCCGCGGCGTGTCGTGACCGAGACCGCACCGCCCGTGGCGTCGCCATAGCGGCCGTCGAAGTTCCCGGGGAGGTAATCGATGCGGGCCACGAGATCGCTGTTGAAGACCGAGGTGAGCCCACCGAAGTGGAACAGCGCGGGAATTTCGTGGCCGCCGAGGTAGACCACCGAGTCACCCGGGGCGGCGCCGCGGATGATCAGATCGCCGCCGCCGAACGCGGCGCGAGCCATGCCCGGGAGGTTCTGCACCGAGCGCAGGGCGTCGCCGTTGGTGCCGGGGATCCGCTGGATCTCCTCGCGCTCGACCGCATGACGGGTGATCTCCGGCATGGTCTCGGCCTCCGTGAGGACCTCGGTCCGGTACGGATTCGTGTTCATCCGGACCTGGAACCACGTCACCTCGGTGACCTCGCCGCCGTGGATCTCGAGCACGTAGTCGAGGCGCTCGAAGCCGGGCGTCAGGATCGCGACGCGGGTTCGGCCGTCGGGGACCCCCGCGAGGCTGAAGCGACCGGCGTCGTCGGTGGTGCTCTGCACCGTCCACGCGGGGGCCTCGCTCGGGGGACGGCGCTTGCGAAAGGGGACCTTGCCGACGGGGAGCTCACCCGCCGGCATCGCCGTCACGATCGCGCCGCGCAGCGGGGTGCGCAGGCCGGCCTCGCGCACGGTGCCGCGGATCCGCACCGGGGCCGGCGCGGCGGCGGGCTCGGGCGTCGGCGCCGGCGTCGGGGCTGCGGCCTCGGGCTCGATCGCGGGCCGCGGCGGCGGCGTCACTTCGATGGCCATTTGCAGGCTCACCTCGACGGCATTGCCTGCATACGTCGCAGGCCGATAGTGCAGCTTCGCCACGGCGTCGAGCGCCGCGGCGTCGAGCTCGGGGTGCAATGATTGGACGAGCGTCGCCTCTTTGGTCGAGCCATCGGTGGCGACGACGAATGCGACGAGGATCGTCCCCGACGGCGGTTGCTCGGCGGCCGCGAGTTCGGGTGGATACACCAGCGCCTGCGGGGTCTCGAGCTCCGGCGCCGTGAGCCCCTCGGGGACGGCGGCGGGGGCCGGCGCCGGTTGTTCGGTGGCCTCGGCCGCGACCGGGAGCGCGAGGGCGACGGCGAGGGCGAGGCCCGAACAAAGCACATTAGTTCTCGAGACGAAATGCATATTCATAGTCGAGCTCGAAATCGACGGGCGCTCCGGCGCCGTCCGTGGCGGGTTCGAATCGGGCGGCGCGGAGGGCCGCCGCGGCGATCTCGTCGCACCCGTGGCCGATGCCGCTGCGGACGGTCGCGCGTCGGACCGTGCCGTCGCGGCGGACTTGCACGGCGAGTACGACCGTGCCTTGCACCCCCTGCGCGGTGGCGGGGCAGGGCTTCTTCGGGATGCTCCGGGTCTGGGGCAGGCGGGCCACCGCGGCCGCGCCGAGCGGCGCCCACGGCGGTCCTTTCCCTGCGCCGCGCGGTGCGTCGGGTGCCGTCGACGGGTCGTGGGCGGAGCCGGCGGTGCGCGGTCCCGATGTCGCGGTGCCGGTGCCTCCGGGCACCCCGCCGGGTGTCCCCGCGGCGACGCTGATCCCCGACGTGGCGCTCGCGTTCAGCTGCCCGAGATCGAAGCGCAGCGGCGCTGCGGCGGGCCCCTGCGGCGCCGGAGCGGGCTCGGTCGTCGAGGGCTTCGGGGCGGCCTTGGCCTTCGGCCGGCGCGTCGGCGTCGGCGCGGGCTCCGATGGCGCGGGCGTGGGCGCAGGCTCGACGGTCGACGGCGGTGGCTCGACGCGCGGGGGCGATGGCTCCGGCGCTCGGACGGTCACCTCGGTCATCCGCCGCGGCGGCTCGCGCCTCGGGGCCCGCGGGGTCGTGGGCAACCACCAGGGCAGCAGCACGTGCAGTGCGATCGCCAGGCCCAGGGCGACCGGTGCCGCCTTCGAGCGGCCGAGGAAACCGACGAGGAAGCCGCCGGCCAGCGCGGCGCCGACGAGCGCCACGATCCATTCGAGTCCCGCCATGGTGTGGTCTCCTCCTCGGATCAGCCCGGCTGCCCGGACGGTGACTCGGTGGCGATCGCGTAGCGATGGATCCCCGCGGCGCGGAGCAGGTCGAGCAGTCGGACCAGGGCGCGGACGCTGGCGTCCTCGTCGCACGCGATGATTCCCGAGAGCTCGGGGTTGCGCGCGCGCTTGGCCTCGATCGCGGTGCGGATCGCTGCGTCGTCGGCGACCAGCTGCCCGTCGACGGCGACGGTGCCGTCGGGCCGACACGTCAGCAGGATCTCGCGATCGGCCGACGCCTCGATCGGCGCCCCGGTGGCCGCATCGGGCCGGTTCACGTCGAGCCCGTCCAGCTGCGAGAGCGTGCTCGTCGTCACCATGAAGATGACCAGCAGCACGAGCATGATGTCGACCATCGGGGTGATGTTGATGGCGGTGAGGCCGCCCTCTTGGTCAGATGCCGCGGCCATCAGATCGCCTCCCGGCCGGCGAACGCGAGGGCGCGCGTGGCGGTCTGCTGCGCGAGGCTCAGCAGGCCCGCGACGCGGCGGACGAACGCGTTGTAGGCCGCGGTTGCCGGGATCGCGACCATGAGGCCGACGCCGGTGGCGACCAGCGCCTCGCTGATGCCGGTCATGATCGAGGAGGCGTCCTGGGCCGAGCCGACGCCCTGTTCGCCGAGGAGGTGGAACACCCGGAGGATTTCGAGCGCCGTGCCGAGCAGACCGACGAACGGCGCGTTGGCGGCAATCGTGCCGAGCAGCCCGAGGTGGCGTTCGAGCCGGACCTTCTCGACCGCGCGGGTCGACTCCACGCAGAGGCCGAGGCCCTCGACGCCGTGGCCGCTACCGTCGCGGATCAGCCGCTCGAACATCCGCGCTCCGGGCGTGTCGAGCTTGGTCGCCAGCGCCGAGAGCATCGTGCCCTGCGCGAGCGCGAGGGACCGCTCCCGTGCCGCGACGCTGCGGTAGTGCAGCGCGCGTTCGATCATGATCGCGACGCTCATCACGCTCATGCCGACGAGCAGCCACAGCACCCACCCCGCGCCGCCGAGCGCGAGGTCCAAGAATCGTTCGTTCAGGTCCAAGGTCGTCCTCCCGGGGTCAGCCCGTGCGGGAGGTCGAACACCGGCGGAGCATCGGTCTGCTACCGGGATCCGCCAGTGACGCGCGGCGGCTCGGACGCCGCGGCGTCCGTCGTCGCCGTCGTGGCCGTGACCACGGCGCCCATGGACCGGGTCCTCGTCACTCCTCGAGGCAGACGACCGAGTAGCCGAGCTGCGCGCACTCCTGGTCTCCGCCGCCCAGCGCCCACGCCTGCCAGAAGATGTGGATGGTGGCGAACATCCCGGCGTTGCCGGTGTTCGCGGTCCAGCCGGTGCAGCTCGAGAGATCGTCGCCGAGGTCGTTCACGCCGTAGGATCCCGCCCAGCCGATCGCCAGGCCTGTGGGGTTGCCCAGGGCGTCGAAGACGAAGGGCGTCGCGAGCGTGTCGCCGAAGGGGGCGCCGTCGGGGAACACCGGGATCCCGTCGGCGCGGACCCACGGCGCGCCGTCGGGGTCGAACCGGTCTGCGGGTGCCTCGCCGGGCACGGCCAAGAGCGCGAGGAAGCTGCCGTCGTCGCCGGCGGCCGCGGCCTCGGCCTGGCACAGGGCGTCGGCGGCCGCGCGGCCCTCGGTCGCCGCGACGTAGCCGGCGCTGACGAACGCGAGTCGGCCAGGCACCGGCGCGACCACGAGCTCGTATTGCTGGTCCACGCCCAGGCACAGCAGACGCGCCGACCCGGTGCACGGCTGCGAGGCGTAGGCCGTCCACCAGCCGGGGCCCGCTCCGAGATCGCCGATCCACGCGAAGCCGGTCGGCTCGTCGGTGGTCCACCCGCCACAGACGCCGAACGCATCGAGGGAGTTCGCGGTGCCGTCGCCGACGGTGCCGGTCCAGATCGGGTTCGGCGCGGCGAAGGTGCCGTTCTCGTCGAGCACCGGCGGGTGGAAGAACCGTCCCTCGATGATCTGCGGCAGGTCGATCGCCAGCGGCGCGCCGTCGGGGCGGATCCAGCCGAGGGCGTCACCGATGCGATCGCGGGCGTCGTCGCCGGGGAGCGACAGCCACGCGCGGTAGGTGCCGGCGAGTCCCGCGGCGTCGGCATGGTCCTGACAGATCGCGTCGGCGCCCGCGAGTCCACCGAGGGCGCCAGCCGTGAACGCGGTCGAGGTGACGAACGCGACGTTGGGTTGGGCCGTCGGCGCCGTGTCGTCGGTCGTCGATCCGCCGTCGCTCGACGCACCCGCGGCCGTCGTCGATGCGGCGGAATCTCCGGCTTCGGAGGACCCCACAGGCGCATCCGTGCTCGTCGCCATGGGGTCGACGCAGGTGCCGGCGTCGCACGACAGGCCCGCATCGCAGGCGCCTCCCTGGGTGCACGCACAACCGATCCCGCCGACGGCGCACAAATCGGCGTCGGGATCGCTGGCGACGCACGCCGTCGGCAGGAACACCACGCCCAACGCCGTACCCAACGCAACGACCACGCGCGATGCGAGGCGAACGATCACGACGCCCCACGCTACCACGCAGGCCCTGGAGTCACCGCGGGGCCCCGGTTTCATCGCGATGACATCGGGCCGGTGCGCGCCGATTCGCCCATGGTCGCCGGCTATGATCGAGGGACGTTGCCCGAGCGCACCGAGCACTGGAGTCCGATCGCACGCGTACCGGTCACCGTCGAGATCGAGGGTGATGGCGCGGACGGACCGATGTTCGCGCCAGCGCCGACCCCGGCGACGGCCGTGGTTCCCACCGCCGCGATGGCGCGGATCGGCCGCTACCACGTGCTCAAGGCCATCGGCGAGGGCGGCATGGGTGTCGTCTACTCGGCCTTCGACGAGGAACTCGATCGCCGCATCGCGATCAAGGTCCTCGGGGCGGACATCGCCGTCGAGCTCCGCGGCCGCGCCCGCCTGATGCGCGAGGCCCAGGCGATGGCCAAGCTCTCGCATCCCAACGTGGTGCACGTCTACGAGGTCGGCCAGGTCGACGGCCGCGTCTTCGTGGCGATGGAGTACGTGCGCGGCGTGACGCTACGCGACTGGCTCGACCAGGGGACGCACGGGTTGCCAAGCGCATCGCGATGGTCGCCCAGGCGGGCGAGGGCCTGGTCGCCGCGCACGAGCACGCGATCGTGCACCGCGACTTCAAGCCCGAGAACGTGATGGTCGCCACGGATGGTCGCGCGCGCGTCCTCGACTTCGGCCTGGCGCGGGGCACCGACGAGCACGACGACGCCTCGGACGAGCGGGTCGGTGAGCAGACGCTGCGCGCGGCGTTGCCGGACCGGCCCGGCTCGGTGCTGTCGGCCCAGCTCACCAAGCACGGCAGCATCATGGGCACGCCGGCGTACATGTCGCCCGAGCAGCACTTCGGCGTCCCGACCGACGCGGCCAGCGATCAGTTCAACTTCTGCGTGGTGCTCTACGAGGCGATGTACGGGGTGCGGCCATTCACCGCCGAGAACCGCATGGCGCTGGCGTTCGCGACCCGGCAGGGGAACATCGAGGCCGCGCCGACGGGGACGAGCGTGCCCGCGGCATTGCGCGAGATCGTGGTGCGTGGGCTGTCGCCGGATCCTGCGGCGCGGTGGCCGTCGCTGCGCGCGTTGCTCGACGCGCTGCGCGACGCGACCGCGCCGAAGGTGGCTCGAACGCGGGGCACGTGGGTCGCGATCGCGGCGCTCGGCGTCGCGGTGGTCGCACTGGCTGCGGTGCTGCTCGGGCCGCGGCCCGAGGCGCCGCGGGCCTCGGAGGTCGAATCGCTCGCCGCGAGCGCGCGGCTGTGGGCCTCCCGCGCGCACTGGGTCTACCCCGATGCGGCCGCACCCGAGCAGACGGCCTTGCGCGCGGTCGCTGCCCTGCGCGCCCTCGAAGGGGAGCTCGATGACTCCGGCGAAACCCAGGCCGTCGAGCTCGGACTCGAGTTCGGCGGCACGCTGGCGCGGCTCGGCGATCAGTATTGGGATGCCGAGGGTGGCCGGGTGTTCGCCCGCGATTTCTACGCCCAGGCGCTGTTGTTCGATCCGACCCTCGAGCACGCGCGCACGCGCAGCGGGTTCCTCCCGGGCGAGCTCGCCGAACTACGCGCGCGCGCCGAACAGGGCGAGTTCTCCCAGGCGGAGCTCGCGGCGGCCGACGAACTCGTCGAGCTCGCGGCACCGGTGCTGGCGGCGGAGGCCAGCGCGCCGGCACCCGAGCAGATCGCCTCGGCCGTGTCCCGGGTGCGCACGCGGGCGGAGCGGCGGCGCGGCGGGTCGCATGTCGCCGATGCGGGACGGATCCGGGCGGTCGAGGTGAGTCCGCCCGCGTCACCGCCGGCGGCGATCGAACCCGTCGCCGCACCGACGGTGATCGAACCCATCGCCGCGCCCTCGGTGATCGAACCCGTCGCCGTGCCGACCGAGCCCGCTCCGCTCGAAGGCGACGGCACCGAGTCGCCGCGGGATCCCGCCGCAGCCCGCGAGAGGGCGAAGGCACTGGTCGCCGAGGCGCGGCGGCAGAAGGGCCAGGGCAAACGCGATGCGGCGTTGAAGACGATGTTCGAGGCCACGCGCGTCGACAAGCGCTTCGCGCCCGCATGGGACGGCCTCCGCGACCTCCACTTCCAGCAGGGCGCCTACCACGAGGCGGTGCAGTACGGCGAGAAGGCGGTGAAGCTCGCGCCCGGCAACGGCCAGTACCACCTGCGCCTGGGCGAGGCCCACTGGAAGCTCGCCGACTACGCCGCGGCCGAGAAGGCGTGGACGACCGCCGCGGCGCTCGGCGTCGCGCAGGCCCGCGAGCGCCTCGAGTCGCTGCGGCGCCGCTAGCCCCGACCTCGTCGATTCGCCCCGTCGTTCGCACCGAGGAGGACCACCACCATGCTGCACGTCCCGTTCGCGCTCTCGCTGCTCACCGTCGCCGGTGGGCCCGCGCCCGACGAGCCGCCCGTCACCGTCGTGGTGCTGCCGCCGGACACCGCAGGGCTCCCGGCGGATCGTCGCGCGCTGGTGCACGACACCGTCCTGGCGCGGTTGCCCGATGAACGCGTGCGCGTCGTGCCGCGGGCGCGGGTCACCGTCGCGATGGCGGGGCGCGGCCCCGGGTGCGCCGCGAGCCCCGCGTGTCGCGGCGAGGTCGCCGAGGCCGGCGGCGCGCGGTTCGTGGTCCACGCCTCGGTGACCGAGCCCAAGTCGTCGGACTACGCCGTCCGCGTCCAGCTGTTCGAGGTCGGGACCGACGATGCGATCGCGAGCTTCGATGACGCGTGCACGATCTGCAGCGAGGCGGACCTCGAGCGGATCGTCCGCGAACGCACCCTCGACGTCCGCGAGGCGCTGCTGCGTCACCTCGCGCCCGCCGAGGTGACCGAGCTGCCGCCCTCGCTCCCGCCTCCGGTCGTGTCCGCGCCGGCGCCGGTCCGTACGGAGGTCGTCCGCGCCTCGCCGCTGGGCGCGGTCGGCTGGGGTCTCGTCGGTGGCGGTGTCGCCAGCACGATCGGCGGTGTGGTGATGCTCGCGCTGCAGGGCAGCGGCGCCGGATGCCCGAAGGATCCCCGCGGCGGCCCGTGCATCCCGCTGGTCTACCGGACGGTCATCCCCGGCGCGGTGACGACCGGTGTCGGTGTCGCGCTCCTCGGCACTGGCGTGGCCCTCGTGATCGCGGGCAAGCGCCGCGATGCGCGGCGGGCCTCCGCGCAGGTCTCCCCGGGTGCCGCGGGCGTCTCGATCACCGGCCGATTCTAGCGGGACCGGTCAACGCGTCGGGGTGTCGCCGAGCGGCACCGAGGCGGTGTCCAGCGGCAGCCCGCTCGGGCTGTCCTCCCACGGCGCCACGATCGCGTTGCCGGCCGACGAGTCCGGGGACACCGCGGGGAACACCGAGCTGTGGTTCGCCGCGCGACCGGCCTCGCCCGAGCGCAGCAGCGCGAGTCGATACACGATCGGCATGATCATCTCGTTGAGCGCGACGACACCGAGCACCAGAGTGCCTGCCGCCTGGCCGACCGCCGGGAAGGTCTTCACCATCAGCAGGCCGAGGGCCAGCGCGAGGCCAGCCTGGGGGAGCAGGCCGAAGCCGACCAGGCGGCGCACGACCGGCTCGGCGCCGGCGATGGTCGCGGCCAGGCGGGCGGTGCCGAGGTACGACAGCGCCCGGATGCCGGCGAACATCAGCGCCGGGATGCCCACCGCCGCGAGGACGTCGAGGTGGATCGACGCGCCGGCGGCGGCGAAGAACACCAGGTACACCGGCAGCGACGAGCCCTCGATCGCCTCGTGGAGCGCGTCGCCGAAGTCGGTCGCGTTGCGCACGAGGATGCCGGCCGACAGGGCGACGAGCAGCGGATCGAGGCCGATGCGCGCGCCGACCTCGGCGACCACGAACGACAGCGCGACGACGAAGAGCGCCGTGCTCTGGCCGACGAAACGCAGGAACAGGTACAGCAGGCCAGCGACGAACGCACCAACGACCAGGGAGCCGCCGATGTGCCACACCAGGTGGACCAGCGCGCCCTGATCCGACTCGCTGCCGAGGAACGGCGCTGCCGCGGCACCGACCGCGGCGAACAGGATGATGACGAGCAGGTCGCCCATCACCACGACCCCGAGCACGGTGCGGCACAGCGGTCCGTCGGCGTTCATCTCGGTGCGCAGGGCAACGACCACGGCGGGCGAGTTGGCCGACATGACGACGCCGAGGACCGCCGACATCGCGATCACCCCGGTGGGACTGAGAGCATCCATGAACGGCAACTGCTCGCGCAGCAGCCACACCGCGCCGGTCAGGATGATCACCGTGCCGACGCCGGCGACCCCGGTGAGCCACGCGACCGTGCGCATCAGCGGGCGCATGGTCTTGACCTCGAGCTCGGTGCCGGCGGTCAACGCGATCAGGGACACCGCGACGCCTGTGAAGATCTTGAGGTCACCCGCCGACCCCGGGGGGATGAGCGCGAGCAGGGAGTCGCCCGCGAGCAGCCCGGCGATCAGGTAACCGGTCAGCTTGGGCATGCCGAGCTGCTTGGCCACCCAGCCGGTGAGGTACGCGACGATCAACAGGAAGCCGACCGTGAGCGCGGTGCTCGAGCCGATGGTGTCGCCGGCGACCTCGAAGCTGCGCGCCGCGGTCATGAGACCGACGACTGCGAGCAGGACCAGGATCCTCATCGCGGCACCCCGTCACCCGTGGGCACCGCGGGGAGCTCCTCGCGCCGCCACACCAGGGCGAGCGCGAGCTCGCAGAGGATCGCACCGCCGATGGTCGCGGTGAGGATCGTCGACAGCTCGCCGTCGGGGTACAGCAGCGCGGCGTTGACCGCGACCGCGATCGGCAGGGCGCCCATCGGCGCGAACACCAGCGAGCGACGGGCATCGGCGGGGAGTTTCTCGTCGATGTTGCGCCAGACGATGCGCCCGCCGGCCCAGCGCCCGATGAAGCGCGCCGCGAGCAGGACGAGCATCGCGGTCCACCCGAGCAGGTTCGGTCGCCACATCGCCCCGGCGACGATGAGGAACACCAGGTAGATCGGCATCTCGAGTCGAGCCAGGTTGTCGGTCAGGCGCGACTTGTAGTCACCGGGGAAGTTCGCCAGCAACATGCCGACGACGAAGCAGACCACCAGCGGCGAGAGGTGCAGGGTGCTGGCGGTCCCGGCCGCGAACGCGACCGAGCCCAGGAGCAGCGCGACCGACTCGGTGCGGGTCGCCGGCAAGCGGACGATCGCATAGACGACGACGCCGACGACGAGCGCGAGGCCGAAGGTGACGAACAGCCACGCGGTGCTCGGCAGCTGCCACGTGACCGCGATTCCCGTCGGCCGGAAGTACGCGTTGAGGAAGGCCAGGCCGACCAGCGCCGCGAGCTCGTCGAGGGTGGCGAGCTGCACGAGGGTGCGGCGCGCCTCGGAGCTGGCCCGGCGCGCGCCGTAGCGCAGCGTCTCGGTGTCGGCTGCGATTGCCCCGGCCGCGCCCAGCACGAGCGCGTCGCGGACGATGAGCGGATCGAGCCAGGATTCGCCGGCGATGATCCGTCCGCCGATCAGCACCGCGCCACAGCCCGCGACGATCATCGCCAGGGGCAGGCCAGTGCTGATGCCGATGATCGACACCGTGCCGCGGGGCAGCGCGCTCAGCTTGCCCAGCTCGATCCGCATGCCGATCACGAGGCCGATCCAACCCAGTGCGAGGTGGAGGATCGGACGCATGTGCCCGAGCACGTCGTCGGTGAGGATGTCACCGCGGTGCGCGAGCAGGCCCAAGCCGAGGAACGGGAAGCCGGCCGCGACCACGCGGGAGACGCCGATCTTCCGCTCGAGTCGCAGCACCCAGGGATGCCCGCCGAGATACGCGAGCGCGAGGAGGCCGACGAGGCCGATGAAGACCTTCACCGCGAACCACGGCCGATCCTCGCTGGCGACGGGTTTGGCCTCGGGGACCGGCACGATCACGGGCGGCGCGGCCGCTTCGTCCGTCGGCCCGTGCGGTGCCGGTTCCGTGCTGGCATCGGTCGCAGCTGCGTCGGTCGGGGTCGCGTCGGTCGAGACCGCGTCGGTCGGGGCCGGGTCGGCCAGGGCCGGGTCGGTCGAGACCGGGTCGGTCGGGGCCGGGTCGGTCGGGGCCGGGTCGGTCGGGGCCGGGTCGGTCGGGGCCGGGTCGGTCGGGGCCGGGTCGGTCGGGGCCGGGTCGGTCGGGGCCACGCCGGTCGGCGTCGGCTCCACCCCGGCCGGCGTGGGCGCGGGGGCGAGCAGCGCGAGCGCGAGGGCGAATGGAGCGACGAGCGACAAGGTGGTCGATCCGCCCGAGTATCGCCGCATTCCCTGCGTCAGGCGACCGCGATTCGCCCCGATCCGGAGATCCTCGGCTCAGGGTTCCCACAACGCGTCGCGCAGGCCCGACGCGCGCTCGATGCGCTTGCCGATTGCGTCGGCGACGACCTTCGCGGCGCCGAACAACGTCACGTGCGCCCGCGCCCGGGTGATCGCCGTGTACAGCAACTCCCGTGTGAGCAGCGACGAGATCTGGCGCGGGACGAGCAGGCCGATGCGATCGAATTCCGACCCCTGACTCTTGTGGACCGTCATCGCGAACACGGTCTCGACGGCGGGCAGGCGCGACGGTGCGAACCCCCGCAGCGCCCCGTCCGCCCCGGCGAAGTAGGCGCGTAGGCGGCCGTCGCCGTCGCGCCCCACGACGCCGACGTCGCCGTTGAACAGCCCGAGCTGGTAGTCGTTGCTCGTGACGAGGATCGGGCGCCCGTCGTACCACGCGGCGCCCGGTTGGATCCGGCCGTCGTGCGCGAGGGTCTGCTCGACGATCTGATTGAGCCGCTCGACGCCGAACGGCCCGCGACGGTGTGGCGAGAGCAGGCGGAATTGCAGCAGCCGTGCGAGCCGCAGGAGCGGGTCGTCGGTGTCGAGGTACGCGCGGTAGCCGTCGAGGATCGACGTTCGGAGCACCTGTGGCAGCGCGTCGGCCTCGGTGATCGGCACCATCGTGAGCTCGCCGCGTCGCGCACCGATCGCGCCCTGCAGCCGAGACATCGCCTCGTCGCTGCGACCGTGCTTGATCGCATCGGCGAGCCGCCCGATCCCGCTGTCCGGCCCGAAGCGGTGGTTCTGCACGAGGTCGACGAGGCAGTCGCGCACGGGCGGGCCCGCGTCCGCGTCGATGGAGCCCGGGGCAACCGCGCCGGTGACGGCGTCGAGCTCGGCGGTGAAGCTCGCCGAACGACGGACGTGCTCGCGGGTCCCCGCGTCGCAGATGTCGCCGAGGATCGCTCCGGCCTCGACGCTCGCGAGCTGGTGCTTGTCGCCGACGAGCACCAGCCGCGCGTGCCGGGGCACTGCGTCGACGAGCTTGGCCATGAGCGCCAGGTCGACCATCGATGCCTCGTCGATCACGACGACGTCGACCGACAGCGGGAGGTCGGCGTCATGGAGGAATCGCGTCGTCGACCCGCCGCGGAAGCCGAGCAGGCGATGGATCGTCGAGGCCGTCCGGGGGATCGCGCGCTTCACCACGTCGTCGCAGTCGAGCGCGTCGACCTGCTTGCCGATGCTCTCGACCAGGCGCGCGGCGGCCTTGCCCGTCGGCGCCGCGAGGGCGATGCGCAAGGAGGGCAGCCCGGCGGCGACCTGCAGCGACTGCAGCAGCGCGAGCATGCGGACCACGGTGGTGGTCTTGCCGGTGCCCGGCCCGCCGCTCAGCACGGTGAGCCCGCGCATCGCCGCGACCGCGGCGGCCTCGCGCTGGCGATCGTCGAGCAGCAGGCCGTCCTTGGCGGCGAACAGCCGGCCGAGCGTCGCCCGTGCGACGTCGGTGTCGATCGCGTGGGTGGTCTCGGCCCGGCTCGCCAGCGACGACGCGAGCATCCGCTCGTAGCGGTGGTAACGGTACAAGTACAGCCGCGCGTCGCCGTCGAACACCAGCGGCGTCGGTCGGTCGCCGTCGCCGACCAGTGTGCTCGCGCCCGACAGCGCCATCACCCACGCGAACATCGATGGGATCGCGAGATCGCGGAGCTCGTGGCCCTCGGCGTCGGTGATCGTGCGCTCGACGATGCGGCGCAGATCGGCGCAGACGTGGCCGAAGGCGATCGCCCGCGAGGCCCACGCCGCGCCGAGCAACACGTCGGCGTGCGTGCCCGGGGCGAGCTGGCCGAGCATGCGCGCGAAGTGGACGTCGAGCGGCGCGAGGACGCCGGCCTCGGCGAGGCGCGCGAGCGTGCCGGGCGTCGCCGGCGTCGGCAGGACCGCGTTGCTCATGGCGTACCCCGCCGGCCACCGTCGGCGCCGTGTTCGAGCAGCCGAGAGAGCGCCTCGATGCGCGCCCGCGGCGGCCGCTCGCGCCAGATGCCGACATCGCCGTTGCCCGGCGCCATGCCGCGCAGGAACAGGTACAGCGCTCCGCCGAAGTCGCGATCGTAGTCGAAGCCCGGCAGCCGCATCGCCAGCATCCGCACCAGCGCGACGGTGTAGAGGTGGTACTGCAGCACGTAGTGATCGTCGGCCATCGCTCGCGCGAGGTTGGCGTGGCCGTAGTCCGCAGGCGATGCGCCGAGGTGGTTGGTCTTGTAGTCGACGACCCACCACTTGTCGTCGTGGACGAAGACCATGTCGACGAAGCCCTTCAGGAAGCCGCGCAGCGGCGCGAAGCCGAGGCTCGCGACGCGATCGGCGTAGTCGTCGGGGAGGCCCGCGGGGTGGTCGCGGAACACCTGCGCGAGCGCCCGTCGGCCCAGGGATGTGTCGGCGTCGGCGACCGGGATCAGGAACTCGAGCTCGTCGAGTCGCGAGGCCCGAGCGATCCTTCGCAGGCACAGTGGCGAGAGGGGCGCATCGTCGCGCAGCAGCGGCGCGTCGAGGATCTCGTGGAGCGCCTGCTCGACGACCCCGGTCCACTGCTCGGGGCCGAGGGCGTGGGTGCGCAGGGCGGCCTCGACCTGCGCGCGGATCGTCGCCGCATCGGCCGCGAAGTCGAGGTGCTCGATGAGGTCGTGGAAGAAATTGCCGGCCTGGACCCCGCGGGGGAACTCCGCGAGCGTGACGGTCGGTCCGCCCTCGGGGCGCGGCTCGGGCCACGGCTGCAGGGCATCCGCGGTCGCCACCGCGGCGGCGCCGGGGAGCGCGGCGAGGGCCTCGTCGTGGGCGCGCGCGTCGGCGAAGTCGACGAACAGTGGACCGGCGAGGGACTGCGAAGACGCGAGGTTCGAGAAGCTCGAGGTGCGAAACAGCCGATCGATCGCGGCGCGCGGTCGTCGGACCGAAAGTGCCGCCGACGTGCTGGTCACCGCCGTCCCTCGGCGCTCGCCGTGGGCCGGCGCGAGCCGATCGACCGCCCAGAGTCCCTGGCCCCGCTCGCGCAGCTCCGCGATCATCGCGTCGTCGTCGAGCTCCAGGACGCGTCGCCGGATCACCTCGATCGGGACCTCGGGCTCGTCACGACGCGGCGACCACAGGAGGCGCCCCAGGGCTGAGCCGACCGCGCGGCTTCCGGGCGTCCACACGACCACGCAGCGGTGCCGCGCGCGGGTCAGCGCCACGTACAAGAGTCGGACCGACTCGGCGAGATGCTCGTTGCGGGCAAGGTCCAGCGGCGCTGCCTTGGCGGCGCTGGTGCTCGGGCGGACGTCGAGCTGCAGCGGGTGGTCGGCCTCGGCGGCGTGGTAGAGCAGGTCTTCCTTCTCGTCGCCCCAGATGTCGTCGCCGTCCCACGAGAACGGGCAGTACACGATGGGGTACTCGAGGCCCTTGCTGCGGTGGATCGTGATGAGCTGCACGGCCCGGTCGTCGCGCTCGAGCCGGAGCTTGAACGCGTCGACCATCTGCGTGCCCATCCGGCGCTGCTCGGCGAACCACCGCTGCAGACCGATCGGCCCCAGGTGCTGCTCGCTCGCGGTCGCGTGGAGCAGCTCGGCGAGGTGCAGCAGATTGGTCATCCGCCGCTCGCCGTCGTCGAGGCCGAGCAGGCGCTGCTGCGCCGAGGTCTCGACCAGCAGCGCGCGGAACATCTGCACGAAGCCGCGGGTGGTCCAGATCTCGTGCAGCCGGCGGAACACGTCGACCCAGTGCTCCCAGCGGGCGTCGTCGCTGTCGAGCGCGGCGAGGTCGCGGGCGCTGACGCCGACGAGCTCGGTGGCCAACGCGGCCCGGACCCCGCGGACCCACGTCGGCTCGCCGATCGCCGCGAGCACGTGGCCGAGCTCGGTCGCCTCGCGGGTCTCGAACACGGTCGAGTCGCCGTAGACCACGCTCGGGATTCCGAGGGGGCGCAACGCGGACTGGACCGCGAGCGCCTGCACGTTCTTGCGGGTGAGGACCGCGATGTCGCCGGCGTGCACCGGGCGGGTCCCGGCGTCGGTGGTGAGCGTCGCGCCGGAGCCGAGCAGCGCGGCGATCTCGGCCGCGACGCGGGCTGGGATCGCCGCCTCGGCCCAGTTCTTCTCGACCATGCCGCGGCCGCGGATCTCCGCGCCCTCGCGGTCGAGGAACGCGATCGACAGCGCGGGCAGGGGCGCGCCGCCGACATGGAGCCGCGCGGTCGCCCCGGGCCGCGACGCGACCGGCACGAAGTCGATGCCGTCGAGGACGAACGGGTGGTGGATCGCGAAGAGCCGCTCGATCGCCGCCAACAACGGCGGGTCTGATCGCCAGTTGTTGCCCATGGTCACCCGCCGCTTGCCGACGGCGGCGTCGAGGTAGGCGAACACGTCAGCACCGCGGAAGCCGTAGATGGCCTGCTTTGGATCGCCGATGAGCACGAGTGTGCCGTCGCCGTTGGACCCCCGTCGGTGGCCGAACAGCGTGCGGAAGATCCGGTACTGCACCGGGTCGGTGTCCTGGAACTCGTCGATGAGCGCGGCGCCGAAGCGGCTGCGGATCTGCTCGATGAGCCGGCCCTTGGTTCGGCTGCGCAGCGCGGCGTCGAGCTGCAGCAGGAGGTCGTCGAACGACTGCACGCCGGCGGTGCGCTTGCGCTTGGGCACCTCCTTGCGCGCGTACTTGACCAGGCGGAGCTTGAACGAGACCAGCCGGTCGTCGAAGTCGGCGGCGATCGGCGCGCGGGCGGCCAGCAGCGCCTCGCAGGCGTCGAAGAACCGGTGCGCCGGGGTCTTGCCGGCGAGCCGCGCGGCCTTGTGGGTCTTCTCGTAGAGCGTGCCGGTCGCGAACGACGCGAAGACCTCGGGCTCGACGAGGGCCGCGGGGCTCGGCTCGCGCAGGGCGTTGTCCAGCTGCGCGAACCGGTCGGGCCAGGTGTCGGGCGCGTGGGTCTTGTGCATGACCTTGCTGGTCGACAGCACCTCGTCGATCGCGTCGCGCTCGGCGAGCCACAGGCGCCGCGCATCGCCGTAGGCGGCCAGGTACGCGGTGCGATCCGGCGCGTCACCGACGGCGATGTCGGCGGGGTGGATCGGCAGCTCGGGGTGCGAGACGGCGAGCCGCGCGAGGCGGAGCGATCGCTTGGGCGGCTGCTTGGACTGCAGCACCCACGCCACGAACATCGGGTCGGCCGTGTAGAGCTCGCGGGCCATGAAGTCGCGGACGACCTCATCCAGCAATGGGGCCTCGTCGACGATGAGCTCGGTGTCGAGGGATACGCCGGTCTCGAAGGCGTTGCGCTGCAGCACGCCCTGGCAGAAGCCGTGGATGGTGGCGATGGTCGCGAGATCGAAGCCGCGGATCGCGGCGACCAGGCGCGGCACGTCGTCGTGCCCGGCGGCGCGGCGCGACGTCAGCAAGCGCCGGAGATCGTCGTCGGCCTCGCCGGGGGACTCCGGTGCGTCCCGTAGGCGGGAGACCTCGCCCAACGCCACGGCCAGGCGCGCGCGCACCCGCTCGCGCAGCTCGGCGGCGGCGGCCTCGGTGAAGGTGACGACCAGGATCCGATCGACGCCGAGCCCGCCCTCCAGCAGGAGCCGCACGAACAGCGTCGCGATCGCGTGGGTCTTGCCGGTACCGGCGCTCGCCTCGATGAGCGTCGTGCCGGAAAGGTCGATCGCGAGGGGATCGAGCGTCGCGGTCACCTCGACCTCCGATGGGCGAACAGGGGCCCGAACACCCGCGCGGCGAGGGTTGCGAAGTCGCCGCCGGCCATCGGCCGCTCGAACAGCGAGTAGCCGGGCGCGAGCGGATCATGGTCGCCGAAGATGCGCTGCACGGCGGGATCCTTGCCCTCGCCCCCGGCGTTGCTGCCGAAGACGCTGCGCGCGGCGCCGAGCGCCGCCTCGGGATCGCCGGTCTGTTGGAGCTTCTCGTAGTACGCCAGCGACGACTTCGGGAACAGCAGCACCGGCTCGCACGACGCGTCGCGGTACAGCGCCGCGAGGTCGGCGAGGATCGGTCGCGGGTCGCCGACCGGGGCGAAGCGGACGACCGCCGCGGTGCCGTCGTCCTCGCCGCTGCCGCGCGCGACCACCACCGCCTCGTGCGCGGTGTCGGGGTCGATCGCGGTGGCGACCAGGTGCAACACCCAGAGCTCGAGCAGGTGTCGCGCGGAGAGGCGCGCGAAGTGGGTGATCGCGAGGCCGCGCTCGTGGCGGTGGCGGAGGTGGCCGACGAGCGTCATGCCGCCGACGTGCAGCGCGACCTCGCGGGCGGGCAGGGGCAGGCCGCCGCGCAGCTCGAGCGTCGACTGCACGAGGGGCTCGACCCAGGCGGCCAGCGTCGCGAACGTCGCCTTGCCCATCGAGCCGAGCGGCAGGCCGCCGGCCTGCGCCAGCAGCTCGCGGGCCCGATCGTCGTCGACGCCGTCGAGGCGCAGTCGCAGCAGCTGCTCGCCGAGCTGCCACTGCTCGAGCTGATCGAGCTCCATCGGCTCGCGATCGGTTCGCTCGCGCGACCAGTCCTTGAGATCGACGTCGAGCCGGCGACGCAAGAGCTGGGCCTGGGGCAGCTGCAGCATCTTCACGAACCGATCGAGCTCGACGGGGGCGTCGGGGTCGACCGGGGGCAGGGCCTCGGTGAAGAGCACGGCCCGCTCGCGGCGCAGGTTCGACGCCAGCGTCCGTGCGCCCTCGTAGTACGGCACCGAGTAGCTGAAGATGCGCGGGTCGGCATCGGCGCCGAAGTTCCGCGGGCTGAACGGCTGCATCGGCTGGCGCACGACCAGGCGCCGTCGCACCGCGGCCGCGCGCGCCCCCGGGCTCGCGTCCTCGGTGCCGGGGACGAAGAACGCCGCGCCGAGCACGTCGAGGAACTCCGCGAGCACCACCGACGGCGGCAGGTCGCGATCGTCCTGGCTGCTCTGTCCGACGTAGCCGAGCAGGAGGCGCTCACCCGCGGCGACCACCGCCTCGAGGAACGCGTAGCGATCGTCGTCGCGTAGGCTCCGGTCGCCCGGCCGCGGCGTCTGACGCATCGCGTCGAAGTCGACGCCGTGGTCGGCCCGGGGGAACACGCTGTCCTGCAGCCCGAGCACCACGACCACGCGCGAGCCGACCGCGCGCATGGGCTGCAGCGCAGCGAACGACACGCCGGTGTTGGCCGAGCCGCGGATCGTCGCGGCGTCGTCGAGGCAGGCGACCACCGCATCGCGCATCACCGTCAGCGGCACCTCGCCGTCGAAGCGTGCAGCCGCGGCGGAGCGGGCGACCTTCGCGATCGCCTGACGGATGTCGTCGAGCTCCCAGTGCCCGCCGGGCCGGGCCGCGAGCACGGCCGCGATCGCGACCTCGAGATCCACCTGCCACGTGGCCACGGGCCGAGGCGTCGCGAGGCTGGTCGCCAGGCCGAACAGTGTCTCGCAGGCGGCCACCAGGCGGCCGAGCAGCTCGGTGCGCTGGCCCTCGATCTCGTCGAAGGGCAGCACGCCGGCGAAGCTCGTGCGGCCGCCCCCCGGCATCGCGTGGCCCAGCAGCAGCCGTCGCAGGCCGAACCGCCACGTCGTCGCCTCGAGCTCGGGTTGGCCGTGGGTGCCCCGGTGCGCGCCGTCGATGCCCCACCGCACGCCGCTGCCGTCCACCCAGCGCGCGATGGTGTCGAGGTCGTCGGGGGCGAAGCCGAACCGCGCGGCGACGGGCTCGAGGGCGAGCAGATCGAGCACCGTGCTCGCCGTCATCCGGCTGCCGACCAGGCCGAGGATCCGCAGCCACGCTTCGATCGTCGGATTGGACGCCCGCGGCGAGCGGTCGGCGATCGAGAACGGGATCTGTGTCGCGTCCTCGCGGTCGCGCTCGAACACGGCCTCGACCAGGGGCGCGTAGCCGTCGACGTCGGTGAGGTAGACGACGATGTCGCGGGGCTGCAGCGTCGGATCGGCGGCGAGCAGCGCGAGCAATCGGTCGTGCAGGACCTCGACCTCGCGTAGCCGCGAGTGGCACGAGAACACGGCGATCGAGGCGTCCGCGTCGTCGATGGGCAGCGCGGGCTCGCCGATGCGGCCGAGGGGATCGCTGCCGCGGGCGCGCAGATGCAGCAGGTCGCCCTGCACGACGCCGAGCAGCGTGGTCGCGGTCGGTTCGCGATAGAGATCGACCGGCGGTTCGACGTACGCGCAGTCGGATTCCAGGAGGCGCTGGAAGTCACGACCCAGGGTGCCGAGCGACGCCAGCAGCGGGTGACCCTCGTCGGGGGCATCCTCGAGATCGACGGGGGACGCGCGGCGACGCTGGCTGCGGATCTCGGCCCACCACACCATCGATGGCGAGGGCACGAACAGGTGCACGTCGGTGGCCTCGGCGAGGGCGGCGATGAGCTGAAGGTAAGACGGCGGCAGGCTCGCGATGCCGAAGAAGCTCACCCGCGGCGGTAGGTCGACGACCTCGCCGCGACGCAGGCGCGATACCGCGGTCTCGAGCAGCGCCGCGAAGTGCTCGCCGCCGCGGGCCGCGACGACGTCGCGCCAGAGGATCGCCTGCCAGTCGTCGACGCTGCCGCCCCGCTCCCAGTGCAGCACCATCTCCGGGCGGTGGACCAGGTAGCGATCGAACAGGCCGGCGATCTTCGCCGCGAGCCCGAAGCGCCGCAGGCTCGCGTCGTTGCGGGCGGTCGGATCGCCGCGCCCCGATCCGGTGCGCGCGCCCGGCTCGTCCCGGCAGTAGCGGCGCAGCTCGACGAACGCGGGATCGTCGAGGCGCCGATCGAGCTGCGGGAGCACCAACCACTGCAGGCTGTCGCGCTCGTCGAGCATGAGCGCATCGGCGTGGCCGGGGATCGTCAGCTCCATGAGCTGCGTGACGAAGCGCCGTGGGAACGGGAACTGAGCCCCCGACCACACCCCGAAGCGCTCGGCCAGGCGCATCGACAGCCATCCCGCCATCGCGCGGCCGTGGACGACCACGCGCTCGGTCTGCAGCGGGGGCAGCGGTGCGCTCGCGACCACGTCGCCGAGCGCGTGCGCGAGCACGTCGGCGCGGTTGCTGCGGTGCACGACGAGGACCACGGGCGCCCCACGTTGCCGCCTGCGCGGGCCGTCGCGCAAGGCCGCGGAGGCACCGAGGGCGCGCTCCCCTTGCCGCGGTGCGATCTGGTACACCATCACGACCATGGCAAGGACGAGCCTGTTCTCCCGACTGCGGACGATCGCCGCTGCCTGCCGCGCCGCACGTGACGAAGGCCTGACCGATCCGGCCGAGATCGCTTCGTGGATCCGCAGCCACCCGCTGCCGCGTCGAGCGTTCACCCGCGGACTCGCGAGCGCAGCGCTCGCCGGTGCTGCTGCGTGCGGTGACTCGGGTTCGGCCGACACGGGCGCGGACACCTCGAGTGGGACCGAGACGGGTGGGCCGACTGGGCCGCGGGTCGCGGTGATCGGTGGCGGCATGGCGGGGCTGCACTGCGCCCATCGCCTGCGCGAGGTCGGCGTCGACGCGACGGTGTACGAGGCGAGCCAGCGGACCGGTGGCCGCATGTACAGCGCACGCGTGTTCCCCGGCGGTCAGGTCGCGGAGCTCGGCGGAGAGTTCATCGACAGTGTCCACGTGACGCTCTTGGATCTCGCGGCGGAGTTCGACATCCAGCTCGACGATCGCGAGGACTCGTTCGCCGAGTCCACCGTGCGCGACACCTGGTTCGTCGCCGGTGTGGCGGTGCCCGAGACGACGGTGATCGAGCAGTTTTCGGCGGTCGCGGGGCTCCTCGCCGATCAGCTGCAGGCAGCCGACACCGATGATGCGGCCTACGCCGAGCTCGACGCCACGCCGCTGTCGCAGTGGCTCGACGACAACGTGCCGCCGGCGACGTACCCGGAGCTCCACGCGATCCTCTCCGCCGCCTACCGCGGTGAGTATGGGCTCGAGAACGACCAGCAGTCGGCGTTGAACCTCATCTACCTCATCGGCTCGGACACGCCGGATCAGTTCCGCATCTTCGGGGTCTCGGACGAGCGCTATCACGCCCACTTCGGCAACGACACGTTCACGACCGCGCTGTCCGATGCGCTCGCCGGGCACATCGAGCTCGGCATGGCCCTCGTCAGCGCGCGTGACGGCGACGACGGTGGCTTCGTGCTCGAGCTGCTGGGCCCCGATGGGATGGTCGAGGTCGAGGCCGATCACGTCGTCTTCGCGCTACCGTTCACGCGCCTGCGCGACGTCGATCTGAGTGGTCTGTCGCTGTCGCAGGAGAAGCGGCACATCATCTCGGATCTCGGCTACGGCACCAACGCGAAGGTCATGGGCGCGTTCAGCTCACGCGCGTGGCGGCTCGCGTACGACGTGTCGGGCTCGGCCACGACCGACCTGCCGGCCCAGCAGTTCTGGGACACGTCGGTCGGCCAGGACGGCGACGCCGGGATCATCACCAACTTCCTGGGCGGCGATCAGGGGGTGGCCTCGGGCGCGGGCGAAGCCGAGGACTGGTTCACCGGCGTCGCGCTGCCGGACCTCGAGACGGTCTTCCCCGGCGCGATGGCGGCCTACGTCCCGGGCAAGGCGGTGCGCATGCACTGGCCGACGGAGCCCAACACGCTGGGCAGCTACGCCTGCTATCGGCCCGGGCAGTGGGCGTTCTACGGCCTCGAGGGCGCGCGCGAGGGCAACGTGCACTTCTGCGGCGAGCACACCTCGCTCGAGTTCCAGGGCTTCATGGAGGGGGCGGCCGAGACCGGGATGCTGGTCGCGATGGCGATCCTGATGGACCTCGGCATCGCACCGTCGCGCGTGCACCGGACGATGGCGGAGCGCAAGCTCGTGCTCCCGCAGCCCGCCATCGAAGGGCGCCTGCCGACACGGCCGCGGTGGCTGCAGCGGCGGCGGCTGCTCGGCTAGTCCTCGGTGAAGACCGCGTCGAGCTCGGTCGCACCCAGCGCGCGGACCAGCCACGCGTCGAGCTGCGCGAGGTCGGTGCACGCCGCGACCAGCGCGTGGTGCCGAGGCTCGAGGTCGAACCCGCGGCCGACGAGGACGCGGATCAGCGCGCGCGCAAGCGCCGCGCGACCCTCTTCGCGACCCTCTTCGCGACCCTCTTCGCGACCCTCTTCGCGACCCTCTTCGCGACCCTCTTGGATCGCGCGGGCCTGGAGGTTGCGCATGAACTCGCTGCGGAACTCGTACTTCTCCAGGTTCATCTCGTCCTCGAGGGCGGTCCGGGCCGCCCGGTTCAGGAAGCTGAAGACCACGTCAGTGTAGAGCGCGGCGCGGTCGTGGTCGAGGGTGCGGCAGGCGCCGAGGATCGCACGCCCGAGGGGCAGCGCCTCGGGGGCGTCGCGGTGCGCCAGCAGAGACAGCACGGCAAGCTCAGGGTGCCGCCTCGCCAGCCCGGGGTCGGCGAGCGGTACGCCGTCAGGGCCGATCACGTGGGCGACGAACACAGCCCCGGTTGGGCTCAATGCGACGGGCTTGGCCGCCCATCGAGCGACGCGGGCGCTCGTCGTGATCACGACGACCGACACGGGGCAACGCCACCGCGCGCGTGCGACCCCGAGGTAGGCGGGCCAGCTGAAGCGCTTGTCGGGGTCGGTGTCGAGCTGTACCTCGACGATGAGCACTGCAACGACGATGCCTCCAGACCCGCGGACCAACACGACGGAGTCGGCGCGGAGCTCGACGGGGACGAGCGCCGAGAGGTTCTCCGAGTCGGCGACCACCTCGGTGGCCCCGTGGGGCAGGCCGAGCCCTTCGCCGACCAGGTCCAGCACCAGCTCGGGGTGCTCACGCACGAGCTGGACGAGGACCTCGTGCTCGAAGGACGGCATCGATGGGACGCACCTTTTGCCAGCGGCGTGCCATCGGGATGAGTTTCGTCGTGTGGCTGCGAGCGGTCTGCACTCGAGGTGCCGTGGCCCGCGGGCGAGCCGGACGTGGCCCGCGGGTTGGCCACCCGTGGCCCGTGGGCGGGCCGGCCCGGCCGCTCCCGTGTTTGGCCGCCCTCAGCGGACGAAGGGCTGCTGCGCGAAGCCGACCTGACCGCACGGATCCTCGACCTGCGCCTGCAACACGATCGGGCCGGCGCCGGCCTCGATCCGCAGCTGGTCCTGCTCGATCGTGTGCGCGTCGATCGGCTCGAGGGGCAGCGTGTCGCCGAGCACCCACGCCCCGACGCCGAAGGTCGCGTCGCCGTCGCACGGCGCGTCGGTCTCCGGGCACTGATCGGCGGTGAACAGCGACAGCTGCAGTAGCACGATGTCGTAGCGATCGAGCGCGAGCCCGCCGATCTGCACCGCCGCGAAGGCGTGGGTGCCCCCCTGGGGTCCGAACTGCTCGACGGGGCCCTGACCGCTCGTCAGCGCGACGAAGCCGTCGGCCCCGTCACCGAGCGCGACGCTCAGCGATCCGGTGAGGGTGCAGCTCGGGTCGTGGGTGAACTCGCCTCCCTGCGGGGCGCCGGTGGGCGCGCTCGGGCTCGGGCAGCCGCCGAGCAGTAGCGCTGGGGGCAGCAGTAGCGCGCCGCGTCGATGCAGCGCGACGGCGAGGGACGTCGGGCGGGCCAAGGGAGACCCGAGTCTGGGCCGCGCGCCGGGTGGATCGCAAGGCTGTCGTGCGGAGCTGGCGACCGTCCCCGTGCGGGCCTCGGGGAACCTTCGGGGGGCGTCGTCGCACGGCGAGGGCACGGCATTGCGATCACCGTGCATCGTCCTGCTCCGCGTCCGGGTGTGCCCCGATTGCGCCGCCGCCTCGCATCGTGGTGCGCGGTGCAGCTTGCCCAACGCCGCCCGAAGCGGCGCAGTTCCGCAGGGCGATCCGATCAACGCCGCGGTCGATCCGCGCGGTGCGGTGCGCAGTTCGACCAAACGACGTCGGGGTCGTCGATTCACGGTTCGGCACCCGCAGTGGCCCGCTACCGTCTCGGACCGATGGGGGATTCCATGCAACGACTGACCACGCTCGCGCTGCGGTTGTCGACACTCGCCGTGTCGCTCGTGCCCCTCGGCTGCACGAAGGGCGCCGGGCTCGTCGAGAGCTTCGGTTCGTACGGACCCCAGGAAACCGGTGCCGGCAGCGACGGGGCCGACGACGAGCTCGACAGCGGTGACAACGGCGGACCCACGGGTCCGCTGGACGATGGTGGCGCGGAGGACCCCGGCACCGAGGGGGGACCCGGCCCGATCGGCGACGGCGATTGCTGCGCCGGCCACGACAACCCCAGCTGCAGTGACCCCGCGATCGCCGAGTGCGTCTGCGCCCAGGATCCGTTCTGCTGCGACTCGGTCTGGGACGATCTGTGCGCGTCCCTCGTGGTCGACAACGGCTGCGGCGTCTGTGATCCGGGCGGCGGCGATGGGGAAACCGGCGGTCCCGCGGACGGTGGCGGTGACGGTGCCCAGACCGAGGGGGGCGTGGGCGAGAGCGACGGCGGCGTCGCGGAGACCGAGGGCGGCGAGGCCGGGGGCGGCGCGGGCGACTGCTGCATCGCACACCCAGGCACGGGCTGCGGCGACGGGGCGATCGAGGCGTGCGTATGCGGCCAGGACGACTACTGCTGCGCGACGGAGTGGGACGACGTCTGCGTGGGTGAGGTCGACTCGTTCGGCTGCGGCACGTGCGGTGGTGGTGGTGGTACCGACGACGGCGGGACCGACGGTGGCGGCGGGACCGACGGTGGAGGTGGCGTCGGGGACTGTTGCGCGGCCCATGCCGAGCCGGGCTGCAGCGACGCGACGATCGAGGCCTGCGTGTGCGGCCAGGACGACTACTGCTGCGCGACGGAGTGGGACGACGTCTGCGTCGGCGAGGTCGATTCGCTGGGCTGCGGCGCATGCGGAGCCACCGACGGGGGCGGCACCGACGGCGGCGGCGGGCCGTCCGACTGCTGCACCGCACACGCGGAGCCGGGCTGCACCGACGTCGATGTCGAGGCGTGCGTGTGCGGCCAGGACGAATACTGCTGCGCGACCGAGTGGGACGACATCTGCGCGGGCGAGGTCGAGTCCCTGGGCTGCGGCAGCTGTGCCTGAGGACAGCCGCGGGTCGCCGACTACGGGGCGGGAGCCATCGCGGCGGCGACCTCGGCGAGCAGCGCGGTCTCCTCGGGGGTGACCTCGCCGTCGACCGCCGCGAGCTCGCGGAGGTCGCCGACGATCCGCTCGCGCGCCGCCGAGTCGAGCGAGCGGCGGAGCGTCGCCACACACTTGCGCGCCTCGGCCAGCCGCGCGTCCTGGCTGCCGAGTCGCTTGTAGCGATCGACGGTACTCTTCAAGTGGCCACCGACCACATCGAGGCTCGACTGCGGCTGCCAGCCGCTGAGTTTCGACGCGAGCAGGCGCATCTCCTCCCCGGACAGCACGCCATCCGTGCCGTGGGCGAACGAGAGATACAGCAGCGCAATCGCATCGAGACGCGGATCCATGGCCGGCACCCTACCAGGGATCCCGCGTCACCGATGCGACGCCACCGTGACGCGTCCGTGTGTCGACGGCCGCAGCGCGACCGCGCTACAGTGCCAGATCGACTTCGTGGCCCGTGGCCGGGTCGCGTAGCACGATCCGCTGCCCGCGCGCCTTCGCCTGCCGGACCATCTGCAGGAGACCGAGCGCCTGTGCCACGACGTCGCCGGGCGCCCGCGCCCCGATCTCGGTCGCGAGCGACACCAGGAGCATCGCCGTCTTCCCGGCGATCTCGATCGAGATCGGACCGGCCTCGCCGGGCGCGATCGCGGATTTGGGATCGAAGCTCATTGGATCGCACCACAGAAGGCCGGAAACGGGAGCGGGCGGACAGGAGGTCCGCCCGAGCGCGACAGCGCCGTGAAGGAGGGGGTTCCCTGACCAGCTTCGCTGGGCAGGGGGAGGGACGGCGACGTCCCTCCCTCCGGACTAATCGCCCTTGATCTCGCCGCGGGCGAAGATCGACGCGACGTAGGTGAGCACGTCGGTCGCCGAGATCTCGTCGTAGCCGTAGTTGCGGATGAGCCGCTGCTTCACGACCTCGATCTTCTCCTGCGCCTCCTTGTCGACCACGTTGGACACCAGGCTGGTGAGCTTGATGCTGTCCTTCTGGTCTTCGAAGAGCTTCAGCTCGAGGGCCTTGTACAACCGCTCGTTGGTGCGGAAGTCGAACTGCTTGCCCTCGATCGCCAGCGCGCCGATGTAGTTCATGATCTCCCGGCGGAAGTCGTCCTTGCGGCTCTCCGGGATGTCGATCTTGGTCTCGATCGACCGCATCAAGCGCTCGTCCGGCTCCTCGTCCTGGCCGGTGTACGGGTTCTTGACCTTCTCGCGCTGGGTGTACGCTTTGACGTTGTCGATGTAGTTGCCGCACAGCCGGGCGATGGCCTCGTCGTCGGCACTGATCGCGCGCTGGACCTCGTTCTTCACGATGTCCTCGTACTCCTGCTTCACCACCGCGAGCAGCTCGTTGTAGCGCTTGCGGTCGTCCTCGTTGGTGATGAGGCTGTGGCTGCGCAGGCCCGAGTCGAGCTCGTTCATCACCATGAACGGGTTGATGCTCATCTGCCCGCGGTCGGACACCAGGCAGTTGGCGATCTTGTCCTGCACGTAGCGGGCGCTGATGCCGTCCATGCCCTCGCGGCTGGCCTCCTTGCGGAGCTCCTTGACCGTGTCCTGGGTGAACCCCGGCAGCGTCTTGCCGTCGTAGAGCTTGAGCTTCTGGAGCAGCGAGAGCTGGTGCTTCTTCGGCTCTTCCAACCGCGTCAGGCAGGCCCACATCGCCGCCATCTCGAGGGTGTGCGGGGCGATGAAGCGACCGCGCACCTTCTTGGGGTTGTAGTCCTTCGTGTAGATCTTGATCTCTTCGGAGAGCTTCGTGATGTACGGGATGTCGATCTTCACCGTACGGTCGCGGAGCGCCTCCATGAAGCGGTTCTCGAGCAGTCGCTGGTACTCGGCCTCGTTCGTGTGGCCGATGATCACCTCGTCGATGTCGGTCTGCGCGAACTTCTTGGGCTTGATCTTCTGCTCCTGCGTGGCGCCGAGCAGGTCGTACAAGAAGGCGACGTCGAGCTTGAGGATCTCGACGAACTCGATGATGCCGCGGTTGGCGACGTTGAACTCGCCGTCGAAGTTGAACGCGCGCGGATCGGAGTCGCTGCCGTACTCGGCGATGCGGCGGTAGTTGATCTCGCCGGTGAGCTCCGTCGAGTCCTGGTTCTTCTCGTCCTTGGGCTGGAACGTGCCGATGCCGACGCGGTTCTGCTCGCTGATGAGGAGGCGCTTGACCCGGATGTGCTTGACGACCTGGCCCCAGTCACCTTTGTAGTGCTTGAGCAGCTCGTCGAAGATGTAGCGGCACGCGGGGTTGAGCTCGCCGCGGATGTGCGGGCGGTAGCCGTCGCGCTCGAGCCCGAGCTCCGTGATCGCGGCCTCGCGCCAGTCCGGCGGGATGAGCTTCAGCGGCTCCTCGTGCATGGCCGAGTCGAAGATCTCGTTGCCGGCGGTCAGGTAGCGCAGGTTCTCGGGGATGACCCACTCGTAGGTGAACAGCGCGCCCTCGGGCGTGCGGCTGTACTCCTCCATGCCCTGCTTGAGCAGCCGGACGATGGTGCTCTTCGCCGAGCCGACGGGGCCGTGCAGCAGCAGGATGCGCTTCTCGGTGCCGAACCGCATCGCCGCGGCCTTGAGCACCGCGACCAGCCGCATGAGCGGGATGTCGAGGCCGAAGATGGCGTCGCGGCCACCGTGGGTCTCGTCGTCGAAGAAGCAGTAGTGCGTGACCTTCTTCTTGTTGTCGACGTACTCCTCGCTGCCATAGCTGATGATCATGTCATACAGCCGTTCGTGCGCGGTCCGTGCGATGCGCGGGTTCTTGCGCACGAGCTCGAGGTAGTCCTCGAACGACCCGCTCCAGTGCAGGTCTTCGTACTTCTTGTAGTCCTGGAGAGCAGCGATGCGATCGACGAGCTGGGCCATGTTCGTCTCGAGTTGGTTCGAGTGAAGGAGGACGAGCATGCTACACCCGATGGGGGCGACGTGGGCGCCCCGGCGCGGGCCGGCGCCGATTTCCCGGTGGGGCCGGTGTCCGGCGCCGCGGGTGGCCCCGGTTGGGCCGGGGATGGACGCCGCCAGGGCGGTGTTTCGGGCCTGCCTGCTACCCGCGATCGGCGAGGGCCCGCGCAACGACGTTGAGGATCGACGCCGCCGTGTATGGCTTGGGGACGGAGTGCTCCAACCCAGCGCCGACCGCCTTGGCGGGGTTCGCGTTGCCGCCCGGACCACGCGCACCGATGATGCAGACCTCGCCACCCCGCGCGACGTCCAGTCGCCCTTCTTCGCCGTGATTCAAGTTGACGATGGGGTGCTCGAGGTCGTGCCCCCGACCACCCGGAGTGCCCGACCGGTGCCATCGCGGACGACGTGCCCGCGGTCGAGCACATGGACGACGCCGCCGTCGGATCGCACCAGCCGGTGCTCGCTCGACCATCTCGCGGCGTCGCCGAAGATCGTCGCGCGCAGCGACGCCGCGACGCGGTCCTGATCGGCGGGGTGGATGCGGCTCATCCACGCGTCGATGGTGGGGGCGAGATCCTCGCGCGCGAGCCCGAAGGTGGTGGCGAAGCCCTCGCTCCACCACAGCTCGTCCGTCGCCAGGTCCCAGTCCCAGACCGCGTCGTGGGTCGCCGCCGCGAGGAGGCGGAAGCGCTCCGCGCTCTGGCGCAGCTCGTGGATGTCGATGCCGCTTCCGCACCAACGGAGGATCGCCCCGGACTCGTCGCGTTGCGCGGTCGCCTGAACGCGGAACCAGTGGAACTCACCGTCGCGGCGTCGCAGGCGACACTCGATCGCGTAGGGGGACCCCGTGTGCACGCAGTCGTTCCACGCGTCGCCCCACGCGCGGGCGTCGTCGGGATGGAGGCTGCGTCGCCAGCGGGTCGCCACGGGCTCCGTTGCGCCCACGCCGATGTAGTCCGAGAAGACGTGGTTGGCGTAGTCGATCTCGCCGTCGGGCGCCGCGGTCCACACGATCATCGGCACGGCTTCGGCGATCGACCCGAAGCGCTCGGCGCTCGTTGCCCTCGTCGACGGCGCGACGATGACCGGCGGCGGGGCGAGCGGGATGGGGACCGCGTGGGTCCGTGCGGTGTGGTGCGCGGCGGCGGGCGAGGGACCGACGAGCGACAAGACGCCGTGGACGCGGGTCGCCGCGGCGGTCGGCCCTGGGGCGCGCACGCCCAAGACCCGGGCGCGCCCGCCCTTGACCAGGCGCACCTCGACGTCGAGGGCGATGCCCCGCTCGATGCATCCCCACAGGCCCGCAGTCACCGTGCCGCGGTCGTCGGGGCCGACGAGGCCGAGCCAGGTGTCGAGGGTGGGCTCGGCCCCCGCGGCGAGGCCGAGCCGCTCGCGGAACCCGTCGGAGATGGTGAGGGCGCGCGTCGGAACGTCGAGGGTCCAGGTACCCACTCCGCTGGCGGCCTCGGCCAGCGTCAGCCATGCGCAGAGTCTGCGCATCCGCGCGTCGTCGGTCTCGATCGGCTCCCCGCGCATGAACGCTCCATCGTACGCCGTCGACCGCACGTCGCGGGCGCGTCGTCGACGACACCGGGTCGCATGGATGCGTGGTGGCCGATGGATCGCGCCCGGATCCGCAACGACGCACGCGATTCATCGCGAGACGCACGAGGACGTTCGCGATGCCCAGCGGAGCCGACGGCGCCGCGGCCGAATGGCCACGCGCGCGCCGTTCGTCGGTCGCCCTGGTCCCCGCGCGATTCCGACTTGCACTGCGCCGCGCCGCGACGCAGCCTCTGGCCCCGTGCCCCGAGCGATCGAGTTCTCGACGTCCGCCTTGCCCGCGATCCTGCGACTGCTCGCCGAGAAGTCGCCGGAGGTCACGCTCGGTTCGGTGCTCGCCGACCCGTCGCTCGGCGGTGCGGCTCGGGCGATGACGCTCCGCGAGTTCGCGCGGGCACTGAGCGTCGGACCAGTTGGTCCGGCTTCGCGCATCGCGGCACGCGCGGGCGTGGCTCCGCGCGTTGCAGGCCCACGCATCGCAGCCCGGCGCCCCGACGCGGAGCCCGTCGCAACCCGGCGGCTCGCGGACGCCACGAGGGAACCGCGCGCGCGCGCGAAGGAGTATGACGCGGCAATCCTCGTCGAGATCCTCGCCGCGGTGGGGCCGGTCGGAACCGCGGCCGTGCGCGCGAAGGTCGGAGGCACGCCCGCGGCCTTCCGCGCCGCGATCGAGCGCCTGGTCGCGGCGGGCAAGGTGAAGGCGTCGGGCTCCGCCAGGGCCCCGCGCTATCGCGCAGGATGATCACCGCCCGGCGGCGTGCGGCCGAAGTGACGCGGCGCAGCGGTTCGCGTAGTCTAAGCCGATCAAGGCGTCGGCAGGACGACGCCCCCCAAGGGAGGCCACCGTGCTGACGCTGACGAGGAAACCCGGCCAGAAGATCTTCATCGCTGGCGGGATCGAGATCGAGGTACGGGAGATCCGTGGGTCGCAGGTCCGACTCGGGATCACGGCACCCCTGGGCCTGCCCGTGTACCGCGAGGAGCTCTACGTGCAGATCGCCGACGCGAACTACGCCGCGATGACCGACGTCGACCTCGCTCGCTTGGAGGCAATTGACGCGTGATCCACTCCACGAGGTTCGGCGACATCGACGCTCCCGAGTCGCAGCACATCCGTTTTCCCCTCGGAATCCCGGGATTCCCCGATGCCAAGGGCTTCGTCCTGCTCGAGCACCGCACCGGCTCGCGGTTCCGCTGGCTGCAGGCGGTCGACGTGCCGGCGCTGTCGTTCGTGGTGATCGACGTCTCGACGGTGCTCCCCGATTTCCCGTTCGCCGAGGTCCGACGCTCGCTCGCGTGCTGTGACCTCGAGCCCGACGAGGAGCTCGCGGTGCTGGCGATCTGTCGGATCCCGTCGCCGCCCGAGGAGGCCACGGCCAACTTCCAGGCGCCCATCGGGATCGGCCTGCGATCGCGGCGCGGCGCGCAGATCCTGCTGCACAACGCCGGCCTGGACATGCACACGCCGCTGCACGTCGGCCGCCGCTGACCGCCCGGCGGCGGACGCGATCTCGGGGTCATCGCCGCCCGGGGTGACGACCGTCACGGCCGTTCGCCCGCCTCCCGCACCCGGGGCGAGCACGATTGCGCGGGCCGGACGTTCGATGACGCGCGTCGTGGGAACCATGCAATCGTCGGATCCCACCACGGGATGCGCCGATGCGACTGATCCTGCCGACGTCCCTCGCCCTGCTCGCCCTCGCGGCGTGCACCCCGAAGCCCCGTGACGCACGCACCGAGGTCCCCACCGCGGGACCCCCGGTCGCCGCCGTGACGCCCGACGACGACTCGCCTGCGCTCGCGCTCGAACCCGCGGTGCAGACCGGCGTGCTCGACAACGGGCTCACCTACTACATCCGCAGGCACGGCAAGCCGGAGCACCGCGTGTTCCTGTGGCTGGCCGTCGATGCCGGCTCCGTGCTCGAGGACGACGACCAGCGGGGGCTGGCGCACTTCGTCGAGCACATGGCGTTCAACGGGACGGCGCGCTTCGAGAAGAACACCATCATCGACTTCTTCGAGCGCGCGGGCATGGACTTCGGCGCCGACGTCAACGCCTACACGTCGTTCGACGAGACCGTGTACATGCTCACCGTCCCCACCGACGACGCCAAGCTGCTGTCGACCGGGTACGACGTGATCGAGGACTGGGCCGGGGCGGTGAGCTTCGTCCCCGCCGAGGTCGAGAAGGAGCGCGGCGTCGTCATCGAGGAGTGGCGACTCGGTCGCGGCGCGAGCCAGCGGGTGTTCGACAACCAGTGGCCGGTGTTCCTCGCCGGCTCGAAGTACGCGCAGCGCCTGCCGATCGGTGAGAAGGCGATCCTCGAGTCCGCCCCGGTGGCGCGGCTGCAGGCGTTCTATCGCGACTGGTATCGGCCCGACAACATGGCGGTCGTCATCGTCGGGGACGTCGATCCCGCGGCGGCGAAGCGCGAGATCGAGGCGCGCTTCGGCAAGCTGACCAACCCGGCGAAGGCGAAGGTCAGGCCCGCCGTGCCGGTGCCGCTGCTCGACGAGACCCGCGTCCACGTGCAGACCGATCCCGAGATGGCGATGACGCAGGTCACCGTGTCGATCAAGGGACCGCACTCGGGGTACGCGACCGAGCACGACTTCCGCGACGCCCTCGTCGAGGATCTCCTGCACGGCATGCTCCGCGCGCGCCTCGACGAGCTGCAGCAGCGGCCAGAAGCGCCGTTCACCTTCTCGTTCTCGTACACCAACCAGATGGGCCGGGCGGTCGATGTCTTCAGCCTCTTCGCCGGAGCGAAGCCCGACCAGGCCGAGGCCGCGGTGAAGACGTTGCTCGTCGAGCTCGAGCGGGTGCGTCGGCACGGCTTCCTCGACGTCGAGCTGGCGCGGATCAACGCCGAGCACCTGCGCAGCCTCGAGCAGCAGCTCGCCGAGGCCGACACCGTCGACGGCGGCGAGTACGCCTTCGGGTTGGTCACGCAGTTCTTGGAGGGGCGCACGATGATCGGCGCTGCGGCCGAGCTCGCACTGGCCAAGCGGATGCTGCCGACGATCACGCTCGCCGAGGTCAACGCGCGCGCGCAGGCGTGGGCGAGCCGCAAGGACCGCGTGATCTCGGCCGCCGGTGCCTCGCGCGATGCGATGCCGAGCGAGCCGGCGCTGCTGGCGACGGCGGCCGCGGTGTCGACGGTCGCGATCGATCCGTGGCAGGAGGCCAGCCTCGGCGCCGCGTTGATGGCGAAGGCCCCGGTGCCCGGCACGATCGTGAAGCGCGAGGACATCGCCGAGATCGGCGTGAAGGTGTGGACCCTGTCCAACGGCGCGCGGGTCGTGCTCAAGCCGACCACGTTCAAGAACGACGAGGTGCTGTTCGAGGCCTTCAGCCCCGGCGGGACCTCGCTGGCGCCGGCCAAGCGCTTCGGCTCGGCCGAGTTCGCCGCGTCGATCGTCGCGCAGTCCGGCGTCGGCGATCACGATGCGGTGGCGCTGCGCAAGCTGCTGAACGGCAAGGTCGTGCGCGTCGAGCCGTACATCGGAGAGCTCGAGGAGGGCATGCGCGGCAGCGCCTCGCCGCAGGATCTCGAGACCCTGCTGTCGCTGGTCCACCTCTACTTCACCGCGCCGCGGACGGACGCGCAGGCGTTCGCGGCGTGGAAGGGGCAGATGACCGGGTTCTTCCAGAACCGCGACCTCGACCCCCAGGCCGCGTTCTTCGACGCGTTCGGCAAGGCGGCCACCCGCGATCATCCGCGGCGACGGCCGCCGACGGCCGCGAGCATCGCCGCCGTCGACCACGCCAGTGCGGTCGACTTCTATCGGACGCGCTTCGCCGACGCGGACGACTTCACCTTCGTGTTCGTCGGCAACCTCGACGAGGCCGCCCTCGAGCGCCACGCTGCCACGTATCTGGCGTCGTTGCCCGCGCTGCCCCGGCGGCGCGACAAGTGGCGCGACGTCGGCGTGAAGGCACCCAAGGGCGTGACCAAGGTCCGGGTGAAGCGCGGGCAGGACCCGAAGAGCTTCGTGATGATGGCGTTCCACGGCGCCGCCAAGTGGAGCCCCGAGGCGAAGGACGATCTCGCGATGCTCTCCGAGGCGCTGGGGATCCGGCTGCGCGAGATCCTGCGCGAGGACATGAGCGGCGTGTACGGCGTGTTCGCCAGCGGCGCGTTCGATCGCCGGCCCAAGCCGGAGTATCAGTTCATGATCGGCTTCGGTTGTTCGCCCGAGAACGCCGAGGCCTTGACCGGCGCCGTGCTCGAGACCGTGGCGAAGGTGAAGGCGCAGGGTGTGGACGCGCCGATCGTCACGAAGCTCGTCGAGCAGCGGCGCCGCGCGCTCGAGGTGCAGTGGAAGGACAACGGGTTCTGGATCGGCCAGCTCGCGGACCACATGCGGTACGGGACCGACGCCCGGAAGATGTTGGAGCTGGGCGAGATGGTCGAGCGGGTGAGCTCGGACGCGGTGCAGGGGGCGGCGCAGCGGTATCTGGGGCGGGACGTCGTGGACGCGTTGTTGATGCCGGAGGCGGCTGGCTTGACCGCGCAGCCGGGCGCGGCCTACGACTAGAGGCAGTGGTGTCCCGCAGCGCCGCGTCGAGCACGGTGTCCGAACGCCTCGTCGGCGTCGTCGATCGCGTGACGTTCCAGTGCCCGCGCACCGGGTGGACGGTGCTCAAGGTGGCGCCCTTCGGCGAGCCCCACAACCGGGTGACGGTGACGCTGCACCACGTGGCGGTGTTCGCGGGTGCCACGATGGAGTTCCTCGGCAACTGGACCAATCATCCCCGTCACGGCCGCCAGTTCGCCGGGACCGAGGCGTTCGAGCGCAAGCCGGCGTCGGCGGCCGCGCTCGAGCGCTATCTCGGCTCGGGGATGATCCGCGGGGTCGGCCCCGCGATCGCGCGCAAGATCGTCCGCCAGTTCGGGGACGACACGTTGCGCGTCTTCGAGGACGACATCGCGCGGCTCGTCGAGGTCCGCGGGATCGCGGAGCGCAAGCTCGAGGCGATCCGCTCGTCGTGGACCGAGCATCGGGCGATCCGGGACGTGATGTTGTTCCTGCAGCAGCACGGCGTCAGCACGCTGTTCGCGGTGAAGATCTACAAGGCCTATGGCGACGCTGCGATCGCCCGGGTGAGCCGGGATCCCTACTGCCTCGCCCGCGACATCTACGGCATCGGGTTCTTCAGCGCCGATCGGGTCGCGCAGGCGCTCGGGTTCGGCGCGGACGACCCGCGGCGGCTCGACGCGGGGATCCGCCACGTGTTGTCGGCGAGCCGCGAGGCGGGGCACTGCTACCTGCGCCGGGAGCAGGTGCTCGCGCAGGCTGGAACGCTGCTCTCGCCCGAGGAGCCCGAGCGCCTCCAGGGCATCATCGGCGAGATCCTCGATCGGCTCGTGGGGACCGGCGAGGTGCTGCTGCGCGAACTGTTCCGCGCCGCCGACCTCGGCAGGGACACGCCGCGGCCCGCCGGCGCGACCGAGGCTTGCGCACCCGAGGCCGCGCCGTCGTCGTTCGCCGCTTACTACGCGCCGTCGCTGTACCGCGCCGAGGCCTCGGTCGCGCAGATGGTTGCGCGGCGCATCGGTCGGCGCGAGGACGTCGACCCGAGCCGCGTCGATCGCTGGCTCGACGCGCACCAACGACAGGCCGAGATCGCGCTCTCGCCCGAGCAGCGCGCCGCCGTGAAGGGCATCGTGCGCGAGCGCTTCGCCGTGCTCACCGGCGGCCCGGGCTGCGGCAAGACCACGACGCTGCGGACGCTCGCGCGGCTGCTCGAGGCGATGCGCCGTCGCGTCGTACTCGCGGCGCCGACGGGGCGGGCGGCGCAGCGCATGAGCGAGGTCGTGGGTGTCGAGGCCAAGACGGCCCACCGCTTGCTCGAGTGGGATCCCGTGCGCGGCACGTTCCGTCACGACGCCGAGCATCCCCTGGTCGTCGACGTGCTGGTGGTCGACGAGTCGTCGATGCTCGACGTGGTGCTCGCGGCCGCGTTGCTCGCGGCGGTGCCTGCAGGCGCACAGGTGCTGCTCATCGGGGATCCCCATCAGCTGCCGTCGGTCGGGCCGGGGGCCGTGCTCGCGGATCTGCTGGCGGCGCCGAGGGTCCCGCGCTTTCGCCTGACGCAGGTGTTCCGACAGGCGGCGGCCTCGTCGATCATCTCGAGCGCGCACGCGATCGATCGCGGGGAGTCGCCGGATCCGCCGTCGCCGCTGGCCGATCCCGGGGTGTGGGCGCGGGGCGTCGACTGTTTGTTCGTGGACGCGGAGGAGGCGACCGCCGCCGAGCTCGCGTTCCTGCGGCGGGCCAAGCGGATCGTCGCGGCGACCATCGAGACGGGTCGAGCGACCACGGTGGTGAGCGACGGGCGCGTGCTCGGGGCGCTGCACGCGGCCGCGGACGCGCAGCCGGGCGCGGCGCCCGGGGAGCGTGGCGCCCTCGGGGTGAACTTCGTCGCCGCGGGGCCCGAGGCGCAGGCGGCCGTGGCGGTGGCCTCGGACGGCGCGGAGCCGACGGACGCGGTGTCCGGTGTCGACCTCGAGCTCGTCGTGCCGCGGCGATTCCTCCACGTCGATCTCGAGGCGCTGGCGCGCTCGCGTCGCGGCGTCGAGGAGATCCGGGCGGTGCTCCGCCGCCTCCATCCGCACTCGACCCTGCACCACGGCCTGTCGTTGACCGACGCGATCGTGCGGCTGGTGGCGAAGACCGTGCCGCAGCGGCTCGGGGCCGACGCGGAGATCCAGATCCTGACGCCGATGAACCGCGGCACCGTCGGGGCCGACGCGCTGAACGGCGCGCTGCAGGCCGCGCTCAACCCGGCCGGCGAGGACCGCACCGAGCTGCGCCTCGGCCAGCGGATCCTGCGGCTCGGCGACCGCGTGATCCAGCGCCGCAACGACTACGACCTCGGGGTGTTCAACGGCGACATCGGGCGCATCGTCGCGGTCGATCCGCTGGCGTCGACGGTGGATGTGGCCTACGCGACGGGGGTCGCGCGCGAGGTCCGGTACCCCCGCGAGTCGCTCGCGGACCTGGGGCTCGCGTACGCGATCACGGTGCACAAGTCGCAGGGCAGCGAGTTCCCGGTGGTGATCATCCCGATCTGCGCGCAGCACCACGCGATGCTCTTCCGCGACCTCGTGTACACGGCGCTCACGCGGGCGCGTCGGCTCGCGATCTTCGTCGGGAGTCGACACGCGCTGCGTCGGGCGATCGCGAACGTGGATCCGAGGCTGCGTCAGACGGCGCTCGCGGAGCTGCTCGAGCGGCGGGACGAGGGGGTGGAGTAGGGGAGTGCCCGGATCCCTCCACCGTGCTAGCCTCGTGTCGTCGTGCAACTCGAGGCTGATGTCGTCGACGCAATCCGCCCGATCACGAGCCGCGAGTACGCGCGGTTCGTGGCCACGGGTGTGTTCGACGACGACTCCGTCGAACTCCTGCAAGGGGTGATCGTTCGCATGCCACCGCCGCACGGACCCGAGCACGACGGGACGATCCACAAGCTCGCGAAGCGACTCGGCGCCGCGCTCGGTGACCGCGCGGAAGTCCGGGTGCAGAGCGCGTTCGACGGCGGGGAGCGCTCCCAACCCGAGCCCGACATCGCGGTGGTTCCACCCGGCGAGTACCTCGATGCCCATCCCACGGTGGCGTGGCTGATCGTCGAAGTCGCGGACTCCTCGCTCGCCCGCGATCGGACCGTCAAGGCGGCCCTGTACGCCGAGGCCCTGGTGGAGGAGTACTGGGTCGTCGATCTCGTCCATCGCGTCGTGGAGGTCCGTACCGAGCCCGGCCCGAGCGGCTACGCGCAGCTGGCGACCCGACGCGTCGACGACGTCATCACGCCGCGACACTTCCCCGAGGTCCGGGTTGCCGTCCTCGACATCTTGCGCGCGGCGTCGGGGTAGTCGGCCGCGCTCGAGATGACGTCAGTCATGGGGCCGAGCTGCGGCGCTGCGCGCTGCGGCGCTACGGCGCTGCGGCGCTGCGGCGCTACGGCGCGAGGAACCGGACGATGTGCCAGGGGTCGACGCGCGCGTCGAGGACCTCCGGGTGCACCTCGCCGAGCACGCTGGAGACCGCGGGGGCGCGGGCGCGCTGGTGCATCGCGTCCCACACCGCGAAGCGCACGGCGCGGCGGGAACGCGTCCTCGACGGGGAAGCCATCGATGCCGCCCCAGTCGGCCTTCCAGGTCGCCTCGGCCGCGTCGAGATCGGCGTCGAGCGTGCCCGGATCGACGAGGTCGGCCACGTGGGCGCCGACGAGGACGGCGATCGTCTCGGTCATGCGGCGGAACATCCAGCCGAGCTCGCCGCGCTCGCCGACGATCGCGACCGGGGTGAACCCCGCGGCGGCAAGCGGTGCGGGGACGCGCGGCCGCGGGGGGAGCTCGAGCAGGGCCGCGGGCAGGTGCTCGGGGTCGGCGGGCGGCCAAGGATGCGCGCTGACGAAGGGCCCGAAGCTGACCGAGATTTCCTTGGAGAAGACGACGCGGGGGCCGGTGTTGCCGTCGGGTCGGTCGTCGCCGTCGTCGTCGTCGTCGTCGTCGTCGTCGTTCTGGTCGTCATCGGGGTTGGGTTTCGCGGCGGTGCGCGGCGCGATGGGCAGCGGGATCGGGGCGTCGTCGGGCGCGTACTCGGGGTCGTCCGGCGATGGGGCGGGCGCGTCGTGGCCGAACGCGAACGCGAGCGACTCGCCGCCGGGGCCCCCGAGCAGCGCCGGCTTGACCCGCCACAACGCGGCGTGCAGCCCGGTCGTCGCGGCCTCGCGATCGGGCGCGGCGCACCACGCCCGGCCGCAGTAGCCGTCGACCGCGAGCCAGCGCGCATCGTCGGCGAACTCGCCGTGCCACAGCGCGACCGCGACGCTCCGGCGGATCCGCAGCAGCGTGGCTTGGGATCCGAGCGGCAGTGTCGCGGGGGTCCACAGGCGCACGGTCGTCGCGGGGACCGACGCGGCTTCGACGATCGCCTCCACGATCCAGGTCGCGAGGGTCTCGACCGGGTGCCCGGCCGGATCGAGGTCGCCGCGCAGCAGCAGCGGATACACCGACGGCGTCGGGGGCCGCGCGGTCGAGTCGATCACGAACGGCCGCTCGTGGCGTTGGTGGAACAGCACGAACGAATCGCCGCCGACGTCCTCGAAGCCGATGCGCATCCCCACCGCGTCGAAGGCGATCGACAGCCGCGCGTCGCCGCAGCGCAGCACCAGCTTGCCCGCGTGCATGTCGGGACCCTTGGGGACGATGCGATCGCGCGGCGGTTCGGGCACGTCGCCGATGGGGCCCCAGCCCTGCTCGTCGACGAGCGGCGGCCAGAGCAGCCAGCGATCGTCGTCGGGATCGCGGCGGTACACCCAGCGCTGGGGGCCGCGCTCGTCCTCGACGCACGCGGCGTCGCCGAGGTGGGCGATCACGGCGTCGGTGAGGGCACGCGCGTCGACGAAGGTCGGGAGGCTGTTGCCGAGGGCGCGCAGGGCGATGGCGGCCGGGAGTTTGCCGAGCTCGAGGAGGCCGTGGCGATCGAGCATCGGGAGGAGATGGGGCGGGAGCGTTGGAGGCGTTGGGGGCGTCGGGGGCGTCGGGGGCGTTGGGGGCGTCGGGGGCGTTGGGATCGCCATGGGATCGAGGGTAGCGGGCGGCCGACGGGGGTGGCCGGCTGTGCGCGGCCGGGGGTGCTACGCTCGTTCGCAGTCGTGTCGACCGTCCCTGCAAGACGCGTCAGCGCGGACGAGTACCTCGCGCTCGAGCGGGTCGCTGCGGAGAAGCACGAGCTGTGGGACGGGGTTGTGTTCGCGATGGGGGGCGCCGGACTGGCGCACAACGTGATCGCGGCGAACCTGACGAGGCTCCTGGGGAACCTCCTCGTCGACCGCCCGTGCGTGGTACTGCCCTCGGACATGAAGGTGCACGTGCCGTCGACCGACGGGTACGTCTACCCGGATGTCTCGGTGGTCTGCGGTGATGTGCGGTTCGTGGATGACGCGCGTGAGGTGATCACGAATCCGTCGTTGATCGTCGAGGTGCTCTCGCCATCCACCGAGCGTTTCGATCGCGGCGACAAGTTCGCGGGATATCGATCGCTGCCGTCCGTCGAGTGTTACCTGCTCGTGTCGGCGCAGCGCGTGATGATCGAGCAGTACGAGCGGCGTGAGGACGGCGCGTGGGTGCTGCTCGAGCATCGGGCGGGTGGGGTGGTGCGCGTGCGGGGGATCGAGGGGGGGATTGCGGTGGACGAGGTGTATCGGAGGGCGGGGGTGGGGTGAGGGTGTGGAGGCTCGAGTCGCCCCGCGCTACTCGAGTTGCCCTGCGCGCACGAAGAGCCCGCCGCCGAGATAGCGTGAGCGGCCGAGCACGATCGGCCCTTCGACGGCGACCGCGAACTCCAGCCGAACGCGACCCTCGAGGCCGCGACCGGCGACCCCGCGACTCGCCAGCACGGTGACCGTCGGGCGCGGGAGGCCGCGTCGCTCGCATTCCGCGAGGACATCGGCGCTGAGCGCGTCGTTCGCCGATGCAGACCTGCGGTGACGATTGACCGAGTACGGCGATGCGGACTTCCAGACCCTGGCCGCGCCGAAGACCGGCGACGATGCGGTCTGCGGCACGCGTGACACCGAGAACACGCCCATGGCGCCGGCACGGAGTTCGGAGAACCCATCCAGCGCGCGCTCGAGCACCGCGAGGAGGCGGCTCTCTGCGCTGTCGATCGGTCGGTGGTCGAGCACGTGGGGGGCGAGGATGAGGAGTTGCCGCGCCACCGGATCGAACTGCATGGCGATGTGGCTCGAGGTGTCGCCGCGCGCCGGCTCGCCGTCATCGGTGTGGCCGCTGAAGTATGGGCCCAGTGCACGACCGCCGAGCTCTGCTTGGGCACGCGACATCACGGCGCGGCGCAACGCGCGACACAGAAGGACGGGGTGGCCCGGTGACGCGCCGGACAAGTCGAAGGCGAAGATGCCGGTTGCGTCCAACACCGGGGTCATCACGCCAAGACCGAGGAACCGCCCATCGCCCAGCGTCAGAGGGCCCTCGATCGGCTCGCTCAGCGATAGGTCGACGTGCCAGAGGCGTTCCTTCGGGAATCGCGTCGCGGGGGCAAAGGACTCTGCACGAAGGCCCCGGGCCTCGAAGGGCTCGCGTTGCACCTGCACGTCGGTCACGGTCGCGTGGAGGCCCGCGTGTCGCAGGGCAGTGTAGACGGCTGCGATCGCTCGGGCATGCTCTGCGCTGCGCTCCGCGCCGTCCTTCGCCTCCTCCCTTCGCTTCGTCGGTTCGATTCTCCTGCGCTGGGCGGACTCGGGCAGCGCGAGCGGCGTGATCGATCGCCAGCGCCGAGCGCTCGATTCATAGCGCGCGAACATGTCATGCTCGGTCGCTCGCACGAGCACGATTGGATCCACGATGCCGGTGTCCGGGTCGGCTGTTTCGAGCCCGGTGAACGCCCAGGCGATGTCGTCCGGGCGAAGGGGGCAGGCACTTGGGATCTCGACCACGATACGGCGGATGGCGCGGTCGACGTGTTCGTGCCCGATGGACGGCAGCGGAACGATCCGTACGCGGTGGGTGATTGGACTGGGTGCGCGACCTTCTGGTTTGCGACCGATCAAGGCGCGGTCGATGTGTTCGGAGGCGTCTGGCAGCGCATGTCGCAGGCGGTCCGCGGCGCCGTCTCGCAGGCGCTCGATCAGCGCGACGGCTCGTGCGAGTGGCCAGGGCCACAGCTTCGCGTCGTGCTCGCGGTCTCGAAGTTCGAACACCAGACGATGCCGCACCGCCGTGTACGCGATCGGGACGAAGCGAGGTTTGGGCGCGTTGGCGAACAGCAGCCGCGCCGACTTGCCTTCACCTTCGGGGCGGAGTCGCGTTGCGCCGTGTCGGCGGACGAGGCTCGTGAGGGAACCCGAGGCGGGGCAAGCGAGCGGCTTGCTGCCGGTCCGGCCGTGGGGGTGATGGACGGTCCCTCGGTGCGCCGTGAGGCGTGCATCGAGCTTTTCGTCGTCGACCACCTCCCCAACGGCCCAAGCCATGTCGATGCCACGGCCGAGCTGGTACACCGATTCGGCGGCGTCGACGATCGCCTGGGCGCGGTCATCGTGGGCGGCGAGCGGCCACGCGTATTCGAAGCGCGGTTCGCCCTCGATGAGTCGCGGCTGTACGAGCTTCTTGGTCCGGATCTCCGAGACCTGCGCCGGGTCACCGCCGACCGCGTCGGCATCATTGTTCGGGACGAAGAAGTCCACGCGACTGCCGAGACGCTGTCGGGGCGCGGCGATGATCGGGGGCGGAAGGGTCTCGAGCCACTCGAACGCGGCGCTGAACCGCTCCGGCAGCGCTTGCCCGCGGGCGACGCCAGCGACGAGCGCTTGGAACAAACGCCCAGGCGCGGGCGGCCACTCGGAGGTCGGCGCGCCGTGGTACCGCGTGTCGTGCAGGCGGACGGTCAGCACCAGGTGCTGGCCCATGGTCAGCCCCCCGCCTTTTTGCCCTTGGCCGGCTTCTTTCCTTCCTTGCCGTCCTTGTCCGTGAGGTCGGCCTTGGCGAGCGCCTTGTCGAAGTCGTACACGGCATCCGGGCCGACGCCGAATGCCTTCGCCCACTTCGTCGCGAGGGTGCGCGCGGTGTCGCTCGTCAGCGGCACGTGGGTACGCGTGCCTGTGCGCGCGACCTCGATCCACTTGGGTTCAGGGTCCTTCGGCACGAGCAGGCAGCCCTGGCGGAGGAAGCCGTCGAGCGGCTCGGTCGCCGCGACCAAGCAGAGACCAAGGATGTACCGACGCAGCGCGTCGACGTTCTCCTTCGCGTGGAGGCGACGCAGGGCGACGAGGTTGATCGTGACGTCTCGGACGATGGGCCCGCGCGCGACGACACCGCCATGGGCGCCTGTCGACGGGACCGGGACGAAGCCGCGCTTGGCGAGTGGGCTCTTCGGATCGTTCTCGGACTTCTGCTTCTCCTCCTCCGAGAAGATATCCAGGGCTGCGTAGTCGATGGGCGGCCCGTACTGCGCCGAGCGGTGGAGAACGTCGACGTCCCACGCCCGGATCACCGCCTGCACGACGCGGGGCAGCTTGGCCTGCGTGTCGCGCGAATCCCAGACGCCGAAGACGATGGAGGTCGGGCCCAGCTTCGCGATGGCAGTCGAATCGCCCGTCGCGAGGAACGCATCGAACGCCGCGCGGGCGGCGTCCTTGAGGGAAGAGGCGCGCACGAGCGCGTCACCAAGACGGTGGCCGGCCTCAAGTACCGAGACGCTCTTGCCGTCCGCGATTCTGATCGAGATCTGCGGCACGAGGGCGCTCGCGATCGCATCGCCGTCGGCACCGCCTCTGAAGATCGGTTCCATGCGATTCGCCTGGGAGCCGACGCTGTCCACCGTGACCACCCTCGTGCCATCTGCGAGGGTGTCGATGTTGTAGGGCTCCTTGTCGGTCGCGTAGGTCGGCGGGAAGAAGACGCCGCCATCGCCCTCGACTGGCGTGAGCTGCTCCTTCAGGACGAGGGCAACCGGGCCTTTGGGATCGGTCCAGCTGTTGACTGTATCTTCGCTGAGCGTGGTCATTGTCGGGTCTCCTCCGTGACGGTCGTGATCGCGCGGGCCTGGCCCTCTTGCCCGGGCCAGCCCAGGAGCATGCGGAAGTGTCGGGTGGGGAACGGGAGCGCTTCGCCTCCCAGGGCGAGACGAAGCAGCGCCGGTGGGAGCCACGCAGAATCAGGGTGTTGGCCTCGCGCGGCGACTCCATAGACGTAGTCGAGTTTGTCGCGGCGGCTCATGCGGCGCGGGCGTGCGTGACTCAGGCCGATCGCGCCGAGCAACTCGACGATCGGGAACCCGACGGTGACGATCTTGTCTCCGTGCCTGTTCAGCGAGAACCCGGCGTCGATCGGAATGTAGTCGCGGCGCCAATCGAGCCGAAAACTGCTACCCTGCGGCCGCCCAAGCTCGAACGGATTTCGCGCGGCACCCACGGCGGCTTCGCGGATGAGTTCGAGCGCATCACGAGCCAACGCCGCTCCGGGGTAGCCACCAGCCCCGCCCCAAAATTTTACGTTGTCCCGGCCGATGCGGGTCCCTTCGCCCCAGTACGCGATTCGGAGGTAGTCGGGGCCATCACGGAGAAGGCAAACGACGTTGGCTGGCTTCAGTGGATCCGGGAACGGATAGCCATCGCTCCGGGGGATGAACCGCAATGCCCCCCAATCCGCCTTCCAGCCGTCCTTACTCTTGCTGCCCTCGGGCGCCTCACCCGACGCCTCAGCGCGCGACAGGAACTCGAGCACCCGCACGACGGGCGACGCATCGCCTCGTGCGCGGATGAGAAATCGAACGTCGCCTTCATCGCTCCAATCGAACGCCCCTTCGGCGTCGCCGAGGAGCACGTCGGCCGCCTCGACGAAGCCGAGGCAAGCGAACACCTGGCCCGGGTTGAACAGGTCGACCGGGATGGATGCCTCAGCCATGCGGTGCGCCCCCTTCGTCGTTCTGCCGCGACGCCAGCTGGTCGGCGGCGCGCAGCAGCGCCTCCCACCAGGCCAGGCCCCAGGGCCCCCAGCGCTTCTGCTGGCGGAAGAACCGCAGCGCGATGTCCTGCGCGCGCGCCTCGAGCACGCTCGGTGGCTCGTCCGCGCCGTCCGTCCGCAGCAGCGGCCGGGCGTTGCCGTGATGCGCGGCGATGAGATGCAGAAGTAGATCCTGCAGTTCGGGGTCGAGATCGCGAACCCGTGGATCACGCTCCGCGTATGGTAGCGAGCCGAGCTCGTGTCGGTAGCGACCGAGGAGCTGGAGATTCGGTCGACTGATCGTCTTGCCGTAGACCTTGCCATCGGGCGGTGCGCGGAAGGCCTGCTGCCACCGCTTGGAGCGCTTCCCCTCGTCGTGCAGCCGTGCCGCGAGCGCCAACATGCCCACGTACGGGGCCGGGAGACCGAGCGCACCCGCGATGCGTCTGGCCGCTCGCTCTGCCCAGTCCTCGTGCTCATCGAGCTCCTGGGCCCGCTTCGCGCCGACGGAGCGCCCGTCTTCGGATTCCGCGGCGGCGGAGCTGTGGCTCTCGATCACGAGCCACGCGGATTCGTTGCCGTCCGCGGTGTGGGCGATGGCGATCCGGGCTTCGCTTCGCCAGTCGGCGTCGCGCTCGTCGGCTTCGTCGGTGGCGCGTCGGATCCGGAAGGGCACGGCGGGCGTGCCGTCGTCGAGGCGAAGCATGGTGACATCGTCGGCGAGGTCGTCCTGATCCTCGTCGAGGAGGCCCTGGGACAGGCCGCCGAGGCGTCGGTCGACGAGCAGGAGGGCGCCTGCGAGATCGTCCACCAGTTCGGCGCGCTTCTCCTTGGTTGCGATGTCGCGGGCACAGAGGCGTCGCGGAGAGCGGCGCGAGCCGTCGAGGAGAAGCGCGACGATCTCGTCGGGACGCACGGCCTTGTGGTTCCGCGGGGTGGGCTCATCGGGCGCATCGGGCTCGTCGGCCTCGGCGGCCTCGTCGGCCTCGGTGGTCTCGTCGCCGAGTTTCGTGGCCTTCGTCGCCGCGGTCAGTCGCTCCGCGAGCCAGGCTGCCGCTCGCCAGGTCTCCGTGTCGAGGCGCTCGGCGAGGTGGGGGTCGGCGGCGTCGCGGAACAGCGCGAGCTCGCGCTCGCCCAGGAACTCGCCCGAGGCATCGAGCGGGAGGTGCTCGCGCCAGACGATGGTCGTCTGCGGCGCTTCCTCCTCGATCCACCCCCGGAGCCAGGGCGCGATATCGGGGCGGCCAGTGTGGGTCTCCATCGAAGTCAGCGACCACGCGTCGACGAGCGGCCGACTCAACGGGGGATGCAACGGGGCTGGGCTCGACGCGCGCTCGACCTCGTCGCGGAGTCGCTCGTCGCTCCGGGTCCGCGCCCTCAGCTCGGTCAGGGCGCCCGGGCTGGCGTCGAGGCCCTCGGCGTCGATGCGGGGGAGCTCGGCCAGCACCGCCTGCGTGGCCGCGAGGCGTGCGGCGATCGTCTCCTCGTCGGACTCCGCGGGGATGACGATCACGTGGGCATCGCCATCTCCGCGACGGTTCACACGGCCGAGCCGTTGGACCATGCGCTCCCACGCCACGAGGTCGGACACCATGTGGTCGGCGTCGAGGTCGACCCCGACTTCGCCCGCCGAGGTGGCGATCACGAACGCGGGTTTGTCCGGGGCGGATTGGGTGCCGGCGAGGAAGCCACGCTTCTCGAGCCAACGGGCCGCGTCTTCACGCTCCCAGATGCGGCGCGCGCCGACGAAGAGCTCGACGTCGATCGCGTCGGCCGGGGCGCGCTTGCGCAGGAGGTCGTGCACCTCCTGGGCGTGCTCGCGCAGGTTGCAGAAGACGATGCACCGGATGGGTTTGGCGCCGTTGCTGGACACGGCCCATGCCTCGTCCGCGAGGCGGGCAGGGAGGTCGCGGGTGGATACCTGTTCGCGGATGACCAGGCGCTTCGTCGCCGCCAGGCGACGGGCGACGATCGGGTGCGCACGATCGTCGTCTCCCAAGGCGAGGGTGTCGTGTTGGTGCCGACCGGTTGCGGACAGCGCCATCAGGTGGAGGCGTGGGACGAGCGCGGCGAGTTCTGGTGCAGTAGGAGCGAAGGGAGAGGTCGCGGCGCGATCGGAGGGATCTCCGCCGCGATCGGGCGCCGCTGCGATGGACTCGAGCAGCCGTTCGAAGGGTGGAACCAGGTGCGCTTCGTCGAGGACGACGAGGGTGTCGGCGCCGAGCAGGCCCGCGTGGTAGGGGCGCATCCGCCGAGACACGCCGTAGCCTTCGAACAGGATGCGCGAGCCGATCATGTCGATGGTGCCCAGAACGATCGCGGGCGCGCTCGGATCGGTGAGCCAAGCGCGGTTGTCGATGAACTTGCCGCGCAGGGTGGAGATCGGCAGCGGGGTCTCGAGGCCGAGGGCGGTCTTCAGCGCAGGGTCCTTCTCGACGAAGGCGCGGAGGGTCTCGGCGACCTGGGTGGCCTGGTCGACGACTGCGCGGCGGTCGACGACGTAGACGAGCCGGCGGGGCAGGGGGGCTCCGGCAGCGCGGGCGATGAGCCAGATCGCGATGACGGCGGTCTTGCCGAGGCCGGTCGGGATGTCGAGCGCGCGGGGGAGGTCGCCGGCGAGCATGCGCTCGAGGAGCGCCAGCTGCCATGGGAAGGCCGAGGGGGCTTGCAGGGCGGCGGCGAGCTGTCTCGAAGCTGATTCGGTCAAGGCTGAAATGCTGGCCATTTGATCGACTTTCGCTCGTTGCGCTCCGCTGAATACCCACGCCGGACCTAACGGACGCCGCGGCCGCAATGCGCGGTGCTTTCCGGATCACATTGCTGGATCACGCTTGGCAGTGCAAAGCGTTTGACTATCGATGATCTAAGTAAGATCGAGCGCGCCTGTGCAGCGGAGAGACCTGCGAAGCCAAGAGCCCCGATCAGAATGACGCGAGCGGACGACATGATGAGAGGTCCCCCGCAGCCTCTGAGACCGCCCGGAAAGCTGACCGGATTGCCTCCGGACGCCACACGCGCAGCTGCAATGGGGCCGAGGCGGCGCAAGAGGCGCGGTTGACCATTAGGGATAAGCGCGGTAGTCTGTCGGTGCCCGTGGCGGGACTCGAACCCGCATGTCTGACCGACGCCTGATTGGAAATCAGGTGCGTTTGCCGTTTCGCCACACGGGCTTGGTGGCCGATGTCTTCAGCATCGGTCACCTTCGCTTGGACCATACCACGACCTTATGCGCCTGTGGGGTAGAAATCGCCGACGACCAGAAGATGGCTTCGGTGCCTAACTCACACGTTGGCGGGTCTGGGTCTGTCTTCGCTGAACCCGCGCTCCAAAGCTCTCTGATCCTTCGTCCGTAGCACCGTCGTCTGGGGAAACCCCGGCTCCACCGAGCACACCACGGTCGCCGCGGCGGGATCCTCGAGCTGGTCCAGCAACCGCCGGCTGTGGGTCGCGATCACGACCGGGGTCGTCCGTGACAGCCCGACCAGCGAATCGAACACCCGCGCGGCCATCTCCGGGTGCAGGTGCAGCTCGGGCTCGTCGATCGCCAGCAGGGTGCGGTCCGCCGAGGATTTCACCAGGGCGACGAACGCGAGGTAGGCCAGCTGGCCGTCGGACAGCGAGACGGCGGGGATCGTGCCGTCCATCCCGCGCGCCTTGATCGCGAGCGCGATGCTGCCTCCATCCGCCGTGGGCGTGAGCACCACCGAGTCGACCCAGTCGCCGAGCCCGAGGCGCACGAGCGACATCGTGTCTTGCCAGGCATCGTCGCCGCGGTTGCGCAGGGCTTGGAACACGTTGGGGAGGTTCGAACCCAGGAGGCCGACTCGGTCCGCCGGGCGCACGATCACGGGCGAGCGCGCCGAGATGCGCGCGTGTTGTCCGGTCGCGACCCAGGGGACCAGCACGTCGAATCCCACGTGCACGTCGATCCCGGCGAGCGCCGCCGCGACCTGCGCGATCCCGGGGTCGGCGTTCCACTGAGTCTGCGCGAGGATCGTGCGGTCGTTCACGAGGGAGGGCGCGTCCGAGAGCTCCCCGCTGCCCGTCTGCAGCTGTATGCGCCCGCCCGCGTCGCGGTCGAAGAGCTTGCGCGGCGCGCCTCCGTTTTCGCGGATCTCGAGGGACTCGACGTGGATGCGGCCGGCGAGCACCGCGATTCGATAGGAGTACCTCGCGCCGCCCGCTGGGTCCTCGAGCCTGGCCCGAAGCTCGATGCGCTGCGCCCCGTGTCGCAGCAGCCGCGGCGCACCGCCGTGCACGACGTGGAAGTCCTCGAGGAAGCCGGAGCCCGGAGTCCGACGCAGCAGCTCGAGGCACTCGAGGATCGTGCTCTTGCCGCTGCCGTTCGTCCCAATGAGCACGGTCATCGGCCCGAGGTCGAGTTCGACGTCCGCGAGGGTGCGGACGCCACGAATGCCCACCGAAACGAGGCGCAATCGATCCGTGGCCGCCATGGTCAGGCAGCATACCCAAGCCGTCCCGGCGCGGCCACCGACCGTCCACCCGCTTGCCCCTTCCCCCCAACCTCGCCGATGCTCCGCCTGCATGCCCAAGGCGCTTTCCTTCTCCGACTCCGCCATCCCAGCGATCCTCCGACTCCTCGTCGACAAGGCCCCCGAGACCACGCTCGCCCAGCTCCTGGCCGATCCCTCCATCGGTGTCCTCGCCCGCGGCATCACGCTGCAGCAGCTCGCCGCCGCGCTCGAGCACCGCACCAGCGACACCGCGACCACGACCGCGCCCGCAGCCGCGCGCACCTCCAGCGCGCGACGCAGGTCGTCGACTCCCCGCGTCATCGCCTCCGCGCCCACGCCGGCCGCTGCGGAGTACGACGCCGCGATCCTCGTCGAGATCACCGCCGCCCCCGAGCCCGTCGGCTCGGTCGCGATCCGCACGAAGACCGGCGGCACACCGGAGCAGTTCCGTGCCGCGGTCGAGCGGCTCATCGCCGCGAAGAAGGTGAAGAAGTCGGGTGTCGCCAAGGGCACGCGCTACCGCGCTGCCTGATGGGACGCGCTTGACGGATGCGACGCGTGTGACGGATCGGATCCGTGTGACGCGGACGCAACGGATTCCCTGTCCCCGTGGTCCAGGGGATCCGGAACGACATTCCCGTCCGACGCAAACACCGTTCCCCATCGCCATCGCGCGGCTCGAGGTGCCCCGTGCTTCGATCCGCGCCATGGCAAGTGCCAACAACGAAACCCTCGCATCCCTCGATCCCACCCGTTACCTGCGTCCGCCGGTCGTCGACGTGCCCGGCGGCGTCGCGCTCGGCATCGCGTTGGTGACCGCCGCCGGCAAGCAGCTCCCGCCCGCACCCAAGCGCGCGCTCAAGCAGCTGCGACAGACCGTGATCGCGCTGCAGAAGGACTGGTCGACCCAGCGTCAGGCCGAGCTCGTGACGGAGGAGGATCGACGCCCCGCGGATCAGCGACTCGATCGGGTCTGGGCGGCGGTCGGCGTGCGGCTCGAGTCGCTCGCCGCGTTGCCCAGCACCTTGGCGCAGTCCAAGCAGGCGGCGCAGCTCTACGCGCGGCTGTTCCCGACCGGGCTCGACTTCCTCAAGCTGCCGTTCGAGCGCGAGTGGGCGGAGAGCGAGCAGCGCCTCGGGCAGATCGCGGACGAGGAGGTGCAAGGGCTCCTCACGTCGCTCGTCGGCGACTTCGTGCTCGCCGAGCTCCGCGAGGCCCACGCGAACTACGGGCGCGTGCTCGGCATCACCACGGCGCGCGGCGAGACCACCGTCGGGCCCAACCTGCTCGAGCCGCTGCGCACCGTGCAGCAGGCGATCGTCGGGTACGCGCTGCAGGTCGTCGCGGCCGCCCACGCGGATCCGGAGCTCGCAGGGATCGCCCGGGCGGCGCTGCGACCGATCGACGAGCTCCGCGAGGCCCAGGCGCGCCGCGCCACCTCGCGGGCGCCGGCGGACACCGGCGCGACGGCGCCGACGGTGACGCCGACGACGCCGGTGCCCGAGGCGGACGACGCGTAGGTGCGCGTGGCCGGACGCGGCGGCGGCGCCGGGTGCCCGCCGCAGACGTCCCGGGATGTCCTGGATCGAGGTGCAACCTCGGTCAGGGATGTCCCGGGATGTCGCAAACCGAGGTGATGGGTCGGTTGGAGATGTCCCGGGATGTCTCAAACCGAGGCGACGGGTCGGTTGGGGATGTCCGGGGATGTCGCAAACCGAGGCGACGGGTCGGTTGGGGATGTCCCGGGATGTCCGAACGGACAGCGTCGGGTCGGTTGGGATGTCCCGGGATGTCGCAAACCGAGGCGACGGGTCGGTTGGGGATGTCCCGGGATGTCCGAATGGACGGCGTGGTCTCGGCGGCGGACGTCCCGGGAGTCCCCCGAGCCGGGCCGCGTCAGTTCAGCGGCCCGACCGGGGCAAACGGGACCTTGTAGCGCTCGAGCATCGGGCGCCACGCGTCGGGGACGACGTCGACTAGGGGCACGGCGGCCGTCAGCGCCGCCTCGAGCATCGCGGGCTCGGCCGAGCCGGTGTCCCGCAGCGCGCCGACGAGGTGTGGCAGCAGCCCGATCGCCGCCGGCATGCCGGTGGCGATGCACGAGAGCGCGGCTTGCAGGGCCTTGTGCGCCTCGCGGAGCGGGACGCCGTGATCGCACGCGGAGAAACAACCGAGCGCGGTGAGGTAGTTCGATGCGACGACGGGGTCGGCGGTGCCGAAGAGATCGGACCAGGCGTGGGGCTTGAAGGTGGCGCCGAGCCGCGTGCAGGTCTCGACGAACAGGCGATGCGCCGCGACGGCGAGCTGATGGGTGTCGCCATCGAAGGCGAACCGGGCCAGGCCGCGTAGCGGGTGCCCGCGCCGCGCCTCGTAGAGCCGGGCGACGGCGAGGTGGGGCGTCTCGCCGAGGATCGCGAAGGTCATGAGCAGGCCATAGCGCGACTGCTGTGCGAGCAGGGTCTCGCGGATCTCGTCGTCGCCGGGTGGCGGCGCCGCGGCGAGCTGCGTCGTCGGCGAGCCGTCGTCCGTGGGCGCGAGGGGCAGCGCGGAGATCGGCTCGAGGCCCATGTTGATCATCTGGTCGGTGACCCAGAACTGCACGCCGAGGGTGCGGTAGTCGAGCTTGGCGCCCTCGGAGTAGTACGGCGGGAACACGAAGATGCGGTCGCGTCCTTGCGGCATGGATGGGATCGTAGACGCGACTCTCGGTGGCGTGGGGCGGGTGGAGTGGAATGGTGTTCGGCGGCGGGCGGGGCGGGTCGGCGCGCGCGGACGCGAACGCGACGCACGGGGCGAGGGGAGGGGTGCGCAGCGCCTCGGGCTGGTACTGTCGACCCCGTGTCCCAGGGGGTGCCGCTACTCGAAGCCGATCCGGATTGTCGCGTGCAATGGGGCCGCCGCGCGGCGTTGGTGTGGACCAATCCGCGTCCGCTCTTGACCGGTCGAGCGACGGGTGTGCTGCTCGAGCTCGACGTGGCGGCGTCGCTGCCCAACCCCCGGAGGATGTTGCTGCGCGCCCGACCCATCGACGACAGGCTCGTCGATCTCGTCGAGCGGGAAGGTTCCGCCGGCGTGGCGCTGCGCTGGCAGGGCGATGCACGGGCGGCTGGGCGTACGGACGACGGCGAGCTGCGCGAGCCGGTGTGGATCGACCTGTTCAGCGGTCGCATCGAGAGCGGGGTTCCGGGCGTGGAGATCACGAGCATCGTGGCAGGGAGGCTGCGTGACGCCCTCGACGGCGAGCTGCTCGACGCGCTGTGGGCGGGGTCGCTGCGGGCTCGCGGCAACGATCCCGACGCGGTGACATCGTGCGTCCGCGACTCCCCCGACTGGGAGCCCGGATCCCTCGCCAGCTGGCAAACGGCCGCCGCATGGGCGCGCCCGGACGTGTACCCACCGGACGCGCGAGACCCGTGGAGCACGTTGGCCGAGGAGGTCTTCTGCCCGATGCCCCGGTGTGATTGTCGCGAAGCGGTGGTCATGTTCCGGAACGTGTCAACAAGTTTGAAGCCAGTTGGTTCGGAGTTCAGTGGATGACTGGCGTGGGTTGAGGATGGGCGTTCGGTTCGTTGGTGGGCTTGTTGATCCAGACCTCCTTCGGCGGACGCCGCA
>JBIJCC010000129.1:0-29102 GCA_044344875.1 Nannocystaceae bacterium
CGCGAGCTCGACGACGACGAGCGGTGGTGCTTGCGAGATGTCGGCGGAGTGCATCGACCCGGCGAGCCCGATTTGCGTGGACATGGCGTGCGTGCCGTGTTCGGACGATGCGGAGTGCCTCGCGAAGGGCCCGGGCGCGCCGGCGTGCAGTGACGAGGGTCGATGCGTTGCGTGCACGCCGAGCAATGCGGGCGCATGCGAGGGCGTGACGCCCATCTGCAACGCGGTCAACGAGTGCGAGGGGTGCGACTTTCACGAGCAGTGCCCGGCGAGCGCATGCCGCATCGAGACGGGCGGGTGCTTCGATGAAGCCGAGGTGTACGACGTGGGGGCGGGGCAGACGTACGCGAGCATCGAGGCTGCGGTGGCGGACCTGGGGGAGGGAGGTGAGGTGGTCCTGCGCATCCATGACGGCGCGTCCTACGATGAGGCGGTCACCATCGCGGGTGCGGGCACGGCCTACGCGCTGCTCGCAGATGACGATGAGATGGTGCCGCAGTGGGTGAACACGATGGACGCGGCGCCGACGCTGCGGGTCGAAGATGGGGCCGAGGTGTACGTGCAGTCGCTGACGCTCACGCTGAACGGCAACGGAGCCAACCCAGGCATCACTGCGGACGGAGCGACGCTGTACCTCGACCGTACGCAGGTGGTCGGCAACACGGGCGGCGGCATCCTGCTGAGCAACGCGGCAGCCGGCCACATCCGCAACTGCTTCGTGCGTGGCGCGGATGGCTTCGCGGCGGTAACGAGCGATGGTTCGACAGCCGAGATCCTGTACTCGACCCTCGTCGGCGTCCTCGACACGTCGCCGGCGCTGACGTGCGATGCGGGCGTGGAGGCGCGCAACAGCATCATTGTGTCGCGAGCGACGGGCGGAGACCCGGACATCGCGTGCCCGGCTGCGATCACGTACTCCGCGCTCGAACTTGCGTACCCCGGGGAAGGCAACGTCCAACTCGGCGCGCTCACCTCCGGGAATCAGGACACGTGGTTCACGAGCTACATGATGGGCGACTTCCACCTCAACAACCCGCCGGCCGCGGTCCTCACGGCGGCGCAGTGGCAAGCCGGGGACCCGTTGGTCGACATCGACGGCGAGCCTCGCCCGACCGAACCGGGCCCGGACGTGGCAGGCGCGGACGTGCCATGACGACGACACGCACCAGCATCCTCGGAGTGTTGGCCAGCGCCGTGTGGTCGACCGTGGGCGCGTGCAGCGACGACGTGGACGAAGCGGCGTACGGCAGCACGGACGGGTCGAGCTCGTCGGTGTCCGCGACAGGCACGGAGGCGACGAGTGAGCCGACCGGGGGGCCCACGACGGCAGGGTCGATGAGCGCGAGCGGGAGTGAGACGGACAGCGCGAGTTCGACGACCACGAGCGGTGGCGCTTGCGAGATGTCGACCGAGTGCATCGACCCCGCGAACCCCATCTGCGTGGACACGGCGTGTGTCCCGTGCACGGACGATGCGGAGTGCCTCGCGAAGGGCCCGAGCGCACCGGCGTGCAACGACGACGGTCGGTGTGTCGCGTGCACCCCGAGCAACGCCGGCGCGTGCGAGGGCGTGACGCCCATCTGCAACGCCGTCAACGAGTGCGAGGGGTGTGATTTCCACGAGCAGTGCCCCGCGAGCGCGTGCCGCATCGAGACGGGCGGGTGCTTCGATGAAGCCGAGGTGTACGACGTGGGCTCGGGGCAGACGTACGCGAGCATCGAGGCTGCGGTGACGGACCTCGGCGAGGGCGGGGAGGTGGTGCTGCGCATCCACGACGGACCGGACTACAACGGTGCCGTCACGATCGCGGGTGCGGGCACGGCCTACGCGCTGCTCGCAGATGACGATGAGATGGTGCCGCAGTGGGTGAACACGATGGACGCGGCGCCGACGCTGCGGGTCGAAGATGGGGCCGAGGTGTACGTGCAGTCGCTGCGCGTCACCGGCAACCTCAACGGTGCCAACCCGGGCATCACGGCGGACGGGGCGACGCTGTACCTCGACCGTACGCAGGTGGTCGGCAACACGGGCGGCGGCATCCTGCTGAGCAACGCGGCAGCCGGCCACATCCGCAACTGCTTCGTGGGCGGGGACGTGAGCGACGTGTCCGCCGTCGAGGCGGTGGGCGCCTCGGTCGACATCCTCTATAGCACCCTGGCCGCCGGCTTCGGCAACGCGGCTGGGCTGCGGTGCAGCGGCACGGGCATGGTCCACGTACGGAACTCCCTCGTCGTCGCGCGGACTGACGACCCGGCGGTCGCGTGCACGACGGACAGCTTCGCCACCAGCCTCACCGAGGACGACCTCGGCGACATGAACACCAACTGGTTCGCGGGCTTTGGCACTGGCAACTTCTCGCTCACGGGCATGGCGCCGCCGGACGTTCTCACCACAGCGCAGTGGCAAGCCGGGGACCCGTTGGTCGACATCGACGGCGAGCCTCGCCCGACCGAAGCCGGGACCGCGGACGTGGCCGGTGCCGACGTCCCCTGACGAGCCTCCGAGTTCTGCTCGCTTCCGTGCCGAGCGCCCGCCCGCGGGTGGTCCTGCTCCTCTTCTCCCTCCGGGCTCACCTCCTCCTGCCCGCAGGGCGAAGGGTTCCACCTTCGGGTGGGCCGCTCGGCAATCCTCTCTAGACGCGCAGCCCCGACCTCGCCCATGAGCCCCGCCCTCCGACTTCTGCCCGCCCCTCGGCTGGTGCCCGACTTCCGGGTTCGGGAAGGTACGTTCTTGCGGGCGAGCTCGGGGACCCCCGCGCGCGCCCCCAAGTCAGCGAAATCCCACCGACGTACCCGTGGCCCGGCCCGTGCTCTTGGTCGGGACGCAATGTTCGACGACTGCATCATCGTGGATGTCCGCCTGGGCGAGCAGCTGGTGTTCGTCCGCGGCCAGGCGATCAACCTTCCACCGTCGCGGAGCGAACTGCGTCGAATGTTCGAGGACCTCCGTGACCTCGACGACCTTTCGACCGTCGTCCGCGAGCTCACGGGGGAGCGGCTCGACGACTGGAGTGGAGTCGAGTCGCGCGAGGACCGGCTCGACCGCGCCGCCGACCTGCTCGCGCACAGTGGCTGCCGGGTGCTCACCAACGACTCGCGGCGGTCGTTCACCGGGCGGGCCCCTCACACAGGACGCGCGCGAGCAGAGGACCGCCACATCCCCATGCTGTCCGACCTCGCACCGCGCGAGCCAACGCCGCGGGCCGCCGACTTCTTCGTGGAGTTCGTCGTCACGACGGACGACGGCGTAGCGATCGCCGACGCGCAGTTCGAGGTGAAGAACCGACGCGGCTTCGCGACGCGTTGCAAGTCGGACGCGCGCGGTCGGGTGCGGACCGTCGTACCGCTCGACGAACTCTACGCGATCCGGCTGCTCGCCGACGTGGCGTTGCCGCCGCTTCCCGCCGACGGCGAGGCCAAGCCGACCCATGGGGTCGCGTTCGGCGGCCGCGAGGACGACTCGCTCGAGATCTCGGTCAACCGTCGACACATACTCGTTATCCCGCGCGAAGCCGCGATCGTCGTGCCGCCGTGGCTCGAGGTGCAGTTCGTCGATCCGTGGTGGCGGCCGTTCTCCGGCGTCGCGGTCGAGCTGGAGCTCCCCGACGGCGAGATCGTGCGACGCAAGCTCGATGCGGACGCGCGCCTGCGGGTCGAGGCGTTGCCGGGGCCCAAGCGCGCCTGCCGGGCGTGGCTGCCGGCCGACGCGGTCGCGGCTCACGGTTTGTCCGCGGTCGTGCGCCCGGCCAACGGCGAGACTGGACACACGCGGCCCGGCGGTAGTGCGATCCAGCTCCCGGCCGAGATTCACAACGTGATCCGCGTGGAGGTGCCGCATGTTCCGAGCTGCTAGCCGAGTGGGTCGACCGAGTAGAAGCAGAATCGCTGGACTCCTTCTGCTCGCGACCGCCGTCGCGCTGCCGGCCTGCGTCGAGCTCGTCGACGAGATGCGCGGCCGCCTGGGCCTCGACGAAATGCCGCCGCCCAAGGAACCGATCGCGCCCGCGTACCTCGCGTTCGATCTGCCGCTCGGGATGTCGGTCGCCGTGGACGGCAAGGACCTCGGGGTCAATCCCGCGGAGCCGATCGAGCTCCCGCCGGGCGAGCACGAGGTCGCGGCGAGCCACTCGTGCGAGCGACACGCCAGCGCGAAGTTCGTGGTCGTCGCCGACGAGACCACGACCGTGACCATCGAGGCGTTCACGCTGCTCGCGGTGACGGACCTCCACCTCGCGATCTCGTCGCTCCACGGCGAACCGCTCGCCCCGAAACTCAAGATCGGGCGCTTCCACGATCAGAAGTCGGTCGGGGAGAGCGAGCACGCGATCCCGGCCGACGGATGGGTGAAGCTCCTGGCTTGCTCGCAGCGCATCATCGTGACGAGCGGGAATCCGGCGGTCGGCGGGTACTGGGAGGACATCCCGATGGTTGGGCCGAAGACGCTGGGGCGCAAGATCGTGCTGGCCCCGGGGCCCGACATGGTCCGGCTGCCGGGCGGCCCCTTCACGATGGGCATGCGCACGCAGACACTGGAGGACATCGAGGCGTTCAACAGGCGCACCGATACCGACGAGGATGACGGGACGTGGAGCCCGGTTCCACAGCGCGAGGTGGTGTTGCAACCCTTCGAGATCGACCGACATCCGGTGACGGCGGCGCAGTTCGAGGCGTGCTGGAACGACGGCGCTTGCAAGCAGCAAGAGTACTATCTGGGGATGTCCGAGGACGAAAGCCACTGCGCCGCAATCACCAGGGTCCCTGACGAACCCCGGCGACCGGGATGGACGCGTGCGCCCCGCCCGGGCCGTGCGGATTTTCCTGTGAACTGTGTCAGCTACACGGAGGCCGCGAAGTACTGCAACTGGGTCGGAAAGCGTTTTCCCACGAGCGATGAGTGGGAGTACGCGGCGCGTAGCGGCCAAGGTGACAGGGACTGCGCCCCAGGCAAGTACGAAAGTGCATGCTCGGTGAGTCACGGCGGTTACGGTACGGATGTGTGGAGTGCGCGAAATCCGGCGGTTTGCAAGATTCCCGCCGACACTACAGCACAGGGTGTGTGTGACTTCATGCACTTCGATGAGTGGGTTGTGAATCCGCCGCTCCGCGCGGGACACAATGAATGCAGAACGTACGACCGACCCGTGCGCGGCAGCGGATACGCCGCTTGGGACCCCGGTGGGTGCGCCGAGGCCGACAAGCGAGATATCATGGTGACGTTTCGTTGTGCCCGGGACCTCGGCGTGTCGAGGCTTGGAGATATTGATCGATGACCGTCTACAGGCTGCCCGTACTGCCGCATCCGGACGCCACGACCGAGGCGGAGCGGCAGCATCAGATCGAGCCACGACCACCGCTGGACTGCGTCGATCTTCGCCCCGGCGCCAGTGGCGAGCGAGTCTGCGCCGAGGCTTTCGCGCGCTTCAAGATCGGGGAAGGCCAGCATTTCGGCTGTCCGAACCTCAACAAGGGATGCGTGAAAGGGGCTTATCTGTACCCTCGCTTCCGGCGCAGCGCCACAAGTTGGCACTACCATCAAGGAATCGATATCGGAAGAAAGACCGGGCAGCCCATCGTTGCCGTCATAGCCGGCGAGGTTGTCCGCGTCGTGACCGAGGATAGTCCGAAGAGCTACGGTCGCGTCGTCGTGATTAAGGGGAAGCACCGCAGCAAAGATATCTGGACACTCTACGGCCACTGCGACGAGGTGCATGTCAAGCTCAAGGATCGGGTGGTGGAACGACAGGTGATCGCGACGGTCGGACACAGTGGCAGCGCCGGGAGCTTGCATCCGCACCTGCACTTCGAGTGTTCTTACGAGCGGCTGCCACTATCGTTGGGTGACGAGACGGTGCTCGGCCAAACCGAAGGCCGGTTCCCGCGGATCGACCCCAATCGGATTCTCGAAGAACTCGGGCCGTGGGGCAGCACGGATGTCTATTTTCCGGACGGCGTCCGTCCGACGCAGCCGCGTACGCGCGATCTGCATGCGGAGATCGAGAACGCGACTGGCGGCTACTTCCCGGTCGGCTCCAACAGCAACTGGCACGGCGGCGTCCACCTCCGCAGCTCGTACGGCAAGAAGCTCGTCGCCCCCTTCGACGGCGAAATCGTCGCCCTGCGCCTCGACCCCAACCCGGTCACCGCCCTCGGCGCCTTCGGCCACACGAACTTCATCCTCCTGCGCCACGAGATCTCCGACGAGGCGTTCCGTCGCCTGCAGTGGCGCCCGATCATCCCTCCAACCCCCGAAGACGCCGCGGACGAAGCCGAAGCGCACCAGCGCGACGGCAAATTCGCGCAGGTCGGCTACCCCCTCGCCGAGTCCGCCTCGCCCCCCTCGAGCAACCCCGACGACATCGCGTGGGTGCAGCGTCGCCTCGTCCGATTCCGCGAGTACGAACTGGCCCACCCCGAGATCGCCGGGGCCGGTGGCGCCGCCACGATCTCCGCCGTCACCGTCGACTCGACCTACACGCCCGAGCTGCGCGCAGCGATCCGCGCCTTCCAGCTCGCGCACGTGAAGTACTTCAAGCACCACCCCAAGGACGCCGAGGGCTACGTGACGCCCGGGGGCCAGACCCGCATCGCGCTCGAGAAGACGTGCGGCGAGCTGTTTGCCGGCAAGAAGAAGAAGCCCAAGGGCACGCCGGCGCCGAAGCCCGAGACCCCGTCGGTCGGCCGCGAAGCCACCAACCACCCCGACGACGTCACCACGGCGAAGCACGCGCTCCGCGAAGCGACCGGCGGACCGTTCTACGTGCCCGTCGACCCGGCTGCGCTCGACGAGCCGACCGCCGACGCCGAGTTCATCGCCGCGATCGAGGCGTTCCAGGCGACGATGGGGTACCCCTACAAGAAGGCCGGCAAGCTTTGGCCCGATGGCGTGATGACCGTCGGCGCCAAGACCTGGACCGCGCTGTTCGCCGCGCAGCCGGAGCCGCCGCCACCCGACCCCGCAACGGATGATCCGGCCAAGGATGATCCGTCCAAGGATGGTCCGGCGACGCCCGATCCAACCGAGCTGGATCCCAAGCGCACCATCTACAGCCTGTTCATGCACCTCGCGCCGCGGCAGCTCGACGCTAGGGCGAAGACGGATTTCCCCTGGGTCGGCGAGGTCGCGCTGACGCCGACCCCCGACGAAGAACGAGACGTCGCGGTCCAGCGCCTGCGCAAGATCGAGGGGGACGCCGAGGAGCGCGCGCGCGGGATCCTGGCCGATGTCGGCGCGCCCGGGGTGCCGAGCGATCCGGCGGACGTCACGTGGGTACAGCAACGCCTCACCCGCTTCGACTACTACCAAGGTGAGATCGACGGCATCTACGACGACACGCTGAAGTCCGCCGTCGCAGCGTTCCAGCGCGCACACGTCAAGTACTACGACCCCAAGGCAAAGAAGCCCAACGAGCCGCCGGGCTACGTGAAGGTCGGCACGATCTCCAAGTCGAAGAAGATCAAGAACGGTGACACGCACAAGCGCCTGCGCGACCCCTACGATGCGCTCTTCAGCGACGCCAAGCCCCCGGTGGATCCCGTCTTCGCGGCTCGAGCTGCGGCGCTCGACGGCAAGGCCGCCAAGGTGATCACGATGCCCGGCGTCACCATCGACGCAGGCCAACCACTTTGGGCCTCGGGCCTCGCCGCCATGCGTGGCCCCACCGGGCTCGTCGAGCTGCACGAACAGGTGCACTGGGAGCTCTTCTCCGAGCACCCGATGGTCGAGCCGTGGGAGCAGCTCGAGGATCTCGACGACGATCTCACGTTCGATGCCCCGGCCAAGGTCTTCGATCGCATCGAGTACGACGGGCCGCCCGGGTTCGCCCGCGATCGCATGCTGCTCCCGGAGGAGGTGCGCGAGTTCTTCGCGAGCGGCAAGGCGGAGTTCTTCCGGCGCGCGCAGTGCCGCTTCCGCAGCGAGTGGGGCCTCGACGTTGCCGCCACGGTCGCGCGGCTGCGTACGCAGGGGTTCACGACCGACGGCTACGCGGAGCAGATCGCACCGTACGTGTGGTGGGACGCGGCCAAGGCCGGCGCGGGTGATGCGATGCCGGCGGGCAAGCACGTCTGGCACTACAACCCGATCGAGTTCCTGTGGCGGTACGAGCAGGTGCTCGCGAGCATGCGACCCGGCGACGATCCGACGCCGAAAGCGCCGACCATGCCCTCCAGCCTCGAGGCGCGGGTGACCTACGCCGATCTCACGCCCATGTCGCAGGCGCTCGTGCATCTGATCCACGGCGGCTTCGTGCTCGGCAGCGCGTGGACGGATCTGGAAGGCGTCGCGCTGTTCGGCGGGCTGCCACCCGGCGAGTCCATGGTGTGGATCGACGGCACGCAGGTCACCGACGCCGTCACGCTCGCCGAGGGCGGCCACGGCGTGGCGCACCTGCGGGCGGAGGTCGCCGGACCCGGCCTATCGGTCGGCACGGTGGAGATCACCGTGCTCGCGGCCGATCATCTGCCGTTGCCCGACGCCGAGGTCTGGTTGACGCACGCCGGGGACAACGGGATTTCCGCGGTCACGAACGCCGCTGGCGTCGCGAGCTTCGCGGTGGCGCAGGGGTACTACGTCGCGACCACCGCGGCGGCCGAGGCTGCGAGCATCACCGTCGTCGGCGGGGCGTTGGCGGAGGCGACCCTCGAGATCGTGGCGGTGGGCACCGTCGCGGTCGGAGTACGCAGCACGGGGGCCGTTGCGATGTCGGGTGAGGCCGTGCTGCTCATCGAGTCCGGCGGCCCGACGTGGGGCCGCGAGGTGACGGATGCCGACGGGCAGTGCAGCTTCGAGCAGGTGCCCGAGGGCGCCTACGATATCGCGCTCGAACGCGACATGTCCGTCACGCAGGCGCTCATCGTCGGCCGCGACGCCGTGAACTCGTGCAGCTTGCTCGTGCCGGTCGCCGACACGCCCAACGTCGACGCGTCGCGCGGCGCGATCGATGTGTTGGTTGTCGGGCCGCACGACGTGCCGTCGCAGGGCGACACGGTGTACCTGCTCGACGATTTCGGCGACCGACTCGACGATGTCACGGCCGATTCCGACGGGCGGGCGTCGTTCGAGGACCTCGAGCCGGGGATCTACGGCATCTCGAGCGACCTGGCGGTGCGCGACGAGTTCGGCATTGCGATCGATGCCGGCGTCCGCAAGTCGCTCGTGCTCGAGGTCGGCCCGCGGGACGCCCCGAAGCCGACCCCAGAGGTCGGCCGCGGTGCGGTCATGGTGACGGCCTGGTGGGTGCCGTCGGGGGCAGCCGCCAAGGACCGATGGGCAAAGCTCGCTCGATACGGCGAGGTCGTCCGCATGCTCATGCTCGACGGCGAGGGCGCCGCGGCGTTCGACGACGTCGAGGTCGGGCCGTACCGCGCGTTCGTCGAGGGGCACGAGGCCGAGGGCGTCGAGCTCGAGGTGGTCGAAGGCCAGAGCGTTCCGCTGCTGCTGCCGATCGCGGGGGCGCCGTGACCCGGATCGACGAGGGTGCGCTCGCCTCCCGAGCGGCGTCCTGCTTCCTCGCGTCGGCGCCCGACTTCCGCGCACGGCTGGGCGGTCGGCCCAAGTCGCCGAAATCCCACGGGCTCGCCCCTGGCCCGTCCCGTGCTCTTGGTCGGGCCAGAATGTTCGACGACTGCAGGATCCTCGACGTAGGCCTCGGCCAGCGGCTGGTGTTCGTACACGACCCCGCGTTCGATCTGCCGCCGTCGCGCAGCGAGGTGCGGCGGATGCTCGAGAACCTTGCCGAAGGTGACGGCCTCGCGGCGATCGTCCGTGAGCTCACCGGGGAGCGCCTCGACGGCCTGGGCGCGCCGCGCTCGCGGGAAGAGCAGTTCGACCGCGCAGCAGAGCTGCTCGCCGGGAGCGGGTGCTGCGTGCTCACCACCGGCCGGCGAGCAGCGTTCACCGGTCGGGCTCCAGACGGCGGACGGGGGCACGGGGCCTATGACCACGTCCCGATGCTGTCGGACCTCGCGCCACGCGAGCCCGTGAAGGCGACCACCGAGTATTTCGTGGAGTTCGTGGTCACTACCGACGACGGCGTCGCGATCGCAAACGCGCAGTTCGAGGTGAAGAACACGCGTGGGTTCGCGGTGCGCTGCAAGTCGGACGCGGATGGACGCGTCCGCACCAACGTCCCGCTCGACGAGCTGTACGCGATCCGGGTGCTGGCGGACATCGTGTTGCCACCACCGCCCGCTGAAGACGAGGCGAAGGTGACCACAGGCGTCGTCGTCGGCCGACTCGCCGACGAGTCGATCGACCTCTCGGTGAACCATCGCCACACCCTCGTCATCACGCGACCCCGCGCGAAGGTCGTCTCGATCGACCGGTGGGTCGAGGCGCGGCCGGTGCTGCTCTTCGGGACGATGTCGCAGACCGACGACGGTCCGACGACCGTCCGCGGAGCCCTGCGGCGAGCGTTGACGGAGGCCGGCGCGGGCGAGCTGCACGTGGTCGGCCACGCCGACACCGAGGGCAAGGCGGGCGACAACGAGGCCCTCGCGCTCGAGCGCGCCCGGTCGGTGCACCTCTACCTCGCGGGCGATCGCGCCGGATGGGCGGAGCACGCGTTTGCCCACGCGGACGTCGCGACGCTGCAGGCTGCGCTCGCCTGGGCCGCAGCGTCTTGCGGCCTGGCATGCGACCCTGGACCGATCGACAACGACTGGGGCCCCGCGACGGCCGCGGCCCTCGACGTGTTGCGCGACCACGCCGGGATCGACCACAGCCAGCAGCTCGGGCCCGATGACTGGGCCGCGATCTTCGATCTCTACGACGAGGACCTCGGCCGGATCCTGCTGACCGGCCGCGACGGCGTGGCCGCGGCGCGCCGCAACCTGAACCTCGCCGCTACGCCACTCACCATGGGCGAGCGCTGGCCGGTCGACGCGCCCGAGCTCAGCGACCACGAGTGCCCCGACAACCGCCGCGTCGACCTCGTGATCTGTGCGCCAGGCTGCGCGCCCAAGGCCGACACCGACGAACTGTACGACGGCACCTTCTTGCGCGAGCAACTGCCCGTGCCCGCCGAGCTCCGCGTCTCACTCTTCGTTCACGCACCCGCGATGGACGGCCTCCACGAAGGACGTGTCGACGTGAGCGTCAACGAATGGCGGGGCCTGCTGCACGCCGACGCACACGGGATCGTCGTCTTCTCGGTCCTCCAGGGCGACCGGATGCGGGTCGGCGCGGCCGCCCGAGCCGACGGCAGTGGTGCGGTCATCGGATACACCACGCCGCAGGCGCAGGGAGGGAACTGATGCCGTCTCTCGCCAAGCTGCTCGAGGACTCGATGCCGTTCGCGGCCGGAAGAGGCGACTCTCACGCCACGATCCGGGAGATAACCGGACGGAGCCTGCGTGTCCCGAAGCCGGATCCGACGATGCCCGAGGATGTTCCCCCGGAGTTGAGGGGAGACGCGACCGACGCCGACATCGTCGCGTCCAACTTCATCTGGCAGTTCGACCATGACCCCGAGACGCCAGCAAGCTTCCGCAACCTCCGCGTCTTGTCCCGCGGGATGGGAATGAAGTACAAGCAGGCTGCGCCGGTCTGCAAGCACGTCGAATTCGAGGACCTGCTCGTCACATATGCGGACGGGAGGGGCAAACTTCTCCCGTTGACGCCGGAGTTCGTCGCCGGCGCATGGCACATCGCGGGCGGAAAGCTCGCCGACAATGCGACCCCGTGGTGGCGGCTCGAAACGAACACCGATCAGAGCGTACTCGTCGCGTTCGTGTACGAGGAGCGCGACGGCGACGTTTTTCCGCTCTCTCGCGAGGAGATCGATGCGCTCGGCGATTCGTTCATGCCGGGGCCGGACGTGCCCCGGTACGTCGAGATCATCTGCAAGACGAACACGACGATGCAGGTATGCGTGGGCAACACCCGCCATGTAGCACTCGTCAGCCTCACGACGTGTCGCGAGCGACCCGACTTTGTCGACGCCAACTTCATGGGCTTTGCGCGATTTTACCCGCACATGATGTTCCAAAGCACGAACTCGCTGGCGACGGCTGAAGTGCGCATTCGCCTCGAACGTCCGGCTCATGCGATGACCCACGGGGACCCGGAGATGGAGGACGACATCAAGGCCCTCCTTGTCACGGATTCGAATCGCAACCATAGCTTGACGGCATGGATTCCTGGCATGAGCGACGCGCCGATTCCCCTGACCAGTAACATCTACGACTATTACCTCGTCGACCCAGATCGCACACTCGCGAAACCCGACCCGGAGAACCCACTGAGACACAAGAGCGACCACGCCGCGCAGCAACCTCGCGAGGTGTCAATGGCCGATGCGCGAATGCACAAAGAGCGCACTTTGACAGACTGTGCAAGTCGCGACGGAGGCAAATGGGAAGACGTCCTCAAGGTGCCCTATCAGGGGCAATTCGACAACATCCACCTGGCGCCGCGCATGAAGATCGAGTTTCGGGACTTCAACGAACTGACTGGTGGCGATGGGAATACCGTGAACCTCGACGACATCGCGATGGTTTTCGCCTGCGTTCATGACTGTGTGCACATGCACGTCCGTTGGGCCGCGTTTGCCAAGAACAAGGGCGCACTCGGCTTCGTCGGCCAGCATCCGAATGCCGTCGCCGGGAGGCCTGCAGTGCCCGAGAATCAGTCGGTTTTTGCGTCCTTCCCGAATCGCCATACGCTCGACTACCGCGCGATCGCCGAGGCGGTCGAGCCCGGGCACTGGCAGGTGTTCTGTCATCATGGTGCCGCTTACGTGATCGACGTGTGGCCGACCCTTGAGGCAGCCAACGTTGTGTGGCAAATGCGTTTCGCAGTTTTCGAGGCAGACAGAGTGGGGGCGAACGAGATTTTTCCAACCATGCCTGAAACATGGGCGGCCTTCTACTGGCGGTGCCGGTGGACGGAAAATCGCTTGCAGCCTGGGCGCGCGACCGAACGACTGAGGTTCCATCTACAGAAGGCCATGCGGTGATTGAGGTGCGCTGGCTGTCGGCTGGTGTGCGCGCGCTTGCCATCTCAGCGGCAGTGGGATTTGGCATGATCGCCGCGCTCCACGGCCTTAGTTCCTATCTCGTCGGCGTCATCGTGCCATTGTTCGTCACCGCGCCGCTCGTTGCCATCGAGCGTGCCGTCGCCAGGTTCCGGGCGCTTGATCCGTCGCGCCCACGCGTGATCCCTCTGGTCTACGCGCATATCCTGGCATTCAGTGCCGCCTTTGCTGAGTACACGAGCGCGGGTCCGTCGCTGGGCCGCGTTGGCGCCGTCATCCTCATCACTGGCGCCAGCTCATGGCTCGTGATCGCTGCCTACGGAGCGCTTGGGCGTCGCTTTCGGACGTTGTTGATCGTTGTTTCGCTCGGGCTACTCGGCAGTTCGCTCGCTCTCGCTAGGGTCGATTGGTCAGCCCGCACGAGCGAGTACCGCGGAGGTGCCCTTGTGGTGTTCTCTGGACCGCGGGTGGTTCTGGTACTCTGGGGCCTCGCATTGCTCGACATGCTCCAATGGGCCGTTGATGGTCGCGCGCTGGTATTCGCCAGCCGACCGCGTGATCGCTCAACGCGAGTCACGAATCCCGAGACCAACAAAGGCGATGCCGACGCCGGCTAACACGGCGGGAAGATCATCGATGTTCCAACCCGTTCGGCAGGACTCCGCACCACCCCGCCTCGAGTCGGCGGCCCGGGCCGACGTCGAGCATCGGTTGCACAACGAGCGGATGCTGGCGGCGGAGGTCGGGAGCCACCCGAGCATCGTCGCGGCGCTCGATGGCGGGCGGCTGGAGGACGGTGGGGCGCCGTTCGTGGTGACCGAACGCGTGCATGGGCCCGAGCTGTCGTACGTGATCGCGACCGAGCGGCGGATCGAGCCGCTGCGGGCGTGTCGACTCGCGCTCGACATCGCCGACGGCCTCGCGGCGCTGCACGCCCGCGGCATCGCGCACCGCGACGTGAAGCCGGACAACATCTTGGTGGTGACGGAGCGCGAGCGCACCGCCGCAGCCGGCGAGCGGCCGGTGGGTGCCGAGCGGGCGAAGCTCATCGACTTCGGGCTCGCGACGCGGATCGTCGGCTTCGGCGACGCGCGCGAGCGTGTCACGCTGGCGAGCGAGCGGCCGGGGACACCGATGTACATGAGCCCCGAGCAGTCGATGGGGGCAGGGGCGACTGCGGCGTTCGACGTGTACGGGCTCGGCGTGACGCTTTACGAGATGCTGGCCGGCGTGACGCCGTTCGTCGGCGTGCCGGAGGCAGAGCTGCTCGAGTACAAGGTGCATCGGCACTCGGCGATGGATCTGCTGGCGGCGCGCGCCGACTTGCCGGCCTCGTTGGCGCCGCTGGTGAAGGGATGCCTGGCGCCGGTGGCGTCGGATCGGCTGGGTCTGGGTGCGGTGCAGCTCGGACTGCGCGCGCTGCTGGGGCTGAGGCGGGCGCATCCCGAGCGGCATGTGGAGGTGACGGAGTTGGGGCCGCGGGCGGGGGCGATCGAGGTGGTCGCGAACGCGGCGGCGCTCGAGGTTGTGCCGAGCGCGGTGGCGCTCGAGGTTGCGGCGGAGGTCGTGGCGGACGTTGTGCCGGAGACGGGCTACCGGCACGACGAGGCGACCGCGGCCGCGATCGCGTTCGCGGATGCGATGCCGAAGGGGGAGCTCGAGGCGCGGCGGGTGTGGGATCGCGAGACGGTGGAGAAGCTGCGGCTGGCGGCGGTCGGCAGGCAGGCAGAAGCGGCTGCAGCGGCTGCAGCGGCTTTAACTGCAGAGGCAGCGGCGGAGTCGTCGGTTCCGACAGCGGATGTAGCGGTCGCACCCGTCGCACCGGTCGGGCCATCGCGGGCCGAGCTGCTGCTGCAGATCCACGCGCCGGATCCCGAGGTGCGGGCCGAGGCCGATCTGGCCGAGGGCGCTGTAGTAGAGGATGGGCCGCGTTCGGGGCGGTGGATCGCTGCGGGCCTGGTGGTCGCGGTGGTCACGGCGGTCGGCGGCTGGTTGTGGCTGCGGCGCGGGGTCGTCGAACAGCCGACGCAGGGTCGGACTGAGGAGCGCGGCGGCGTCGGAGCGTCGCTCGTTGCGGACCCGCCGGTCGCGGCGGACGAGGCGACGGCCGAGGGTGGCGCGGTCGAGGTGGTGTTGCCGGGGCCTGCCGCGGAGCCTGTGGCGCCAGCGGAGGCTGCGGCGCCAGCGGAGCCTGTGGCGCCAGCGGAGGCTGCGGCAGACAGCGACGAGTTGGTGCCGTCCGGCGATTCGAGTGCGGAGGTTGTGCCGAAGGCGACTCCGAGGAAGCCGGAGGTTGCGCCGAAGCCGGCGCCGGCGAAGCCGGTGCCCGCGAAGCCAGTGCCCGCGATCAAGCCGGAGGTGCCGAAGCCGGCGCCCGCGAAGCCCGATGCGCCCGCGAGTGACCCGAGCACGACGCCGGATTGCGAGCACGCGCGTCGTGCCGCAGAAACAGCGCGAGCTGCCGTCGATTGGTCGGCCGTGCTCGTCGCCACTCGCCGACGCGACTGCTGGAGCGACGCTGGCGTGCGCACGGCCCTACGCGTTCGCGCGTTCGGCAACCTCGGTCGCTGGCAAGAGTGTGTCGACGCCGGGGCGAAGAGCACCGACGACTCGGTTCGGCGACAGGCCGAAGCTTGTCGCAAGCAGTTCGAGAAGGAGACGGAGCAACCGTGAGCGCAGCATCAATCCTCCTGTCCATTGGGCTCGTCGTCGCGCAGCCAACCGCGGCGCCCTCCTCGGCGGCGAGCGGCGGCACCTCGAGTGCACGGCCCGCCCGCGTGACGATCGCGAAGTCGGCGGGTGATCTCGACGTGATGCGCAAGTGGATGCTCGGAGCGGCGAGCGGCGGCATGGCGGACGCGAAGGTGGACGCAAGTGAAGTCGCGGCGGACCGCGAGCTCGTGATCGAGATCGAAGGCTCGCTGCTCGACTATCAGTACTTCGTCGGGGTGCGCACGCCGGACGGGTGGGCTGGGCAGCCGCACCGGGCGGCGTGCACGTGCAAGGATGACGATCTCATCAAGAGTGTGCGGGGTGCGGTCGGTCAGCTCGCGCCGAATCTACGCGCGCCGAAGGTCGAGAGTGCGCCGGCGGCCAAGCGCGATCGACCGCAGCGGCTCGGCCGTGGCGGCATTGCTGGCGTCGCGCTCATCTCGGTGGGCGCGGCGGCTGCGATCGCGGGGATCGTGATGCTCGCGTTGCCGGCACGGTGGTCGATCGACGAGGAGATGCCGGCGCAGGAGCAGGGTAAGACGCTGCGGCTGCCCGGGGGGATCCTCGCCGGTGTTGGCGTCGGGCTGGTGGCGGGCGGGGCGGTGCTGGTGCACCGTGATCGCAGCAAGCGACGCGTCGCGGTGACGCCGACGGCGGGGGGGCGCGGGTTCGGGGTCGCGGCGGTGGTTCGATTCTGATCGGGTTCGGGCGCACGCGAGGCACGAGAGACAACGGAGAATGACAATGACGATGCAGAAGTTGATCGGTCCCTTCGAGCTACTTGGACTCGCGCTGGGCATGGCCGTGTCGTGCGTCCCGACTCGCGCCAACCAGCGCCACTGCGAGGTGCAGGACGGCGACGCCTTCTGCGCGGAGAAGTATGACGATGGTTCGCGGCAGTTTTGTGCGCGGGGGATCCCGGGGTGCGAGCTCGATCAGCTCGACGGGTGTGTAGCGGCGCGGCCGGTGGAGGACGCGTGCTACTCCCCGTGTGGGGGGAGGAAGTCGGTGGAGGAGGATGCGGAGTGCGAGGGGCTCGCGGACGGGTCGAACTCGTCGGTGTCCGCGACAGGCACGGAGGCGACGAGTGAGCCGACCGGGGGGCCGACGACGGCAGGGTCGATGAGCGCGAGCGGAAGCGAGACGGACACTGCGAGCTCGACGACGACGAGCGGTGGTGCTTGCGAGATGTCGGCGGAGTGCATCGACCCCGCGAACCCCATCTGCGTGGACATGGCGTGCGTGCCGTGCACGGACGATGCGGAGTGCCTCGCGAAGAGCCCGGGCGCGCCGGCGTGCAGTGACGAGGGTCGATGCGTTGCGTGCACGCCGAGCAATGCGGGCGCATGCGAGGGCGTGACGCCCATCTGCAACGCGGTCAACGAGTGCGAAGGCTGCGACTTCCACGAGCAGTGCGCGGGTACGGCGTGCGACATCGCGACGGGGGCGTGCTTCGCAGCCGACTGCGTCGTCGAGGTCGATGGGGATGGAGGTGCGGACTACCAGAACATCCAGGCGGCCCTCGTCGACGGCTGCGTCGTCCTGGTGCACGAGCTCGACGGCGTCGGCGTGCCGTACATCGGCGCGCTCAGCGTCGACGGCATCAAGGTCGCCATCCTCGCGGCCGATGGCGAGGAGCCGATTGTCCAGGGGACTGGGGGCAACCCCTCCCTCAGTCTCACCAACGACGCCACCGTGTACGTCCAGGGCCTGACGTTCAGCCAGAACACTGTCGAAGGCATCCGGGCCGACGGCGCCACGCTGTACCTGGACCGCGCCCAAGTGGTGGGCAACACCGGCGGCGGCATCCTCCTCGAGAACGCTGCCAGCGGGCACTTGAGGAACTGCTTCGTCGGAGGGAACGGTGGTGGCGCCATGAGCAGTCGCGGGTTGGGCGTGGTCGGGTCGAGTCTCGACATCCTCTACACGAGCGTCGTCCGAAACGACGCGGGCACGGACGACTCGCTGAGCTGCAACCTGGCGGCGACGGTGACCGCACGGAACAGCATCTTCGTCGGCCGAGACCCGGCATCCGTCAACTGTACGCCGCTGACCGCGACCAACTCCGCATTCGACGAGGCCATCGTCGGTGCAGGCAACGTCAACGTCGGCGCCATCGACAACGAGTGGTTCGAGGATGTGTTCACCGGAGAGCTGCACCTTCTCCCCGCTGGCCTCACTGTCTTCGCTGACATCGCCCAGTGGGCCGCCGGCGACCCGCTCGTCGACATCGACGGCGAACCGCGACCCACCGAGCCCGGCCCCGACGTCGCAGGAGCCGACATCCCATGACGACGCCGCGCACCATCGCAGCTGGGCTGCTCCTCACCGGCTGCCACGACGCCCTCGCCTCCGACGGAGGGTCGACCTCCGTCGCGGATGGGTCGAGTTCGTCGGGGAGTGGCGGCGACACAGACGCGACGAGCGAGCCGACGGGTGGGCCGACGACCGCAGGGTCGATGAGTGCGAGCGGGAGCGAGACGGAAGGGAGTTCGAGCACGACGAGCGGAGGTGGTTGCGAGATGTCGGCGGAGTGCATCGACCCCGCGAACCCCATCTGCGTGGATGAGGCGTGTGTCCCGTGCACGGACGATGCGGAGTGCTTGGCCAAGGGCCCGGGCGCGCCGGTGTGCAGTGACGAGGGTCGGTGTGTCGCGTGCACCCCGAGCAACGCGGGCGCCTGCGAGGGCGTGACGCCCATCTGCAACGCCGTCAACGAGTGCGAAGGCTGCGACTTCCACGAGCAGTGCGCGGGTACGGCGTGCGACATCGCGACGGGGGCGTGCTTCGCAGCCGACTGCGTCGTCGAGGTCGATGGGGATGGAGGTGCGGACTACCAGAACATCCAGGCGGCCCTCGTCGACGGCTGCGTCGTCCTGGTGCACGAGCTCGACGGCGTCGGCGTGCCGTACATCGGCGCGCTCAGCGTCGACGGCATCAAGGTCGCCATCCTCGCGGCCGATGGCGAGGAGCCGATTGTCCAGGGGACTGGGGGCAACCCCTCCCTCAGTCTCACCAACGACGCCACCGTGTACGTCCAGGGCCTGACGTTCAGCCAGAACACTGTCGAAGGCATCCGGGCCGACGGCGCCACGCTGTACCTGGACCGCGCCCAAGTGGTGGGCAACACCGGCGGCGGCATCCTCCTCGAGAACGCTGCCAGCAGCCACTTGAGAAACTGCTTCGTGCGCGGCGCCGATGGCTTCGCAGCCGTGACGAGCGATGGTTCGACAGTCGACATCCTCTACTCGACGCTCGTGGGGGTCCTCGACACCTCTCCAGCGTTGACCTGCGACGCAGGTGTGGTCGCACGGAATAGCATCATCGTGTCGCGGGCGACTGGCGGGGATCCGGACATCGCGTGCCCAGCTGCGATCACGTACTCGGCGCTCGAACTCGACTACCCCGGGGAGGGCAACGTGGAGCTCGGGGCCCTGACGTCGGGTAACCAGGACACCTGGTTCACGAGCTACATGGCCGGCGACTTCCACCTCGTCAACCCGCCGGCCAACCTGCTCACCGCGGCGCTGTGGCAGGCCGGCGACCCGCTCGTCGACATCGAGGGCGCCGCGCGCCCGAGTGAAGTAGGGACAGCTGATGTCGCGGGGGCAGACCTTCCGTGACGCCCGCCAACAAGCCGCCGAGCAAGGACCGCGCCAGTCGCCCGAGCGACGAAGGAGACCGTGATGCCGATCTCTGATCCACTTCTCTGGTCCGGGATCACCTCGGTGACGCTCGCGACGCTGGTCCCGACCCTGGCGCTCACGTTCTACATCGTGATGCTCTGGGCCGCGTGGGCGTCGCGCGACGGCTCTGCTCCACCCGATGATCACGTGGGGCTCAAGTGCGTCGCCGCCACGATCCTCGTCGTCGGCGTGGCGGCCGTGGCGTTCGCGGCCTACGTCGTCCTGCAGGGTGCGCTCTCCCTCGAGGACGTCGAGGGGCGCGCGAAGTCGGCTCTGCCCGACCTCGTCACCGGCGTGGTCATGATCCTGATCGCGATCGGCGGGATCTTCCCGCGGACGAACATCGCGCAGCACCCGAAGGCTCGGCGACTGGCGATGGGCGCGCTCGCGATCGGTGCCGCCACGGTGATGCTCGTCGGGTACGCGACGCTGGTTCGGGGACTCGTCGCGTGGACCAGCTGGGCCGCGTTCACGAGTCCGCTGGCTGGCTGCCTCGTGGCAACGCCGATCTTCGCAGTCTCCGTCGCAGTGCTGATGCGCGACAGCGGCGTTGGCCCATCGCCCGCGCGGCGCGTCGCAGGAGCAGGCACCCCATGACGACCGCGCCCGCCACCGCAGCTACGTTGCTCCTCGCCGGTCGCCCCGACGTCGCGGGGGCCGACATCCCGTAGCCAGATATCTCGATCGATTTCCCATCCGTGCCGAGCGCCCGCCCTGGGTGGTCCTGCTCCCCTTCGCTCATCAGCTCCCCGCGAACGTGCCCGCTGGGCGAAGGGTTCCACCTCGGGTGGGCCGCTCGGCAATCCTCTTTACAGTCGTCCCCGCCAAAGCCCGGTCCCACACCCCACTGCCGCTGCAATGTCCTCCCCCGCCCACCACGTGCCGAGCCTCGCCCCGAGTGTTCTTGGCTTCCGTCCCTCGGAAGCCCCGTTCCTCGCACACGAGGTTCCGAGGGCATCGCGCCGCCCCAAGTCACCGGAATCCCACGCGCTCACCCGTGGCCCGGCCCGTGCTCTTCGTCGGCCCGGCATGTTCGACGACTGCATCATCCTCGACGTCCGCCTCGGCGAGCGCCTGGTCTTCGTCCGAAGTCTCTCCCTCAACCTGCCCCCGTCGCGCACCGAGCTGCGTCGCATGCTCGAGGACCTCCACGACACCCACGACCTTTCGGCCGTCGTCCGCGAGCTCACCGGCGAGCGCCTCGACGGCTGGGGCGCGCCGGCGTCCCGGGACGAGCAGCTCGATCGCGCGGCCGAACTGCTCGCGAGCAGCGGTTGCCGCGTGCTCACCAACGGCCTGCGCGGTGCGTTCACCGGACGAATGCCGGGCGGCGCGGCCGACCGCACCGAGCATCTCGATTCCCGCATCCCGATGCTCTCGGACCTCGGACCTCGCGCGCCTGTCGAAACGACCACCGAGTACTTCGTCGAGTTCGTGGTCACCACCGACGACGGCGTGGCGATCGCCGACGCGCAGTTCGAGGTCAAGAACACCCGCGGCTTCGCGGTGCGCTGCAAGTCCGATGCGACCGGACACGTGCGCACCGGCGTCCCGCTCGACGAGCTCTACGGGATCCGCGTGCTCGCGGACATCGTGCTGCCACCGCCGCCGGCCGAGCCCAGCGCCGACGCAGAGGCTCCGCACGGCATGTCGCTCGGCCGACTCGCCGACGAGTCGATCGACCTCTCGGTGAACCATCGCCACACCCTCGTCATCACGCGACCCCGCGCGAAGGTCGTCTCGATCGATCGCTGGGTCGAGGCGCGCCCGGTGCTGCTCTTCGGGACGATGTCGCAGACCGACGACGGCCCGACCACCGTCCGCGGCGCCCTGCGCCGCGCCCTCACCGAAGTCGGCGCCGGCGAGCTCCACGTCGTCGGCCACGCCGACACCGAGGGCAAGGCCGGCGACAACGAGGCCCTCGCGCTCGAGCGCGCGCGATCCGTGCACCTCTACCTCGCGGGCGATCGCGTCGGCTGGGCCGAGCACGCCTTCGCGAACGCCGACGTTGCAACGCTGCAGGCCGCGCTCGCCTGGGCCGCGGCCTCGTGCGGCCTCGCCTGCGACCCCGGCCCGATCGACAACGACTGGGGGCCCGCGACGGCTGCGGCCCTCAACGCATTGCGCGACCACGCGGGCATCGACCATAGCCAGCAGCTCGGGCCCGATGACTGGGCGGCGGTCTTCGACCTGTACGACGACGACCTCGGCCGGATCCTGCTCACGGATCGCGAAGGCGTGGCGGCAGCACGTGCACGACTGAACCTCGCGCCGTCGCCGACCACCATGGGAGAGCGGTGGCCCGTCAACGCACCCGAACTCGCGGACCACGAGTGCCCCGACAACCGACGCGTGGACCTGGTGATGTGCGCGGCGGATAGCAGGCCCAAGCCGAATAGCGATGAACTCTATGATGGGACCTTCCTGCGCGCACAACTCGGTGTCCCGTCCGAGCTGCGCCTGCGCGTCTGGGTGCACACCCCGACGCTCGCCGCCCTCACTTGCGCGACCGTGCTGGCATCGATCGCGGGGCTTGGGAGTCGGCGGATGGTCGCCGGCGCGGACGGGAGCGTGATCACCACTGTGCTCAAGGGCGACAACGTTCGAGTCGTCCGCGCGATTCCGTCGGCGGGTGGCGGCACGGTTCGCGAGTTCGGGCAGCCGGAGCTCGGGGGGCTGCGCTGATGCCTTCCTTCCAGCAGCTGCTCGAGCAGACGATGCCGTTCTTCGCCGCCCGGGCGCACGGCGTGGAGCCTGTCCGGATGACGACGGATTTCGCGGTCACCGAGCCGAGCCCGGACGACCCATTCAACCCGGAGAAGCGACTCCCGGGCGACAAACGCAGTCCCGCCGACGTGATCATGGACAACATGATCTGGCAATTCGAGCAGAAGCAGGAGTCGCCCGCGCTATTCGAGAACCTGCGCGTCTGGTCGCGTGGGATGGGAATGAACTACACCCACCCCGTTCCGGTTTTGCCGCGACTCGAATGGGGAGATCTGACTATCACTCATGCCGCCGAGCCCGAGGATGCCAACGGCGTGAAACCACCCCCGATCAAGCGCGCGCTCGCGCTCAGCCCGGAGTTCGTCGTGGGCGCGTGGTACGTGCCTCCAGCCCACATTCCCGAGAACGATCGGGGGCTTTGGCAGCTTCCTGCAAACACCGACACCAGCTTCGTGGTGGCCTTCGCCTTCGAGGAGACGTACGAAGGAAGGATCGTCCCCCTCGACATGCCCGCGATCGACGATCTCGGCGAGAAGTTCATGCCGGAGGTCGGCGGGGTAACCGCGTGTCTCGACCTGACGATGGTGCAGGACACGACGGTCCGCGTGTGCATCGAGAAGAGCCGCTGGGTCGCCTTCGTGGCGCTCACCACATGTCGCGAGCGCCCGGACTTCGCCCCTGGAAAACTCGTCGGATTTGCGCGCTTCTTTCCGCATCTGCAGGTCATGTCGAATACCGACATGGACGCTGTCGAGGCATCGCTGCTGATGGAGCGCCCGGCGGCGGCGATGACGCATGGTGACGCTCAGATGGGGACGGAGATAAAGCCGATCCTGGTCACGGACTCCAACAAGAAGCGAAGCTTCACCCGCCATGTGCCGGGGTTCGACGAAATGCCGGTGCCGGTCACGAGCAACATCTACGACTACTACGAGGTCGAGCCGGCTACGCGATTTTCGACTCGGAAGCCGCGGAGGCTGTCAGTATTCGAGCGCGCGCTTCTCAGCGCGGACGAACTCCGAAAGCTCGACGAGTCGGCCGTCGAGGACCACCCGGAGCAGCGTGTTGGCGAGGTGACGCTGGCGGACGCGCGCCGCACGGTCGAGCGGGAGTTGCCAGACTGCGTGCGACGAGATGGGGGCGACCTCGAGTCGATCACGAAGATGCCGCGCCAGGGACAGTTCGACAACCTCCATCTTGCCCCTCGGATGCGGGTGGAGTTCGTCGACCGGACCAGGGACCCCGCGCCCAACATCGTTCTCGACGACATCGCGATGGTGTTCGTCTGCCTCCACGACTGCGTTCACATGCACGTGAGATGGGCGGGTTGGGCGACCGACAAAATCGTCGCTGGTTTTGACGGGAATACTCCGTACGCGAAGCCTGGTGCGCCGGCGGTACCCTCGAACCAGACCGTCTTCTTGTCATTCCCGACGCCGCATTCTGTAGTCTATCTCGCGTTTGCCACGACCTGCGCGGGAGGGGGCTGGACCGTCTTTTGCCACCATGGCGCTGGCTATGCGATTGATGCCTGGCCAGCGGCGTTGAGCAAGCTTTTCACGAATGCGCTGCGTCGCTCCATCGAGGAGACCACTCACGAGCCGGCGCCGGCGCACCCAGACCTACCGAACCCGTCGTGGCCAGGGTTCTACTGGCGGTGCCGGTGGGCGTCCACACAGGAGGGTGCAGATGTGATCGCTGAACGTCTCTCGACCCCGGACATAGAATGGTGCCTCCGATGACCTACGACGCACATCGAATTGAAAGTGTTGAGCGTCTCCGGGCGGAGAACGCAAGCGACGCCGAAATGATCGCCCAGGTTCTCGCCGGAGCCTGCATCGTCGTCGCGTTCTTGACGTCCGGCTTCGGAAGCGTGCTGGTCATACTCGCTGGCCCGGTGGTTGCGGTGATGGACGCTGGCCTGTACGCGATTGTCCGGGCACGAAAGGGGCGGGCCAGAACGGGAGTCCTGGCGTGGGCGCTGTATTGGGCCGCGCTCCACCACCCAGCAATGCTCGCTTGCGGGGCTGTAGCACGACTCGCGGCCGCGGTAGAGCCCAAGTTCCACTTCGTGATGCTCGCCGTCGTCGCCGGTACGGTGGCGCTGTGGTTCGGAGGGATGAACGGGGTCGGAATCGTCGTGGATGGGGGAAGGGACGCCGTCAGCGTGTCGACCGTGCTGGCGGCTGCAGCCGCGGCACTCTTGGAGTGGTGGGCGCTGTGGCGACGCCATACGCTCGGAGTGGTGGAGGTCGGGGACCCTGTGGTTCTCGCAGCGTTGGCTGACGAGGCAGCGGCGCGCGAGCGCGCGGCAGAGCTCGAGGAAGCTGAGGCAATCCGAAGGATGTTTCGCTCGTGAGGAACGCGACCGCGTGTGGTCTCAAGGACCCGGCCCCGACCGCTCCGACCTCGCCCATGAGCCCCATGAGCCCCGCCCTCCGACTTCCGCCCGCTGCCGCCCGGCTCCCTTGGCTGGTGCCCGACTTCCAGGTTCGGGAAGGTAGGTTCTTGCCGCGGACCCCCGCGCCCTCCCCCAAGTCACCGAAACCCCACGGCCTCGCCCGTGGCTCGGTCCGTGCTCTTGGTCGGACCACAATGTTCGACGACTGCATCATCGTGGATGTCCGCCTGGGCGAGCAGCTGGTGTTCGTCCGCGGCCAGGCGATCAACCTTCCACCGTCGCGGAGCGAACTCCGAGGGATTGCGCGACGTCGACGACCTTCGACCGTCGTCCGCGAGCTGACGGGGGAGCGGCTCGACGGTTGGGGCGCCGCGCGCTCGCGCGAAGAACTCCTCGATCGAGCGGCCGAGATACCCGCCGGCAGCGGGTGCCGCGTACTCGCAGCCGGGCGCCGAGGCGCGTTCACGGGGCGCGCCCCAAACGCTGAGCGCGCACGCGGCGTACGACCACGTCCCGATGCTGTCCGAACTCGCGCCGCGCGAGCCGGTGCAGGCGACGACGCAGTACTTCGTCGAATTCGCGGTCACGACGGACGACTCGCCAGGAAGCACTTCTCCTCGACCAGCGTAGGAACTCGAGGCTGAGTGACAGACTCAATGCGAGAATCCCTCCAGACCGAACTGCGCGCTGCGACGAATTCCATCCCCACCCACAAAGCAAGCATGACTCGATGGACACGAAGATCCGAATCCCGCTGACTCTCATTGTTCTCCCGGCCTGCGCCGTCACCCACGTGAGCTGCGGCGGCACCACGCCGGAACGCGGTAGCGACAGCTCCTCCAGTGAATCCGCTTCGGAGGCGTCGAGCGCGGAAACCATGGCACCCGATGCGACGTTGGAGGCGACCGCCGGACAGGATGCCGCCTCCGCCCCGGATTCCTCGTCGGAGGTCGAGACCGGCAGCGGCCCACTCGCCGAATGCGGCAACGCGGAGATCGAGAACGGTGAGGAGTGTGATGACGGCGTCAACGACGGCGCGTACGGCGGGTGTGAACCCGGATGCCTCGATCTCGCGCCGTACTGTGGGGACGGGGTCGTTCAGCGAGAAGCAGGGGAAGGATGCGACACCGCTGTCGACGCGGGCGACACTTGCAACGCGTTCTGCCGCGTGCGCGGCTCGGTCATCGCCACTCTGCACGAGGCGATACCGCTCGACGGGGTCTCGGCTCCCCGAGGAGGAAGGGCCACGCTCTGGAATGGGACCCTCACCGTGGCGTTCGGCGATTTTCACCTGTATGTCTGGGAACTCGATCGCGAAGAGATTGCGACGGTTCAGTTGCGTGGGACCCAGCCGCCGCCCTCGATGAACCCGCTCACGGGTGCTCACGGGCTCGCCAACGGGCATCTGCTCGTCGCAGGCGGCGCCTACGCGAAAGTCGCGGCGATCCTTGACGAGGACCTGGAGGTGGTGGCCTCCTACGCGCCGAGCGATGGGCCGGGGCAAGGTGGCGTGGTGGGTGTCGCCCCGATCGCCGGTGGGGCGGTCATCGGTGCCAGAGACGTCAACAACATCAACGGCTCCCGCTACTCCGCGCATTGGGTGGCCGCGATTTCCGACGATGGCACGACGCTCTGGGAGTCGATCGACGGCCACGTGGGAACGGACGACTACTATGCCCGCGACTTGCGGGCGCTGCCGGACGAGCGAAGCGTCTATCTCACCGACACGCCGAGCGGGCCGGGGTTCCGCATCTACGATGCATTTGGAAACGTGGAGGCGGAGGAGGAGTTCCCACAGTTCGCCAGCAGCGTCGCGCGCGGGCTGTGCGTGGGTACGGCCGGGTTCTTCCTCGTCGGGCTCGGCGAGCCCGTCTTGATCGGCTTCGACCTCGAGGGGGCTCCCACGTTCGTGACCGACTACGCGGCGCAAGGTACGCCGGACAACGTCGCCGTCGGCTGTGCCGCGCTGGCCGATGGCTCCCCGCTGGTCGCGATGAACCTCTACACCAGCGGCGAACCCAACGTGCTCGAGGTCCAGGCGTACGACGGCCCGGACCAGCGCTGGGTGACGACGATCGAGACCGAGGATCTGCAATCTTTCGACGAGCCGGTGGTCTGGCTCGATGAGGGACAGGCACTCGCGTGGGTCTTCGCGGCAGGAAGTTCCGACCCCAACACAGGGGTGGTGTTCGCTGCTGTCGTCGCGCTGTGACCAACTCGGAGGCACAGAAGCACCAGTTGCGAAGTTTTCAATGCGAAATGGAGCCGAGAAGATGAACATCCAAGACGATACCATCGACCAGCTTTTGGCCGGGCGCGATCCCACGAAGGACGTTCTGAGCCCCGGCGGCTTGTTCGAGGAGTGGCAACTCGCGTGCTGGCGGACGTGTGCGAGGCCGGCGCGTGGACCGTGTTCTGTCACCACGGGGTCGGCTACGCGGTCGACGCCTGGCCAACGTTTTCGAGCCAGCAGAAGCTCGATCTCATGCGAGGCTCGGTTGAACTCGGGAAGGGCAAGCTTGGTCCGTACGTGTTCCCAAATCTGCCACAACCGTCGTGGCCGGGCTTCTACTGGCGCTGCCGATGGACCGGGTGGGTGGGCAGTGAGCCGGTCGAGCGATTGACGATCCCCGAGATCGAGGACTGTATGCGATGAATCGCGAGGAACACCATCTAGGCGACACACCCCCAGCGTTGCCCTACGAACACGCGGGCGTTTCATCGATTGCCTCCGCGCGAAGAGCTGACGCGATCTCTCTTGCGCTATCGGCGGTGATGCTGATCCCCGGAATCGCTGCGGGCTGGATTCTGCTGCTCCTCACGCCTGCAGTGGGCCTGTTCGTCTTGTCATTCGACGTCCTTGTGTACTACGGAGGACGCAGAACACCGGACCGCGCTCGCATCGGGCTCCTCGCGTGGGCACTATATCTCGGCGGTCATCCTCTCTTTTGGGTATGTGGTCTAGTCGTTCGCTTTGCCGGCGCGTTGGGCGATCGTTGGCACCCGTTGCTCTTCCTGGTTGCGTTGCTGGCGGCCGCGGCAGGTCTCGTGCCCGCGCTGAGCGGGCCGTTTCCGGAGGCGTCGGCTGCGGGCCTCATCGTGTTGGAGCCTGCGATCCTCCTCGCATGGTGGGCAATGTTCCGACGGTCGAAACTTGCGAGGCAGCAGGCTGATGCGGCGCGTCTCAGTGCAATGGGCGAGGGGGATCGACCGCACGTCCTGCGGTCGGAGGCCGGCTACACCGAGGCACAGCGGGAGGAACTGGAGGCCATTCGCAAGATGCTTCGCTCGTAGGACCGCCTGTGCGGCGGGCGGCGGGGGACGGAACCGGCGTCCCCCGCCGCCCTCATCCAGTCCCGCCGATACAGCCGATGGACCCCGTCCAACCCAGGAGACCGTAATGCCCATCTCGACGCGCAGCGACCTGGAGGTCGAGTCCACGATGCATCCGGTGGCGGGCGGAACTCGTGTCCACTCCACCACTCGCACGGCTCGTTCGTGGGCCGGAGGTCTCATCGTCTTGGCTCTCGTCCTCGCCTCCATCGTCGGCTGCCGAGCAGCGGCCGAGTCCGGACGAGGGAGGGGCAGCGCGGCGCGCAGCTCGACCGCGCCCGTGGCCCGGTCGGGCCCCGCGCCGAAGCCCGTCCGTATCGAGGCCGGGAGCCAGACGACCTGTGCCCTGCTCGACGACGGCTCGGTTTGGTGCTGGGGAGGTTTGGACTCCGACCGTCGTCTGCACGCTCGGCCGACGCGCGTCCCAGGCCTCGCCGACGTGCAGGACCTCGCGCTCGGCGGGGACGGATGCGCGATCACTCGCGGCGGTGCGATCTGGTGCGGCTGGCTCGGCGGCGATCCTTACATCGTCGACGAGATCCAGGGAACGCCCGTCGCGCTCGACGTGACCGCCGCTCGCGCGTGCGCCGTCATCGAAGACGGCGCGCTCTATTGCTGGGCACTGCGGCGGGAGCGAAGTCAGCGGACCCGACAGGATGGACCGGTCGTGGCGACGCGCGTCGGCGGATTCGACCCCGCGTCTGCCGTCATGCTGGGTGTCAAGGCGACGTGCACGCGACGACGCGGCGCCGCGCAGGTTCAGTGCCGCCAGAACCGCGGCTATGGCGACCCCGACGAGATCGGTGATACCGGCGACACCGCCTCGGCGGTCGCGGACCTCCTCGCCGTGCACGGCGATTCTGCGTGCGCCTTGGTCAAGGGCCAGATTCGTTGTGCCGAGCTCGCGGCGCGCCTCGATCAATCTTTCCCCGAGCCGGGCGTCCGTGCGCTCGGACCCATGGCGGAACTCGGGATGTCGGAGCACTCGGTCTGCGCGCGGTCGGTCGGCGGGCAGATCGTGTGCGCGGCCCGAGGTCGGTACAGCGCCGGCGCCGATGGTATCTCGCACGGCGACTCGCTCGCGCGGTGGGTCGACGTCCCGACCAGCATCGATCTCGCGGTCGGCGACCAGCATGCGTGCTCGCTGTCAACGCCGGCCTGGAGGCGCGGGAATCTGCGCGCGAGTCGGGGACTCGGCGTGAGGCCCGTCGCGCGCCCTCGAGGGGGCGGGAGGTCGCGTGCTCGCGGAGAAGTTGGCGGAGCCGAAGCC
>JBIJCC010000038.1:0-81506 GCA_044344875.1 Nannocystaceae bacterium
CGTGTCGCCCTGCGCCGTGCCGGACCCAGTGTCGCCCGTCCCATCCGTCGCGTCGCCGGCGGCTGTGTCGTCGCCCACGACGTAGTCGTTCACGCAGCCGCCGATGGCCAGCGCGGCGGGCAGCACGATGGCGGCGATGCGCGTCACGGATCCCACGGTAGCACGGCCGTCACACCAACATCGCGTCGACGAGGCCGGGGAGCTCGCCGAAGTCGTGGTCGACGCCGAGCGCATGCATGGCCGTCTGCCACACGTTGCAGGGGTGGGCGCCGCCGGGCGCGACGATGTGCTCGCCCATGCGCAGCGTCGACGGCGAGCCGGCGATCGTCATCGCGAGATTGCTCGAGCCGTGGCCCGAGGGACCGCCGGAGTTGGTCAGCACCAGCACGGTGCCGTCGAGCATCGTGCCGCCGGTCGGCTCGGGTGTGTCGAGGAGCTTCTGGACCAGCGCCGCGAAGAAGCCCGCCTGCCACGACGTGACCTGGTCCCACACCGTGGTGACGTTGGGGAAGTCGGTGTGGGTCACGTCGTGCATCTCGTAGGCCACGCCGAACAGCGGCTCGAGGCTCATCACCGATTGCTCGTGGTTGATGACGAGGCTGGCGACGCGGGTCAGATCGCACACCAGCGCCATGTGGATCAGATCGACGAAGACCGACGCGCGGCGATCCTCGTCGGAGTAGCCGGTCGTACCGCCGTGCTCGGTGTTGCCGTGGTTGGTCTGCGCCGGGTCTGCGCCGGGGTCGGGCAGGGCGGCACAGCCCGCGCCGCTGGTGTCCGGGATGTCCGCGAGCCGCGTCTCGAGATCGCGGATCTGATCGAAGTGCTGCTCGAGGCGCATGCGATCGCCGCTGCCCACCGCGCCCAGGAGTCGGTCGCCGCGGGCCTTCACCAGGTCGAGCACCGACAAGCGACGCGCGAGGACCTCCTGCTTCGCCGCGAGGTCCGCCGGGTCCGTCGGTTGGAAGTTCATGAACATCGACTCCCACGCCAGCCTCGGGCTGGCCTGGGCCACGCGCGGCGTGCCGCCGTCGCCGTAGGAGATCACCGTCTTGATCCCCGCATCACCGGCCCGATAGCCGTCGGGCTGGGCGCAGTACTGCAGCGATGCGTAGTGCGTGTCGGCGCCGACGGCCGCGGCCACGAGCTGATCCGCGGTCGCGGTGTGCGGCACGCCGTAGTTCTCGTTGGTGGAGCGCCAGCCGGTGAGCAGCGGGCTCATGATGTTGCCGTGGTGCGGGTTGGTCTTGCCGCCGGGGCCGGGTGTGCCCGCGCCGGCCGCGGGGATCTCGAGGCCAGTGACGATCGAGATGTGGTCGCGCACCGCCTCGAGCGAGGCGAGGCCGGCGGGCATCGTGTAGCCCGCGCCGGCGCCCGAGGGCACGCAGTGGAGCTGCTCGATGCCGCCGAACATCGTGACGAAACGCGTCGGCGCGCCGCCGGCCGCCCATGCGCGTCGCGGCAGCATCGCCTCGAGCATCGGCAGGGCCACGGCGGCGCCGCCGAGGCCGGTGAGGAAGGCACGTCGTCCCAGTGTCATTGGTCTGGCCATGGTGGTGGTCCTCACTCGAAGCGTCGGTGGCGGAATCCCTCGCTGGTCGCGAGATCGAGCAGCAGCGCGGCGGCATCGTCGGTGGACTCGAAGCGCTCGGTCAGCGCGTCGAGCATCGGGCGGTCGTCGTCGTCGGGGTGGTGACCGACCGCGAACTGCAGCATGTTGCGGACGTAGCAGCCCTCGAGCTGACCGCTGTCGAGCAGCAGCTCACCGAGGGCGCCGGCGCCCGCGAACGCGCCGACCTCCGCGAGCTCGCCCTCGCCGGCGATCGAGCACTCGGGCTTGTCGGGCTCCCTCGTGCGCCACTCGCCGAGCGGCCCGTAGTTCTCGAGCCCGAAGCCGACCGAGTCGAGGATGCCGTGGCAGCCGCTGCACTCGGCCTTGGTGCGCATGTCGTAGCGCTCGGTCTTGCAGGCGTCGGCCGATCCACCGGTCGGCGGCAGGCCGGAGTCGACCTGGGGTGGTGGCGGCGGGATCTCGTTGCACAGCAGGCGGGTCCACACCGCTTTGCCGCGTTCGGTCGGCGAGGTGTCGCCGAACTTCGCGCCGAGCGACAGCAGCGTGCCGTGCGAGAGGATCCCGCGGCGTCGGATGTCGGGGTACGCGACCCAACCCGGCTCGCCCGCGGGCAGTGGGATGTCGTAGTGCGCCGCGGTGGTGGCGTCGAGCCACGTCTCGTCGGCGGTGAACGCCGAGCTCCACGAGCCGTCGGCCAAGGCGCGCTCGAGGACCGCGTCGGTCTCGGCGCGCAGCGACGCCGCGAGCGTGGAATCGGCGGCGAGCGTCTCGTAGCCGAGCCACAGCGCGTGCATGCGCTGGATCTGGCGCAGCGCCCGGCGCTCGCGCAGCAGATCGGTCGCGACGGCGGCGAGCGTCGCGGCGTCGTCGAGCTCGCCGGCCGCGGCGCGATCGAGCAGCGCGTCGTCGGGACCCGTGCCCCACAGCAGGAACGACAGGCGCGTCGCGAGCTCGTACGCGTCGAGCCGGACGAGATCCGATCGCGAGGGTACGGGCTCGCCGATCTCGACGCGGTAGAGGAACCGCGCGTCGAGCAGCAGCGCCTGCAGGGCCATGCGCGCCGCGACGTCGAAGTCGTCGTCCGCGATCGCGTGCTCGATGAGCGTGGCGTACTCGTCGAGCTCGGCGGCTTCGAGCGGGCGCCGCAGCGCGCGACGCCCGAAGCCCGCGACGAACGTGCGCAGGCACGCGACGTCGTCGGCGCCCGCGGGGGTGCAGCCGAGGATCGCGTCGCGGCGATCGGGGTCATCGATGAGGCGCGCCGCGATCGCTTCGGTCAGGGAGAACATGCCCTCGACGAAGGGGGCGGACGCGGCCTGCAGGGTCTCGTCGTTGTCGAACGGCGTGCTGCCGTCGCCGGGCAACACCGCGAGGAGCGTCTGGATCTCCGACGCGGGCAGGCCGGTGAGATCGACGAGCGCGGCCTGCAGCTCCGCGAGGCTCAGGCGACGCAGGCCCGTGGGACCGAGCGCGTCGGGATCGGCGAACACACCCGAGGGCGCCGGGATGTCGTCGGTGTCGCCCGCGTCGGTGCCCGCGGAGTCCCCGACGTCCTCCCCCGCGGCAGCGCCGTCGCCCCCGTGCCCGCTGGCACAGGCCGCGAGGGGCGCGAGGATCGACGCGACGACGACGACAGAGGACCTGGAACGCGCGGCGATCGTGCGGGACATCGGCGCGTGGGTTGCCGGACGGCGGTGTTTCGTTACCTCGACGATCGTCGCGCTGCGCGGACCCCGGGCTCGGAGGGGGACGCGGGTCGCCTCCCCGGAAAGAAAAGCTGCGACGGTTGGCCGGCCCGTCGCGTCGTGGGGATCATGCATCGCCCCTCGCCCTCGCACCGTGCGCTCCGCGCCCTCGTCTCGACCGTCCTCGTGGCCGCGGTCCTGGGCTGTGGCGACGATTCCGACTCCGACACCGGCTCCGACGGAGAGTCCGGCGACTCGGCGGCCTCGAGCGCGAGCGGCAGCGCCAGCGCGAGCGGGAGCGCCAGCGCGAGTGGGGGCGAAGGCCCGGCGGCCCAGGACTGTGCGGCGCGCTGCGCCGAGAAGGCCGCGGAGTGTGGCGCACCCGCGGAGGTGGCGAGCGCCCAGTGCGGCGGCCTCTGCGGCGGCATGCTGACGGAGGATCAGCTCGCGTGCCTCGAGGACGAGGACTGCGCGACGCTCACCGAGGTGTTCCTCGGATCGGGCGATGCGTGCGGATTGGGTGGGGGCAGCTCGGCGACGGGCGCCTCGGCGACGGGCAGCTCGGCCACCGGCAGCACGCCGGACGCGAGCATCGGCGATGCGTGCGAGTGCTCGGATCCCGAGGCCGACTACGAGAGCTGCAGCGGCACCGACAGCCCGTGCGGCGATCTGACCTGCTACGTGGTCTTCGGCGAGGGCATCTGCTCGCAGCCCTGCACCGTGGACAACGGCGACGATTGCCCGGTCGGCTCGTGCACCGAGCAAGTCGTGAACGGTCTCGAGGTGGGCACGTGGTGCGTGCCGTGACGTCGGCCAGGGCGTGAGCGGCCCGCGATCGACACGGGCGAGGTTCCACCCGCTACGGGGTGGACAGCGCGGCCAGCTCGTCGTCGTCGCGACGACACGCGAAGTAGCGCAGGGCCGCGATGTGGCCGTGGAGCTCGGCCCCGGACGGCGTCGCATCGCCGAGATCGAGCCGCGTCAGGTTCGTCGGCAGCGTACTCGCCGATCGCGTCTGCGATGCGGCTCCGTCCACGGAAGCGGCCCAACGATCATCGGCCCATGCCAGCGCAACGCGATGTCGTTGTCCTGGGAGGAACGGAAACTCGATGCGGCCCTGCTCGACGCCACCGGACTGGACCACGGCGGCGAAGACGTCGGGAGTCACGGCGCGTACGCCGATGAAGTCGCCGCCGGTCGCGTCGCCGAGCCGCATCACCCACTCGTCCCCCATCGCTGGCAGCTCGCGCGAGAACTCGAGGGCGAAGGTCCCTTGGGTCGGGTCGAGCCACGCCAGGTCGGATAGGAACGCGACGTCCTGCGCGCGCGCTGCCGAAGCTTCGCCCCCGTTGGGGATGTAGCTCGTGGGCGCGTGTCCGCGTTCGAGTTGAGGGCCCCACACCATCAGGGACTCCCCGGATCCGACGTAGAGGTGGGTGCCGTCCTTGTACAGCGCGAGCCACAGGTGCAGGTCCGAACCAGCGGGCGGCGCGAAGGTCAGCCACAGGCGCGACCATCCCCCGGGCCAGGGTTGGATGCCCGCCCCGACGACGGTCGCGACATCGCCGCCCTCCTCGGTGCGGACGACCGAACCGTCGTCGAGATCGAAGTGCGCGATGGAGTAGGTCGTCTGCGGCGCGTTGACCAACCGCAATTCGGTCAGCGATCCGGGCTTCGCGAACACACTGTAGGTCCAGACCTCGCCGTCGAACCACACCGGGCGCTCGAGCGCGAGCATGTGCTCTTCGCTGGCGCCGTCGTCCGCGAGCGCGTACGCCGACATCGTTCCGTCGGGAGCGAGGCCGGCGTTGGCGGTCAACCCCGAACGTCGGGGCGTCCACAGCTCGAGGTCGGTCGGCGTCTCGTTCGTGCTCGCCCCCTCGATGAGCAAGCCGCGGGCCTCGCACGCGGGGTCGCACGCATGATCGAAGCGCGGTGTCTGGGCGGCGCTGGTGCGCAACTCGGCCGAGGCGTCGACGAAGCTCGCAGCCGTCTCGCGGCTGAACTGCAGACGGGGATCGACGATCCCCTCGACGAAGTCGAGCGACAGAGAAGGATCGGCGCAGGCCCCGGACGACCCTCCGGTCGTCGTGCTCGACGAGGAGCCCTCGGCGGTCTGCGTCGTGTCGGTGGCGGCGTAGAACGCAGGGTTCGGCGAGCACGCACTCCCGCTCGATCCGGCCAGGAGTACGGACGACAACGCCCGCGAGGTTCGCTCGAGCAGCACCGCATCGAATCTACCCCACACTCGTGTGCCCGCGGCATGCGTGCTAGCGTCATTCCATGGACCGCCCGGGATCGGTCGCGATCTCGCCCGCCCACGCGCAAGGCTGCGAGGCGTCGCCGCCGGACGCGGAGTCCAGCGTCGTCGCGCGGATCCGCCGGGCGGTGTTCGACGACGTTCCCGCGGCGACCAGGATCGGCCGCTACTACCTCCTCGACGAGGTGGGGCGCGGCGGCCTGGGAATCGTCTACTCGGCCTTCGACCCGCAGCTCGACCGCCAGATCGCGCTCAAGCTCGTTCGCCCCGATCGCATGGACGGCGGTGGTCGCGACCGCACACGGTTGCTCCAAGAGGCGCGAGCGCTGGCACGCGTGACCCACCCCAACGTGGTCTCGGTCCACGATGCCGGGATCCACGGTGACGCGGTGTTCGTGGCCATGGAGCTGGTCGTGGGCCAGACGCTCACGACCTGGGTGCGCGAGCATGCGCCGGCCTGGCAGGAGCTCCGCGATCTGCTGGTCCAGGCCGGTCGAGGTCTCGAGGCCGCTCATCGCGCCACCGTCGTGCATCGCGACTTCAAACCGGCCAACGTGCTCGTCGACGAGGAGGGTCGCGTGCGCGTCGTCGACTTCGGCCTGGCCCGCGCAGCGGTGCGGACATCCACGCCGTCCGGGGTGCCGGCCGTCGCGCCGGACGAGTCCGCAACCCGCAGCGGCGCGGTCATGGGCACGCCGGCGTACATGGCACCCGAGCAGTTCGATGGTGAGACCTCGGCCGCGAGCGATCAGTGGGCGTTCTGCGTGACCGCGTACGAGCTCTTCTACGGCCATCGACCGTTCATCGCGTCGACCATCGACGAACTCGAGAGTGTCGTGCGAGCGGGGGTGGTGCCCGAACCCGCCGACGCGCGTGGCGTCCCGGGGTGGATGCTCCGGACGTTGCGCCAGGGGCTGCGGGTCGACCCTCGGGATCGTCACCGCGACATGGCCGAGCTGCTCGATGCCTTGCAGGCCGACAGCGCCCGCCGGCGCCATCGCGTGCGCGTCGCTGTCGTACTCGCCTCGGCGCTGGCGCTCGGCCTCGTCGCTGCGGGGACGCTCGACATCGGTCGCGATCCGATCGCGCAGGCGAGCATCGAGATGCTCGACGCGCAGGCGCGCGCAGCCGCGGACGGCGGGGCGTTCATCTATCCGCCAGTCGAGGATCCCGGAGCGGCCACCGCCTACTCGACGGTGATGGCGTTGGAGTCCCTGGGAGACGATCGCGCGTCTCAGCGGGCCGCGGCGCTGCGCGTCGAGTTCGCCGACGCGCTGGTCGCCATGGGCGACAGGTACTGGGAGATCGATGGTGGGCGTGGCTTTGCGTCGGATTTCTATGCCGCGGCGCTGCTGTTCCAGCCCGAGCGCTCGGCGCTGCGCGAACGCACCGCGATCACGATCGGTGAGTTCGCGCAGCTGCGTCGTCGCGCCGAGGCCGGCGAGTTCACCCAAGCCGAGCTCCAAGGCGCGGCGGTGCTCAGCGCACTGGCCGAACCCGACGACGACGCCGGCGCGGTCCGGCTCGAACGCCTGACCCGCAACGATACGGCGCTTCCCTCGAGCGTCCGCGTCGACGCCCAGCGCGTGCTCGCCCAGCGCGTGCCCGAGCGCGCATCCCCGGCAGTCCGTGGCGCCGAGCAGAACTCGCCCGTGGTGGCGTCTGCTCCGGCCGCCAGCTCGCGGCCGGCGCTCGGGTCAGGGCCCGCCTCAGACGCCGCAGTGCCGTCGACCGGGACTGCATCGCCGGCCGCCGCACCGACCGCACACGTCGATGCTGACGCGGCCCGACGGGCGATCGGCCAAGGGCGCGTGCACCTGAAGGCGGGCGAGTTCGCGGCGGCGGAGACGTCGTTTCATCGCGCGCTCGAAGCCGATGCCCGAAGCCATGAGGCGCTCTCGGGTCTGTCGGAGGTGTACTTCAACCGGGCCGCCCACCAGAAAGCACTGAGCTTCGCCAAGCGCGCCGTGACCCTCGCGCCGCGTCGCGCCGAGTACCGGATGCAATTGGGCGACGCGTACTTCAAGGTCCTGCGCTACGACGATGCGCGCGCCGAGTACGAAGCGGCGCTCGATCTCGGACATGCGCGGGCCAAGGATGCGCTGGCGCGGCTGCGCAGCCGCTTGGGAGAAGACCGATGAGCACCGGCGGCGACGCAGGGGATCCAGAGCGATCCGACGCCGAGCTGCTCGCGGCGTGGCGCGCCGGCGAGCGCACCGCGGGGGAGCAGCTGTTCGCGCGCCACGTCCATCGCGTGCTCCGGTTTTTTCGCACCAAGGCGGCGGCGCAGAGCGAGGATCTGGTCCAGCGGACATTCCTCGCCTGCGTGCGCTCGCGGGACGCCGTGCGAGAGGGGACCAGCTTCCGCTCCTACCTGTTCTCGATCGCGCGCAACGAGCTGTTCCGCCACCTCGGTCGCTCGGTCGCACGTGAGTTCGACCCGCTGACGGTGTCGGTCGCCGAACTCCGGACCTCGCCGAGCGACGCGCTCCTGCGAGCCGAACGGAATGCTGGGCTGCTCGCGGCGCTGTGCCGGCTTCCGCTGGAGCTGCAGATCGCGGTCGAGCTCCACTACTGGGAGGGTCTGTCGATCGGCGAGCTCGCCGATGTGCTCGGAATCCCCGGAGGCACCGTGAAGACCCGACTGTTCCGCGCGCGCGCGCTCATGCGCGACACTCTCGCGGACGCCAAGACTCCGGGCGCCGACAACGATTTCGAAGATCTCGACGCGTGGGCACGGGCCCTGCGCGACGACGTTCTCGACGACGCTTCCAGGCTCGCTCGACGCGTGCCAGACTGAGGCCGTGACGGGGTCATCGGCGCGACTTCGACGAGGTCGCCGGGCTGTGTGCCTCGCGATCGCGACCGTCGTCGGCCTCACATCGCGTCCGAGTGACGCTTGCGTCGAGCCAGGACCGGAGCTGGCGCCGGCGTCGGAGCCAGCGCCGACCGCCCCACGCGCGCGCACCAACCGGGTGGTCGTGTTGCCGGCCGAGTTCGCCACGCAGATCCCCGAAGCGACGCGCGGGGAGTTCGAAGGTGCACTCGCCGACGGCCTCGCACGCGGGGGATTCGCGGTCGAGCGGCCGCCTGCACGGTTGCGGGAGCGGGGCTGTGCCGCCCCCGAGTGCGTCCGCGCCGTCGCGGCCATGGCCGAGGCCGATCGTGCCGTCCGGTTGTCGGTGACGGCGTCGGCCCGCGACTACGACGTCGTGATCGAGCTGTTCGACGCAACGCTCGGCACCGTGATCGCCAAGACCGGCGAGCGCTGCGAGCTCTGCGGTGTGGCGGAGACCCGGGATGTCATCGCGAGCCATGCCGCGGCGTTCCGCCAGCGAGTCGACGCCACCGGTCCAACCGCGCCTCGGTTGCGGATCCACACCCGTCCGGGCGGTGCGACCGTGAAGATCGACGGTGTCACGGTCGGACGGGCTCCGCTGGCCCGTACGGTCTCGGTCGGACCCCATGTGGTGCGGGCCGAGCTGCCCCGTCACCACGCCGTCGAGCGCACGGTCACCGCGGTCGACGGCGTCGAAGAGATCGTCTCACTGCAGCTGCGGGTCGAGGAGCGGTCGCGCAACCACGCGATGGCCCGCGCAGGCTGGGCGTTGCTCGGCGTGGGCGCGGCCGCGCTCGTCACCGGCATCGCGCTGGTCGCGATCGACGGGCGGGAGAACCGAGTGACGTGCCGCGGGCGCAACGTCGATCCGCTCGGCAACTGCCGCTACCTCCACAACACGAAGATGCCGGGGAGTGCGGTGCTCGCGTCGGGGGTCGGCATGCTCGGCGCGAGCATCGGCCTGGTCGCAGCGTCGTCGTCTCGGCGCACCCGGGACGCGCCCGCGACCGCGGTGACGCGGCGCGGGCCGATGCGGCTGGCGATCCGCTGGCGGTGAACGATTGTCGTGAACCGATTCCGCGTTCGTGGATCCACCCCTCGGAGGCGGCGAACCGCGCGGCCGCGACGGGACGAACGTATGCGCCAACACCTCGTCTACACAGACCTCCTCTGCACAGTCATCGCGCTCGCGACGGCGGGCTGCTACTCGGGGCTCGCGGACCTCGACCAGGGCGGAGCCGGCGGGACCGAGGTCAGCACCGACTCCGACGACTCGCCGACCGGCGGGCCGGCCGACAGCGGGAACGACCAGCCCGACGCGTGCCAAGGCACCGAGCTCGCACCGCCGTACATGCGCCGGCTGTCGGTGCGCGAGCACGAGGCCACGCTGCGCGATCTCGTCGGCGTGTCGCTCGATCTGAGCGATGCGCTCCCCGCCGACACGTTCATCGACGGATTCGACAATCACACCAGCACCCTGTCGGTCTCGTTGGTCCACGCCCAGCGCTACATGGAACTCGCCGCGACGGTGGCGGGCCTGGTCGTCGACGACCCTGGGCGACGCGCCGCCGTCATCGGGTGCGACCTGGGCGGTCCGGAGAGCGAGAGCTGCCTGCGCAGCTTCGTCGAGCGCTTCGGTCGACGCGCGTACCGGCGCCCGCTCGAGGCCGACGAGATCGACCGCCTGGTCGCGCTCGGCGTCGAAGCGTCGGACGACCCCGATCCCGATGCCGCGGCGAGCGTGATCCTCCAAGCCATCCTGCAGTCGCCCAACTTCCTGTATCGGATCGAGGTCGGCGTCGTCGACCCGGCCGACGGCGGGCGACGCAAGCTCGTGGGTCACGAGATGGCGTCGCGCCTGTCGTACTTCCTGTGGGGCAGCACGCCGTCCGACGAGCTGCTCGATCTCGCCGAGGCCGGCGAACTCGACGATGCCAGTGGGGTCGAGTCCGCCGCGAGGGCGCTGCTCGCCGACCCGCGCGCCCGCGAGGGCCTCGAGGCGTTCTCGAGTCAGTGGCTCCGCCTCCCGCTGCTCGCCTACGTCCAGCGCAGTGAGGACACGTACCCCGCGTGGAACGAAGCGCTGCGCGCCGCGATGGCCGAAGAGACCCGGCGCGTGGTGTCGGACTTCGTCTGGGGCGAGGGCGCCAGTGTTCTCGACGTGCTCACGGCCTCGTACACCTACGCCGACGCGTCGTTGGCCGCGGTCTACGGCTTGCCGGCGCCGGCCGTCGACTGGCAGCGCATCGAGCTCGACGGCGACGACCGACGCGGCGGCCTGCTCACGCACGCCAGCCTGCTCACCGGCGCAGCGTCCTCGGAGCGCACTGCACCGATCCTGCGCGGCAAGTTCATCCGCGACGTGTTGCTGTGCAGCGAGGTCCCGCCACCGCCGCCGGACATCCCGGAGATTCCGGAGGCCGAGCCCGGCGAGAGCGTGCGCGAGCAGCTCGAACGACACCGCACCGATCCGGCGTGCTCCGGCTGTCACGGCATGCTCGACCCCATCGGGTTCGGGTTCGAGCGCTATGACCTCGTCGGTGGCTATCGAGAGGTCGACGCCGACGGCAACCCGCTCACCGGCGCGGGTGAGATCATCGAGTTCGATCCGCCGGGGTTCGTCGGCCCAGCCGAGCTCGCCGAGCGCCTGCGCGAGGCACCCGAGGTCGAGGCATGTCTGGCGCGGCACGTGTTCCGCTTCGCCGCCGGGCGCAGCGAGGCAAGCACCGACGCATGCGTGCTCGAACAGCTCGCGGCGTCGCTGTCCGAGCACGACGCCAACCTCCCCGACACGCTGGCGGAGTTCGTCCGCAGCGACGCCTTCCGCTTCACAGGAGCAGTCGAATGAGCCGGCCGTCACGCAACGTCCACCCCGTACGCCTGTCTCGCCGTAGCGTCCTGCGCGGGCTGGGCGGAGCCTGCATCGCATTGCCCACGCTCGCGGCGATGCTCGACGACCACGGACGGCTCCAACGGGTGGCCCACGCAGGTGGCAGTGCCGTGCCCGTCCGCCTGTTGACCATGTTCGTGCCGAACTCGTTCGGCAACGGTGGCGACGAATACACGATGCTGCCGGACTTGCTGGCCAACGGCGCGTTGGCGGCCCACTCGCAGGACATCCTCCTGCTGACCGGCCTCGACAAGGTCCAGCAGTACAGCGACGACACCAGCGGCCGCGAAGACGCGCACGCCACCGGCCATTGCACGTTCGCGACCGGCCACGGCACGATCCAAGGCGGGGCGGGCGGGGCCTCGGTGGAGCAGTTCGCCGCCGCCGCGCTCGGGGGCGACACCCGGTTCCGATCGCTGGTCACCGCGCTGCAGAACTACCCCGAGGCCTACTTCAACCACGTGTCGTGGACGGGTCCCGCCGCGCCCGTGCCACCCGAGGACGATCCGGCGTCGCTGTTCGATACCCTGTTCGCGGACGGTGTGCCCGAGCCCGGTGCCCGCGACTATCGCGGCAGCATCCTCGACCACGTCGGGGGCGACCTCGATCGCCTCCACGCGCGCGTCGGCGCAGGGGATCGAGCCCGCATCGACCAGCACCTCACCGCGATCCGCGATCTCGAGCAGCAGATCGGCAACTTCACGGCCTGCACGGCACCCGAACGACCGGCGGAGGCCCAGGACGGCGACCTCACCAACGAGCGGGCCCGGTTGCTGCTCGACCTCGTCGTGCTCGCCTTCTCGTGTGACCTCACCCGATTCGGCAGCTTCATGCTGGCGAACCGGGCGAACAGTCGCCAGTTCCCGTGGATCGACGTGGTCGGCGGCGCCGATAGCGGTGGCGGCTACGAGGAGGGTCACCACGGCATGTCGCACGACTCGAGCGACAGCGGACGCGAGCGGCTGCGGAAGATCGTGACCGATGAGGTCGACCAGTTGGTGTACGTCCTCGACCGGATGAAGGCGATCGGCGAGGGGGCCGGAACCATGCTCGACAACACGATCGTCTTCTTTGCCAGCGAGCACGCCACGAGCGAGACCCACAACGTGTACGGCATGCAGTCGATCATCGCGGGCCGCGGCGGTGGCGTCGTCCCCGTCGGTCAGCAGATCGATACCGGCGGTCAGCCCTGGGCGAACACGTTCGTGACGATGCTCGAGTGGTTGGGGGTCGACGGGTCGGGCTTCGGCCCCCACGCCACGGGGCCACTGGCGGGCGTTTGACCCCAACACTCCGGCGCACGCGGGCCGCGCGGCTGTTCATCGACTCGGAATTCCGCGAGCATCGCAGCGTCCCCTGACCGAGGTCCATCGATGACGACCAAGCGGCGCGAGTTCCTGAAGTTCGCCGGTGCCACCACGTTGACCGGCTGTGTCTCCGGCGGTGGCAACGGCGGCGAGACCAGCACGGGCACCGACATCGGCGACAGCACTGACGCCGGCGGCTCCAGTGGCACCGGCGTCGGTACCTCCGCCGGAGACTCGAGCAGCGCGACGTCGGCGGACGGATCGACCTCCGAGGCCGGCAGCGACGCGACGACCGAGGACCCGCCGGTGCCGATTCCCGCCTGGGTGCCGCCGCCCGGCGAGGTCGCGATCCTGACCCAGTCCAACGGCGGCCTGCTCAACCGATTCATCGATCAATGCGCGCCGTACTTCTCGCCGTTCTACTACGTGAACACGGTCAACGACTTCAGCGGCGCGTTCAAGAATCCGTATTGGGGCACGCTCGGCGCGACCGTGTTCTGGGGCGGTGGACACGCCGGTACCAATGACAACACGGTCACCGTCGCCGAGTATCGCGAGGAGGGTATCGCCTTCATCCGCGTGTCCGATCCGACGCCGTGGTTCGGCACTGGCACCGACGAGGGCACCCAGTTCTCCAATAGCCGGGACAACGCCAACGGCTTCCTCGACTTCGAGTACATGGAATCGACGATCGACGGACAGCCCGGCTCGCCCCACAGCTATTGCTGCGGGGACGTCATCGGGCCGCAGTACGGCGGGGCCGAGCACGGCTCGTTGCTGCAGGTCGCTTCGGCCGCGGTCAACCACGCCAACGACGCGGGGGCGATCGCCGCCCACCAGATCGACTTCGACACCACCGAGCTCACGACCTCCGCAGGAACCCCGAGGAAGTGGGTGCGCGTCACCGACAACACACCGTCAGGTTTCGGCCCGTCGTCGGCTCCCTACTACACCGCATTCGTCGGCTCGCAGCAAAGGGTCTACATCCTCACCAATGGCGGGGGCGTCCCTGGGCTGGTGCGGTGGTTCGACCGGGAGGACAACACCTACCAAACCGGGGCCGGGCTCGGCTTCGACATCGACGAGGCCGACGGCTTCGACAGCGGAACCGTCTTCTGGGTCCCCGAGCGGGAGCTCCTCGTCTGCATGTATCCCGTCGGCGGCGGCGTCCGCGTGCAATGGATGGACGTCAGCGTCGCGCAGCCCACGCTCGGGGGCACCGCGACCCTGAGCGAGCCGCTGGCGCTGACGCTGCCGTGGTCCGCGGGATGTTGGTGCCCGGACAACGCGCGCATCATCATCGTCGGCGTCGCTGGCGACGACACGGCCGCCTACGAACTCGAGATTCCCGCCGACCCGTCGGCGACCTGGACGGTGACGCGCGCGCCGTTCGGGCGGGGTCAGACGCTCACGCCTGCGGACCCGGCCCTCGGCATCGGGCTGACCTACAAGAAGTTCCAGTACGACGAGAAGGTCCGCGCGATCGTCTACATGCCGCTGGCGAGCCGCGATGGCGACGACGTCGTCTACGTGTATCGCCCGCGCGATACGTGAGGCTGGCAGCGACCGTCGGTGAGCCGTTCCGACGGGCTCGCGCGACTCGGGGACGGGAGTCGAACGAACCATGCGCCTACGCCTGGCCATCACTGCGCCGCTCTCCTGGTTCCTCATGGGCGGCGCGTGTGCGTCTCCGAGCGCGGGCGACGTCGCCGACGACGCGACGACCCTCGCGTCGCAGGGAGACGACTCGGGGTCGGCCGCGTCCGGTGGATCGGGCTCCGGCGAATCCGACTCGGGCGGGTCGGGTCCTGGCAGCGGTCCAACGCTGCAGCTCGAAGCGCCCGAACCCAGCGCCGGCCCGGTCGCCCAGGCGTCGCAACCGTTCACGGTCTCGATCACGGGTCCGCTCGACGCGGCGGTCACCGCGACGCCGAGTGACGGCAACGACGGGGGCGTGTTCGATCCCGCCACGGTGTCGCTCGGACCGGACGCGCCGAGCGCGACGTTCACGTACACGCCGGCGAGCGCGGGCATCAGGTCCATCTCGCTGGGCAACGACGCGGGCCTGCCCGACCCCGCGCCGGTCGACTACGCCGCAATCGACGCCTCGAGTGCCGTCGTCCAGTTCCTCACGCACGACGGCGATGCCGTCGGGAACGTCGCCAACTCGTCGGCGCCCACGAACACGATGTGGAACCTGGTGCTCGGCTTCCCGTGGCGCCGCGGCGGGTTCGGGGACTGGCTCGACGCCCGGCAGGTGGAGTTCGGCGTCGATGCCACCGGCGCGGTGGCGCATGCGTCGGTCGCGGTGCCCGAGCCGGCCCGCTACGAAGTCGAGGTCGGCGCCCTGGTCCAGCGCTGGCTGACGACCGGGGAGAACCGCGGCTTCTACCTGCGTCTGCGCGACAACGCCTTCCCGGTGTACTTCGCGGGTCGGGCGGCGAGCGACGTGGATGCGCGACCGAGCCTCACCGTCGTCACCGACGTCGACACGTATGTGCTGCCGGCGCGCTGCAACGCTTCCTGGGCCGCGAGCACCTCCCAGCCGATCAGCAGTTCGAATCAGTGGGTGCTTTCTGGCGAAGGACCCGCGATCGTCCAGTTCGACCTCGCGACCGTCGAGGGCGCGGTGACCGAGGCGACCTTCGCGTTCACGGATGTCGCCCACGATGTCGGCTCGACCAGCGCTCTGGGCGTCGTCGATGTATTCGAGGCCGATCCGCCTCGTTTCGTGGTGCCGGACGCAGTCGACGGGGGGGTCCTCGGCCTTGCCGCCGAGCATGACTCGTTCGCTGCGATCGCCGGCGATCCCGACGTGCTCTTCAGCGATGACTTCGCGACGCCCGGCTGGGCGGACGATGGCTGGGACCACCCGGTCGAGCGCGCGCAGAATCCCGAGACGGGAACGACCTACGCGCGCGGCCAGTTCGTGCGCGGCAGCAACAGCAGCGCGAACCTGCGCTCCGATGTCTCCCGAGGCACGGCCGACGGCACGCCCGACCAAGTGCTCGAGGAGCTCTTCGGCCAGTACCATCTATTCCTCGAGTCCGACTTCGGCTCGAACATCGACGGGATCAAGATCCCGGCGATGGGGGTGCAGTTCGGCTACTGGAATCCCGTCGGCTACTGGCAGCAGACCACCGGCAACGGCGGATCGCCCGGGACCGGGCTCAAGGTGTGGAACGAGGCGCAGGGCGTTTGGGAGTACCAGGGCCACTCGGTGCGGATCCTCTCCGGTCAACGCGCGGCGGATGCGTCGGCCTACGGGGACCTGCTCGCCCTGTCGCTGTACCCGTACAACCTCGACCAACAGGGGCCGTTCCCCGCCAGCGAGTCGCTGCCCTACGTCGCGATCCGTCGCGAGCGTTGGTATGCCATCGACATCCACGTGAAGCAGAACTCGATCGAGCCGCCGCTGGATGCCGACGGCAACGGACAGGCGGTGGCGGACGGCGAGTATCGGGTGTGGATCAACGGATACCCCGCGCTGACTCGCACGGGGTTCCGCTGGCGCCGCCACGCAGAGTTCGGCGTCCAGGGCCTATGGGTCGACTTCTATCACGGCGGGGTCCCTCCGGCGCCGTATGCCATGCACTACCGCATCGACCGGGTGACGCTGGCGCGTCGCTACATCGGCCCGCAGGTGGCATCGCCCTGAAGCGACGGGGGCGCCTGTGACTCACTCTCGATCGTGCAGCGATCGCATGTAACGCGACGTCGAGGTGCGGCAACCCACCGCCACCTCGACGGACGCATGCGCCGTCGTCCCCACGACCAAGGACTTCGACGATGCGACGCTACTTCCAATTGGGTGTGTGCTTGACGACCCTGTGCGCCGCGCCGGCCTCGGCGCTGGCCGGTGACGGATCCGGCTCCGGTGGCGATCCGGGCGGGACGACGGGCGGCGATGGTGGTGGATCCGGAGGCGACACCGGCGGCACGGGTGGCGGCGACGCGAGCGGCTCGGCCGGCGAAGGCGACGCGGGTGGCACCGGAGCGGGTGATGCGAGCGGCTCGGGAGCGGGCGACGCGAGCGGCTCGGGTGCTGGCGACGCGAGCGGGTCGGGTGCTGGCGACGCGAGCGGCTCGGGTGCTGGCGACGCGAGCGGCTCGGGTGCTGGCGATGCGAGCGGGTCGGGTGCTGGCGATGCGAGCGGCTCGGGTGGCAGCGAGGGCGGTGCGGGCACCGAAGGTGGAGCGGGCACCGAAGGTGGAGCGGGCACCGAAGGTGGAGCCGACGACGGCTGGTGGGGCACCTCGGAATCGGGCGGCGCCGGCGAATCGGGCGCGGCCGGTGAGGCGAACGCGACCAGCGGTGGGCCGTCCGAGGGCACCGGCAGCGGCGGCGGCGAGTCGGGCGGCCTCGGCGACGGCGGCGGCTGCTCGACCGGCGGCGAGCGGCCCGGCGCGTTCGCGCTCGGCCTCGTGATCGCGGCGCTGGGCCTGCGTCGGCGCCGTTCTTCGCCATGATCGCCGAAACGCTGGGCCGCGATGTAACGCCCGGGCACGCTCGGGCAACCCACCGCCGCCCCGTGCCCGGCGCGAACCCACCCACCGTCCTGCCGTTCCCGCCGCGGGCCGACGCGCACGCGGGCGACGACGACGAGGCCGCGCTGGTCGAGCGCGCGCGGACCCACGACGCGAGTGCGTGGTCGGTGCTGTATCGCCGCCACCACGCGGCGGTGTTCCGCCACGTGCTCTACCTCGTGGGTCGATCGAACATCGCGGAAGATCTGACGCAGGAGACCTTCGCCCGCGCGTTGGTCTCGCTGCCGTCGTTCGTGGGGCGATCGAGCTTCACGACGTGGTTGCACGGCATCGCGCTGAACCTGGTGCGGACCAACTACCGCTCGCACGAGCGGGCGACGCGGGCCCAGGATCACCTGACGCGGATCCAGGCGACCCACGGAGCGGCCGTCGAGCCCGAGGGCGAGCTCGCGGACCAGCACCGCACGCGGGTGCTGTACGCGATGCTCGACAAGCTGACGGCGCCGCTGCGCGAGGCGTTCGTGCTGCGCTACGTCCATGGCATGACGGCGGCCGAGGCCGCCACCGCCCTCGGCATCGAGCCCGGGGCGGTGCGCGTGCGGGCCCATCGCGCGCGTGAGCAGCTCGAGGCCGAGGTCGCGCGACTGCATGCGGCCGCGATCGCGAAGGGCGAGGCGCCATGAGCATCGACACCGCCGCCCTGCTCGACGCGTGGTTGCTCGAGGCGCGCGACGAGCTCGACGCCGTGCCGACGCCGCCGCCGGCGGGCTTGGCCGACGTGTTCGCCCGGGCGCAACGGGTCGATCCCACGCTCGCGCTGCCCATCGACGAGGCCGAGCGGCTCGACGCGATCGACGACGCGGCGATCGATCGGGTCGCGGCGATCGGATCGCTCGACACGCTGCTCTCGAGCGCGAAGGCGGTGCTGTCCGCCGAGGCCGACGCGGTCGAGCGCCGCGGGCCACCGCCGCAGCGGGTGGTGCCGCAGCGCCGCCCCCGTCGGGTGTTCGCCGCCGTGGCGGTGCTCGCCGCGGGGTTGCTGGTGGCGTTGGCGACGAGCTGGGCGTTGCGACCGGCGGGCCTCGACGACGGCACGGCGCGCGACTACTCGGGTGCGAGCCAGACCGTCGAGACGAAGGCGCCGGAGCCGGCCGAGTCGCGCCGGCCGAGCCCGCCTTCGCCGAGCGTCCGCGTCGAGGCCGTGGTCACGCCCCAGCCCGAGGCCGTCCCCGCGCCGCCGTCGGAGCCCGCGCCGATCCCGAAGCGACGCGCGCCGTCGATCGATCGGGAGGCCGCGCCGAGCCTCGACGAGACGCTCGATGCCCTCGACGCGGAGGCTCGACGCGCGTGGAAGCGGGGGGATCTCGCCGCCGCGCAGGCCGGCTTCGAGGCCCTGGTCCGCGCCGGTGGCACCCGTGCGATCACCGATCTCGCGTTCGGTGATCTCTTCGAGCTCGCGCGGCAGCGGCACGACGCCGCCGCCGAGGCCAAGCTGTGGGAGCGCTACGTGCGACGCTTCCCGAGCGGCCGCTACGTCGACGAGGCCCGCGCGGGCCTGTGCCGTCGCGCATCGGGGGACGCGGCGACCCGTTGTTGGCGCGCGTACCTCGACGATCGCCCGCGGGGCACCTATCGCGATCAGGCCCGCGCTGCGCTCGGCGACGCTCCGCCCGTCGCGGGCGACGCTCCGCCCGTCGCGGGCGACGCTCCGCCCGTCGCGGGCGACACTCCGCCCGTCGCGGGCGACGAGGAGTAGCGTTGCCGGTCGCGGCGACGATCCCGCACACTGCGGCCGTGGGGCGCCGTGCCTGCGTGTGGATCGCACTGCTCGGGATCCCGCGCGCGGTCGCAGCCCACGAGCCCGCGCCGAGCGTGCCCGCACCGAGCGACGCGATCGCGATCGTGGTGCTCGACAGCGCGTCCATCGACGACGAGCTCCGCGCCGAGCTCGAGCTGCGCACCGGCGGTCGGAGTCTCGCGCCCTCCGACACGCTGGTCGACGTGCCGAGCGAGCGCTTCGCGTGGGTCGGCGTCTCCCCGAGCGGATCGCAGCGTCTGCTCGAGGTCGTGCTCTCGGACGGCCGCGCCTACTCGCGATTGGTGGACGCGCCGCCCGGTCAGCTCGCGCGCGCGACTGCGGGCGCGCTGGTCAACATGCTCGACGCGATCGAGGACGGACGGCTCGCCCCGGAGCGCACCGGCGTCGCGGTGCCGCTCGTGCTGCCGACGGCCGAGCCGCCGCCACCGGCTCCGACGCCCGCGCCGATCCAGCCATCGCCGATCCGGCCATCGCCGTCCTCCGAGCCGACCCCGCCGACGTGGTGGCTCGGCCCGCGGATCGGCGGCGAGGTCGTCTTCGGCGTCGGGCCGCCGGTGTCCGAGCGTGGCCTCGTCGCCGGCGGAGCGACGCTCGGCGTCGACGCGATGCATCGACGCGGTGGGCTCGTGGCCGCGGACGTTCGCGTGGCCGGCCGCTCGACCGACGCGCTGCAGGTGCTCCGCATCCGCGTCGCGCTGGGCGGCGGCTGGGTGCTGCGACGCGGCCGCTTCGCCCTGCCGCTGCGCGCGGCGATCTCGATCGAGCCGTTGGTCTCCCGCGGCGCGACCCTGCGCGATCGCGATGGCGCCTCGGCGTCGCCGCGGCCGCTCGTCGGTGGGCTGATCCACGGATCGCCGAGCGTGGTGTGGTGGCTGCGGTCCGGCCGCGCGGCCGTGCGCGCGTCGATCGAGCTGGAGCTCGCCGCGAGCATGGAGGCGCGCGCGAAGCCGGGGGTCGTGCGCTACGTCGAGGCGGGGGACACCGCGCGCGGGCTCGGGCGCGTCGGTGGGGTCGAGCTCGCCGCGGGGCTCGGCGTGGGGGCATGGTTCGCCGTCGATGGTCGATCCGCTCAGGCCAACCGCGCCGCGCGCGTGAGCAGGTAGTTCCGCTCCGCCGTGCTCGCGGTCCGCTGCGCGGCGCGCCCGTAGCATGCCCGCGCCCCCTCGCGGTCGCCCGCGCGCTCGAGCAGGTGCCCGCGCACGGCCTCCAAGCGATGGCCGCTGGCGAGCCGCGGGTCGCCCTGCAGCGCGTCGAGCTGCGCCAGGCCCACGGTCGGTCCGTGGACCATCGCAGTCGCGATCGCGAGGTTCAGCGCGACCATCGGGTTGTCGGACATCTGCTGCAGCACGCCGTACAGCGCGAGGATCTGCGGCCAGTCGGTGTCGTCGCTGCTCGGCGCCCCGTCGTGGAGCGCCGCGATCGCGGCCTGCAGCTGGTAGGGCCCGACGGCGCCGCGGGGGAACGTCGCGTCGATCAGCGCCGTGCCCTCGGCGATCGCACGGGGATCCCACCGCCGTCGGTCCTGCTCGTCCAGCGGGATGAGCTCGCCTTCGGGACCGGTGCGCGCGGCTCGGCGCGCGTCGGTGAGCAGCATCAGCGCCAACAGCCCGCCGACCTCCGGCTCGTCCGGTGCGAGCCGATGCAGCATGCGCGCGAGTCGGATCGCCTCGTCGGAGAGCTCGACGCGGTGCAGCGCGTCGCCCGAGCTCGCGGTGTAGCCCTCGTTGAAGACGAGATACAGCACGTGCATGACGCTCTCGAGCCGCGCCGCGCGATCGGCCGGGCTCGGCGAGGCGAAGGGCACACCCGAGCTGCGGATGCTCTGCTTGGCGCGGCTGATCCGCTGCGCCATCGTGGCCTCGGGCACGAGGAAGGCCCGCGCGATCTCGACGGTCGACAGGCCACCGACGGCCCGCAGCGTCAGCGCGATCGCGGACGCCGAGGACAGCGCGGGGTGGCAGCAGCCGAACAGCAGCTCGAGCGTGTCGTCGTCGTCCGACGCGACCTCGTCGGCCGCGAGCGCGAGCTGCTCGTCGGCGGGCACGAGGCTGACGACGAGCTGCTCGCGACGGCGCCGCGCCGCATCGGCGCGGACCGCATCGGTGATCCGTCGCGACGCGACATGGACCAGCCACGCGCGCGGGTTGTCGGGGACACCCGCGGCGGGCCACTGTTGCGCGGCGGCGAGCAACGCCTGCTGCACCGCGTCCTCGCACGCGGCGAAGTCGTCGTATCGACGCATCGTCGCGGCGAGGACCTGGGGCGCGAGCTCGCGGAGCCGCCGTGGATCCCAACCGTCCGCCATGGATGCGCTACGCGAGCGCCTCCGGCGGCGGTCCGCTCATCACCTGCCGGACCTCGATCGCCATGTTCATCGGCACGCCGCCCTTGCCCGGCGCGGCCGATGCCTCGGCCGCGATCGCGTACGCCCGCTCGGGCGTCTCGACGTCGACGATCCAGTAGCCCGCCAGGAACTCCTTCGACTCGGGGAACACGCCGTCCGTGATCGGCTTGCCGTCGCTGCCCGCCCGCACCCGCTTGGCCTCGTCGGGACCCGCCAGACCCTCGGCCGCCACGAGCTCGCCGGTTTCGCCGAGCTTCTTCACGAAGGCGATCATGAAGCCGATGTGGGCCTTCAGGTCGTCGATCGGCCACTGCGCGATCTGGTAGGGGCCCTGGCCGGGGGTGTTCATCATCAGCATGTACTTCATCGGGTGGATCTCGTGGGGTGGGGGCGCCCAGGGATGGGGCGCGTTTCGAGGGGAGTCGGAGCCGAGCGGCGGTTCTCGACATCGGCCATGGAGAATCTCTCCGCCGAGGATGCTACCGCCGGCGGCCCGTCGACTCGTGGCGGGTTTGCCCATCGGCTGTCGCATCATGGTTCACGCCCCCGACCATGCCGATCCGCCTGCGCCTCGTCGTCCCCGCCGTCCTGCCCGCCCTGGCCGTCTCCCTGGCCATCGCCGCCCAGGCCCTTGCACTGCCGGCGTTCCCGGGCGCCGAGGGGTTCGGGGCCAACGCGACCGGCGGTCGCGGTGGCGCGGTGATCCGCGTGACGACGCTCGCGGAATCGGGGCCGGGGAGTCTCCGCGCGGCGCTCGAGACCCCGGGGCCGCGCACGATCGTCTTCGCGGTCTCGGGCGTCATCGATCTCGGGGAGGCCAACGCCGACGATCCGTTCGACGAGTCGGACGGCAACAACGTCCTCACCATCGCCCACGGCGACGTCACGATCGCCGGGCAGACAGCGCCGGGGGCGGGCATCACGATCCGCGGGCGGCTCTATGCCGCGTATGACGAGGCCGTCGGCAACATCATCCTGCGGCACGTCCGGATCCGGCCCGCACCGTTCCCCGGAGGCGATGGGGGCGAGCAGTACGACGGCCTGCGCATCGCGCTGAACCAGGTCGCGATCGTCGATCACGTGTCGGTGTCGTGGGGCGTCGACGAGAACGTCGATCTCTACGAGGGCAGCAACGTGACGGTGCAGTGGTCGGAGATCGCCGAGTCCGCGACCACGGGCCACCCCGAGGGCGAGCACAACTACGGGCTGCTCAACTACGGCGGCCGCACCTCGGTGCACCACACCCTGTTCGCCCACAACCGCAACCGCGATCCGGCGCTGGCGACCGGGCCGTCGGAGTCGATCAACAACGTCGCGTACAACGTGCGCCACGGGTTCGTGAACCACAACGACGCCAGCGGCGAGATCACGGTGGTGGGCAACACCTTCGTGCAGGGGCCCGACGACACGTTGATCCCGCTGTTCTTCGACGGCGGCGAGTCGGTGTCGTACTGGCTGGCCGACAACTGCGCCGACGATCCCGACGAGTACACCGGCTGCGTCGACGACCCGTGGGGCGAGCCGTACTTCGCCGAGAACATCGGCGCGTCCGAGGCGGTGAGGGCCGCCGCGCCGTTCGACTTCACGGGGGCGGACTACGTCGCGGTGACGGTGCAGCCGGCCGCGACGGCGTACGATGCGGTGCTCGATTGCGCGGGGGCGTTTCCTCGCGATGTCGTCAGCGTGCAGCTGCGGCAGGAGATCGCGGATCGCGGCGGGAGCTGGGGTGGCGAGCAGCCGGTGGATCTCATGGCGGGGCTGCAGCCGAGCGAGGCGCCGACGGACGCGGATGCCGACGGCATGGCCGATGCGTGGGAGGTGGAGCACCGCCTCGATCCGACGGACGGGACCGATCACGCCACCGTGATGCCGTCCGGCTACACCGCGATCGAGACGTACATCAACGAGCTCGCCGATGCGCTCGCGTGCGGGAGTCCGCCCGGCGACACGGACGGCGGCGAGTCGGGCGGGGTCGAGGGCGGCGGCGTGGACTCGACGGGCGCGGCCGAGGGCGGGCCCGTCAGCGGCGGTGCGAGTGGGACGGGCGGCAGCGGTGGTGGGGATGCGGCCAGCGGTGCGAGCGGCCCGGTCGGCGAGTCGGGCGGATCGACGGCGGCCGCGGACGGGGGCGGCGACGGGTGCAGCTGCACAGCGTCGACCGACCGCTCCCCGTGGTGGTGGATGATCCTCGCGCTGGGCGTCCGACGACCTCGCCGGCGGCGCATCAGCTCATCGATGCCGCGAGCATGAACGCCGGCGGCGGCGGTCCACCGGCGACGACCATCCGGCGGGCCCGTTCGATCTTGATGTCGTTGATCTGCGGCATCAGCTCGCGCTGGGTCTCGACGAGGGTGCGCAGCAGCGACCCGTCGACGGCGCGGCCGCGTTCGATCGCGCCGTAGAGGTCGTCGAAGATCTGCGCGATGTGGGGCTCCACGCTGTCGGAGTGCCGCGCCACCTGGGTGCGCGCCGATGGCTTGACCGCTGCGATGGCCGCCTCGATTCGGGCGTCGTCGATCGGCACGCCGCGCTCGCGCAGCATCGCGAACGCCCGGCCGACATGGGTCGCCGGATCCTCGAGGACCTGCTCGTAGGTCTGCAGGAGCAGCGGGTACCCGCGCAGGCTCTGGTCGCGCAGCAGGGCGAAGTTCTCGGACCACCACTCGAGCGCGCCGGGGATCCGCATCGGGATCGGGACCTCCGGGGCCTCGACGGCGCGCTGGGCGTCCTCGAGCGCCCACAGCCGCGCGACCGAGGCCTCGTAGTCGCGCCACGCGCGTACGTTGGCGAGGACGCCCTCGATGTAGCCGAGCTCGGTGCGGACGACGCCGGGCACGAACACCTTGACGATCTGCCCGCGCATCGCGTCGGCGTGCACGTACTCCCCGGTGTCGGGGTGCGGGTTGGTGCCGAAGAAGACCCCGTCGCGGAAGATCGACTCGAAGAAGCCGTCTTCGTTGGCCTGGCGCAGGGCGCCGCCGCCCCAGTTCTTGGGGAAGCGCTCCCCGAAGACGTTGCAACCGGCCGCGGCGAAGGCCTGCATCCACATCGACGTGCCGCTGCGTTTCGTACCCGAGACGAGGAACATGAGACCCCCTACCCAGGGAGTAGATCGCCGCGGTGAAAAGGTTCCGCCTCGCGATCGATGCGGGTGCGTGCAGCGAAGTCACGCGACCCGGGAACCTCGGGGCCGCGTCGGTCTACTCACTGTTCGTGGGTGGTGGCGAGTCGGAGCAAGGGGAACCATGAAACGCGACAACAACAACAAGCCTGCGACCTCCACGACCACCACGACGCCGCCTGCCGCGGAGCCGAACCCGACGACCACGATCGTGCCGATCGACGACGCCGCGCTGGCGACGGTCTCGGGCGGACGGGACTGGGGTTGGTGGGGCGGCGGCACGACCAACGCCAGCTACGGCGGCGGTTGGGGCGGCGGCTACGGTGGTGGCTGGGGCGGCGGCGGCGGATACGGCGGCGGCTGGTACTAGCCATCGCATTGCACATCAACGATCGAGGAGGCCGCGATGGCAGCGTACATGCTGGCCGAGGAGCTCAAGTTCCTCGTGGGCGATCTGCAGGCGGGCCTGTGGGTCACGCACACGGATCCGCAGCTCGATGACGCTGCGCTGCGCTCGCGGTTCCTCGCGATCCACGGCTTCTTCCTGCGCAACCTCGGCCGGACGCGGCCGGGGCTGTTCGCCCAGGTCGATCCGGCGCACCTGCTCGACATCGTGCGCAAGTGGATCGTGCTGTATCGACGCACGCTGGAGCTCCTGCGCGAGGCCTACCCCCGCGCCGCCGGCACCAACGATCTGCAGCTCCGCGACGTGAACTGGTCCGAGAGCCTCGGGATCACGTTCTCCGGGATCGTCGAGGGCGGGATCAACTACGCGTCGCGCTACGCGGAGTACTGGGCCGAGCGATCCGTGGTCGATCCGCAGATCTTCGGCTCGTACGACGCCCGCCTCGCATTCGCTGGATCGCCGGCGTACCACGGGGTCGCGGCGCTGCGCCGCACCGACCAGCTCGTGGTGAAGGACGCGTTCCACAACGGCGTGACCGCGTACGATCTGCTCGCGGCGGTCCGCGACGCGCCGCCGTTCCGCGACATCCGCTCGACGATCACCGCGCACGGCTGGCACGTCGTGGCGCTCGATCGCGCGGCGATCGCCGCGCTGCTGCGCTTGCTCGACACCCCCGAGGTCCAGAGGATCCCATGACCGCCACCGCGACCGTCCCCCTGCACACCTTGGCCGCACGGCTCGCCGACGCCGGGGTCTACGGCGCCTTCGCGCGTCACCTGCTGCGCGTCGCGCCGGATGTCGCGGTGCCGATCGTGGGTGATCCACCGTCAGCCTTCGCCGTCGGCGGTCGCATGCACGGCCGATTCGAGGTCGGTTTCGCGTGGGTGTTCTCGGAGGACGTCGGCGCCAGCGCGGCGCTCGTCGATCGCATCGCGAGCGCCGGCGGGCCGTGGTCGGTGTACGTGCCCCACGATCAGCGCGCGGCGCTGGTGGCCCGCTTCGGCGCGCCGGAGTGCGACGAGGATCTGCTGCTGGTCTGCGAGGTCGCGCCCGCGATCGAACCGTCCGCCACGATCGTCGCGCTCGACGCCGAGACCCCGCGCGAGCGCTTCGACCCGTCGATCGCCGAGCGTCTGCCACCGCCGGCGATCTGGCGGCGCTTCGGCTTCGCCTACCACGGCCTCGAGCACGACGGCCGCATCGTGGCCGTGCTCGAGACCACGGTGACCGACGGTCGTTCCACCGCGATCCAACAGGTCTTCACCGCGCCCGACATGCGCGGCCGGGGACTCGGCCACGCGCTGCTCACCGGGGTGTGCCGCGACCTCGTCACCGCGGGGAAGCGGCCGGTGTACGTGTGCGCGGCGGACAACCGCGCGTCCGAGGCGCTGGCCAAGAGCGCGGGGTTCGAGCTGCGCATGCGCCTCGGGTGCCTCGAGGGACGCTGACGATTCACCGCACACCCAGGCTCGCCAACGCATCCCCGAGCGCGGTCATCACCGCGGCCACCCGAGGCAGATTCCGAATCGCGCGGCGCGTCACCAGGTGGACGTCGAGCACCGGCAGCGCGCTGCCGACGTGGTCGAGCGCGACGAAATCGCGGTCGAGCTCCGCGAACAGTCGCGGGCCGATGCCGACCCCGAGCCCCGCGCGAATCGCCGCCAGCTGCACCTGATAGCTCGCGCACACCAACACCGGCGGCCGCTCGACGTGGGCCTCCAGCCAGGTCGACTCGGGCGTGCGCAGACCCGCGAGCTCGACCGAGATCCAGTCGAGTTCGCGCAGGGGCAGCGCGCGGGATCGCTTGGCCAACCGACGGGCGGCGAGCACCGCGGTCGGCCACCGCGCGACCCGTCGACCGACGAGATCGCCGCGCTCGGTCTGGAAGAACCGCAGCGCGATGTCGGCCTCGCGTCCGACGAGATCGGCGGCGCGGTATCCGGTCACCAGATCGATGTGCAGCGCGGGATGCTCCCGACGCAGGCGCGGCAGCACCCGCGGGACCAACAGATGGATCGCCATCTCCTCGGTGGTCGCGACGCGGACCCGGCCGGCGACGGCCTGCGCGCGGATGCCCAAGGCGTCGTCCGTGAAGCGGACCATCTCGGCCTCGATGCGCTCGGCCGCGTCGCGGAGCGCCGACGCTCCCTCGGTCGGCAGCGGCTTGCGACGCGAGCGCTCGAACAGCGCGACGCCCAGCGCCTCCTCGAGGGCGGCGATGCGCCGACTGACCGTGGACTGATCGGTGCCGAGGTGCTCCGCCGCGGCGGTGAAGCTGCCCGCGCGGAGCGCCGCGAGGAACACCCGCACGTCGTCCCAACGGGAGAGCACCTGCTCGCGGGCGTCGTCTGTCATGCATCGATGCATGACAGATATCCCGATTCTCGGCTACCCATGGACACATGCATGGCACAGGATGCAGGCATGCAACGCGCCCTGCTGCTCTTCGGTCATCCCGAGGCCGACTCGTTCAATGGTCGACTCGCGACGCGCTACTGCGCCGGCTTTCGTGAGGCGGGTGGGACGATCGATCGGATCGATCTGGCCGACCTCGCGTTCGACCCGGTCCTGCGCGCCGGCTACCGCACGTCGCAGCCGCTCGAGCCCGATCTCGAGCGGCTGCGCGCCGCGATCGAGCGCGCCGATCATCTGGTCTGGGTGTTCCCGACCTGGTGGGCCGCGCCGCCGGCCTTCGTGCGCGCCGTCGTCGAGCGGGTGTTCGTGCCCGGCTGGGCGTTTCGCTACGAGCCGGGTCGGGCGCTGCCCCGCGGCCTGCTCGCCGGTCGCTCGGCGCGGGTCATCGTGACCATGGATTCACCCGGCTGGTGGTACACGGCGATCAACCACCGCACGATCCATCGCAGCTTCGGCACGGCGACCCTGTCGTTCTGTGGCGTCGCGCCGGTCGAGTTCACCACGATCCACGGCGTGCGCGAGATGGCCGCGGCGCGCCGCGACGCCTGGTGCGACCGCGTGTCGGCCCTCGCGGCCGCGGATGCCCGTGCTCGGCCACGCCTCCGCGCGCCGGCGGCGATCGTGTCGAGCAGCGGCGCATGACGCTTCGTCGATCAGAACCGGCCCGCGACGGTGAGCCCCGCGGCGTTTCGGCCGAGCACCGGCGCCATGCGCAGCGATGCGGTCGTCTCGCTGCGCTTCCACCGGCCGAAGCGCGAGCGCAGCACCGCACCGCCCGCGATCATCCCGCCGCCGCCGAGGGTCCACACCGCGCCGAGGATCGCGGCCTTGGGCGCGTTGGGGGTCATCGCGAACGCGACGATGCCGAAGCCCACGACGGTGCCGCCGCCGACGAACAACCCGTTGCCGCGCTTGGGCACGCGCAGGCGCTGGGTGTCGCGCCACTGCACGAAGCGGCGGCGCACGACGCTGCCGCCGGCGATGAGGCCCACGCCCGCGGCCACGGTGGCGATGCCGGCGTAGCCCATGCGATCGTTGAAGGACGGGTCGCACGTCTTGCAAGAGTCGCCGAAGCCGGCGATCGCCATGCCGGCGCCCAGGCCCGCCGCGATCGCGCCGCCGACGAGCAGGCCCACGCCCTCGGGGGGAACCGCCGCGCGGGTGGCCGCGTCGGATGTCGGTGGAGCGGAGGTCTGGGCGGCCGCGGCGGTGGTGGTCGCGGTGGCGAGGGCGGCGGTGACACAGAGGCCGAGGACGACGGACGAAGGGCGCATGCCCGGCCCGATCGCATGCGGCATGCCGGCCGAAAACTCCAAGTTGTTCGTCGAGCGTCGACGTCGCGGACGGAGCTCCGGGCCGGGTGTCCCATGGGACGTCGGGGACGCACGGCCGAGCGCGGAAGCGTCCTCCGGTCGCCGCTGCATCCGCGCCGCGCCGCGCCGCGACGCGACGCAGCACTTCGGCCGCCGCCGGCGCAGACCTGCTGGCGATCGGGGTAGAGTCGCGGCGCCGTGGTGCGCGAGGTCGTGAGCGAGGTGATGCCTGCGGACTGCGACGCCGTGTTCGACCTCGTGCACGACTACGGGCGCCGGCTGCAGTGGGACACCCTGCTGCGCGAGGCGTTCGTCGAGGGGGGCCAGCCCGCGGGCAAGGGCGAGGTTGCGGTGTGCAGCGGCCGATGGGTCCTGGGCGGCCTGCGCCTTCGCACGATCTACGTCAGCTTCACGCGCGGCGAGGTCGCCGCGGTGAAGATGCTCAATCGACCGCCGCTCTTCGATCGCTGGGCGGCGTCGATCCGGCATCGGCCCATCGGCGAGCAACGCAGCGAGATCGTCTACACGTACAATTTCGCCGCGCGGCCGCGGTGGCTGGCGTTCGTGCTCGAGCCCGTCCTCGCGGTGGTGTTCCGCTGGGAGACCCGGAGGCGGCTGCGGGCGCTGCGGGGCGCCCTGGCAGACGCTGGCGCGATCACTCGGCGCTGACCGCGATGCCGATCCATGGCATCTGCAATCTTCGACGAAGGTGGGCCGATGCGAAGGCGGAGTCGCCGGCGCGGATGTCACGAGCCGCCCCTTGCGAACGGCCCCTCGTTGGGCAGACGATGCCGCCGATCATGCATCGCTGCCGCTCGCTCGTCCTGGCTTCGCTCCCCCTACTCCCGTCCGCGTGCACCTCGACCACGTCCGACGGCGGCACCAGCGACACGACCGTCGGCACCACGGGCCCCGCCGGGACCACGACCACCGAGCCAGGCGTCGAGACCTCGACGCAGGCCACGGGCGCCGTCGAGTCGAGCTCCGGCTCCGCGGGCGAGTCGAGCAGCGGTGCCGTCGACGGCACGACCACCGAGCCCGGCACCAGCGACGGCACGACGACGACCGACGGCGGCGGCGACTCGAGCAGCGGCGATTCGGGCGCCCAGCACGTCGTCGAGTGCCCCACGCCCGGCGAGCTGACCTGGGAGGGTGACGTCTACATCTTCGAGGCCGAGCACATGAGCCTGCTCGACGGCTACGGCACCGTCACCGGGAACCTCGCGATCTCGGAGGCGGCGATCGACAACCTCGACTTCCTGGCGTGCCTCACCGAGATCGGCGGCAACCTGCAGATCTTCGGCACGACGGCGCCCGATGTGGCGGGCCTGGTGAGCCTCACCAGCGTTGGGGGATCGATCTCGATCTCCGAGAACCCGAACCTCGCGTCGATCTACGGCATGGACGCGCTGGTCGAGCTCGACGGCTCGTTCATCGTGACGCTGAACCCCGAGCTGACCACGATCGAGGGCATCGGATCGCTGACCGAGGTCGGCATCTCGATCAACATCGATCAGAACCCCGCGCTCACCGACATCCTCGGCCTCACCGGCCTGGTGTCGGTCACCAACGACCTGTCGATCAGCTACAACGACTCGCTGGTGAACCTCGCCGGCCTGCACGACCTGGCCGCGATCGGCCTGCAGCTGCTCGTCACCGGCAACCCGGAGCTGTGCATCAGCGAGGTGCTCGAGGTCGGCGGCGACCTGCAGATGTGGTCGGGGCTCGGGGACACCAGCGGCAACAAGTTCGACTGTTGAGCACGGGGTACACTCACACATCGATCGGAGCGAGCCCGTGACCTCGACGACCCCCAGTTGCTGCAAGGACATGGCGGACAGCCTCGCGCTACGGCAGCCGCTGATCCGCCGGAACGACACTGGACTCTGGCTGGTGTCCATCGGCTACTCCAACATCGATGGTGCCTGCGCGTGGGCCGACTTCCCGCTGCTCTTCTGCCCGTACTGCGGCGCCGAGGCGCAAGCGCGACCAGACGTCCGTGCGCGCAACGGCGCCTCGATCGACGGCCGCCACTGCTGCCGCTTCCGCGAGCGGGCCGCCGAGGTGTGCGAGCACCCCACGCTCGTCGATGGCATGATCGCGGTGGGCTACCAGGCGGTCGAGGGCGTCGGCACGTCGTACTTCGAGGTGCTCCTCCGATTCTGCCCCTTCTGCGGCGGGCACGAGCGGGCGAGCTGACACCGTCGAGAAATCGTCGCGGCGGGTGATCCGTCGCGGGATCACCGTCGACGCGCGTGGAAGAACAGCATCGGCGTGAAGATCCCCGCCTCGCCGCCGCGGACCAGCCATGCGGCGGCTTCGTTGAGGATCTGCGTCACCCCTTGGGCGCCCTCGGGCAGGACGCCGGCGGCCTCGAGTGCGCCCACGACCCGGTGGGTGCACCAGCGCGCCAGCGGCTTCATCAACAGCTCACGGGGGCCGTGGCCCCGGCCGGTGAGCGGCAGGTACCACGGCGTGGCGTGGTCCGCCGACGTCGCGCGATCCTCGATCGCGAGCACCTCGAAGCCGGCGCGGGCGAGCGCCCGCTCGACCCCGTCGATGGTCATGACATCGGCGAGGCCGTTGCCCTTCTCGATGCCGGCCTTGATCCGGCGGTGTCCGAGCGCGTCGGGGTCGTAGCGCGAGGTCAGGCACCACTCGTAGCCGGCGAACGAAGCGCCCGGCGCGAGCACGCGGTGGACCTCGGCGAAGCACGCGAGCTTGTCGGGCGCATGCGCGGTCGATTCGATCGCGAAGGCGCCGTCGAAGTCGGCGTCGGCGTAGCGCAGGCCCATGAAGTCGCCGAGCTCGAAGGCGCAGCGACCCTCGAGGCCGGCCCGCGCCGTCAGCGTGCGCGCGCGCTCGACCTGGTAGGCGTTGTTGTTGACGCCGAGGACCGACGCGCCGGTGAAGCGGGCGATCGAGCGCGCCGGGCCGCCGACGCCGCAGCCGACGTCGAGCACCCGATCATCGCGGCCGACGTCGAGGTGGTGCGCGAGGAAGTGCTGGTGACGCGCGAGCGAGGCGGGGAAGGACTCGCCGTGGTAGCGCGGCGCGAAGTGGAACGCGTCGCCCCAGCCGTACTCGTAGAAGTCGGTCACCAGGTCGTAGTAGGCGTTCACCATCGTCGCGTACGACGCACTGCGTGTGTCCGCGTCCGCGCGGTCGTGCAACGCGGCGTAGCGCTCGACCGTGTCGCGCACCGCGTCGGCGGCGAGCGAGGTCTTCAGGAACGCCAGGGGGGTCGTGGTCTGGGTGGGCATCGTGCGAGTTCCTGTGGGTCACGTCGGCGGTTCAGCCCCGCGCCTCGACGTCGTCGAGGGCGTGGGCGAGCGGGCCCCGCAGCGTGGGCGGGGCGAGGTCGGAGCAGCGCTCGAGCAGCGCGGCCAGGGGGGCGCGTGGATCGCTGGCGACGGGCGCGGTGACGGGGCGACCCGCGATGCCGGCCGCGACCGCACCCGCGGACTGCAGCGCGGCCTCCTGGCTGTCGAACCACCGCGTCCAGCCACCGGCGAACCACAGCCCGCGGTCGCCCTGCCACCGCGAGAGCAGCGGGTCGCGCGTCCGCAGGAACGCGACCGTCGGCAGGGGGACGACGTGCGACAGGCCCACGCGCTCGTCGGCGGCCGTCGCGGGCAAGAGCGCCGGCGATCCCCACGACTTGAACACGGAGATCGGCGAGCCGTCGGCGGAGGGCTGTCGCATCGGACCGAACCACACGCTGAACATCGCCGCGTCGCCGTCGACGACGGTGTTGAACGGCTGCCAGTCGCGGCGATGCTCGGGCATGTACGCCGGCGCGCCGTGCTGCACCGAGATCGGCAGCTCGGCGTACTCGAGCGCGCGCAATCCATCGAGCAGATCGCCCGCCGCGGTCCCGCCGGCCGCGAGCATCCGCGCCGAGGTGTGGGGATCGGTCGCGAGCACGACGTGATCCGCGACGAACGTGCCGCTCGGCGTATCGACCGCCAGGGTCGGACCGGGGCCGGGGCCGACATGGCGAACCGCGAGCACCGGCGTGTCGAGCGTGGCCCGCACGTCCGCGGCCGCGAGCACGCGCCGGTGCACGTCGTCGATGCCGACCAGGCTCTGGTACGCCTCGAACGTCGGTCGACCGCGACCGATCCTCGGCCTCGCGGGGATCTCGGCCGCCGCGCCCGGGAACAGCGTGCGCACCAGGTACGTCACCGCGTACTTCGCCGAGGCCTCGCCGATCCGGGCGGGCGGGAGCGAGACGAACTGATAGAGGAACGGCGCGATGACGTCGCGCTTGAAGTCGTCGTCGAGCAGGTGCATGCGGCCGAACCACGCGTCGACGTCGAGGGTCCAGTCGGATTCCCAGCGCTCGAGCGCATAGCAGTAGGCGAGGAAGATCCCGAACTTCGTCGCGCGCGCCCAGTCGCCCAGGCCGAACGCTCGGAACCCGCCGAGGGTCGCGGGCAGGTGGAGACGACGGCGCCGGGCCGCGCGATCCCAGATGGTGAAGCCCGCCGCGGTGCGCACGACCTCGCACGCGTCCCACAGCGCGAGCGCGTCGAGCAGCGCGAGGAACCCATCCTGGGCCCCGCGGTGGAAGAACTGAGCGCCGCACTCGATCGTGGTGTCGCCGATCCGAGTCGCCTGGGCATTGCCGCCGACGCGATGGGATCGCTCGATCAGCACGATCTCGCAACCCTCGCCGAAGTGCTGGCGCAGGCGCAGCGCGGTGAAGCAGCCGGCTGCACCGGCGCCGACGATGAGGACACGGGGCGCCATGTCATCGCCTCCACTCGCGGCCGGGGCGGCCGGCGGCGTAGGTGTCGGGGAGCGTGCTCGGGCAGCGATACGTGCCACCGAGTCGATCCCACAGCGTCGAGTACTGGCCGAGGTTGTAGCGGTTGTGCAGGTGGTGCAGCGTGTGGTGCCCCGCGTAGAGCAGGCCGCGGATCGGGAGCAACGTGACGCGATCGTGGATCGACACCGACCACACCATCACCAGGGACATCGCGACGGTGTAGACGCCCACGTGCAGCGGGAACACGAACGCCGCGATGTGATACGGGAGCGCCTGGGCGAACGCGTCGGCCGGGTGGAAGGCGAAGGCTGCCCACGGCGTCGGCTCGCGGAACTGGTGGTGGTGGACGTGGATGTGCCGGAACAGCCACGGTCGGTGCAGCGCGCGGTGGGTCCAGTAGACCGCCGTCTCGGTGAACACGAGCAGCAACACCACCGACGCGGCGAGGTAGCCCCAGCCGTGGTCGTCGACGCGGAAGTAGGCCCGACTCCAGCCGGCGAACACCGCGAGCTGCAGCGGCGCGGCCAGCAGCGTGCCGCCGGAGATGCCGAGCGCCGCCCACCCGCAGGCGCGGAGGATCGACCGGCGATCCGTGCGGTATCCGGGGTTGAAGCGATCGCGGCCCCGCACGAAGAAGACCAGGAACGACGCGCCGCTGACCAGGAAGCCCAGCGACAGCGCGGTGGTGATCTGGAACAGCACGAGGCCGAGCAGCCCGCCGTGCGCGGCGACCCACGCCAGCACCGACGCCTCGGCCACGTCGGGCTCGACCTCGATCGGGACCCACGCGTCGACCAGCGCGCAGCCGAGAACGCCCGCGACGCACACCGCCGCGACGTTGCGTCCCTGCGCGGCTCTGCGCGCGCGTCCCTCGTCGATCGCGGTGCCCATGGCCTGTCCAGGCCGCAGAGCCGGACGCGGTGGCCGATGTGACAGGGCACGGCGAGAAAATTCATCGGGTGCGCGGTGCGACCCGCGCCCGGCGTCGGGAAGAATCAGATCCCCGTGCTGCCGCTGCCCGACGATCCGCTGTCGCTGCCGCCGCTGTCGCTGCCGCCGCTGTCGCTGCTCCCCGACGATCCGGCGCTGTCGCTGCTCGACTCCCCCGCCCCGCAGTCGTCCGGGTCCGAGCCATCCGGGCACCGGCCGCCCTGGCTCTGCTCTTCGCAAACATCCGGCATGCTCGCGCAGCAGTCGAAGGCGTCGGTACCGATCAAGCACGCGCCCGAGCCCTGCGGCTCGTCGCACTGACCGTCCATGAGATACGGACAGGGCTGCGGCGCAGCGCACAGGCCCCCGAAACAGTAGAGGCCCTCGTCGCAGGTGCCCTCCTCCGCGCCCTCGTCGTAGTGACAGGGGCATGCGAGCGTACCGGTGTCACACGGCACGCAGGTGTCGAGCAGGCAGGTGAGACCGACGTTGCAGGTGAAGGTCTCGCTGCAGCCGCACTGCTCGGTGCCGAGCTCGCAGGTCGGGCCGGTGGATCCCTCGCCCGTGCTGGTGGTGCCCGTGGTCGCGTCGGTGGTGGTCGCGTCGGTGGTGGTCGCGTCGGTGGTGGTCGCGTCGGTGGTGGTGGTGTCCACGCCGCTCGTGCTCGTGGTCGGGTCGCCCGTCGAGCTGCCGGTATCCGCGGCACTCGACGCCGGGTCCGAGCACGCCGCGAGCACCGTCCACGACAGCGCGGCGCGTCGCCGTCGCGCGCGGAGCCAGCGACCCAGGGGCAGCAGCGCGAACAGCAGCCAGCCCGCGTCGGCGTCGCCCCGTGTCGAGCAGCCGCAGCCACCGCCGTCGGCGCTCGCGGCCGAGCCTCCGGTCTCGCTGCTGCCGCCGCTGCTCGATCCGGTCGCGATCGTGCCGGTGCTCGAACCACCGCCGGAGGTGTCGGCCGCGCCGCCGCTCGACGACTCGGGCTCGCCCGACGACGTGGAGGGCTCGGGCTTCGCCGGCGGATCGTCATCGATGCCGATCACCACCGGCGCCGAACTCGTGGTGTTGCCGGCCCAGTCGGTCGCGACGACCACGATCTCCCAGACGCCCGGCGGGATGCCCAGATCCCACGTCCACGGCGTGCCCAGGCGCAGCGAGCCGTCGACCGGCGCGCCGTCGATCTCGAGCGAGAGTTGGGCGACACCGCTGATGTCGTCGCCGACCTCGGCCTCGACCGACACCGCGAAGGTCGGCGCGCCGTCCTCGGTGTCGAAGCGCGCGCGATCCTCGGGCGCGACGATCGTCGCCGTCGGCCCGGTGAGATCCTCGGAGGCGTCGAACGGCGGACCGCACGTGCTGCTCCACTCGAGCGCAGGCCCGCCGCTGCACCCGTCGGCCCAGGACTTGCCCGCGCCGTCGCGCGGATCGAGGGGGAAGTCGCCGCAGGTCGGGCTCGGGTTCCAGCCCTCGTTGTTGTAGTGGCACGCCGAGACGTCGATGCCGCTGTTGGCCTCGATGAACGGCAGCGCCATCGGGATCGTCGCGAACCACATCGCGTCGCCGCAGTTGCCGAAGTTGGGGCCCGAGACGATCGCGAAGGCGCGCCACGTGCCGTCGGGCAGCTGCACGAAGGCGGGCCCGCCGGAGTCGCCCGCGCACGGGCTCTGCCCCTCGCCGCCGATGACCGCCGCGCCCCAGTCGTCGATGTAGTGCAGGACGGTGTCGACCTCGAACTTCACCCCGTAGGTGTCCTGATCGGTGGTGCCGTAGCCGACGAGCGTCACGTCGCGGCCGGGCGTGAGGATCGTGTTCTCGCACCCGGCCAGGGGCGGCACGATCGGCACGTCGAGCACGGGCTCGGCGAGCTTGCAGAACGCGTAGTCGTTGGCGCGCGACGGCCCGATCTCGGTGGCGGAGCCGAAGGCCGGGTTGACCATGCAGTACTCGGTGTCGACCGAGAACCCCGCGCCGTCGGGCGAGGGCGTGCCCGTCGAGATGTCCTCGCCGAACCACACCCGCTCGCGGTCGTCGCCGCAGTGCGCGGCGTAGACCACGATCTCGGGGTGGATCAGCGTGCCGGTGCAGTTCTCGAGGAACACCGTCGACGGCCACGAGCACGACGCGACGGGGGCACCGCCGATGATCCCCGGCGGATCACCCGGCGCCGCGTGGGCCGAGCCGGCGACGGCGCAGATCGAGAGGACGACGAGGGATCGGAGGACGGACGGCTGCATGGGCGCTCCTGCTGCTGCATCGGGCACGATGGCACGAAAACCCGGGGGATGGGTGAGCTCCGGGACCGTCTCGCCGCATCGAGTTCCGAGCATGTCATCGCCGAGTGTCCACCGCACGACGAGCTGATTGCGACGCCGCAGGGAATGTTGCGCGACACCGGCGTGAACGGTACACCGTCGAGCACCCAGGCGATGCGTACCTCTGGTCTCGCGATCCTCCCTCGATGGTGGCGCCTCGCCGTCGGCCTGACGGTGCTCCTGCACTGTGTCCTCTTGGCCGGCACCGTGCGCGCTGGGGCGCCAGCACCCGCGGCTGCGGCGGCGGCCGACGACGAGCCGGTCGATCCCGCGTCGCCCCAGGCGGCGGTGGTCGAGTTCATCGCGCTCGGCGATCGCGGCGAGTTCGAGCAGGCGGCGCGCTACCTCGAGCTGGCGCGGGGCGACGTGGATCGGGGCCCTGAGCTCGCGCGTCGGCTGCACGCGGTCGTGTCGCGCCTGTCGTCCATCGCACCCGAGCTGCTGTCGGGCAAAGCCGAGGGCGAGATCGCCGACGGACTGCCCCGCGCGGTCGAGCGCATCGGCGAGATCGGGGGCGGGCAGGGCGACGCCGCGGTACCGGTGCTCCTGCAGCGCCGCGCCCGGGGCGAGCCGCGCTGGGTCTTCTCGCGCAAGACCGTCGACAACGTCGACGTCTGGTACGAGTCGCTGCGCGATCGCTGGCTCATCGACAACCTCCCCGAGCCGCTGCTGCGCACGGGTTGGGGCGGCCTGGCCTACTGGCAGTGGTTGGCGCTGCCCGTGGTGCTCGCCGCCGCGTGGATGCTGGCGATCGTCCTCGGGCGGATCACGCGTCGCGCCCTGCGGCCCGTGCTGCTGCGCGGTCGCAGCGAGGCCGACGCGCTGCTGCTGCGCCGCTTCTCCGGGCCGATCACCCTGGCGTGGACGCTCGCGCTCTCGCGGGTGTCGCTGCCGCTGCTGTCGTTGTTGCCCCGCGCGGAGGAGACCGTGCGCGACGTCCTGGGTGCCGGCTTCGTGCTGCTGGTGTTCTGGGCCGCGCTACGCTCGGTCGATCTGCTCGCCGACGTCCTGGCCCGCTCGGCCTGGGCGAGCGCGCGCGCCGGCACGCGCGCCCTGTTGCCGCTCGGGGCCCGCATCGTCAAGGTCGTCGTCGGTGCCCTGGCGATCGTCGCGGTGTTCGCCAAGCTCGACTACCCGATCGCGAGCCTCCTGGCGGGCCTCGGCATCGGCGGCCTCGCGGTCGCCCTCGCCGCGCAGAAGAGCTTCGAGAACCTCATCGGCGCCTTCGCGATCGGGGCCGACGGGCCGTTCCGCGAGGGCGACTTCGTGCGGGTCGAAGATCTGCAGGCCACGGTCGAGACCATCGGCCTGCGCTCGACCCGGTTCCGCACGCAGGACCGCACGATCGTCACGATCCCCAACGGCAAGCTGTCCGAGATGCGGCTCGAGACCTTCGCGACCCGCGATCGCCTGCGTCTGCACACGATCCTCGGGCTGGTCTACGGCAGCACCGAGGCCCAGGTCCGCGCGGTGCTCGACGGCGTGCGCGCGACGCTGCTCGCCCACCCGAAGATCTGGACCGAGAGCATCACCGTGCGCCTGGTGGGCCTCGGCGACTCGGCGCTGCAGATCGACGTGACCGCGTGGTTCGAGACCCAGAACTGGGACGAGTTCGTCGAGATCCGCGAGCAGATGCTCCTCGGGTTCCTGCGCGTCATCGAAGAGGCCGGCACGTCGCTGGCGTTCCCGACGCGGACCGTGCACGTGGTCGGCGGCCGCGCGAGTTGACGGGCCGACCCCGGGTGTCCGGATCCAGCACCTTGCCCCGTCGCCGAACCGCCGTACGCAAGACACGTGCGGATCGTCGCCGCCTCCCTGCCGTACGAGACCGATGAGGTGCGCGTCGAGCAGTTCCGCGATCTCCCGGCGATCCTGCTGACGCGGACGTCGGTGCCCCTGGGCGAGCGCCCCGCCGAGCTGAGCGCGTTCTATCGACTGCTCGGCGAGGTGGTCGAGCCCCTGCCGTGCGCCGAGCTCGACCTGGTCCTCGACGCGCGACAGGCCGTCGGCCGCAACGATGCCGCGTTCGAGGCCGCGCAGGCCGAGTTCCGCGCGCTCGTGGTGGGCCGGTTCCGAGCGTGCGTCGCGGTGGTCAAGATGAGCGTCGCGCGGCTGCAGATTTCCCGCTACGACCGCGGTAGCGCGGGCGTGCTCGCCGTGGTCGGCTCGCTCGACGAGGCCGCGCAGGTGATCCGGTCCGATCGTTCCCGGGTTCGTACGGCCTGACGTCGCCGTCACCAACGTGTAACCTCGGTGTCGTGTCAGCCGTGCTGGTGATCCTCGGCGTCGTCGCGGCAATCGGCCTCGTGTTCGTGCATGCCGCCCTGCGCCGTCGCCCGCGATTGCTCGCGCTGCAGCTCTACTTCGATGGGGTTGTCGGGGTGCTCGCCGCGGTCGCGACATGGCGTGGCGGCATGTTCGAGCGGTGGATGCAGGAGGACGGCTGGGCCGAGTGGACCACCGTCTACGCGTTCGGGCTGGCGGCGGTGCTCTACGGCCTGCGGGCGCTGCGTTGGCGCGTACCCCCCGAGGTCGGCGGTTGGTTGCCGCGCCTCGGCGTGCTCGCGGTCGCGGCGTTCTGTGGTTTCGTCGCCGGCGAGGAGATCTCGTGGGGCCAGCGTCTGTTCGCGTTCCAGCCGCCCGAGCTGTTCCTCGAGGAGAACTTCCAGCAGGAGCTCAATGTCCACAACCTGCTCACGGGGAAGACGGTCGCGGGTTTGCGCCTCGACAGTCGATTCCTCGTCGCCCTGATCGCGATCGTCTTCGGCGCCGTGGTGCCAGCGCTGCGGCGCTGGGTGCCGGCGCGGCGCTCGGCGCTCGCGCGGGCGTTGGCGCCGACGTTCGAGGCGGTCGCACCGCCGTGGGAGCTCGCGCCCTGGTTCGTGGGGATCGCCGTGGTCGAGCTCGCGTACCCGGCGGATCTCGGCGGCGAGGCGTGCGAGCTCGTGCTCGGGCTGCTGTTCGTCGCCGCCGCGCTCGCCCGCGATCAGCCGGGCGTCCTCGACGCCGAGGTTTCCTGGGCGCCGCGGCGGGTGGTGGCGATGCTCGTCGGGCCGTGGCTCCTCGGGCTCGTCACCCAGCCGATCGTCGCGCGGCTGCTCTACGGCCGCGACGAGGAGCTCGTCGCCCAGACGCGCGAGGAGCTCCGCACGCTGCGCGACGACCTCCTCGCCGAGGGCGTCATTCGAGCGAAGCTCCGGAAGAAAGAGCGCGTACACAAACGGCTGTTCACCGCGGCGCAGTCCGGGTACTTCGATCCGTCCGCGGGCCTGACCTACCTCGATGGGGGGATTCCCCCGACGACCCGCGGCGCGGTCGACCCGCGCCGTGATCGCAAGGGCTACTTCATCGATCCGTGGAACAACCCTTACTGGATCTTCTACGCGAAGAAGGGGCGGCGCGGCTTGCTCTACTCGTTCGGGCCGAATCGTCGCCGCGACACGCGATTGCCGAAGAAGGGCGTTCCTGCGGTGTTCGAGGCCGGCGGCGACGACATCGTCGTGCAGTTCCGGATCCCCAAGCCCGCGGCCGACTCCGACGAGTGCAACTGCGATGACGGCGGCACCACCGACGGCGGCACCGACGGCGGCGATCCCACGGACGGCGGCACCGACGGTGGCGATCCCACGGACGGCGGCGATCCGCAGCCCGGCTGATCCGGGATCCGGCGGGGGTCCGGTGCGTCCGGGCCCCCGCAAGTCGGTGCGGCCGCGCCGGTGAGACGCGGACCCTCGGCCCGGATCGGGCCGATCGCCGGAGTTCGCTTCAGTCGCGTAGCCGAGCGCGCGATGGGCAGGACGTGCTCGATGATCCCGAGGCCGAGTGCATCTCGGAATGCCTGGAGAACCTCGACCTGTTCGAGCGCGGGATGCTCTCGCTCGAGCGCGACCCGGAGTCCCGGTCGCTGGTCGACGAGATGTTCCGGGCGATCCACACCATCAAGGGCAGCTCGGGGTTCTTCGACTTCCGGGCCGTCGTCGAGCTGTCGCACGACGGCGAGCACCTGCTGTCGGCGATGCGCGACGGCAAGCTCGCGGTCGAGTCACCGACGATCGCGCTCCTGCTCGAGATGGCTGACGTCCTGCGGCGCATGCTCAACGGCGGGCCGACGACGGCCCGGGTCCCGGGCGAGCCCGATGCTGCCATGCGCGGCGTCCTCCAGGCCGCGCTGCAGCAGGGCCTCGCGCGCGGCGGAGCGAACGCGCCCGCGCCGGCGGTGAAGCCGGCAGCGGCCCCGACGATCGCGCCCGTCGCCGCCGTGCCCTCGACGCCGCCCGTCGAGGCGCTACCGGCCGTCCCGGAGGCCACCGGCCCCGCAGCTGCGCCCGTCCAACCACAGGCCGCGCCCCGTGCTCCGGCGACCAACGATGGGAACGACCGGACGCTGCGCGTGGACGTCGAGGTCGTCGATCGGCTGATGGACCTCGCCGGCGAGATCGTCCTGGCGCGCAACCAGATCCTGCGGCTGGCGGCGTCGACCAGCGACACCGCGTACCTCGCCGCGGCCCAGCGCCTCAACGTCATCACCTCGGAGCTCCAGGAGCGGGTGATGAAGACGCGCATGCAGCCGATCGGCGCGGTGTGGTCGAAGTTCCCCCGACTGGTGCGCGACGTGGCGAAGCTCTGCGACAAGCAGGTGCGCCTCGAGTTCGCCGGTGGCGAGACCGAGCTCGACAAGTCCGTGGTCGAGGCGATCAAGGACCCGCTCACGCACCTCATCCGCAACGCGGTCGATCACGGCGTCGAGTCGCCGCAGCGTCGGGTCGACGCGGGCAAGTCCGCCGAGGGCGTCATCACCATGCGTGCGTACGCCCAGGGTGGTCACGTCGTGATCGAGGTCGCCGACGACGGCGGCGGTATCGATCCCGATCGGGTCCTGTCTCGCGCGCTCGAGCGCGAGCTGGTGACGCCGGACGAGGCGGCGCGCATGTCGACGCGGGAGGTCCTCGGGTTGATCTTCCGCCCCGGCTTCTCGACCGCGCAGACCGTCTCGACGGTGTCGGGCCGCGGCGTCGGCATGGACGTGGTCAAGACCAACCTGCAGAAGCTCGGCGGCGCGGTCGAGGTCGAGAGCCGGCTGGGCGGCGGAACCACGGTGCAGCTGACGATCCCGCTCACGCTGGCGATCGTACCGGCGCTGATCGTGACCTGCGCCGACAACCGCTACGCGATTCCCCAGAGCGCGCTCGTCGAGCTCGTGCGCGTGCGTGCGGGCGACCTCCAGCACCGCATCGAGCGCATCCACGAGTCGATCGTCTTCCGGCTGCGCGGTGACATCGTGCCGATCATCGACCTGAGCGTCGCGCTCGGCGTCGGCGCGCCCCGAGCCGCCGACGCGTCGATGAACGTCGCGGTGCTCGAGGTCGCCAACGGGCGGTTCGGCGTGATCCTCGACGAGATCAGCGACTCGGTCGAGATCGTCGTCAAGCCGCTCGCGGCCCAGCTCCAGGCGATCAGCATGTTCGCGGGGGCGACGGTGCTCGGCGACGGGTCGATCGCGCTCATCCTCGACATGCCGGACCTGGCGCGCCGGGCCGCCGTGGGTGCGAGCGAAGCGGCCCCTGGCGCCACCTCGGCGGTGGTCCGCGAGGACGCCAACAAACAGATGATCGGCAGCGTCGTCGTCCGGCTCACCGATGGTTCGCAGGTCGCCATCCCGATGGACCAAGTCACCCGGCTCGAGCGGATCCCCCGCGAGCGCATGGAGTGGGGCAACGGCCACCCCGTCGTCCGCTATCGCGGCACGTTGATGCGCTGCGTCGATCTCGCCTCGGCCTTGGGCCTCGCGGGCGAGACCGGCACCCGGGACTTCGCCGACATGCTCGTCGTCGAGGATGGCGTGCAGCCGGTCGGCCTGGTCGTCGACCGGGTCGTCGAGGTCATCGACATCGACGCCGCGTCGATCATGCCGTCGCTGCGCTCGGGCTACCTCGGGACGACGGTGGTGTTCGAGCGGGTCACCGATGTGGTCGACCTGCGCGTCGTCCTCGAGTCCATGGGCGTGCACTCCCAGGCCGCTTGGGCCGCGTGAGCCGCCGATCGCCCCCGCGATCGACTACCATCGCACGATGGTGCGCGCGTCGACGGCGTTGGTCTTCCTGCTGTTCGGCTGCGGTGACTCGGGCCGTACCGAGCCCGCCGACGGCGGGAGCGTCGGCCTGACCGCCGCGAGCCTTGGCAGCACCGCCGCGGCCACCGACGCCGCGGACAGCACCTCGGCCGAGGCCGGCAAGCTCGACATCGAGGCGATGCTGCCGCAGATGGGCTCCACCAAGGTCGACCTGCTGTTCATCATCGACAACTCGGCGTCGATGTTCGACGAGCAGCAGCAGCTCATCGCCTCCGTCCCCGGGTTCATCGCCTCGATCGAGGCGATGCTCGGCGAGGACTTCCACGTGATGGTGATCGACACCGACGTCGGCGTCGGCGGGGGCTGCTACGCGTCGATCTACAACTCGTTCGACTGCGGGTTGTGGTGCGGGGCGAACTGCATGGACGGCTGCCACTGCGAGTGCAACTCCGAGCCGTGCGCGCCGTGGGACGGTGTGCCTTGTGACGCGCTGCTCGGGGCGGGTCGCATCACCGACGGCGCTGCGAGCCCGTGCGGGCTGCCCGGTCGGCGGTGGCTCGACGCCTCCGAGCCCGATCGCGACGCGACGTTCACCTGCATGGCCAGCGTCGGGATCGAGGGCGAGCCGCAGGAGCGCCCGGCCCAGGCGCTCGAGGCCGCGGTCGGCGAGCTCGCCGGCCCCGATGCGTGCAACGCCGGCTTCCTGCGCGACGACGCCCTGCTCATCGTCACCATGATCTCCGACGAGGACGACTCGCTGGCCTCGCTCGGCGACCCCGACACGTGGCACACCGCGCTGGTCGACGCCAAGGCGGGAAACGAGGCCGCGGTGGTGATGCTGGGCCTGCTCGGCGATTCCGATCTCGAGGCCGGCCTGTGCGCGCCGTTCGATCCGGTCGACAACAGCGGCTCGCAGCCATCGACGCGCCTGCGGGCCTGGGTCGAGTCGTTCTCCTATGGCAGCTGGGTGTCGGTGTGCGAGCCGGACTACGGCGGGTTCTTCGACGCCGCGCTCGGCTCGATCCTCACCGCGTGCGACGAGTTCGTGCCGCCGGGCTGACGGCCTCGGCGATGTCGATCCGCCGCGCGGCCGTGCGGGCGCGGATCTCCGGCTGGTACATCGCCTCCGCGACGGCGCCGGGCAGGGCATAGGTGCCGGCAGCCGTGGCGAGCACTGGGATCTGCTGCACGGTCGTCCCCGGCTCGAGGTCGTCGAAGAACAGCAGCACGCGATCGGGGCGCAGCTCGAGGTGCGACAGCGCTCGGCTCTGGACCGTGGCGGCGGCCCGCGCCGCTGCGCCGGCGCCCAGGCTGCGATCGACCGCCTCGAGACCGGCCGGGAGCGGCACCTCCACCGCGACGTACTCCTGCGGCATGTCGCTGGTGAGCGCGACCTCGACGCGGTAGCGCTTGCCCGCGATCATCGCGTCGACGGGGGTGCCGTCCTCGTCGAGGATGCGGGTCTCGAGCACGAGGCCCTGGGCGCGCGGCGGCGGCGTGGCCTCGGTCCAGCGCACGCCGACACGCCAGTGCACGCGGCCCGCACCCGATCGACGCAGGACGACCTGCGTCGCGTCGCGATCGGGGCCGACCCGCAGCGCGTCGAGGGCCACGGCGCCGCCGCGAGCGACGGTGTCGAAGCCCCGGACCTTTGCGTCGAGGACCGGACGGGCGCCGATCCACGCCTGCACGCGGTGGTCGGGGACCACGGATTCGCGCAGCGCTGCGTAGGAGGCGAGGGCGAGCAACGCGAACGCGTTCTCCTGGGTCGTACGCCAGCGACCGCGGGTGCGACGGCCCGCGAGCCCGCGCGCGAGCGCGTCGACGCGGGGATCGTCGGGCATCAGCTGCATCCAGGCCATGAGGGCGATCGCGTCGTCGCGGGTCGCCGAATCCCAGCTCGCCAGCTCGACCGATCGCGGCGCGACGACGCGGGCGATGCCCGCCTGCTCCTCGGTCCGCGAGACCAGCTCGCGCACCAGCTCTGGCAGCCGTGGATCGTCGGGCGCAGCGCGGTGCAGCGCCATCGTGAGCAGCATCCGCCCCGAGGCCGAGAGCGCGGCGCGCCGCCGCAGCACGGCGTCGAAGTCGGCGGCGGCCACGGTGCCGGCCAGGGCACGCACGTGCAGCGCGAGGACCTCGGCCAGGCGCGCGTCGGCGTCGATCGGGCTCGACTCGGCCGCGGTCGCGGGGTCGACGAGCGCTGCGTGGGCGCGGCGCAGCGCGTCACCCGGCACGTCGAGACCGCGATCGTGGGCGAGCTGCAGGATCCACGTCACGTACACCGAGGCGAACCGATCGACCCGCGTCGTCTCCGGCCAGTACGCGAAGCGGCCGTCGGTCCGCTGCATGCTGTCGAGGCGCGCGACGATCTCGGTCGCGGCCGTCGTCGCCTCGGCCGCCGCGCCGCCGCGATTGCCCAGGGCCACCAACGCGATCGCCGGTACGAGCCGACTCGCGGTCTGCTCGGCGCAGCCATAGGGGTAGTCCTCCAGATAGTCGGCCGCGTCGGCGAGCTGACCGAGCACGCTGCCGGTGGCGTGGACCTCGACCGCGCCGGTGTGGGGCGTGGCGCGGGCGGGGAGGCGGATCGGCACCGCGAGCGGCTCGGATCCCTCGAGGGTGCCGTAGATCGCGACCACGTCGCCCTGCGTGCGCTCGGGGGTGATGGGCAGGCGCTGCTCGACGGCGCCGGCGAGGGACTTCGGCGAACGGACCCGCGCGGTGAAGCGGACGCGCGGCGCCCCCGGGGCGTCGGCGTGGACGCGGAACGGGATCCGCACGGTCTCGCCGGCCTCGCCGCGGACGCGCCGCGTCGTCGGACCGAGCGCGCGCAGGCCCGGATCCTCGAGCTGAAGGGTCGCCTCGATCTCGCCGTCGTGGGGGACGGTCACCAGCGCGGCGATGCTGGCGTCGTCGCCGGGACGGAGCGCCCGGGGAAGTGACGCGCGCACGTTCAACGCCGTGGTCGTCTCGATCGTCGCGCTCGCGCTCCCGAACCGAACCGGCCCCGTCTCCGGCCGACCCGGCAACGCGGCCGACGCGATGACCATCACGTGGAAGCGCGTGAGATCGTCGGGCAGCGACAGCTCGATCGTGTGCTCGCTGTCGGGGCCCATGCCGACGTCGCCGACGAACAATGGCGCGGCGTCGAAGCGTCGCCGCAGCTCGACATCGGCCTTCCGCTCGGCCTTGGCCGCGCGGACCTGCGGCACGCGGAAGCTTCGGTGCCCGAAGCCGAAGTCGGGCTCGAGCAGCTCGTCGTAGGTGCGGGCGACGCCGCGCTCCCCGAGGCGCGCCGAGTCGAAGATCCCGTCGAAGTTCGGCCCGTGCGCGCGACGCAGCTGGTGGACGGCCTCGTCGACGACCCACACCGCGAGGCGGGCGTCGACGGGGGCGTGGGCGGCGTCCTGCGCGGTGATGCGGAGCGCCACCGTGGTGCCGATCGGCGCACGCTCGGGGGCGTGGACCTGGACCTGGAGCGTACGATCCTCGACGACCGGGACCTCTGCGTGGGCTGTGACCTCCTTGCCGGGCGAGGCGACGCGGGCGATGACCTCGAGCGCGGGCCCGAGATCGGGCGCGACGGGGATCGACACGCGCGCGCGGCCGTCGAGCATCGTGAACGGCACGACCGAGCGCAGCCCGATCTGCTCGACCGCGAGCACGCCGGTCGCGTCGTCCCACGGACCCGTGACCTCGGCGATCGTCGCGGCGCCGGGCCGCACCGAATCGGGGAGTCGGACCTCGAAGGGCCGAGGGCGATCGATCGGCGGGGGCATCACCGGTGGCGCCTCGATCGTCCGTCGCGGCGCGGGCTCGATGCGAAAGGTCCGCGTCTGTTCGATCGGCGCGCCGTCGACCTCGGCCCGGGCGACCATGCGATACGATCCCACGCGGAGGCGTGGCGTCCGGCACCGCGCCGGATCGCCGGTCGCGTTCACCTCGCGCTCGCATCGCACGACGCGGGTGATGATCTCGTCCTCGATGCGCTCGACGACCACATCGATGCCCGCGAGCGCGACGCGACCGCCGTCGTGATCCACCGCGATCAGCTCGACGGTAGGCCGCTGTCCCGCCGTGCCCCCGAGCGGCTTGCTCGCGAGGTAGGCCCGGGCCGGGTGCACCATGAAGCTGGTGTCGGCGCCGACCTCCTGGAGCCCCGGGTCGGCCGCCGCCACGGCGACGAAACAGTGGTGGGCGACGCGGTGATCGAAGGCGGCGGTGGGGACCTCGAAGTGCGCCTCGGCGCCGTCGAGGGTCGCGATCGGCGTGCGCGACTCGAAGATGTCGTCGACGTCGGTCGCCATGGTGTACTCCAGCGGGAGCTGTCGGCCCCGCGGGTTCGTCGGTGAGCACCGTACGGTCGCCCGCGCACTCGTCAGCGTCGTCGCTTCGCCGCTGAGGTACTGCGCGTGCGATGTGATCGCGACCTCCGTGCCGCGAAGGACCGCGCTCGCGGACACGCGAGCATCGAGTTCGAAGGTCGGCAGGCGCGGCTCGGCGACCACGAAGTCCTGGGCGGTTCGCCCGCCCAGCACGGTCGCCGAGATCGCGTAGGCCCCCAGGCGCGCGGCCCTTGCGAGGCGCATCGTGGTGGCGAAACGCCCGTGACGATCGATGCGCACCCGCTCGTACGCGAGCAGCTCGCCGTCGCGGTGCAACGCGATGCGCACGGCGGTGCCCGTCGGCACGCGACGCGTCGCGGTTGCCCCGTAGGGGGTGGAGATCGCCGCCCAGCCCGCGAGGTGGATCGCGTCGCCGGGCTGATAGACCGCGCGACCGGTGTGGATCGCCACGCGCGGGAGTTCGCCGGCGCGCAGCTCGGCGCGCCGGCTGGGACGCGTGCCCGCGCGTGCAATGACGGAGGGTCGGCCGAGGCGTTTGTGCGTCCACGTGCGGGCGTTGGGCCATGGCTGTCCTGCGGTTTTCAGCGCCACCGCATCCTCGCCGTGCTCGACGAGCACGAGGGCCCGCGGACCCTCGATGTCACGGCTGTCGAGGGGCGCCACGCCGAGTCGATCGGTGCGCGCGTCGGTGGGGTACTCACCGAGCCGGCGCACGCGGGCGCCGGCGATCGGCTCCCCGGTCGCCGTGCTCGTCACGCGCACGAAGCCCTCGCGGGGCCCGCGGTGGATCACGACGCCGAGATCGGAGATCCGGAACACACCGCGCACCGTCGATCCCTCGGGTGGGGTCGCGCTCGGGGCGAAGCGGCGCGCGCTGGCCTCGACCACGACCACATCGCCGGGGCCCGCGTGCTCCCCCAGCTCGAGGAACACCCGACCGCGACCCGGTGGCGTGGTGTGATCGACGACGACCTCGCGCGCGTCGCTCGGCCAGGGCAGCGCCGTGGGATCGGTGGCGCCGATCAACGCGAGGGCGGCCTCGTCGTCCGCGCGCAGGGTCGCGATGCGGACACGAACCTCGGTGACGCCGTCGGAGATGACGCCGAGGCGCGCGTCCTTCGGCGTGGCGAACACCCCCGCGAGCGACGACAGCATGATCTCGGCGTCGTGGGGCGATCGGGTGTCTCCGAACTCGACGCGCACGCGCCTGGGGCCGCGCAGGCGCCGGCCGTGGATGTCCAACACGTCCCGGCCGAAGACGATCTCGTAGCGCTGGTTCGGCAGCCACTCGGCGTCGATCCGCAGGACCGCGGGGGCGGGCGTGTGGTCGTCGTCGCCGAGCAGGTCTTCGGTCACCTCGAGGGCCGCGGGCTCGGGGACGACGCGGATCTCGGAATGACTCTCGTAGTCGAGCGCGCTGCCGATGGGGATCTGGATCGGGCCCAGGGGGCACCGTGGTGTGCCGGGCCCGCCGCAGCGCGGCGTACCCACGGCGAAGCGCGGGCGGACCGCGACGCGGGCGCGCCACGCATCGGCGATCGGCAGCGGACCCGCCTGCGCGGTCACGCGATCGTCGAGGTCCAGCCGCAGCGTCGCGCCGGCGGGCCAGCGTCGGGCCGGAACGATCGCCAGGGTGTGCTCGGGCAGGCCGTGCTCGCGGCGCTCGGCGCCCGTCGCTGCGCGCACCTGGGCCGCGAGCGGTGGACCGAGGCGCTCGTGCGGACCGCCCGGATCGAGGACCGTGGCGATCCGCAGGTGCTCGCGGAGCACCGCGGGATCGGTCGCGAGCGAGGGCGACAGCCACAGCGGCACGCCCTCGGGGACGTCCATCCAGCCGTCGACCGCGTTCGCCAGCGCGAAGCCCGGTCGCGCGGTCTCGAAGCGCCAGGATGTTCCCTCGACCACACTGCCGGCGTGCTCGAGTCGGCCGCGCAGTGTCACGACGAACGCGGTCGCCGCGGGTAGGTCGCCCTCGGGCACGAGCGTGAGGACATCGCCGCGGGTCCATCGACTGCGCGCGGCGACCGGGTGCGCGCGGCCCTGGGCATCGATCCGCTCGAGCACGAGCGCGACGTCGTCCGGCGGCGCGTCGACGTCGACGATCGCCCGGTTCAGCCGCAGGCGGATGCTCGCGTTGCCGTCGCCCGGTCCCTCGGGCTGGACGTCGCGCACCGCGAGGATGCGGGGGACCGGGCGACCTCCGTTCGCGGCCGTCGCGTCGACGTCGAAGGTCGGGAGGACCACCGACGCGACGGGCGGAGGGTCCGGGGACCGCGTCGCCCCATGACCTGCCCCGGTGCAGGCCCAGGCGCACAGGCCGACGATCGCCAGGGCGAGCCAACGCAGGCCGATGGTTCGGGGCGCAGCGGGCATGCGTGCGGAGCCGGGACAGCGCGGCGCCGGCGAAGTTCCGGCCCGTGGGTCCCGTCACGTTGCAACCGCCACGGCGCCGTGCAGGCTCCCCGCGCCGTCCGGCCCATGCCCGAGGGACACACGATCCACCGCGCGGCGCGCGACCACGGGCGCGATCTGGGAGGTCGGCCCGTCATCGTCTCGTCGCCGCAGGGCCGCTTCGACACCGGCGCGCTCGTCGACGCGACCGGTCGCGCCCACCTGCGCCAGGTCGATGCCCACGGCAAGCACCTGTTCTACGTGTTCGAGGCCGATCGGATCGTTCACGTGCACCTCGGCCTGTTCGGGAAATTCTACCGGCATCGATCTCCCGCGGGTCCGCCACGCCCCACCACGCGCATGCGTCTGGAGGGCGAGGCGATCACGATCGATCTCGTGGGCCCGACGGCATGCGAGGTCGTGACGCCCGCGCAGCGGCTCGCGATCACGTCGCGGCTCGGACCGGATCCGCTGCGGGAGGACGCCGACGCCTCGCGCTTCTTCGCCGAGGTCGCGCGCTCGAAGGCGCCGATCGGGGCGATCCTGCTCGATCAGAGCCGGATCTGCGGCGTCGGGAACGTCTACCGCGCCGAGGTGTTGCACCTGCTCGGCATCCACCCCGAGACGCCGGGCTCGGCGATCCCGCCGGATGCGGTGCGGGCGATGTGGAGCCTCGTCGTGGGCCTCCTGCGACGCGGCGTCGAAGAGAAGCGCATCGTCACCACGCGGGGCCTGGCGCTCGCCAAGCCGCGGGAACGCGTGCCGGCGTCCGAGCGTACGCACGTCTACCGGCGCGCGACGTGCCGGACGTGCGGTGGCGACGTCGTCGCGTCCACGCTCCGCGCCCGCGTCGTGTACTACTGCCCGGCGTGCCAGTCGCGGGATCGACCGCTGGATGCGAGCCGCCGACCATGACGTCGCGCGAGGCCCCGGAGAAGACGTGCGTCGCGTGCGGCCGCCGCATCACGTGGCGCAAGAAGTGGGCGCGCGACTGGGAGTCGATCCGCTACTGCAGCGATGCGTGTCGGCGACGCCGCGTGGCGCCGGTCGACGTGGCGCTCGAGGAGGCGATCCGCGACCTGCTCGCCGCGCGTGCGGCCGGCGCGTCGATCTGCCCCTCGGAGGCCGCGCGCCGGATCGGCGGTGACGACTGGCGCGGACTGATGGAGCCGGCCCGATCCGCGGCGCGGCGACTCGTGGACAAGGGCGAGATCGAGATGACGCAGCGGGGTGCGCCCGTCGATCCGTCCACCGCCCGCGGCCCCGTGCGGCTGCGACGTGTTGCCGCGCGCTGACGTCACGCCGCGCCGAGGCGCCCGCGCATGCCGATCGCGTCCTCGATCGCGACGAACTCCCCGAGGTGTTCGAGCGTCAGGAGTCCGACGACCTCCCCGTGATCCACCACCGCAGCGGCTCGGCCCTCGGTGCGTTGCATCTGCTCGAGCACGGCCGTGAGCGCATCGTCCGGGCCCACGCTCGTGGCGCCCTCGCGCATCACGGCGCCGATGCGCTGCGCGTTGCCGTCCGTGGCGAGGCCAGCGACCAGCTCGCGCAGGCCGAGCCAGCCGACGACGCGGCGACCGATGCCGTCGTCGGCGACGACCGGGAACTCCGACTGGAAGCCATGGGCGACGCGCTCGACGGCCGAGGCGAGCGTGTCGTCGGCGTCGACGACGATCACCGAGGTCGCCATGACGTCGCGGGCCCGCAGCCCCGTCAGGCTCGCGCGCAGGTGGACCGCCGACGCCTCGCCGGCGGCGCCGGTCCACACGAAGAGCGCGACGAAGACGAGCATCGGGTTCGAGAACAGGCCGAAGAACCCGAACAACAGCGCGAGTCCCTGGCCGAGGCGGGCGGCGGTCGCAGTCGCGCGGTCGGTGCCCATGCGCAGCGCGAGCAGGGCCCGCAGCACGCGGCCCCCGTCCATGGGGAACGCCGGGATCAGGTTGAACGCCGCGAGCACGACGTTGGCCCAGAACAGCTGGGCGATCCAATCCGGGTGCGCGAGCAAGCCGGCGGGCGCGAGCGGCCGGCCGAGCGCGAGGGCCACCGCCCCGAGGATCACCGCCAGCACCACGTTCACCGCGGGCCCCGCGATCGCGACGACGAACTCCTGGCGCGGATCGTCGGGCAGGCGCTCCATCGACGCGACGCCGCCGATCGGCAGCAGCATGATGTCGCGGGTGACGATCCCGTAGCGCCGCGCGGTGAGCACGTGACCGAACTCGTGCATCACCACGATCGCGAACAGCGACAGTGTCATCACGACCGCGTGGATCGTCGCGGCGGTGCCCTCGCCCGACATCGCGTTGCTCGCGACGATCCACGCCAGCAACAGCGTGAACGTGGCGTGGACGCGGATGCGGACCCCGAACAGGGATCCGATCGTCCACGACCAGCCGCTTCGCGCGCGCCCGCGCGACGTCGGGCTCATCGCGTGGCCCCGGATTCGCCGGTGGCGAGCGCGTTGTGGGCCCCGGTCGAGGCGCAGCGGAACCACAGCCGTCCGCCGAGCGCAGCGTCGACGAGGTGCCCCGGGGTGCGCCCCGGTCGGGCCAGCAGATCCCGCAGCGACAGGCGAACGTTGTCCGTGCCCTCCGACCACACCACGCGGTTGGGCCGACCGGCCTCGGCCTCGATCAGCACGTACACCCCGGGTCCGTTGGGCGCGGTCGCGACCGCGGCGAACGAGAGCTGCTCGTCGTTCGACCACACCAGGCCCGTGCGGGGATCGAAGTGGGGGAAGGCGTCGGGGTGCGGCGTCGGCCGTCCGATGAGCCCGCGCACCACGTCGAGCGATCCGACCACGCCGACGGCGAAGCCCTGCGCGTCGACCACCACGAGGTGGTGGCGCGAGCTCTCGGCCATGCGCTCGGCGGCCTCGCGGATCGTCGCGTGCTGGGGGACGAGCTCGGCCGGCGCGCCCATGCGACTGGCGACCCGTGCGCCCGCTGGGGCCTCGGTCAGATCGCGCAGCGACACGAAGCCGACCGGTCGACCCTCGGCGTCGATCACCGGTGCGCCGGTGATCCCGAGCGCGAGGATGTGCCGCATCACGTGCTCGGCGAGATCGTCGGTGCCGACGCTGAACATCTCGTGATTCATGACCTCTTGCACCGCGACCGCCATCGGACACCTCCGAGGGCAACGTAGCCCCGCGCTGGGGTCGCGGAGGCGGCAAAGCCTGCGGGTCCGATCGTCCGCGGGCCGCTAACGCCGCGAGCGGCCGGCTCCGCGGCCGAAATCGCCGAAGCGGCGGCCGGTCGATCTATCCTGGATCATCCCGCAGCCCATTCCCCCGTGCTTCGCGTCGTTGCTCGTGATCCTCGCCGGGGTCGCGTGCACGCCGGCTCCGTTCGCGTGCCTCGACGATCCCGACTGCAGTGGAGGCCGGTGCGAGCCGAGCGGCTGGTGCAGCTTCGACGACGAGGCGTGCGCTTCGGGTCGACGCTATGGGCGTTGGGCCGGCGATGGGCTCGCAGAGGCCTGTGTCGATCCCGACGTCGCCGGGACAGGGACCGGCACCAGCACCGGCACGGGCACCAGCACGGGCCTGCCGACCACGATCACCCCGATCGACGGCGGCGAGGCCACGACCGTGCCCGGCTCGAGCGAAGGCGACGTCAGCAGCGGCGATCCCGGGACGTCCACCGGCGACGGCCCGGGCGCGGTGGAGCTGGTCGCGTGGTATCCCTTCGAGGACTTCTCGCGGCCCGGTGTGATCGTCGACGCGATGGGCGTGCACGACGGCGCGTGCCTCGTCGACGAGTGTCCCGGACCGGCGGTCGGCGCCGTCGGTGAGGCGGCGCGCTTCGACGGTGTCGACGACCTCGTGCGCGTGGCCCACGACGACGGCCTCGATCTCGGCGCCACCTGGACGGCGGCGGCGTGGATGCTGCCCACGATGGGGGTCGGCGTCGGCTACCAGAACCTCCTGGGCAAGCCGCTGTCGACGGAGGGGTTCTACGACACGATCGAGCTGGCGGTGGCGGAGGGGACCTCGGCCGCGGTCGGAGTCGCGTCGATCGACGATGGTGTCTCGGTCTGGGGGCCGTTTTCGCCCAAGCCTGGCACGTGGACGCACATCGCGGGCACGTTCGACGGCACGACGCTGCGGTTGTACGTCGACGGCATGATGGTCGGCGAGGCCCAGGCACCGGCGCCCTACTACTCCGCCCTCGCGTGGACGATCGGTGGGGGGATCGACAACGACGTCCCCGGCAACCACTTCGCCGGTGGAATCGACGAGCTCCGGCTGTACCGCGGTGTGCTGACGGCCGAGGAGATCGCGGCCCTCGCGACGGTGCCGTAGCGACGTTTCGTGCGGCGGCGCCGGGACAGTGGCGCAGACCTGGCGCCTACGATGCCGCGGGCGGCGGCCTACACTCACGGGATGGCACGCTGTTGGATTGCACTGCTCACGGCGCCGACGCTGGCGATGTTGCTCGCACCTCGCCCCGCGGAGGCTTGCGGTGGCACGTTCTGCGATCTGGGTCCCCAGGCCATGCCGGTGGACCAGACCGGCGAGAACATCCTGTTCGTCCTCGGTGACGGCTACACCGAGGCCCACATCCAGATCCAGTACGACCCCAACACGGCGGCCAAGTTCGCGTGGGTGGTGCCGATGCTGGCGCTGCCCGAGTTCTCGATCGGCTGCGATCGCCTGTTCGACAACACGCTCGCGGCGACCGTGCCGACGTATGGGTTCAGCTATCAGCTCGACGATTGCGGCGGCGGCGGGTCCAACTCGGGCACGGCGGGCGCCAGCGCCGGGGACAGCTCCGCCGACGACGGCAGCACCGGCGGTGATCCCGGCCCCGAGGTGGTCCTGCAGCAGACCGTCGGCGCCTTCGACATCACGGTGTTGCAAGGCGGCACCGCGGCGGAGGTGATGCAGTGGCTCGCCGACAACGAGTACGAGCAGGACCCCGACGCCGAGCCGATCCTCGCCGAGTACCTCGCCGAGAACTACATGTTCGCGGCGTTCAAGCTGACCAACGGGGCCGAGCTCGCCGAGATCCACCCGATCGTGCTGAGGTTCGAGAACGACGAGGCCTGCGTGCCCCTGCGCCTGACCCGGATCGCCGCGGTCGACGACATGGAGGTCCGCACGTTCTTCCTCGCCGAGTCGCGGGTGGTGCCGCAGAACTACAAGCACGTCCTGGTGAACCCGCTGCGGCTCGACTGGCCAGGGCTCGCGTCGAACTACAAGTCGATCATCACCCTGGCGGTCGATGCCTTCGGCGCGGACGGCAAGGCGTTCGTCACCGAGTACGCCGGTCCGTCGAGCGTGGTGAACACCTTCGGGATCATCGGCGAGCTCTGGGACGCCCAGGCGTTCTCCGGGCTGCCGGTCGTCGACGTCATCGACACGCTGTCGGCCCAGGGGCTCGTGAGCTGCTACGACGGCGGCTTCGAGACCGACACGGGCGGTGGCGGGACCCAGTGCGCCTTCGAGCACCCGCTGCTGCGCGGCCTGCTGAACACGCACCTCCCGGTGCCCGACGGCCTCGACGAGATCGAGTTCTATGGGTGTCTGACCTGCTTCGAGGCCCAGATCGATCTCGACGCGTGGGGCGACGGCTCGGCGTTCGCCGCCGCGATGCAGGAGCGCATCATCGATCCCGGCGCGCACGCGGGCGAACTGCTGGCGACGTTCCCGACGCTGACACGCATGTACACGACGATTTCTCCGGCGGAGATGACCGCCGATCCGTTCTTCTGGGCCAACGCCGATCTGCCCGACGTCGATCTCACCAACGCGATCGCGACCCGGCGCGTGCTCTGCAACGGCGACGCGGTGTGGACCCTGCCCGATGGTCGCGAGATCTACGTTCCCGGCGACGGCCCCTGGCCCGACTTCACCGACGAGATGCCCTACGAGGAGGAGGTCGCCGAGACCCCGCGCATGGGCCCGCCGATCGTGATGGTCGACAACCGGGAGATCATCGCGACGCAGCTCCGCGCGCACAACTGCCAGTACGGCTGGCCCGGCGACGGCACGTGCGGCGCGGGCTCGGGGGGCAGCGAGAGCTCGGGCTCGGACGGCTCGAGCGCGGGCGCCGACGAAGGCGAGGGTGGCTGCGGCTGCACCAGCGGCGGCAACGCGGGCTGGGGCGCGCTGGCGCTCGTGGTCGGGGTCGGGCTCGCGCGACGTCGTCGACGCGGCTGATCACGCGCTGCCGGGTCGCGTCGCCGTCGGTGTGATCGTCGACCAGCGCTCGGCGGCGGCGACCGCCGGGTCGTCGCCGTGCAGCCACCGTTCGACGTGGCCGAGGGCGTCCTGACCCCAGAAGTGCTCGCCGTCCACGTCGAACGTGGGCACGCCGAAGGCCCCGCGGGCGATCGCGGCGTCGGTCGTCGCGCGCAGGCGCTGCTTGATCGCCGGTGTACCGGCGGCGGTGACGAGCGCCGCGCCGTCGAGGCCGCGGGCGTCGAGCCATGCGGTGAGCTTCGCCGGATCCTCCGAGCCGGGGCCACCGCCCCAGACCGCAGCGAACAGCGCGTCGATCACCGCGCGGACCTCCGGCGTCCCGAGGGCCGCCGTGGCCACGCGCAGCGCGAGCAGGGGATTGAACGGGTGCCCCGGCGGCGGCGCGATCGGGATGCCGTAGTCGTCGGCGAGCCGGACCACGTGCTTGAAGGTGTACAGGCGCTTGGGCGGGATCTCGGCCGGTCCGCGCTGGCCCCACGCGTCGAGCATCGCGGCGAACAGCACCGGCTGCGGATCGACCGCGCGATCGTGACGCGCGGCGAGATCGTGGACACGGCACCAGGCGAGGTACGCGTACGGCGAGATGACGTCGAAGAGGAAGCCGATGGGTCGCGTGCTCACGCGGGGAGCATGGCACTACTTCGCTGGCGCGGTCGAGAGCACCAGGCGCTACCCGAACGTGCCGCCGAACCGCAACCCGAACAGCACCTGGTGCGTCGGCGCGACGTCGCGAACCGGCTTGGTCGTGCAGCTCGTCACGTTGTCGCGGCTCTGACAGACCTTCTTCTGGGTGTTGAAGATGAAGTCGACGCCGGCGCCGAGGAAGAAGTTGTCGGTGATGAACACGTCGAACGTCGGACCGACGAGGAACGCGAAGCCCTGCGAGATGTCGCGGTCCTTGCCCTGCCGGAGCCGGAACACCTGGCGCGAATAGGCGGGAGCGAGGTTCAGCCCGAGGTCGATCCGACCGAGCGGGAGGATCGGCCGGAACAGCACGCCGACGGTGTGCTGGCCCGCCCAGCGATAGTTGCCGCTGTCCGCGGTCGTGTAGACCGGATGGAACATCCCCCAGCGGTAGATGCCGCCGATCATGAACCACTTCACTGGACGGAAGCCGAGGGCTGCGCCGGTGCCGAACGACGGCCGCGTGTTGCCGTCGAACACGGACTCGTTGTGGCGACACGGCGCGCGACCCGGCATGCACGCCGCGCCGCCGACCATGCCCTCGAGCTGGATGCCGCGCTTGTTGGGCTTGGCCTCCGCGCTGGCGGTCCACAGGGTGGGAACGAGCAACCCGAGGGCGAGCGCCCACGGGTGACGATGGCGGCGTTGCGATGGCATGGTGGGATCTCCAGGGGCGCGAGCGACTTCAGCGACGCCGGATCAGGCCGAAGATCAGCGAGATCACCGCGCCGACGAGGAAGACGAAGAAGAGGATCTTCGCGATCCCGACGGCGCCAGCGGCCAGGCCTCCGAATCCGAAGACGGCGGCAACCAACGCGATGATGAAGAGGGCGACGGCGGCTTGCAGCATGGTGACGACTCCTGCGCCGCAGCACTTCAAGAGCCATACCAAGCAGCGCGGCGCCGCGATCGCAGCGCGCTCGCGAGGGACGCCACTCGCCGCCGGGCGCTGGCGCTCGTCCGCGACCAGGACGGCCGTGCGCTGACGCCCATGGGCGCGCTGAACCCTTTGTCGCGCCGCGGGCTCCCACGGACAACCGCAGCCCGCGAGGCCCGCATCATGAAGATCGACGCCAGATTCCACGACGCCACCTCCACCCTCACGTACGTCGTTTACGACGAGAAGACGCGGGACGCGGTCGTGATCGACCCCGTCCTCGACTACGACCCCATTGCGTCGCAGACGTCGACCAGCGCCGCGCAGGCTTTGCTGGGGTGGATCCGCGAGCGCGGCTTGACGGTGCACTTCATCCTCGAGACCCACGCGCATGCCGACCACCTCACGTCGGCGCAGTTCCTCGCCCGCGAGCTCGGGGCGAAGGTCGTCATCGGCGAGGACATCCGCGTGGTGCAGAAGACGTTCGCGCCCGTGTTCGGTCTCGATGCCGAGTTCCGCACCGACGGCAGCCAATTCGATCGGCTCGTCGCCGACGGCGAGATCGTGCGCGCCGGCAGCCTCGAGATCCGCGCGATGCACACGCCCGGGCACACACCCGCGTGCATGAGCTTCCTCGTCGGCGACGCGGTGTTCACCGGCGACGCGCTGTTCATGCCCGACTCCGGCACCGGCCGCTGCGACTTCCCCCGCGGCAGCGCCGAGCAGCTGTACGCGTCGATCCAGCGGCTGTACGCGCTGCCGGAGGCCACACGCGTGTTCGTCGGCCACGACTACCAGCCCGGCGGTCGACCGCTCGCGTACGAGACCACGATCGGCGCGTCCAAGCGGCACAACCATCAGCTCGGCGCCGAGACCACGCAGGCGGCGTTCGTGCGGCTCCGCAACGAGCGTGACGCGACCCTCGCGGCGCCGAGGCTGTTGTTCCCGTCGGTGCAGGTCAACATCCAGGCCGGGCACCTGCCGCGGCCGAACGCCGCGGGGATCCGCAACCTGTCGGTGCCGCTGAACCTGTTCGCGCCGAGCGACGACGCCGGTGTGGTGCGGCCGGCGGAGGCGCGGGCCCGCGCGGGCTGAGGCCAGAACGGCGTCCGGGCGGGAGGAACCGATGGCGCCGCCGGCGCCTCCGGTGCCCCGGAATTCGACGATCAGCGTGACTCCATACTGAGTTACGCTCGGCCGTCCACGGGGAACCCATGAAGCACCTGTCGTCGGTCTGCGTGTCGTCGTTGTGGTTCGCGGTGGTGATCGGTGGCTGCTCGGCAGGTGACCTCTCCGAGCACGACGTCGGTGGGGCGAGCTCCGATGGTGGTGACGCCGACGGCACCGGGCTCGGGCCCGGCGACGGTGCCTTCGTCGCGCACTACTTCAGCCCGTGGTCGGCGACGAACATGCACTTCGACGACGGCACCGGGTGGACGGCGGTGCCGGGCGTCCCGATGAGCGTCGAGGACGGCCAGTGGTTCGTGCTCGAGCACCAAGGCGGAAACGGCTCGGTCGAGTTCGTGTTCAACGACGGCGCCGGCACCTGGGACAACAACGACGAGCAGAACTACGTCACCGATCTCCCGGAGTTCTGGGTGAAGGACGGCATCGTCTACGATGCGCGACCCGCCGACGTGCCCGAGGGCGAGTACTGCGACGACGTCGATTGCGGCGCGGGCACGTGCAACGAGGACGAGCAGCGCTGCGACTGCGACGCGGGCTACCTGTTCGACCCCGAGCAGGGGACCTGCGTCGAAGACCCGTGCTTCGGCGTCGAGTGTGGCTTCGGCGAGCTGTGCGACCCCGAAGGTGGCGTGTGCCTCGAGGCCTGCGAGCCCGACACGACCTCGGGCGAGTTCAGCTTCTGCTTCCAGACCACGGCATCGTCGATCTCGGTGGTCGCGCGCTACGACGGCGCGGAGGCCATCGACCTGGAATCCAGCGTGGTGCGCCTCAACGACGTCGCACTCACGGGTGACGCGGTGCAGTACCAGGCCGACACCCGCACGCTCGCGGTGGCGGCCAGCGGGCTCGAGCCGTCGAAGTACAGCGTGCTGCTGCGGCTGCGCACCGATGGCGGCGCCGCGGTCCGCCCGCTATTCGTGCCGCTGTGGATCGGCGACGGCATCCGGTACGCCGACTTCTCGTGGCGCGACGGGATCCTCTACCAGGTGATGACCGATCGCTTCCTCGACGGCGATCCGAGCAACAACCTCGACAACGACATGGGCTCGCTCGCCGAGGTCGACGACGTACGAAGCCAGTGGCAGGGCGGCGACTTCCGCGGGATCATCGAGACCATCGAGTCCGGCTACTTCGAGGACATGGGCATCAACACGCTGTGGATCAGCTCGCCGCTGCTCAACTCCCACGCTTCGCAGCCGGCGGTGGCGCTCGGCGATAACCGCCGCTTCTCCAGCTACCACTCGTATCACCCGGTGGTGACGGGCTTCACCGACACCGAGGACTACGACTACGCGACCCCGATCGAGACCGCGTTCGGCACGCCCGAGGAGCTGCAGGAGCTGGTGGCCAAGGCCCATCAGCGGGGCATCCGCGTCATCCCCGACTTCGTCGCCAACCACGTGCAGATCGAGGCGCAGATCTACGCCGACCACCCGGACTGGTTCCACCCCTACACGCCGTGCGACGGCCAATGGGACGCGCACCGCGTCGACTGTTGGTTCACCGCGACCACGCCCGACTTCGACTACGGCAACCCCGCGGCCACCGCCGCGGTGGTCGAGCACGCGGTGTGGCTGGTGCAGGAGTACAACTTCGACGGCTTCCGCGCCGACGCGCTCAAGCACATGGACGACGGCTTCGTCCGCGCGCTGAAGACCGCGATCGTCGAGCGCGTCGAGACCACGGTCGACGATCACACGATGTCGGAGGAGCCGACGGTGTTCTACATGGTCGGCGAGTCGCTCGGCGGCTGGGCGCGCTACCACGTGCGCGAGGACATGGTGCAGGGCCAGGTCGACGAGGAGTTCTACAACCGCACCACCGCCGCGCTGCTGAGCTTCGGGTCCAGCGTGCGCAACCTGGCCGACTTCGCGATCCCCAACGACCGCGCGTATCTCAGCCCGCAGAACATCTTCGGCGGACAGGGCGGCTACCCCGGCGCCGTGATGGGCAACTTCTTCGGCAACCACGATCAGTGGCGCGCGCTGACGGTCGCCGGTGGCGACCACGCGCGGCTCCGGCTGGCGCAGGCGTTCCTGTTCACCTCACCCGGCAACATCCCGATGCTCTACCAGGGCGACGACATCGGTACGCTCGGCGAGGCCGACCCGGACAACCGCGCGATGCACCGGTTCGACGGCCTGTCCGCCGCCGAGTCCGCCTCGCTCGAGCACGCGCGCGCCCTCGGGCGGCTCCGCGAAGAGCACGAGGCCCTGCGCCGCGGCACCCGCGAGACGGAGGTCCTCGAGGACTACTTCTGGGTCTACCGCGTCGAGTCCGGCGACGATGTCGTCTACGTCGCGATCAACCGCGATGCCGACAAGCAGTGGATGCCGCCGGCGGGCTTCGAGGACGCGCTGGGGAACTGCAGCGGCGGTGCGGTGCCGTCGCTGACGGCGTGCGTGTTCGTGGCGGCGTGAGGGTGTCCGTCGACCCCGGAGTTCAGTCCAGGCGCAGCAGCGCCGCGGCGTTGTCGTGGAAGACCTTGCGTTGCTCGTCGGTGTCGAGCCCGAGCCGACGCACCGCGTCGACGGCGATGGCGGGCTCGTCGACGGGCCAGTCGGACCCGAAGAGCACGCGGTCGATCCCGACGGCGCGGATGACCCAGGTGAGCTCGTCGCGGTACGGCGAGTCGGCGTAGAACGCCGCGACGACCGAGAGGTCGAACCACACGTTGTTCGGGTACCACGCGAAGCGGCGCACCATCCCGAACACGGCCAGCTCGTGGAAGCGGACCGCGCCGAGGTGGGCGAGCACGATGCGGGCCTCGGGGTGTTGCACCGCGAGCATCAGGAACTTGCCGATCTCGTCGGCGTCGAAGGGCGAGTACGCGTCGAACAGGAGCACCAGGCCGAGCGCGGCGGCGCGGTCGACCACGGCCGCCAGCTCGGGCCCGTCGACGGCGAAGCGCTGCGTGTTCGGGTGCAGCTTGATCATGCGGACGCCGGCTCCGGCGACGCGGTCGAGCTCCGCCAGCGCGGCCTCGCCGTCCGCCGGGTGCACCGAGGCGACCGCGAAGAAGAACCCGCCGCTGTCGCGCGCCGCGGCGATGACCGCGTCGTTGCGCCGGCGCGTGTCCTCGATCGCACCGGCTCGCGCGATGACGATCAGCCCGGCGCGTGTCACCCCCGCCGCCCGCTCGAGCGCGCGCAGGGCGAGGGTGCCCTCTGGTTGGCTCGGCGCGAGGCCGTCGTCGGCCCCCGTCCGCAGGTGCGCGTGCACGTCGATGATCGGACCGTCGTAGCGCGCGACGGAGGGCGTCGTGGTTGCGTGCGAACTCGCGGTCTCGCTCGCACACGCGAGCATGGACGCGAGGGCCGACGCGAGGGCCGAAGACACGATCGAGGGAACGGCGCCACGGCGTCGCATCGGGCACAGACTACACGGTCGCGGGACTTCATCCCGAACGCCCGCAGCTGCGATCGATCGCGTCAGGGGGTCTGGCCGGACTCCGACAGCCAGCGCCCGACCTCGGCCGCGCGACCGAGCGCCGGCTGCTTGCCGCTCGCGAACGCGGCGCGGGCCTTGGTCGCCAGCTCCCGCGCCCGGGGCCGATCGTCGAGGACGTCGAGGGCCCGGGCGAGGACGAACTGCGTCTGCGCGCGGAGCTGCGGATCGACATGCTGGCGCCCACGGAGCCTCAGCGCGCGCTCGAGCAGGGGCACCGCCTCGCGCGCCCGCCCCTGCCGCAGATCGAGCTCGCCCAGGCCGGTCAGGGCGAGGGCGACATCCGTGTGGTCCTTGCCGCGCGTGCGCTCCCACAGGGACAGCGCGCGGGTGTACTCGACGCGCGCGTCGTCGAGTCGGCCAGCGCTCTCGAGCCCGCGTCCGAGCTCGAACATGCTGCGTGCGACCGCGGGGTGATCGCCCCAGATCTCGCGACTGATCGCGGCCGCGCGACGCAGCGCCTCGATGGCGGCGGTGTAGTCCTGCTGCGACAGCTCGAGCTCGGCCACCTGACGGTGCAGGGCGATCAGCCGCGGGGAGCTCGGCCCGAGGTCCGCCTCGACCATCGTGATCGCGTCGCGGAGCGTGCGGCGGGCCTCGTCCGGGCGATCGCGGGCGGCGAGGACCCGTGCCGACCCCGCCATCGACAGCGCACGATCGGGGTGTCGCTCGCCGAGCGCCGTGACCACGATCGCGGCGGCGTCGTCGTACTCGGCCGCGGCGGCGTCGAGCTGGCCGTCGGCGACGAGCGTGTCGCCGAGGGATCGATGGATGGCGGCGGTCCACCACGCGTTGCCCGGTGCGTCGGTGAGCAGCGACAGCGCCTGCTCGAGCGATGCGCGACCCGTTGCGAGGTCGCCGAGGTCGGACTGCACCACACCGAGGTCGTGTCGCAGTCGCGCCTCGGTGTCACCGGATCGGCCGATTCGATCGAGCGCTGCCGCGGCGTGTCGGCCCCAGGACACCCCGCCCTCGGGATCGTCGAGGTCACGCCCCGTCACCATCACCAGCGCGGCTGCGGCGGCCGCGGCCACCACGTCGTGCCTCGCGCCCGTGCTGCGGTGGTTGGCCAGCTCGAGCGACGCGTGCGCCGCGTTCGGATCCCCCCACGCGGCTTGGATCGCGCCGAGTCGGTACTCGGCCTCCGCCGCGATCGGCTGGTACACCTCTCCGTCGGGCGTGGCGATGCTCATCGCGCGGCCGTGGGCGGCCTGCGCCATCGCGAGGGCGTCGTCGAGCAGGCCGACCGACGCCAGGGCCTTGGCCTGCACGAGATCACCGCGCAGGGCCGCCACCGCGGTCGCGGTCGCGGGATCCTCGGGTGGGTCGAGCTCGGCGTCGAGCGTCTCGAGGTCGGCGCAGTGCTGCAGCGGCTGCAGCTCGCCCACGGCGAAGCCCGCGTGGGTGGCGACGACCAGGTCACTCCGCGAGAGCACGGTGCCGAGCGCATCGAGCTCGGCGAGACGATCATCGAGGCATCGGTTGCGTCGATCGAGACGACGGCGCGACTGCTCACCGCGCACGAGCGTCGCCTCGCAGGCGTCGACGCGCATGTCCACCCACGCCGCGGCGTACGCGTCGAGCGTCGTGGTCACGGACTCGGCGGTCGCCGGGGCGAAGGAGGCCTGCGTCGCCGTGAGGGCGTCGCCCACCGCGGTGCGACGCGCGGCGTTCCAGACCGGCTCGAGCCGCTCGTGCGCGTCGTCGCACGGTGGTCGGTGCTTGACCAGGTAGACCGCCGTCAGCGCGCCCAGCAGCGCGGTGCCCAGGCCGGCGGTCGTGAGGCGCTTGCGTCGGAGCGACCGAGGACCTGTGTCGAGGTCGCGGAGCAGCTCGTCCATCGAGGTGGAGCGGGACGCGGGGGCCGTCAGCTCGCGGACGAGCACGCGCCGCACCCAGCCCGGGATGCGCGGTCGGGGGCTCGGTTCGCGCAGCGCGAAGGAGTCCTCGCGGCTGACGAGCGGCTCGCCGTGCAGCGCTTCGTGCAGCGCGACGCAGAAGCTCAGCCGATCGGCGCGGGCATCGATCCCATCGCGGGTCGCGTCCGCGGGGCTCGTCGGGTCGCCGTGGAGTGACCGTGCCAGTCCGAAGTCCGTCACGCGCACGCGACCGTCCGTGCCGATCAGCACGTTGCAGGGCTTGAAGTCGCCGTGCACCACGTTCGCGGCGTGGGCGGCCGCGAGCCCGCGACCCGCAGCGACGAACACCGCGAGGATCTCGTCCCACCGCCGCGGCGCTGCGGCGAGCCACGTCTCGACCGTCGCGCCGTCGACCAGCTCCATCGCCACGAACACGCGGTCGTCGACGGCCCCGACGTCGTAGACGGTGATGACGTTGGGGTGCGCGAGCTTGGCGAGGACCTGTGCCTCGTGCATCAGCCGTGCGCGGGCGCCCTCGTGGCCGTCGTCGTCCGGGCTCAGGAACTTGAGGGCGACCCTGCGGGTGAGCTCGGGGTCGTACGCCGACACCACGACGCCGGAGGTACCCACGCCGATCTCGTCGAGCACCACATAGCGGCCCAGCCGCGTGCCGTCGGTCGAGCCGTGGACCACCGGGTGGAATCCTACCACCGACCGCGACAGCGGCCCGCTTCGAGGGACCATCGGCTATGCTCGCGGCCGTGCTCCGCCTCCTGCTCGCCTCCGTCGCGTTCTTCGCCGCTTGGTCGTGGTTGCGTGCCGGCTTCACGGCCGAGTCCTCGGGCGGCACGAGGATGACGGGCAGCATGCTGCTGCTCCGTGGTGGCGCCTTCGCGGCGGCGCTGGTGTGGTGGACGCTCGCGGTCACCGACATGGTCGGGTGGATCTTCGGCCTCGCGATCATCGGTGGGGTGACGTGGTTCCTCAACGCCCGCGCCCAGAAGGCCGATGCGGCCGCGAGTTCGTCGTCGTCGTCGTCGTCGTCGCCACCGTCGGACGACGGCGACGCCTGACCCGTCGCACCGCGCGGTGCACCTCTGGCAAGCTCGCGAGGATGAAGCTGTCGAGCTCCCGGGTCGGCCCCGGAACCACCGCGACACTCGCGTTCCTCGTCGGCGCCTGCACGGCCACGGCGCTCGGAGCCCACGGCGCCGAATCGCCGGCCGCGGGTGAGCCGGCCCGCGTGCCCGCGCAGGTAGCCCACGGCGACGCCGTCGAGGTGCGCGCGTCACCGCCCGGCACCGCGCGGATCCGGATGCTGCTGAAGGGCGCACACGCGTTCGTCGGTCAGCTCGAGCTCGCGCCGCGGGCCCGCGTGCCCGAGCACCGCGACGCTACCGAGGAGTACATCGTCGTGGTCCAGGGCGGCGGCACCATGGAGATCGACGGTCAGGTGCACCACCTCACCGCCGGCGACGCGGTGTTGATGCCTGCGGGATCGCTCGTGTCCTTCGTCAACGACGATGCACCGACGGTGGCGGTGCAGGTCTTCGCGCCGCCCGGGCCGGACGCGAAGTACGACGGTTGGAGTCGCACGTCCGCGCAGTGATGGCGTGGCCTCCGTCACAGGTTCCTGCGGTGGTTCGGGAATGTCAGCTCTGCCCCGGCGATATCCCCACCGTGAACCGACCGCTGATGCGATCGAGCGAGAACCGTCTCGTCTTCGGGGTGTGCGGCGGCCTGGCCGAGCGCTTCGGGATGGACCCCATCTGGATCCGCCTGGGCTTCGTCGGCCTGGCCCTGCTGCTCGGCAAGGGCGTGCTGCTCTACCTCATCCTGACCGTGGTGATGCCCAAGGCCCCGGCGCCCGTGCTCGCGTAGCGCTCAGCCGCGACGGCGCCGCCACAGCAGCGGGAGCACGAGCAGCGCGGTCGCAGCCGGGCTCGCTCCCGCGACGTTGCAGCCCTTGTCGTCATCGTCGTCGTCGTCGTCGTCATCCCCGGTGTCGCTGCTCTCATTCGCCCCGTCGCTGGGATCGGTGGTGACGTTGGTGTCGCTGTCCGGCGTCGTCTCGCTCGCCGCCCCGGTCCCGCCCGTGCCCTCGTCGCCGCCGCCGGAGGTCTCGAGGGACGAGCAGTCGACGGGGAGGCTGTCGTTGCACACCTCGAGCAGCTCGGCCTCGGTGTAGTCGGCCCACGGGTTCTCCGAGCCCCCGGTGGTCGTGCCGGCCGGCGCATCGTCGCACGTGCAGTCCACGGTCGCCTCCGGATCGTTGTTCACCGTGCACGCGCCGCCCGCGTCGTTCGAACACATCACCTGGATCGCGCGCGCGCTCGACGGCACGAGTGCGAGTCCCAATCCCATCACCATCATCCATGTCCAACGCATCGTTCGAGTATGGCCCGGCCCCCTGGGCCTGTCCACCTTGGCGCCCAGCGCTCAGCCCTCGGGGCCGATGTCGTCGCAGGTCTGCGCGATGACCTGCGTGAGCGTATCGGTGAGCAGCGGCTCGAAGTACTCGGGCGTGATGTCGTCGTCGAAGAACGGCAGCTCGCCTAGCGACGGCGGCTGCGGGAGGCCGCCGAGCACGACGCCGAGGGCGTTCTCGGTGAGGCAGCCCTGCTGCACGAAGCCGCCCGCGACGACACACTGCAGGCCGCCGCAGCCGACCTTGGCCGCTGCGATCTTGTCGAGCATCGCTTGACCGGTCTCCGCCATGGTCAGCCCCGGCGCGTCGCTCTGATCGGGCTCGTCCTGCAGGAAGAACAGCACGAGCACCGCGCCCTCGTCGCGCAGGAAGCCGGCGTTCGTGGCCGCGTTCGCGGGATCGGTGGCCCAGCCCGCCGCGGCCGCCGACATCTCGATGTTCGAGCCGCCCTCGCCGATGTTCGCCGCGGCGGCGAACCAGTCGCGCAGCGCCTGGACCTCGGCCGGGCCGGCGCCGGTGTCGATCTCGAAGTACGGCAGGCCCGCGGCCTCGTACAGCCGACCCTGGGCGCCGTTCGTGCCGGTGTTCATCACGTCGGGCGTGACGTAGAAGGACTCCTGCGGCAGCCCGTTGCCGGTGGCCTCGCAGTTGATCGTCGAGCCCGCGTTCGAGTCGCCCATCTCGGTGCTGGTCACCGCGACGTGGAGGTTGGTGCCCGGCGGCAGCGCGGCGATGATCGCGTCGGCGAAGCTCGGAAACGCGGCCGCGAGCGCGACCTGCAGATCGTTCATCGACGTCGAGTTGTCGATCACGAACAGGAGATCGACCGCGGTGCAGCTGCACGCCTCGCCGACGCAGGTGCCGGCCTCGCCCGCGCCGTCGCTGCCGCCGGCGCCGACATCGAGCTTCGGGCCGTCGTCGCCCGCGCCCGAGGTGTCGGCCGCCGTCGTCATGGGGGTCGTTGCGCCGTCGCTGCCGTCGGTGGCGGTGGTGCCGCTGGGATCGGCGGCGGATGTGCCGTCCGCGGCGGCCCCGGTCGCGAACGGATCGTCGCCCCGCGAGGGGCCCCCGCAGGCCGCCGCGGCGACGAGCGTGGTGAAGGCGTGCCTGGTCAGCGTGATCGTGCGTCGTGTCATCGGGGTCCTCCGCAGCTCGCCCGCACCTTCGCGGCGTGGGGGGAATCGTCGTCGCGGCGCAGGAAGTCGGCGGCGCGGCGCTTCGCCTCCTCGTCGCGGCCGAGCGCACACAGGGCGGTGATCCACGAGACCTCGCGCTCGCGGGCGAGCTTGCCCGCGCCGAAGCGCTTGGCGTGGGTCGAGAGGATCGCGATCGCCTGCTTCGCGTCGCCGGCCCCGAGCGCCGCGCGGGCGCTCGCGAGCAGCGCGACCTCCTCCGCGAAGGTGTCGGTCGCGGCTGCGTCGGTGACCCCGGCGGATCGCGGGCGCTTGCTCGGGCGTCGCGTCGGCTCGGCGCGCACCTCGGGCTCGCTGGGCATCGCGTCGAGGTCTGCGGTCGGCGGTGGGCTCGGCGGCGCGGGCACGGCGACCTCGACCGGCGTCACGATCGGGGCCACGGACGCGACGCGCTCCCCGAGTCGTGCCAAGCCCGGCGACGCTGCGTCCACGTCGTCGTGGGTCGCGACGACGGCCGCCCCGGCGATCGCCGCGACGCCGATCACCGCGCCGATGACGATCGTCCACGGCGACGCCGCCGCGGCCGGCAGCGGCGGATCGGGTGGGATCTCCGGGCCGAGCTCCCCGAGGCCAGCGCGCACCATCACGGCGCCCCACACCCGGGCCTTCGCGCTCGCCTCCGGGGCGTCGATCTGGCGCAGCGCGTCGAGGTGGGCGCGCGCGCGCGTCGAGAGCTCCTTCATCGTGCGACCTCCCGCTCGGCGTGAACGGCGTCGATCGCTGCCTCGAACCGCGCCCTCGCCTTGCGCAGGCGCGTGTACACGGTGTTGCGATTGGTGGCGAGGGCGAACGCGATCTCGGTGCCGGAGAGGCCCTCGAGCTCCGAGAGCACGAACACCATGCGGTGATCCTCGTCGAGCGTCTCGAGGAACCGACGCACGAACTCGGCGGCCTCCCCGAGCTCGGCGTCGCGATCGGTGGCGATCGCGATCGGCCCGCTCGGCAGCAGATCGAGCCGCCGCTGCGCGCGGCCGGTGCTGCGGCGCCACTCGCTCGCGACGCGTCGCGCGATGCCGAACAGCCACGCGGGCGCCGAGCGGGTCACGTCGTAGTCGGCGAGGCGCCGGCGCACGACGAGGAACACGTCCTGCGCGACGTCGTCGACGCTGCCCCGCGGGATGCCCAGGCGCAGCAGCGATCGCCAGACGAACTCGAAGTGATCCCGGTACAGCTGCTCGAGGGCCGGCGTCGGGCCGACGATGCGCTCGGGCGTGGGATCGGCGACGGGCACGGGGGTCGATCATGCATTGGCCACCGACCGGCCGCATCGTTGCGCCGTCGGGGCCCCGGATGCAGAAATCTCCGCAACGCCCACCAGCGTCACGGCAGGCGCAGTTCGACGGTCACCCACGCCCGGACGCCCGCGCGCGCGGCCCGGTACAGGGGCCCCAGATCGTCGATCCCGAAGCGCGGGCGCGTCGTCGCGACCCAGGCCTCGATGCCCGGGCCGAACGCGAACCGCCGCGACGCTGCGGCGGGCGCCCACAGGACGCTGGCCGACAGCGGGATCGCGACCCACGGCGCGACGGGGCGGAGCGCGGTCTGTAGGCCGAAGCCGCGGGCGCGGATCTGGCCGGCGTCGAGGCCCGTGCACACGGGGAACTCGACGGTGCGCACCGCTGGCACCACGCAGCCGCGCGGACCGATCGTCCACGCATCGACCCGCGCGCCGGCGTTGGCAACTTCGGCGCGCGTGCGCTGGGGCAGCATGCCGGTCGCGACGAGCTCGGCGCGGAAGAGTCGACCGCGGATCCCGACCGCGCCGCTGAAGCCGGCGCCGAAGCGCGGCAGTACGCCGGTGCCACCGAGGGCGGCGATGCGGAGGATTGCCTGCACTGCCCGTCGTCGCTTCGGCGCGGGTGTAGCCGCCGGTGTCGGGACGGACGGCGCGACGACGGAGATCGGTGGGTTCACCGGAGGCGGCGATGGTGGCTCTTCGGGCGGTGGCGATGGCTCGACGCGCTCGACCACGCCCGCCGGATCGAGCAGCACCGCGACCACGAGCGCGGTCGCCGATGCGAGCACCTCGCAGCGATCGGCGACGATGCGCTGGCGCATGAGCCCGCCCTCGGCGTCGAGCTCGAGGTCGAGCGCGAAGCGGCCCGCGTCCTCGCGTACGAGCGCGCGCACGCGCAGCGGACGCTCGACCTGTGCGTCGGCGCTGACGTAGCGCTGGAGCTCGCGGCGCAGCGCGGTGACATCGGGGCACGCCGCCGGCGCCTCCCACTGCAGCACGACCGCCGAGCCCTCCTCGGGCGCGGGCGACCCGGGCGACGCCAACGCGAGCGCTGCCGCAGCGATCCACATCGCCGTGGATGGTAGGGCGAGGATGGCCCGGGTGCCTAGGCGGGAGGTCCATCGTCGGGGGCTGCACAATCGGCGGCGTCGGTGGCCAAGATGGGTCGATGGCACGCCCAATCGCCCTCGCGATCACCTCGATGCTGCTCGCGTGCGGCGATACAGACCGATCGGTCGGTGTGTTTGGGACCGGCGACGCCGGGGCCGAGGGCGCGACCCCCGGGGAATCGTCGCAGGGCACCGCGGTCGCCGAGGGTACGGACACCGGCGCCGACGCGGGCTCGGACGACGCCGACGGCACCGCCGCCGACGGCCCCGTGCTCGATGTCGGCGCGGGCGTCGACACGATCGGCGGTTGTGCCGAGGGCGGTGGCGAATGCGGCTGCACGGCGGTCGACATCCTCTTCGTGATCGACAACTCGGGCTCGATGTGTCTGAAGCAGGAGGCGCTCGCGGCCGCGTTCCCGGGCTTCACCGAGGCGATCGGCGCGGCGCTGCCCCCCGGCACCGATCTGCACGTCGGCATCACGACGTCGGGCTTCGCCCTGGGCGGCAGCCACAGCGAGGCCAACTGCTTGCCGGCCGAGCCGGTCGAGACGATCGACGAGTACTTCGTGCGCCCCGGCGAGGGCGTGGTCGCGGGCAACGGATTGCAGGGGCGACTGTTCGAGCACGACGGCCGACCGTACTTCGAGGTCGACACCTCGGATGCCGCAGGGATGGCCGAGCTCGACACATGGTTCTCCGCGGCCGCGACCGCGGTCGGTTGCGGCGTGTCGTCGTTCGAGTTCAACGCCGCGGGCGCGGCGTGGGCGTTGCACCCGGACAACGCAGCGACCAACGCGGGCTTCGTCCGCGACGAGGGCGCGGCGCTGGTGTTGTTCGTGCTCTCGGACGAGGCCGATCAGTCCCTCGATGTCGAGTCGCTCGAGTTCCTCCACGACACCGTGGTGGCGGCGAAGAGCGGCTGTGGCGGCGACGCGTGCGTGGTCGGGGGCGGGCTGTTCTCGCAGTTCTGCACGCCGGATCTCAACGCGTCGTACACGTTCCTCGCGTCGTTCGGCACCGACCCGACGTGGGGTGACATCGGCCTGGGTCTGCCGTTCGAGCCGCCGCCGGACTACGCTGGCGTGCTCGGCGACGCGCTCGCGCAGGTCGTGGCCCAGACCTGCGACGCGATCCCGCCGGCGGGCTGAAGCCGACGCCGCGGCCGTGGCACCCTAGGCCCGCATGAGCGCGTGGCACGACGAGTCGATGGCCGCCCTGTTCCCCGAGCCGGGCGAGATCCCGGCGCACGTGCGCGTCGATCCCGAGCGACATCCGCCGCGGTGGCTGATCGATGGGGAGATCCGCGCGCACGTCGGCGAGTCACAGCCGGTGCACTCGCGGGTCGCGACGCGCGACGGAGGCGGCTTCGCGACGACGCTGCTCGGCCACGAGGCGCGGCTCGGCGCCGACGAGGCGGTCGCTGCGGTGGACGCCGCCGCCGCGGCGTGGTGCGACGGCGAGGGAGCGTGGCCATCGGCGCCGGTCGAGACCCGCATCGCCGCGGTGCTCGGGTTCGCGGCGGCGGTCGAGGCCAAGACCGACGAGATCGCGACGATGCTGATGTGGGAGATCGGCAAGCCGTGGCCGGCCGCGCGCGACGAGGTCACGCGCAGCGTCGAGTACATGCGCAACACCGTCGCCGAGCTGACCCGGATGCGCGCCGCGGACCTCGAGGTGCAGCACGGGGTCGCGGGTGGCAAGGATCACTACGCCCGCACCCACCGTCGATCGCTCGGCGTGGTGCTGTGCGTCGCGCCGTTCAACTATCCGCTCAACGAGTTCCTCACCACCGTCGTGCCCGCGCTGCTCATGGGCAATGTCGTCGTCGCCAAGACCCCGCGGCTCGGCGTGCTCGCCAACCTGCTGCTGCTCGAGGCGTTCCGCGATCACTTCCCCCGCGGCGTCGTCAGCCTGCTGCCGGGCGATGGGCGGGTCGTGATCCCGGCCGTGATGGGCAAGAGCGTGCTCGACGTCGCGGGCAACCCCACGGGTGTGGTGCAGGCGCTCGCGTTCATCGGCAGTGAGGGGGCCGCCAACGCGATCCTCCGCGCGCACCCGGTGCCGATCACCCTGCACAAGGTCCTCGGCCTCGGGGCGAAGAACGCCGCGGTCGTGCTGCCCGACGCCGATCTCGACGCGGCCGCGGCGGCGATCGTGAAGGGCAGCCTCGGCTTCAACGGCCAGCGCTGCACCGCCGAGAAGATCGTGTTCGTCCACCGCAGCGTGTTCGACGAGTTCGTGGCGCGCGTGGCCAAGCGCGTCGAGGCGCTGAAGCCGGGCATGCCGTGGGTCGAGGGCGTGGCGACGACGCCGCTGCCCGAGGAGCACAAGCCCGAGGCGATGCACGCGTTGCTCGACGACGCGCTGGCCAAGGGCGCGACCGTGCGCAACGCGGGCGGCGGGCGCGGGTGCTTCTCGATCCTGCGGCCGGCGGTCGTGGCCGAGGTCACCGCCGACATGCGGCTCTTCCACGAGGAGCAGTTCGGGCCGATCGTGCCGGTCTGCGGGTTCGACGATGTCGAGGAGGTGCTCGACTGGCAGCGCCGCTCGCCGTTCGGCCAGCAGGCGGCGGTGTGGGGGCAGCCCGCGTCCGCGCGTCTGCTCGTGCGTCGCTTCACCCGCTTCGTCGCCCGCGTGAACTTCAACGACGTCTGTCAGCGCGGGCCCGACGTGTTCGGCTTCAGCGCGAGCGACAAGTCTGGCTTCGGCACGCTGTCGCTGCGTGATGCGCTGCTGGCGTTCAGTCGGCCGGTGCTCGTGCAGGGGCTGGATGCGGCGGTGCTCGACGCGTTCCGGTCGGTGTCGGCGACGTGACCCGAGCGCGCGGTTGCCCGGGGTGCGGCGCGACGGTACCGTGAGCCCGATGAGTTGGATCCGCATGGCGTTCCTCGTGGTCGCGACCGGGTGCGGGCCGATCGTCGACGACAGCGGTACGGACACGCAGCCCGACGATTCCTCGTCGGGCGATTCGACGACGACGACCGCGGGCACGACGGCGACGACTGCGAGCACGACGGTGGGCACGGCGACGGCGTCCGACGTGACCACCGCCGAGCCGCCGCCGCCCCCGGGTAGCTTCTGCCAGGGCGCGTGCGAGCAACCCATCGATTGCTGTGCGTCGTTCTTGGGCGATCCCACCTGCGACGGCATGTTCGGGACCTATCCGTACAACTTCGGCTGCGAAAACGGCGTGTGCCAGTTCCTCGGCTGCACGGGCGACGACGACTGCACCTTCGGCGGCGCGCTGAAGGGCTGGATCTGCGTGCCGTCGGACACCATCCCGTTCTGCCAGCCCGGGTGTGCCGGCGACGGTGATTGTGCGGCCCTCGGCCTGACCGACTGGACCTGCAACGGATTCATCTGCGAGGCACCGCCGTGCACCGACGATGCGTCGTGCGGTGGCGGACCCGACGTGGTGTGCAATCCCGACACCGGACTGTGCGAGGCCGGCTGCACCGGCGACGGGGACTGCAACGGCGTGTGCAACCCGGAGACGCGGACGTGCGAGTGCACGGGCGACGGGCAGTGCGACGCGGGGTACGTCTGCGCATCGCCATAGGAGAGCGAATGGAGCGGCAAAGATCTTCGGGCGTCGTCGTCACCGCCCTCGCGGTCCTCTCGGTCGCTGGCGCGTGCGCGCGGCCGCAGGCGACCGAAGTGCCCGCCGCAGCCACGACCCCGGCGCCCGCGGACCCGTGGACGCGGCGCTGGGTCGTCGCCCCCGGCGACATGGCGGAGATCAACGTCGAGCTCGCCGCGGGCGACACGATGGCGGCGACCTTCTCCGCCGACGGCGCTGCGCTTTCGTGGAATGTCCACAGCCACCGCGGCGACGAGGCCATCATCCACGACGAGGGCAGCGATGCTACGGGCACGCTGCGCCACACCTCGAAAGAGGCCGGGATGGTCTCGTTCCTGTGGATGAACCGCGGCGCTGCGCCGGTGGTGCTGCGGATCGATCTCGTGCTCGGCGGCACCGCGCGGGTCCACTCGACCCACCCGGCGGGGTGAGGCGCCCTACCGGCCGCGGACGCCCTTGCGCAGCGCGCCGGCGAACAGCACGCCCACGTACGGCAGGTCGTGCCACAGGTACCGACGCACCAGGCGCTTCGGGTCCTGCATCATGCGGAACATCCACTCGGTGCCGGTGCGCTTCATGATCTCCGGCGCGCGGGTGATCTCGCCGCTGATGAAGTCGAAGGCCGCGCCGACGCCGATCCACCAGGCCTCGGGTCGCGCGGCGCGGATCTCCTGGATCAGGCGCTCGCCCTTGGGGAAGCTGAGGGCGACGAAGACGAGGTCGGGCTTGGCCTCGGCGATGAGGCGGCGCATCGTCGTGAACTGCTCGGGGTCCTTCTCGAAGCCGAAGGGCGGCGAGTAGGTGCCGACGACGCGCAGGCTCGGATGATCGGCGACCAGCAGGTCGCGCGTGGTCTCGCCGGTGTTGCCGGCGCCGCCCAGCAGATAGATCGACAGGCCCGCGGCGGCGGCCGCCGCCGGCAGGCTGCGCATGAGATCGGAGCCGCAGACCCGACCGCCGCGCAGCGGGGTGCGCTGCAGGTGGCTGGCCCAGACCAGCGGCATGCCGTCGGCGACCAGCGCGTCGGCCGTCGAGAGCAGGTCGTGGATCTTCGGGTCGTCGTGGGCCTGGCGCAGGATGTCGGTGTTGGGCGTGACCACCCAACCACCGCGCCCGCGCTTCGCCTCGTCGACCACGAGATCGACGAAGCCGCGCTCGCTGAGATCGAGGAATGGCAGGCCCTCGAGCTCGATCGTCGCGACGCCGAAGCGCTCGCGCATGGCGGCCCCTTGCTCGCTCTGCGTCACCAGGTGTGGCTCCCGCCGGGCTCGAGGTCGGCGCGCATCATCATCTCGGCGAGCTCGGCGAACTTGACCTTGGGCTCCCAGCCGAGCTTGCGCTTGGCCTTGCTCGGATCGCCGATGAGGAGGTCGACCTCCGCGGGCCGATAGAACGCCGGGTCGATCGCGAGGATGGTCTTGCCGGTCTTGCGATCGCGACCGATCTCCTTCTCGGCTTCGCCCTCGAACTCGATGTCGAAGCCGGCGACGGTGGCCGCGGCGACCACGAACTCGCGGACGGTGTGCGTCTCGCCAGTCGCCACGACGTAGTCGTCGGGCGAGTCCTGCTGGAGCATCATCCACATCATCTCGACGTAGTCCTTCGCGTAGCCCCAGTCGCGCTTGGCGTCCATGTTGCCGAGCTTCAGCACGTCCTGCTCGCCGCGCTTGATGCGGGCGAGGCTGAGCGTGATCTTGCGGGTCACGAAGTTCTCGCCGCGACGCGGGGACTCGTGGTTGAACAGGATGCCGTTGCAGGCGTACATCCCGTAGCTCTCGCGGTAGTTGCGGACGATGTTGTACGCGTAGAGCTTGGCCACGCCGTAGGGCGAGCGCGGGTAGAACGGCGTGGTCTCGGTCTGCGGGATCTCGACGACCTTGCCGTAGAGCTCCGAGGTCGACGCCTGGTAGAAGCGCGCGTTGAGGCGGTTGCTGCGGATCGCCTCGAGCAGGCGGAGCACGCCGGTGCCGGTGACGTCCGAGGTGTACTCGGGCTGCTTGAACGAGATGCCGACGTGCGACTGCGCGGCGAGGTTGTAGACCTCATCGGGCCGGGTGTCGGCGATCACGCCGTTGAGGCTGCTCGAGTCGCTGAGATCGCCGTAGTGCAGCGCGAAGCGATCGGTGCCGACCTCGCGACGCAGCGCCTCGATGCGGCCGCGGTTGAAGCTCGAGGTCCGCCGGGCGAGCCCGTGGACGATGTAGCCCTTCTCGAGCAGGACCTCGGCGAGATAGGAGCCATCTTGGCCAGTGACGCCAGTGACGAGCGCGCTCTTCGGCATGGACTTCGACTTTCGATCGCGTCCGGAGTTCGCCCTGGCAGCAGTGGACTGCGGGAGGGCCCAGACGCGCGCGCAGTATGCCAAAGCCGAAAACCGGGCGCCAGGGCCGCTCAGGGCCGCGGTTCGTGGGCCGCAGCGCCTCGGGCGGCGTCGCGGGAGATGGCTCGCGATCGCGCGTGCGCTGACCCGCGTGAGTCGGACCCGTCGATCACGGTGTCACTGGGCATGCGCCGGCGATGCGATCGGCGTGGGTCGACGCGGGGTACTCGCGGAGGAACAGCGTCGCCTCGGCGCGCGCCTGCGGTCGCTTGCCCGCGGCGCACAGGGCCTCGACGCGCAGCGCCTGGCGCTCCTCGGCGAGCTGACCGCGGCGGAAGTCACGGGCGTGTGCGGCGAGTCGGTCGAGCGCCAGCGCAGCGTCGCCGGCCGCGAGCGCGCGCTTGGCCGCGCCGACCAGCGCGAGCTCGGCGGCGAGGACGGGATCGATGGCGGGCGCGCCCGCGGGCCGATCGATCGCGGGGCCGACGGGCGCGAGGGGCTGCGGTGCGGGCGATCGTGGCGGCACCGTCACGGGAGCCTGCGGCGTGGCGGGGATCGACGGCGGCTCTGCGGGACGGAGCTCGGTGGTCTGCGGCGGGTCGTCCTGTCGATCGAAGGCCGCCGCGTCGGCATCGGCGGGGCGCCGGTCCGCGAGCGTCGACGGGCTCGTGGCCAAGCGCGCCGCGAGGATCACCGCGGCCGCGGTCGCCAGCGCGAGCAGCGTCACCGTGATCAGCCGCCGTCGACGCAGCGCGACCACGTTGGGTGTGCCTGTGGTCGATGCGACGAGGCGCGCGTGGATGCGGGCGCGTGCGGCCTGGTCGAGCGTGCGGGCACGGTGGTAGCGGGCGATGAGCTCGCGGGCGCGGTCGCTCGAGTCATCCATGGCGGTCTCCTCTGCGCGTTGCGGCGGGTTCGCGCGTTGCGGCCGGTTCGCGCGGTGCGGATGGTTCGCGCGGTGCACCGGGGGTTGCCTGCGCGTCGCGGGTGCGCTCGAGCACCGCTTCGAAGCGCCGTCGCGCGAGGCGCAGGCGCGAGTACGCGGTGTTGAGGTTGATGCCGAGCGCGGCGGCGATCTCCGGCATCGGCGTGCCCTCGAGCTCGGCGAGCACGAACACGGCGCGCTGATCCTCGTCGAGCCCGGCGACGAAGCCCTCGATGATCCCGACGGCGGCGTCGATCTCGACTCCGCGCTCGGGATCGATGTTGGCGCTCGGGATCACGGCGTGCTCGTGCTCGCGCCGCTGGGCGCGGATCGACCCGCGCACGTGGTGCCCGACCACGCGCCGCGTGATCCCGTACAGCCACGCCCGCATGCTGCGACCGTCGTACTCTGCCAGTCGTCGGTGCACGACGAGGAACACGTCGTGCACGATGTCCTCGACGTGGCCCGAGCGCACCCCGAGCTGGTGCGCGACACGGAGCACGAAGTCGGCATGGTCGCGGTACACGGCCTCGAGATCTCCGGGGAGCTGGGCCGCGGACGCGGAGGGGCCCGACGACGGGGCGTCGCCGAGGGGGTCCGCGGACGTGGGTCGGCCCACGGGAGGGGATTGCCCGTGGGGGAGGGGATCCGTCAACGCGGGGGTGGATCTGTTGCGGGTGGATGGGTGGACGCCCCCCGGGGACGGGGGACGCCCCCCCGCGGACGGCGAGGTCCGGCCGGGACAGTTGGCGGTTCGTGAGGAGGACCCAACTTCGAGCGATGGCTCCTTCGCCCCTGCATGTCGTGCCCATCGGGGCGCCGAAGCTGCTCGATCGGGTCAGAGCAGCCCTTCGCGCGCGGCACTACAGCCGCCGCACGGAGGTGTCGTACGTCGCGTGGGTGAGGCGCTTCGTGCTCTTCCACGGCAAGCGGCATCCGGCAGAGATGTCGGGGCCGGAGGTCGGGGAGTTCCTCTCGTCCCTCGCGACGGAGCGGAACGTGTCGGCCTCGACGCAGAACCAGGCGCTCGCGGCGTTGCTCTTCTTGTATCGCCACGTGCTCGAGGTCGATCTGCCGTGGCTCGAGGATGTCGTCCGGGCGCGGCGTCCGCTTCGATTGCCGACGGTGCTCACGCGTGGCGAGGTCGCGCAGGTCTTGGACGCGATGGACGGGGTGCCGCGTCTGGTCGCGATCATGCTGTACGGTGCAGGGCTGCGGTTGCTCGAGTGTCTGCAGCTGCGGGTGAAGGACGTGGATTTCGCGGGGCACCTGGTCCGCGTCCGCGAGGGCAAGGGGAACCGGGATCGTGTCGCGCTCTTGCCCGAGATCGTGCGCGGGCCCTTGGCCGAGCACCTCGATCGTGTGCGGCGGGTGCACCGACGCGATGTCGAACGGGGCGGAGGTCGCGTGAGGTTGCCATCGGCGATGGCAAGGAAGCTGCCGGCCGCGGCGCAGGAGTGGGCGTGGCAATGGGTGTTCCCGGCTTCGCGGACGTATGTGGACCCGGAGGACGGGGTGACGCGGAGGCATCACCTGCACGAGAGCGTCGTGCAGCGCGAAGTGAAGGCTGCGGTGACGCGGAGCGGTATTGCAAAGCGGGCGACGTGCCACACGTTCCGGCACTCGTTCGCGACGCATCTGCTCGATGCGGGTTCGGACATTCGGACCGTTCAGGAGCTGCTCGGACACCGGGATGTGAACACGACGATGATCTATACGCATGTGCTGAATCGGGGACCGCAGGGGGTGCGCAGCCCGGCGGACCTGCTGGTGGGGGTGGGGAGGGTGGGGAGCGGAACGCCGCGGCGAGGTGAGTGATGTGGTGATGTCGACGGCGGCGACGGTGGGTCGAGTGGTTGAGCGGGTCGATCGAGCGGACGAGCGGGTCGATCGAGGGGTCGAGGGGGCCGAGGGTTCGAGGGGTTCGAGGGGTTCGAGGGGTTCGAGGGGGCGCGGCGCCGGGGAGGTCGATCGCCCAACAAGGTCCAGCCTGGCGGGGGAGCGTGTAGGTGCCGTGGTGCAGTACCGCGCTGGCCATTCGGCCGCTGGCACGCAGTTGGGCGGTGACGCCCGGCAGCACGGGAGCGACGAACGCTGCAGGCAACACTGCGGGCTCGCAGCGTAGCGCGACGCACCCGAGGCAGCGACGGGAAAAAGCGATGCAATCTCGAGAACATGTGCCGGCGACCAAGCGCCGCTTCGGAATATCCAGCGCTGACGAGGGCCCGTCGTCGACGAACGCGTCGCAGCTGAATTATAGTTGGACGGACACGAGGGACTCGGGGAAGCTCGGCTACACCGCGTACAGGGCGCCGAAACGGCCAATTGGCCAACTGCTAGCCAGCCGATACGCGAGCACAGCGGCTTGACTTCGCGCACCTGGTCTGGAACCGTACGCCGGATGAATCCGTCAAACTCCGACCACCCTCGGCCGACTCGGTCGCCGCTCCGCTCCTTCTTCGTCGGGCTCGCACTCTCGATGCCCCTGGCTCTCGGGGCCTTTTCGGCCCCCGAGGCGCTTGCTGGCTTCGAGAAGACGATCACCTGGGATCCGGCGAAGTGCAAGAAGCCAGCCGGAGGCTGCTACCGGTTTCTCACCCTCGCGCCGCCGACCCAATCACAGATCGCTAGCTACCACGCCCAGTGTATCGACGTGGTGTGGACCAGCTCTTCCGGTCAGACCTCGTTTTGGCCCGCCGGCTGTGCCGGGGCGCAGGGGCAGGACATCGGCCTGTTGCGACGCCCACGAGAGACTCCCCGAGCCTTCGGGGAGTCACGGAGAATTCTGCAGGACTCAAGCGCGCGCGTACTGGAGCACCTATGCAACGCAAGCTAGCATTCGTCGGGGGCCTGGCCGCCGGGCTCGTGATTGTCATGGGCCTGCTCGCCGTCCTATTCGCAAGGCGCAATCCGACCCCGGAAAAGCTCGCGAGGCAGAAGTTTGTCGAACTTCGTCAGGCACGCACGGCCGATCGATCCCCTCTGGACCGGTCCGAAACCACAGAACGCGCTACCTCCATAGTCCCGATGCGAGACCGCGCATTCATGCCGAGTCTAGACGCGCGGGAAAGCGAACTGCTTGACGATGCCCTGGACCCCTACAACGAGGCGTTTCACAACGGCGACGAAGAGTGGGTCGCGACCGCAGCTCGCTTGAACGACCTCTCGTGGCTTCGCGAGGAGCGCCTAGAATGCGCGGCCGCGACTGCGCTAGACATCCATGGCCAGTGCATCGCGTCATTTGAGATGCTGGTCAGCGACGCGGGGAAGATCTCTCGCGTTCGGTCGAACTCAGCGGCCTCGGTGGCAGGCGAGGAAGATGCGTGCAACGCATATGTCGAATGCCTTGCGGCATCCCGAGTTGACGCAGAACTTCCTATTCCGTCGGGCCAGGATTCGGAATTCGGCTTGCGCCAGCGATTGGTGCTCGAGTGGGTTGACCCGGTTCTCTTCGATCCAAACAAAGTCGAAGAACTGATCGCGTTGTACGAGGCAGACCTTGACGCAGCGCCAAGTTCCCCGGACGCGCGTGAACAGTATGACATAGCGAGCGCTCAGGACATCATCGACTACCTTGGCGTGCACCTTGCGGATCTTCAGGACGGGGAGCACTTGTAGTGGCCAACAGAAACGCGATTCTTGCGGGCGCATGCATAGGCGGGGCACTCGCTATTCCGCTGGCATTGTTTCTCGCTGGAGACTCGTTGGCATGGCTCCCACGTGGGGAGTGGCTCTTCAACAACGAGAGCTGCTCCGTTACACGATCGCTGGTCGATAGGGTGAGTGCCGATCCCAAACTCCGCTCGTCATTGCTCGTGGTGCCGGTGGCGCAGGGAGCCCGAGCCCCAGCTTCGTCGGGAGCTTGCGCACTGTTCTCCGAACAACTCGAAGCTCGTCAGCACTGGCTTCGCTGGCTGCCTCAGGATCGCGTGTGCGCACGCGTGTCTCAAGACGCGCTTTCATTCGTCAGGAGGTCGTACGTAGCATACCCAGGGTACGCGCGCGACGGCGTCTCTCTCCCGGCCAGCTATACCCCCGAGTTTCTTGCGACGGCTCCGGTTTGCGAGAGTCCGTGAACGACGCGAATCGCCCCGTTGGGGACGCAAATTCACCACGAATGAGGGCGAAGTGGCCGCAACACACAGACGGATCTTCATACGTTACCTCGGTCCCGTATCTAACTACGCATGTCTGGCTGTTGCCCTGACCGGCGCCCTCTCTTGCGGCGAACGCCCAAACGCTGTTCGACACCCTGGCATCGCCGAGAACTACACGTCGCGGCGAGAACTGCGTGAGCTTGCGAACGCCTACGTCTGCTGGATGCGAGAAGATAGCTCAGAGGCCTTCTCTCCAGTGCTCGGCGACCTCGGGTGTCATTCGGTTGCCAACGAACAAATTTCGCCCCTTGCTGCTCTCGTGGAGCGCACGGTGGCCGACACGATTCCCATACTGAGATTCTCGATGGATGCGAGCGCGAGCGAGCTTGCGCTCGCATGTCCGGCCCCCCCCGGGGTCGGCGTGACCGCGCCCGCAACCCCATGCCTAAGTGATGGATTCTGGAGCGACGCGAACCTCGGTGGGGTTCTAGACCTTGGCCTTTCTCGTGCCGTCGGGAACGCGGGCTGGAGGTGCGACGATTGCGAGACGGCGCAGCCCTTTCGCGAGCAGATCGCTACATCTGAGGCGCTTATGCCATTCGTATCTGCGTACGTCTGGCCCGTGGAGTCCGACGGAGGCAAGTCGGTGGAGATTCTCATTTGCTCCGGAGCCAACGGAGCGAGTACTACGGACGGCAATCCGATCCTTCTACGCCTCGGCTTCCTTGTCGCTCAAGGCTTCGTTGAATCCGCCGTGATGCGCCCCGAACTTGCGCGCTTGGCCGACCTCGGGAGAAATGGAACGGCGAAGCTCCACGAAATTGAGGTCGAGCTAGCTCGCTTGCTAGCGTCTACATCCGCTAAGGAGATTGCCTGCGAGGTTTCCGACCGCTTTTCATGGTACACTCGCGTGCGCCTGTCTGACTGCCGTCGTGTGGATGGAGCGTAGGTCCGCTCGCTGCTCCGCGTTCAGCGGCCGTGGTCCGGCGGTGCATGCCGTCCAACAAACCGTTGCAGCTGACGGCGCTTCGCGCCGCAGCTGAACGGCCATCCGTTGGGCAGCGC
>JBIJCC010000130.1:0-29077 GCA_044344875.1 Nannocystaceae bacterium
GATCTGCGGAAGCACTCGACGCTGGGACCGGCCGGACGTCGTGCGCCTGAACCCTCAAACCGCGCGCGTCGTCGCAACCAAGTGACGAGCTAACTATGATGGGCTGCAACAATCTTGACAGTCACCGATAGCCGTCTTCGTCGAGCCGGCGGCGCAGCAGGCCCGTGTCGTCGAGGGCGGGAGAGGAATCCAGCAGTTCGTCGTTCATGGGACCTCCGCGCCGGTGGCCGGCGCCGCGTCGAGGGGACGGGTTTGCATGACCATGAGGCCGGCCAGGACTAGGCGGTCGACGGTCTGGCGGACGACGGCGTCACTCAAGCGGGTCCCGGCGCGCGGCGACATCAGCGTGCCGATCCGGCGTACCGCCGTCTGCACCGGCGCGAAGCTCGGGGTCGCCAGCGCCGCGTCGACCTGCGACTGCACCAGGACGCGGCCGTTCCGGCTGAGTACGCGCACACCATCGGCGACTGGCTGACGGACCACATCGGGGGCCCAGGACATCGCGACGGCTTCCCCGCTGTCATCGGTCGGTAGCGTAGTGGGATGACGATAGGTGCGAGTGCGATAATGTTCGGCGTAGAGAACGGCGTACTCTTCCCACATCGGGAACATGTGCAGGGGCGCGTTGTGAAACCGTCGGAATCGGCGGCGAAGCGTCGACCAGAACTCGGACACGAGCTCCCGGGCGCGCGCTCGCGTCATTCCGACGGTCGCGTCCCAGGCGTCGCCGTCGACGCCGAGTACGAAGTCCTTCGCGAGACTGGACGGTGAGATGACGATTCCGTCGCTGCGATGCTGCTCGAAGTACCCGGTCCGCAGTTCGAGCCCGAAGTCATGGACATCGAACGAGTTGCCCGGCGCATCGATCGTGTCGCCGTTGTCGAGGAAGAACTGCAAGGTTTCGCGGGCCATCGCCTCGGTCTCGGTCGGGAGGCCGACCATCGAGAACAGATGAAAGGCGATGCCTGCGTCCCGGCAGTTGCGGAGGATCGCCGGTGCGTCCGCGATGTCGACGCCCTTGTCCATGTGGTCGAGCATCACTTGCGACGCTGATTCGAGGCCGAAGAACAGCTTGCGGAGGCCTCCGTCGGCGAGTCGCTGGCAGAGATCGGGCGTGAATCCCCGCTCGAGGCGCGCGTACCCGACCAGCGAGAAACCATCGTCGGCGATCTCGCGGACCAACCCATCGAGGAGACGTGGGGGGAGCGCCTCGTCGGTCAGGAGGAAACTCCGGGTGCCGAAGCGATCCGCGAGGTCGCGCATGTCTGCTGCGACGGTCTCCGCGCCTCGCAGTCGATAGGCCTTCTTCGAGACGTGATTGATATAGGGGATGTCGCAGAACTTGCAGCGATTGAAGTAGCAGCCCTTCCCGAGCAGGATGGGAAGCACCGGCTCGGGAGCGAGATATCGGTCGAGCGGCATCCCGGCGAAGTCGGGGGTGGGTAGCGCGGCAACGTCCTCGACGCGAATCGGCGTCGAGCGGATCTCTCCGCGTTCCGGGTAGAGTAGGTTCGGCACCTCGCCGAGCGATGTGCCCGCGAGCCGAGCCTCGAGCAGGCGAACGAGGGCGGTGTCTCCTTCGTAGACCACGAGTGCGTCGCAGAAGGTCTCGAAGAAGCGCGGCCGCCGCTGCAGGACGCCGACGAACTTGGTGAGCAGTGTGCCGCCGATGACGACGAAGTGCCCTCGGGCCTTGAGCTCGCGTGCCAGCGTGAGTCCGGGGATGAGCTGCTGCGCGTTGAGAATCGAGACGCCGACGACGGCGGGGGTCGCCGCGTCGATGCGCGCGTAGACGTGCTCGGCGAAGTAGTCACGGAACAGGTTGGCGGCGGGGTCCCCCGTGACATCGAGGAGCGCCGACAGCTTCTGGGGATCGACGTTGCCGACGCCGTAGCGGATCGGATACAGCCCGTACTGCACCGGGCGGGGCGCCGCCGCGCAGTGCAGGTCGAGCGAGTCGTAGAGCGCGTTGCGGGCCCAGTTCAGGCGGATTGGATCGTAGAACGCCGTCGGGTCGCGCAGGGCTGCGAGCGCGGCATCGATGTCCTCGACGAGCGCCTCGCCACGCGCGAGGAGGCGCGAGAGCGCGTCACGCCCGAGTTCGTCGGCGGGGCGCGGCGCCGCGTGCCGCAGCTCGTGAAGCGCCTGCTCGACGCGGGGAGCGGAGGCCAGGTATTCGAGACCACCGATGTCTGCGTCGATGACCAGCGCGTCATGTCCCGACCGACGCAATGCGGCGAGGAGCGCGGGGATCGCCAAGTGAGGGGCGCGGGGGTCGGTCGCCGGGGGAAAGATCAGCGCGACCTCGGGTCGCCTCGCGCCACGGTCCGCGGGTGCCTGCACGCCGATGGTAGTGCCACGGAGGCGGGGATTGTTCGCTGGCGGCCGAGTTCCGCGGTGCTACGGTGTCCGCCGTGCAGGCAGCGGAGCACTTCCTCCTCGACTTCCACGCCGCGCAGGCTGGCGCGACCTCGCGGCAGCTCGGCGCCGGTCGCCTCGACGATGGCCGGTCGACATACGCATGGCTCGCCGATGCGGTGGACATCGGATCATCCGGGCTGTTGCTCGATCTTGCCTGTGGCGATGGACACCTCCTGGAGCTCTTCGCGAACCGCGGCGCGGATCCGGCTCGACTCGTCGGGGTCGACATGAGCGACGCCGAGCTCTCGCTCGCGGCGGGGCGTGCGATGCTCGCGGGCGCGCGTCTCGAGCGGGCTCGCGCCCAGGCGTTGCCGCTCGCGGACGGCTCGGTCGGCGCCGCCGCGTGTCACATGGCGCTGATGCTGATGGACGACGTCGAACGGGTCGCCGCCGAGCTCGCCCGTGTGTCCCAGCCCGGGGCGGGCATCGCGATGGTCGTCGGTGGCGGGGTGCCACCAGACGGCGCCTTCGCGATCTTTGCCGAGCTCTTCGGTCGCCTGTGGCGCGAGGAACAAGTCGCGAATCCCGTTCGCCTCGGTGATCCGCGGACGTTCGACCCCGCGGGGCTGGCGTCGCTCTTCGCCGCACCACGCTTCGAGGACACGACCGTGGTCGGGGCTCGCCTCCACCTGGACGGGCCCATCGACGCGGTCTGGGCCAACCTCGCCGAGACCTACGATGTCGCGATGCTCGACGAACCGGCCCGAGATTCGCTCCGCGCCGAGTTCAAGCGGCGGATCGAAGCAACCTACGCCGACCTGGAGCGCGTACCGATGTCGCTCGGGGTCCTGCGACTCACCACCCGTCGCTCGCGGTGAACGCACAGAGCGAACGATCACTTCGGTGCGCCGGCGAAGCCGCGCTGCCAACGTTCGTAGATGTGGGCGCGTCGCTTCTCCGGGGGCAAGGCCTCGAACTCGCGGAGCTCGTCCGCAGTGACCCCGCTCGTGTCGACGGGGATCTCGCGGACCTGCCAGCGCTTCCAATAGTACTTGCACGCCGAGGAGGACCACCCGGCGTAGACCGCTGGCCAATCCTCGAGGAGGGCGGCCGCGCTGATCGGCTCGGACCGCGGTTGATAGCGCATGTCGATCGAGAAACGCAGCCGGTCGGTGTCGTTCGGCGGAGCGCGATGGACGGTCTTCGCGTTGAAGATGACCGCATCGCCGAGTTCGAAGTCTCCGGCGCACCAGCGCGAGGCCACCGCCGCGTTGCCGGCGGCGTCCAACACACCGCCGGGGAGGTCGAGGTGGTGGGAGCCGCGGGCGATCTGCAGGGCCCCCATGCGCCGCGGGCACGCGCTGGTGGGCAGCCAGAGCGTGTACTCCCGCCGCGAGCCCTGCTGCTCGAAGTAGTCGTGATGTGCCCAGGTGCTGCGCCCTGGGAAGTACGCGCGGACGTTCGGCTTCGGGTGCGGGAGCACAGCCTCGTCGAAGAGCGCGCGAAACAGGGCGATGAAGCGCGGATGGTGGAGAAGCCGATGCACCCCCTCGAGTCGGAAGAGGTGCAGTCGCACCGGCTCGTAGCGCGGGTCCGGGTCGGCGCACGATGCGGTCGGCTCCGCGATGGCGTCGCGGCTGGCGCTGCCTTCGGCCAGCCACCCGGCGTCATCGACCGCGGCGATGAAGGCGTCGGAGAGATCGGCCAGCGCGGCCTTCGGCGCGAGGTCGCGGACGAAGAGATAGCCGTCCTCGGCGAGTCGCTCGCGGAGCGCGGCGACGTCGTCGAGGAGGTCCGACGAGTCAGTGAACGGCGTCAGTTCGTTCTCGGTTTCGATCGTCACGTGCATGTCGACTCCCCATCGTGCGGATGTGTGCGTGGACCAGCGTCCAGACCCGCGGACGCCCGAGCAGCCGCAAGACCTCCGGGATTGTGCCGAGGCCGCGTTGTCGAGCCTGCTCCGGTACTGCGCCTGCGTTGCATCCCCACAGGGGAAGCAACGGCGCCAGGAGCCGCGTCGGCGTGTGCGGCGGATCGCGCACGGGCGTCTGCTCGAGCTGTTGTCGAAGCGGTTCCAGTTCCCCGGCGCCCCGGAGGATTTCGACCAGAGCTGCGCCGACGCGGACCCCGGGCGCGACGCTCGGTGCCTCGACGAACGGGGCGATGTCGGCGACGACGGCTCCGCGATCGAGCAGATCGGACGCGATGAGGGCCTCGAGGACCCGCTGCTCGAGCGTGCCGTCGTGCGCGTCGCAGGAGCCCTGCAGCCGCAGCAGGATGTCGCGGCAGGCGGACTCACGGCCACGCGGGTCGGGGCCGCGGAGGAACAACCACCCGATCGCGAGGTCGGTGTCGAGCGCGTCGGCTGCGTGCTCGCGCACCAGGCCGTATCCGAACACCGTGCGGGCCACCGGTCTCGGAGTCAGCCTCGGCAGTGCACCGCCGACCACGGTGCGCAGCGCGAGCTCTGCATCCGCGCGCTTCTGTCCAACGCGGTGCCGGTCGGTGCACGCCATCACCGCCGAGGTCTCGGGAGCGTGATCGGAGCGGTCCAGGAGGCGTCGGAGTGCGGCTGCGGTGCGGTCGCCGAACCACATCGGCTTGAGCGCGCGCAGGACGAAGTCGGCGCACTCGATCGAGACGCGGCCGTCTTCGATCGCGAGGGCGAGTGACGCCCGTAGGTCGACCAGCGGAATCGAGAGCTGTCGGAAGCTCTCGGCATCGTGGAGCACGGCGACCTCGTCGTCGCCGACCAGGGCGCCGCGGGCATACGCATCGAAGATCGTCCCGAGGCCGACCATCCCGGAGCCCCGGAGTTCGGCGGCGCGCAACGCCCCGAGGCTCGACGCGCCCACGACGTGGATGCCGCGCGCGACGGCTTCGAGGATCTCGGCGTGCTGGAGGGTCGGGACCTGGAAGTAGTAGCCGTCCAGGATCACCGCGACGTCGCCCGGTCCGAGCTGCTGACGGAGCAGTTCGCCCCGACGCACCGGGGGACGGATTACCGCGGTGGGCACCAGCTGTCGCGCGCGATCGTGCGGCAGGGAAGGACCGGCGAAGACGACCGTTCGCATCAGTGCAACCTCGCATCGAATCGGAGGCCCGGCGCCGCCACGAACGCCACGGACAGCGGCAGTCCCTCGATCGAGAGGTCGCAGGCGATCGGCGCGGTGCCGGTATGTGCTGCCACCAAGCCGACAACCGTCGCGAGATGAGTTCGCGCGTCGGCCTCGGGGAGGCTGGGCAGCGATGCGCACGAGGCGAGGGGGGGCGCCGCCGCGCGCTGCTGCCGCACGGCGCGAAATGCCGCGTAGTGGCTGTCGTCGAGGTCGTCGCGGGTACCGGTGATGAACGTGAGCCGAGACTGCAGCGCCTCCGTGATCGCGCCGAGGGCTGCCTCGCGCGAGCTGCACCGGGCGGCAGAGCCCACGAACACGACCCCGGTATCTGGCTCGTGCACGAGGGCCTCGAGCACGGGTATGTGCAGCGGTGTGGCCAATGACGCCAAGCGCAGCTCGAGGCCCGCCCGCGCAACGGTAGAGACCAACGCGTCCAGCTCATCTCCGAGCGACTCCGTGCTCAGCGGCTCGGGTACGGCTGTGCTCAGTGCGTGACGCTCGACCACCTCGAGCAGTCCGTGGAGGCACGCGTGCTCGTTCGTGGAGCCGGCGCCGAGACCATTGGTGGTGCGACGGAACGGCGAGGCGTGCGGACGCTCGCCCACGCTGTAGTCGGTGTCGAAGAGTTCGCGGGGTAACCAGGTGGGGCGGTTGCTCCCGAGCTCCCGCGCGCGCACCCAGTCGAGCTGGACCGCGGCGTGACTCTTCGCGGGGCGCACACTCGGTAACGTCGCGACGTCGTACCCCAGTGAGGGCTCCATCGCGCGGATGCTGGCGCGCGCCGCCGGCCGGACTCGCTCTGCGCAATAGAGTTCGGTCGACTCCGCGATCGCCGAGATCATCGCGCGCTGCGGGGTGAGGCCCTTGCCCTGGGTGACGACATAGCTCCGTGACTGGGGGCGAATCGCCTGCCACACCGGCATGCCGACGTAGTCGAGCCCCGTGACGTCGGCGAGACGAGAGATGCCGATCTTTCTCGCGAGGTCGAGCACCCACGCGTGCTCCGGCTCGAGGGCCGCGCTGGCCGCGGTCAGGAGCACGGCGTGACCTCCCGGCGCTCGAGGAGCGTCGCGAACAGGCGGGCCCCGGCGGCGGTGAAGTGCGCCTCCCGTGCGAGTTCGTGGGTGCCTGCACGAAACGACTCCCGATGACGTTCGAGCAGGAGCCTGGCCGTGCTGCGGTCAGCCGCGGCCGTCGAACCGAGCAAGTATCGTTCGTGACCCTCGATCATCCGCGACAAGACGTAGACGGCGTGCAGCGCGGCCATGACCGGACGGGCGTCGGACCGCAGCGGAGAGCGGACCGGCGCGAGCGGGTTCATCACCAGCGGATCGAACGCCTGCTTCACGTACAGCTCCAGGTGCGCGCTCTCGTGCAAGAGCGCCTCGACGTACTCGGGCCGGGTCATGTCGTGTCGCGGGCGCACGAACACGACGCCGAACGCGTAGGGCATCGTCATGGAGTGGTAGCGCTCGCCCCTCAGCCACACGACGCGGTCGCAGTGGAGGTCGACCGAGGCGCGGGCGCGAGGCCACAGCCGCTCGAGCACGCGTCGCGCCTCGACCAGCTCCGCGGCGGCGTGGGCCTCGAGGCTCGGATCGGCGCCGAGCGAGAGGTCCGGGACTTCGCCCGTCTCCTCGGCGAGCTGAGCGGTCGCGCGGGCGAAGGCGGCGCAGAGCCAGGGCCTCGAATCGGGCGTGGACATCGGCGAGCCGGCGCCTGCTGATGCGGCGACGGATGCCAACGCGCGAGCGCGCGCGAGTGGGGCCGCCGTGGAAGACTCCGTCAGCCCGCCGCCGAGCGCGTACCAACTCTGCTCACCGACCGAGACGTCGTTGGGGTCGGTGGGGTCATCGGATTCGCCAGGGCACTGGCCCTCGAGCTGCTCGACGCGGACCCGCACGCGTCGGCGCAGTTCGGCGCGGAAGGCCGTGACGTCGCGGCGCTGGGTCTCGACGTGGATCTCCGACGTCCAACGGGTCTCTCCGGATCGCGAGGGGGTCCCCACGACGCGTGCGTCAAGCATGCTCGACCTCCGCGGCGTCGGACCGACGCGCGCCACACTCGGGGCAGTCGTCCCGTCGCAGGATCGGTTCGAAGCCGATCTCGCCCGAGGCACGGTACGTCTGCATCCCCCCGGCGGTCACCGGTTCCCACGCGCCGGTGATGACGGCCATGCATTCGCGCGCTTGCAGACGCCCGTTGAGGAGGTAGGTGTCGACGCAGGACGGATACGGCCGTGGTCTCGGGCGCTGGAGCGCCTCGACGATGTGGTCGTGGAGCGATCCGAGACGTGCGCGGAACAAGGACTCCTCGACGCAAGCGAAGCACGCCGTGCGCCCGGGAATGCACACCGGGCCGATGCAGCCGGAGAAACCGTTGATGTTGGGGATGCCCCGGGCGATGCACGCGCGGTTGATCCAGCGGTTGAGCAGGAATCGCGGAGCGTCCGCGCACAGGACGAGGAAGTCGCAGTCGGGGATGAGGTCGTGTGCAGATGTCTCGCTGTCGACGAAGCGGACGATGGGATTCGTTTGGGTATAGGGGGTGAACTCGCCGATCCGCTGGGCGAGGGCTTCGGCTTTCGGGCGGCCGATGTCGGAGGTGCAATAGAACGGCTGACGCACGAGGTTCTGCACCTCGACGCGATCGCCGTCGAGGAGCGTCAGCTTGCCGATTCCCGCGGCCGCGAGCACCATCGCCGCGATCGAGCCGGAACCACCGACGCCGAGGACGCAAACGTGGGCCTCGCGGAGTCGAGCGAAGTAGTCGTACTCGGTACTGGTGCCATCGGCATAGCGCTGCAGGTGGTCGATGAACGTGAAGAACCGGGCCTCGAGGTCGGGATCGAGCGCATGACGTGGCGGTGCCTCGCGGACGTCGAGTGCGCCAGCCTCCGCGAGCTGGAGCGTGAGCCTGCGGAGGTCCTCCTGCGGACCGCGGATGTCGTCGAGTGCACGGGTTCCGTCCATGCTCCGCAGCGCATCCAACACCCAGGGCGGAGGAGCCGCGATGCGAAGGTGCTTGCCATAGATCGCGTTGAGGCAGATCGAGCCGTCCGCGAGCTCGAGGATCTCCCAGGCGCGACCCAACCGAGGTCTGAGAATGATCGATGGCGTATCCATGACATCGTCCACGTCGGCGAGCACCTTCGCACCGCGAGCAGGGCGACTACATCGCCGAGCGGGGCTCGCCGTAGGCGGCCGCGAACTGGACGATGTCGACGTTCGGGCCACCGCCGAGGCCGCCCTGGATCTCCAGCAGCTGCTCCTCGGTCAGCTCCTCGCCGTCGATCTCGATCTCGATGTCACTCTGCTTCTGCTTGTTGTCGATCATGTTCCTATTCCTCTTCGAGTGTGGTTGTAGCGATCGTCACCCTGATGGGCTTCGGTCGCGTCCCACGTTCAGTGACATCGGCGCGCGAAATGTTCGCGCGCCGATGCGAAAGCGTTCTCAGTGTTCGTCGGTGACCCGTGCGGCGAGGAGAGCGCGGGCCCGATGAAGACGCGTGCGGACCGTCGCGGCCGGGATCCCGAGTCGAGCGGCGATGTCCGCGGTCGCGACGGACTCGATGTAGAACAGCTCCAGGACCTCGCGCAGGGGCGTCGGTAGACGCGCCATCGCGGCGATCAGCTCGTCGAGACTGCGTTCGTCCTCGATGAGCGCCTGTGGCGAGGGGGCGGCGTCCACGAGCATCGCCACGTCGTCCTCGGTACGCCGCCGCTTCGGGGTGTCGCGCATCAAGAAGTGAATGAGGCGGTACCGCGCGATGGCGAAGAGATAGGTCCGGAAGGAGCTGCCGAGCGCGAAGCGCCGTTGGCTCTCGACGCAGGCGAGCAGCGTGTCCTGCACGAGATCCCAGGCCTGCTGATCGCAGCCGACGCGTTGACGCAGGAACGCGAACAGCCGCGGAGCGTGGCGTCGAATCAATCGGTCACCGGCGGGAAGATCGCCATCGCGCCAGGCCATGAACAGCGCCGGATCGTCGTCGCCGGTCTGCGGCGGCGGCGAGCGGCCGGGGCCGCAGGGACCCGGTGCAGGTTCTTCGTGGTTCTCCGGACCCGTCGACGGGAGGTTCGTTGCCGGCTGGCACACGACCCAGATGCCCTCGGCCGGCCGATCCATCACGGGGATTCGCAACCCATGCCCACCACCCATGCTTGATACGGCGCTCGCTCGATGGGTGTGATCCCGCGGTGGTGCAGGCGCCAACTCACGTCCATGCCAGTGAACCGGATCCCCCCGACGAGCACACCAGTCGCGATCGTGGCATCGTCGACCCGGGAACTCGCCTGATGGATCTCATCGGATTCTGCACGCCCTGGCTCGTCTACACGTTGGTGCTCGCGCTGCACCTCATCCTGCCGGCGCAGCGCGTCCGCGGCTACGTGCGGGGCGCCGACGGCGAGCCCCTGGCGTACCGGCTGAACGGTGTGCCGGTGCTCATCGTCACCGTCGCGCTGTGGGCGACGGCGTGCGCCCAGGGGCTGCTGCCGTGGGACTTCCTGTGGGTGCACCGCTGGGGCGCGCTCGCAGGCGCGGTCACGCTGGGCCTCGCCTTCTCCCTGGCGATCGTGCTCGCGGCGCCGAGCACCGGGCGCGGATTCCTGGCCGACTTCTACCTCGGCCGGCTCGAGAACCCCCGGATCCTCGGCGACCGCGTGGATCTCAAGATGTTCCTCTATCTCGTCGGCGCGACGATGCTCGAGCTGAACCTGCTGTCGTTCGCGGCGCACCACGTGCTCGGCAACCCGCTGTCGGCGTCGCCGGGGGTGCTGCTGTACACCGCGATGCTGAGCTGGTTCGTGCTCGACTACCTGTTCTTCGAGCGCGTCCACCTCTACACCTACGATCTGTTCGCCGAGCGCGTGGGCTTCAAGCTCGGCTGGGGCTGCCTGGCGTTCTATCCCTTCTTCTACGCGGTGGGGCTGTGGGCGACGGCGTCGCTGCCCGACCCGGGGCGACCGAGCTGGTGGTTCATCGGCGCCGTCCTGGTGTTCCTCGCCGGCTGGTGCCTCGCCCGCGGCGCGAACCTCCAGAAGTTCTTCTTCAAGCTCGATCCCCAACACCGATTCCTCGGGGTGTTCGCGCCCGGCGTCGTCGAGGACGGCACCCACCGGCTGCTGTGCAGCGGCTTCTGGGGCATCTCGCGGCACGTGAACTACCTCGGCGAGATCCTCATGGCCACCGGGCTCGCCCTGGTCCTCGGCTGGCCGGGCACGATCGGACCGTGGCTGTATCCGCTGTACTACGTGGTGCTGCTGTTCCCCCGCGAGCGCGACGACCACCGCCGCTGCGCTGCGAAGTACGGCCCCCTGTGGGAGGAGTACTGCCGTCGGGTCCCGCGTCGCATCATCCCCGGGCTGTACTGATCGCGGAGGGCGGGCGTCACATCGCGGCGGGGTCCCCTCCATCGATGGGAACGCCGCCATGATCCCGCTCGTCGTCATCGGCCACCTCACCCTCCCCGATACCGCCCGCGCTGCTTGGCACGGCGCTCGCCTCGACCCGGCCGCGTTCGCGTGGCCCGAGGGACCTCCGTTGATGCAGGGCCACTCGCCCGGCGAGTTCGCCACCGTCGGGGATCTGCTCGCAGCCCTCGACGTCCTGGGCGGCGCGCCGGACTACTTCGAACTCGAGCGGCCCGCGGCCGAGGTCCGCGGCTTCCTCCTGCCCGAGACCGTGAACCGACTCCACCAGGATCTCGCGACCGCGCTGCGCGAGGCCGGGCGGCACGGTGGACGCGGCGAGGTCGCCTTCGTCGCGATCACGGAGCAGGCCGCGTTCGTGCTGCGGATCGGCGGTGACGACGACGCGCCCGAGGCCGAGTGGATGGGCTCGAACCAGGTCTTCGCCGACGACGCCCAGGCGCGGCGCTTCGTCGCCGAGATGGAGTTCGTCGGGGCGTGGGATCGCGATCCGACCCTGCGCCGCGCCGACTTCCTCGCCGCCCAGGACGGGCTCGGCCTGGCGCCGGTCGAGGAGCAGCCGCACCACCGCGCCGTGATCGCGCGGGTGCTCGGCGCATCGCCGGCCGCCGCGTTCGCGGCGATGCAGGGCGTGACCGGCCGCCACGATCGGCCGCTGTCGGAGCGCTACGCCGACGCCGCGGCGCTGCGCGGTGCCCTCGAGCGGGCCGATCCACCGGCGCGCGCCTCCGCGATCGAGCTGCTCGCGATCCTCGAGCCGACGGCGGCGCTGGACCACGTCGAGGCGCTGCTCGCCGATCCGTCGGAGCACGTGCTGCGCCACACGCTGCGCGCGCTCGGTCGCATCCCCGACGATGGTGCGTTCACGCGGCTGCTCGCCTTCGGTGGGCCGCGCTGCGTCGGGTTCGTGCAGATGGCCCGCGAGGCGGCGCTCGCCGACGCCGCGGCGCCCGGGGCCGATGCGCTGGTCCGCGCGGCGCTCGACGGGCCGGCCTTCGACGCCGCGGCATGGTCGCGTCGCGATCGCGCCGCGGATCCGACGGGCTGGATGGCCGCAGTCGACAACGCGACCGCCCTGCTCGGCGCCGTTGCGATCCGGCAGCGCAGCGACGCGGCGGCGCGCGTGCTCGAGATCTTCTTCGGCCATCCGGTCGCCGCGGTGCGCGTGGCCGCGGCGAACGTGCTCGCGCGGCTCGGCGGTCCGATTGTCGAGGCCAACACCGCGCCGCTGCAGATGGCGCTGATGGGGATGGGCCTCGCGCTCAACCAGGACGACGCGCGTCGGGCCGCGCTGCTCGGCGTGGACACCACCGACGAGTCCCTCGGCATCATGCGCTTCGGCGGCCTCGACGGTGAGCGGCTGCGGGCGCTCGTCGAGGAGGGGTTCGCCAACCCGGAGACCAGCCAGAACGCCTCGCCGCCCATCGGCGCGTTCCTGGCGATGCTCACCGATCACCCGGAGCTGCGCGTGGGCGGGTACTCGGTGCCGAAGAGCCGCGCGGACTACCGGGTCAGCGTCGACACCGTGTGGATCGACGACCTCGACGCCGTGCCCGCGGCGCGACGCGACGCGGTGGTCTCCCTGTTCGGGGCGCTGCAGGAGTCGGCGACCAACGTCGATCCCGAGGGCTCGGCGTTCCGCTGCTGGTGGACGTAGTTGCCCGCGCGGGGCGCCGGGTGAGTTCGCGATGCCTGGTGTTCGCACGCGTCACCGCGTCGTCACCGAACGCGCCCGCGCCGTGGGGCCGGCTACCCGAATTCTGCGTTGCCCGGCCGCCGATGCGCCGTGCGTGAGGTTCGATCGCGGCGCCGGTCCCGGCCGTGCGCGAGCGTCCGATCACGCCGCGGAGCCTTGGGCGACCCGCGGCCTTCGTGCAAGATCGCGATCCCCTCTCATGGTCATGATCAGCGATCTGCTCTACCAGCTCGCCGGCTCCGCGATGGCGGAACGCGAGCTCGCCGATGAACTCCGCACCGATCTCTCGACGGTGCAACAGTGCCTGGCGCGCCTCGGCGCGCTGGACATCGTCCACGGGCCCAACGGCGCCGAGCGCCTTTGGACGGCGGTGCCCGAGGACGCGCCGTTCGACGTCGTGGTGGGCAAGGCCAAGGCCGGCGGCGTGAACGTCCGCGACACCCTGCCAACGTTCGTGACCCGAGGTTAGGCACCACGATGACGCCCACGCGACGATCCTTCTGTGAACTCGGCTCGGCTGCGCTGCTGGTCGGGCTCGTCGGCTGTGGTGACGACGCGCCGTCGGGCGCCGTCGACTCCGGCGGGACTGGCTCGGGCGAGTCGGGCCCCGGGTCGAGCACCGGCGGCGGCGACACCTCGGGGTCGCCAGAGGCGAGCGGGTCCACCGACGGGTCCGGGTCGTCGTCGTCCTCGTCGTCGGCCGCGGACACCACCGATGGGTCGTCGAGCTCGAGCGACGGCTCGACCGAGTCGGGGACCACGGGCGCCGAGCTGTGCGAGGCGTCGCCGGGCTCGATCGAGGGTCCGTTCTACCGGCCGGGGATCCCGATCCGCTCGAACCTCGATCTGTACGGCGACATCGGGATCCCGGTGCACCTCACCGGTCGCGTGACCGACGGGGCTTGCCTGCCGGTGGTCGGCGCGATCGTCGAGCTCTGGCACGCCTCGCCGGCCGCGCCCGATCGCGTGCCGGGCGACAACGACGCGAGCTACGACGCGACGGTCGAGTACCGCTACTACGGGCAGGTCGCGACCGATGCCGAGGGGCGCTACGCCTTCGACACCCTGCGGCCGGGGTGGTACCTGAACGGCGCGGCGTATCGCCCCGCCCACCTGCACGTGAAGATCTGGGCCGACGACGTCGAGCGGCTGACGACGCAGCTGTACTTCGAGGGCGACCCCTTCAACGATGGGGACCCTTGGTTCGACCCGACGATGGTGCTCGTGCTCGCCGACGACGGGGCGGTCGAGCGGGATTTCGCGATCTAGTCCCGCGAGCCGTTTTCGCGAGCCAAGGGCGTCAGGAGCCGTGAGACCCGGCGGAGGCGGCCTCGGTTTCGCCCCCACGCGAATCCCACGGGGAGAGCGACCTCACTCCACGGCCCACGCGCCGCGCGGACCGGCGTGCGCCACACTCCCCGGGTGGTGGCTGCACATCGTCCCAAATCGTCCGCGTTCCGATCCGCCCTCGCGCGCGTGGGCCGTGGTCTCGCCCGGATGTGGAAGTGGTCGAACGCGCTCCGCATCGCGATCCTGAACGTCCTCTTCTTCGTGATCCTGCTGACGGTGCTCGTGCTCGCGCTGCGCGGCAACTCGCCGGACTTCGCCGACGACAATGCGCTGGTGCTCGCGCCCAAGGGCACCATCGTCGAGCAGCTCGGCGCCGAGGGGCCGTCGCTCACGTCCGTCGTCACCGGTGGCGCGGGGGCCGAGACACTGTTGCGCGACGTCATCGAAACGATCGAGCGCGCCGGCGAAGACGAGCGCATCGACGTGTTGGTGCTCGACCTCGCCGAGCTGAACTCGGCCGGCGTCAGCAAACTGCAGGAGATCGCCGCGGCGCTGAAGGGGTTCCGTGGTCACGGCAAGAAGGTCATCGCGACCGCCGACAACTACTCGCAGGCGGCGTACTACCTCGCGGCTCACGCCGACGAGGTCTACATGCACCAGATGGGTGAGGTCGGCATCACGGGCCTCGGCCGCTACCACATGTACTTCAAGGATGCGCTCGATCGCTTCGAGGTGCAGTGGCACATCTTCCGCGTCGGCAAGTACAAGTCCGCCGTCGAGCCGTACATCGCCAACGAGATGTCGCCCGCCGCGCGTGAGGCCGACCTCGAGTGGATGGGCGATCTGTGGTCGGCGTGGATCGCCGACGTGGCCGGCGCGCGCGGCATCGCCGAGGCCGACCTCCTCGACTACGCGCAGAACTTCGACGACCACGTGGTCGCGGCCAACGGTGATGCGGCGGCCGCTGCGGTGTCGGCCGGGCTGGTCGATCACATCGGGGGCCGCGACGTCGTGCGCGACCGTCTGATCGCGCTGGTCGGCGAGGACGAGAAGACCCACGACTTCCACCGCGTCGACGCCGAGGCCTACCTCGAGTTCGTGCGCGAGGAGTCGCCGCGTCGGCACCGCGGCGACAAGGTCGCGGTCATCGTCGCGCGGGGTTCGATCGTCGACGGCGAGGCGCCGGCCGGCACCATCGGCGGCGACTCGACCGCGAAGCTCATCCGCAAGGCCCGGCTCGACGACGACACCAAGGCCCTGGTGCTCCGCGTCGACAGCGGTGGCGGCAGCGCGTTCGCCTCGGAGGTCATCCGCCGCGAGTTCGAGCTGGCGCGCGCGGCCGGCAAGCCGGTCGTGGTGTCGATGGGGTCCGTCGCGGCCTCGGGCGGCTACTGGATCAGCACCGCGTCCGACGAGATCTGGGCCAGCCCGACGACGATCACGGGATCGATCGGCATCTTCGGCATGTTCCCCACCTTCGAGAAGCCCCTTGCCAAGCACCTCGGGGTCCACGTCGATGGCGTCGCGACGACGCCCTTCGCCGACGTCTCCCCCGAGCGTGCGCTGGATCCCGCGGTCGCCCGCGCGCTGCAGAGCGGGATCGAGCACGGCTACCGCGAGTTCCTCGCCCGCGTCGCCGCGGCCCGCAACATGACGACCGAGCAGGTCGACGCGGTGGCGCAGGGCCGGGTGTGGAGCGGCGTCGATGCCCACGCCGCGGGCCTGGTCGATCACCTCGGCGGGCTGCAGGACGCGATCGCCTCGGCGGCGACGCGGGCCGAGCTCGGTAGCGAGTACCAGGTCGAGTACGTCGAGCAAGAGCTCGACCTCAAGGAGCGGCTGGTCAACGGGGCGATCGGCGACGCGTCCCTCGGGGAGCGCGTAGGCGCCTCGGTCACGCCGCCGGGCTTCGCCAGCTCGCCGTACGCCGCGGTGCTCCGCCACTTCGAGGAGCAGGCGCGACTCGTCGCCGGGCTCAACGATCCGCGGGGCATCTATGCCTACGCCCTGGTCGACGTCGACTGAGCGAAGGTCAGTCGACGCAACGCCAGTCGGACTGGCACTGGCCGTCGCCGCTGCACGTGCACAGGCCCGTGCCGGCGTCGCAGGTCTGGTTGCCGCAGAAGGCCCCGGGCGCATCGCAGCGCTCGAGGCAGTAGGTGGCGCCCGCGTCGTCGGTGCCCGAGCACGTACCCAGGCCGGCGGCTTCGCACGGGGCCTCGTCGGCGCACTGCAGCACGCAGGTCGCGAGGCCGCGGACCTCACGACACAGCGTGCCGGAGAGATACGCCTCGCATTCGGCATCGTCGACGCACACCGCCTGGCGACACAGGCCGCCGATGCAATCGACGTTGTAGGGGTAGGGGCCGGGGCAGGGCTCGCCCGGGATGCAGCAGTCGAGGGGCACGCTGCAGGTCTCGACGCACTGCAGCACGCCGTCGCCGACGGGTCCGGTGGTGCTCGATCCGTCGGCGCCGGTGCTCGGGTCGCCACCGCTCGAGCTCGTCGCGCCGGAGGAGGTCGCGACCGCCGTCGTGTCGCCGGCGTCCTGCGCCGGCTCCTCGTCCGCCGGGCAGGCGATGGCGAAGCTCAGCAGGATCGACGCGAAGGGAGCTCGACGGATCATCCGCACGGCGGGGATTCTATCAGGCGACGGCGTCATGACGTCGTCGCCGTCGGCTTCGGCGGCGCGCCGGTACGACCGGCGACCCCGAAGCCCACGACCGCCCCGCCGGCCAGCCCGAGCACCAGCGCGATGGCGGTCCACGCCTCACGTGGTGCCGGGACCCGCAGGGTGTCGACGAGGATCGCGGAGACCTCGTCGCCACGCGCATCGGCGAGCTCGACGAGGGTCAGGGCGATCTCCCGCGGCAGCGGTTCGGTGCGCCCGTAAAGGGTCACGCGGGTCTGCGCTCGCGGTGCGTCCGCGGACACGCGCGCGACCACGAGCGCGCCGTCGAGCCGCACGGTCCCCTCGAGGGTCGGTGTCATCGGCACGAGCACCGCCTCGGCGGGGCGCGATTGGTCGGGCACGTCGCCCTCGGCGACCGCGTACTCGCCGAGGATCCACCCGTCGCGCAGGAAGCCGGTGACCGCCACGTACGGCGGCGGTGTGGTCGGCATCGGGGCGTCGGCGAGATCGTAGACCGGCCAGCGGTCGCGGTCCGTCGCCGCGTCGACGAGGTTGCGCGCGCGGACACCCGCGAGCACCGCGGTCGCGCACAGTCCGGTCGCCAACCACCACCCGCCGCGGGACCCGGCGGCGGGGCGGGTGACCCATGCGGCGGGCAGGACCAACAGCAGCGGCCACCACGGCGCCTGCGTGCCGCCGCCGGTCGCATAGGCGACGCCGGCGGGCAGCAGACCCGCGAGTGTCGCCCACGCCCAGGTGCGGCCGCCCATCCGCGGCACAGCGTAGCCCAAAGCGCGTCGCGCCAGTGATAGCGTCGACCCGATGCTCCCCCTGCGCGTGCTGTCGTCGCTGGCGCTGGGCCTCGTCGCGTGCTCGACCCAGGGCGATCCGCGGGCATGGATCTCCGAGCGCGCAGCGACGGTGCGCTGCGCCTCGCCGGGCAAGCGCCCGCCTGCACCCGCGATCGCGGGCGTGCCGGCGCCTCCCGCCCCGACCGGGCTCTTCGCGCGCCAGCTCGATCCGATCGCGTTGGATGCCCTCGGGTACGCCCGCGATACGACCGTGTGCGCGACGCTCGAGGCCCCGCCCGCCGCTGGGGTCGACGCGGCCGCCGAGGTGGCGTCCATCGTCGCGCTGCACGATCGCACCAGCCGCGACGCGCTGCGGGCCGGGGGCCGCTGCACCTGCGAGGTGGCGCGGGCGCAGGGGATCCGCGACCTCATCGCCGCGTGCGTGCAGACGCCGACGATCACCGGCTGCGATCCCGAGGCGAAGTCCGTCGAGGTCGCCGCCGCGGTCCAGCCGCTGCTCGCCGCGATCGCCACCGCGCCGCTGCCGTGGCTGCATTGGCGGCTCGTCGGCCCGACCGATCGGCCCGGGTGGTTCGCGAGCCACCTCGACGAGCTGGTCGCCAACCACGACGGCGGCAGCGTGGTGTTCCGGACCGGCGATCCCGTCGGCGCGCGCGTCGACGCCGTCGTCCGCGCCATGCTGGGGCTCGAGCACGTGGTCGCCGTCGTACGACAGGACGGGGGGCGCGCGCTGCTGGTCGCCCGCGAGCAGGACGGCCTGCTGATCCTCGATCACTTCCGCCAGCCCCTGGCCACGACCGAGCGCATGCCGCTGGTCGCCCGCATCGAGGCGGCGCGGATCGACGCGATGACGGCGCTGCTGTCCCCGGGGATGCCGCGCAAGACCTTGGTCGATCCCGCCGACGGGACGTTGGTCGAGTTCGATCGGCCATTGCTGGAAGAGATCGATCGCGTGGCCGTCGGGACCGCCGCGCTGCTCGACGTCGAGGACGCTCCGCCGCGCGCCGCAGGGCCCGCCGCGCTGTTCGATCGCGTCGCCTTCGTCGCGCCGTACGGCGAGTCCGGTGCGGTGCTGCGGATCGAGCACGCGCTCTCGGTCGACGGCCTCGCGTGGGCGCAGACCCTCGGCGACGCGCCGTTGCTCGGTGGCCTGGATGCGCTCGGGCTGCAGCCCGACGTCGCGTGGCCCGAGGTGGACGACGATGGCGCGGCGCCCGGGCGGTTCGTCCTGCGCGGCACCGCGACCGAGCGGTGGGGGCTGCACGGCGTGCACCGCGTCGCGGCGCTGGCGAGGCTGCTCGAGATCGCGGCGCCGGGCGCCATCGGCGGCGAGCTGTCGTCGTGGCGCATCGACTGGCCCGGGGCTCCCCTGCCGCGCGAGCTCGGCGATCCGGCGCGGCCCAGCGACGCCGTGCCCTTCGACGGCGCGCGCCGGCTCGCGGCCGCCGGACCCGTCCGCCTCGAAGCCGGCTTCGATCCGGCGCGGACGCGGCTGTCGATCTCGCTGCGGCCGCGGTGATCGCCGCGGCGCGCAGCGGCGTCCACCCGCGCCGCGAGGTCACGGCGTCGCGATCGAGGCCGTGGCCGTGGGCGCGTCGTCCTGCGGCAGTCCGTCGGGCACGCCCAGGAGCGGGTCCGCCGGCGGCGAGGTCAGCTTGCCCGGCTGTGGGCCCTTGCACGTCTTCTTGCCGGGCTTGCACCCGCGCACGACCGTCTGCGCCGCGATGCCGTCGAGCTTCGGCGCCCAGGCGGCGCGGCGCGCCTCGTCGCCGGCCAGCTGCACGACGACGACGCTCGAGTCGCTCACGAACAGGCTCGCCGAGTAGAACTTCTTCTCGGTGGTGCCCGGCGCGGTGTAGTCGAAGTCGAAGCGCGTGCCGACCACGCCGTTCTTGCTCTTCACGGCCGTCTGTCCGACCAGCGCGTAGCCGCGGCGGCCGAGCTTCTTGACCAGGTCCTCGGCCCAGAACTCGAGCGTGCCGCCGTCGACGTTGTCGAACACCCGCAGGTTGAGCCCGACGTCGTCGCCCGCCTTCATGCGCGCGCCGTCGTCGTCGTCGTCGACCTGCGCGAACCCGGTCGGGGGTTCGAGCTTGTACTTGCGGCAGCCGCCGACGGAGAGGGTTGCCGCGAACAATCCGAGGATCAGGGTGATGCGTCGCATGTCACTTCCACTCCGTGGCTTCGACGCCCAGCGAGTCCACCCAGGGGAACGGGTCGTTGCTGCTCGGGGTCGGGGTATGGGGTCCGCGCTCGTAGAGCGAGACGGTCAGGGTCGAGAACGAGATGAGGCTGTCGAGCTGGCGCATGCGGCCCTTCAACACCTCGAGCTCGGCGCCGACTTGATCGAGCGCCTGGCGGACGTGCAATGCCTCGTCGACGGTGCGGGCCTTCGACAGCAGCTCGAGGAGCTGCTTGTGGGTGCTCTCGAGCGCGCGGATCCTCGACTCGATGTCGACGTACTCGGCGCTGACATCCTGCGTGCTGAGCGACTTCTGCTCGACGACGCCGTACCCGCCGAGCTCGATCATCGCGGCCCGGAGCTTGCGCGCGGGGATCTTCAGCACGAGCTCGCCGGCGCTCATCGAGTGCACGTAGCCGCCGAACTTCTCGGGCAGGCTCTCGGCCTTGGCCATCGCCTCCTCGAGGTTGAACACCGCGATCCGCATGCCGGCGGTGTAGATGATCATCCGGCCGCCGAGATCCTTGCGCACGTCTTCGACGGCGGGCTCGCCCGGCCGCGAGGTGGGCTGCGGCTCCGGCATCGCCATCTCCTCGCTCGGCATCACCGGCGCGGGGGCGCCGCTGGGCATCGGCATGTTGTCGGCGTACTCACGCTCGGACCGCTTCATCATGTCGCCGTCCGCGGGCGGAGCCATGGAGGCGGACCCGGCGTAGTCCATTCGAGTCGCCGGCATGGACTTCGCGCAGCCGGTCGCGGCGAGGACCAGCAGCAGGAGGGTTCGCGTCACCGTTCGTCGGGGACGCGCGGGTAGGGGGGCACGCACGGGCATGGGGCGCATGGGGATGGTCTCGGTCCTCGCCGCCCGAACGCTCGCCGATGGGGTGGACTTACAAGGTCCGCGGCGGGCTTGCCGATGGGCGGCACAGCCGCGAAGCTTGCCACCGATGCTCGCCCACCGGGTCCTCGTCCTCGCCACGCTCGCGCTCGTTTCTCCTGGCTGCGGCAAGCGTCGGGTGCAGCCCGGCGCAATCCCACCGGCCGCCCCGGCCGAGTTGACGACACCCGAGGGGGCCGAGGACGAGGAGGACGACGACGACGCGGACGCGGAGGACGAGGACGTCACCGACGACGGCTTCGGCCCGGCGCCGAGCAAGCCCGCGCCGGCGAAGGCGACGGCCGCGGGGGCGCCTCCGTCCTGGGCGCAGCAGGCCGCGGTGAAGCTGTCGGCCCACGCGAAGGGCAAGCGCCGCGCATGGGATCGACTCGCCGAGCTCGCCGATCGCTTCGGCCCGCGCCCGGCGGGGTCGAAGGCGCTCGAGGCCGCGATCGACTGGAGCGTCGAGACGATGCGCGCCGACGGGCTGTCCGCGGCGCGCCGCGAGAAGGTCATGGTCCCCAACTGGCGCCGCGGCAAGGAGTCCCTGCAGGTCGTCGCGCCCACCACCCGCGCGCTCACGGTGCTCGGCCTGGGCGGCACGGTCGGGACCCGCGGCACGCTGCGCGCCGAGCTCCTCGTGGTCGGCAGCCTCGACGAACTCGACGAGCGCGCCGCGGAGGCCAAGGGGAAGATCGTGCTGGTGAACCAGAAGATGCCGCCGTACGACCACGACAAGGAGGAGTCGGGGTACGGCACCGCCGTGCGACCGCGGGGCGAGGGCGCGTCGCGGGCCGCGAAGCACGGTGCGGTCGGGTTGCTCATCCGCTCGGTCACGGCGGTCAGCCTCGACACGCCGCACACCGGCGCGATGCGCTACGCCGACGACGTGCCGAAGATCCCCGCGGCCGCGGTCACCGTCGAGGGCGCGGAGTTCCTCGCCCGATCCGCCGCGCGCGGCCCCGTGAAGCTCGCGCTCGCCCTCGGGGCCAAGACCGGGCCCGATGTCGCGAGCGCCAACGCGATCGCCGAGCTGCGCGGCCGCGAGAAGCCCGAGGAGGTCGTGGTCATCGGCGGCCACATCGACTCGTGGGACGTCGGCGACGGCTCGAGCGACGACGGGGCCGGCTGCGTGATGGCGATGGAGGCCGCGCGGATGCTGACGGAGCTCGGGCTGGTGCCGCGACGCACGATCCGCGTGGTGCTCTTCACCAACGAGGAGTACGGGCTGCGCGGCGCGAAGGCCTATTTCGAGGCCCACGGCAAGGAGCCGCACGTCGCGGCGATCGAGTCCGACTCGGGGGCCGGCGCGCCGCGGGGCTTCGGGGTGGCGGGCGACGACGCCAAGGCGCTCGCCGAGCTGAAGCGCTATGCGCCGGTGTTCGCCCCGCTCGGGGCCGGGGCGATCGACAAGGGCTGGGGCGGCGCCGACATCTCGCCGCTCACGGACGCCGGCGTGCTGAGCCTGTCCCTGCGGCCCGAGGGGAGCCGGTACTTCGACGTGCACCACAGCCCCGCGGACACGGTCGACAAGGTCGATCCGGATCACCTGCAGGCCAACGCGGCCGCGTTCGCGTTGATGGCGTACATCCTCGCCGAGCGCGAGTGAGCGGCGTCAGGCGGGGACGAAGGTGCGGGCCGTGGTAAACGGGATCGCGACGACGCGGTCCTCGTCCTGGCACCACGCCGTGAGGGCGCCGCCGTAGACGCAGCCCGAGTCGAGTCCCATCACCTCGCCGGCGCGGTAGTGTCCGCGCCACGCCCAGTGGCCGTGCACGACCCGCGCGGTGCCGGTGTAGAAGGTGTCCCACGGGAAGAACGGTGGTGGACAGCCGGTCGGCGCGCCCTCGAACTTGCCCCGCGTGCCGTCGCGCGTGCACACGCGCACCCGCGTCGCGAAGCTGATCTCGTCGCTCGTCAGCCACGCGTCGTCGTGGGGGCCCGCGTCGAGGGCCGCCGCGACCGAGTGCAGGTCGTGCCACTGTGGATGCAGGCCCGCGTGGACCAACCACGCCTCGGGGCCGAGGCCGACCGCCGGCAGGTGCACCAGGGCCGGCAGTGCCCGCAGGCGCACGAGCAGGGCGTCGGCGTCGTCGGCCGCGAAGAGGGCGTCGAGGGTGTCGCGCTTGCGCGGCCACGTGCCGCTGCGTGCACACAGGGCGTAGACCTCGTGGTTGCCGATGACGCCGCGGCCGCCGATGTCCCGCCACAGCCGCGCCGCGGCCAGGGAATCCGGCCCGCGATTGATGAGGTCACCGGCGGCCCACAGCTCGTCGACGCTGGGGTCGAAGCGGATCTGTGCCAGGAGCAGCTCGAGTTCCCGGGCACAGCCCTGGATGTCGCCGACGATCCAACGCATCTTCGCGGACCGCAGTGTAGCAAGAAGCGACCGCGCAGGCTCGTCGCGCCGGGGGCTCGATCGCCGTGCTCTCGCGGATCAGATCCGGTAGCCGTAGCGCAGCAGCGACTGCGCCGAGGCCTGGTAGCCCGCCGCGTCGAGCAGCTGGAATCCGAACGCGTCGGCGAGACGCACGATGACGTGGAAGGCCGTCGCGACGTAGATCGCGTCGCGGATCGCGGTTACGCCGACCCCCGCGCCGCGCACCGTCGCGACGTCCTCGGCACCGAGCGCGTCGGGGTCGAGGGTCATGGTCTGCAGCAGGCGCAGTGTGGCGCGGAGCCCCTCGGGGATCGGGGCGGTGTCGAGGTCCCGCAGGACCGCAGAGGTGATCTCGGAGCCGAGTTCGATCGACGCGACCGCGCCGTGGGCACCGGTTCAGAACCGGCAGCGGCTCAGGTTGGCCACGAACGCCGCCATCAGCTCGCGCTCGCCGATCGTCCACGGCGACGGCCCGCGCAGGGCCGCCTGGAACAGCTCGTTCATCGGCTGGCCGAAGAACGCGGGTCGATAGGTCAGGGTCCGCACGACGTCGGGGACGCGGCGCCGCGACACCAGTCGGATCATCGACAGCTTCAGCTTGGTGCCGAGCGTGTGGCCGTGCTCGACGTTGGCGAGTCTCATCGTTCGCCCCCGGGGGCGGCTGCGGATTCCTCGGCCTCGCACGCCTCGAGGGCCGCGAGCGCTGCCGCACAGCGGTGGCTCGCCGCCCCGATGGCGGCCGCGACGGTGAGCTCGAAGAGCGTCTCCTCGTCGTGGCCCGCGGCCCGCAGCGCGGCGATGTCGGCGTCGCCGATCGTCGATGCCTCGTCGTGGATGCGCCCGAGGTAGCGCGCGAGCAATGGGTCGGTCTCGGTGCGCGCGGCCGCGGCGCGCCTGCGCTCGATCGAGGTGTGCGCCGGCGCATCGAGGACGGCGCGCCGAATCTCGGCGAACAACGCCGCGTAAGGATCCGCCATGGCCGCCACGATACGACGGCCACACCGCGACGGGTGGCGGGATTTGCTACCGTGCGGCGTGCCCTTCGATCCGAGCGGTCCCGTCGGACTCGCCATCTTGGTGGCGGTGTCGACGATCGCGTCGATCATCAACACGATGGCCGGCGGCGGTGGGCTGCTGGTGCTGCCGGCGTTGGTCGTCCTGGGTGTCCCGCCGTCGGCGGCCAACGGCACCATGCGCGTGGGCGTCCTCGCGCAGAACATCGCGGCGGTCGTCGCCTTCCGACGGCACGGCATCGGCGATCTGCGCCTCGTCGCGCGGCTCCTTCCCGCGATGATCGTCGGCGCGATCGCGGGCACGTACCTCGCCACGCGGCTGTCGAACGCCGTGCTGAAGCCGCTGTTCGGCGCCGCGCTGGTGCTCTGGGCGGTGGGCCTGCTGGTCCGCCCGGGCCGCTTCTTCCCGCCGGTCGCGGAGCCGCGCCCGCCGGGCTGGGGGGCCCAGCTCGCCGGCCTGGCCATCGGAATCTACGGTGGGTTCCTGCAGGCCGGAGTTGGATTTCCGCTGATGGCCCTGCTGCTCGGGGGCCTCGGTCATCCCGCGGTGCGCGGCAACGCGATCAAGGTCGCCCTGGTGCTCGGCTTCACCCTGGTCTCGCTGCCGCTGTTCGCCGCGGCCGGCCAGGTGCAGTGGCGCGAAGGGATCGCCCTGGCGGCGGGCGGCCTGCTCGGCGGATGGATCGGCGCCGCGTGGCAGGTCCGCGACGGCGCGCCGCTCGTGCGGTGGTTCGTGATCGTCGCGGTCGCGGTGAGCGGCGTGATGATGCTCGTCAGCCCGTAGGCGACGTCCGCGACTACAGCATCACGACGCCGCGCTGCACCGCCCGCACGACCGCCTCGGTGCGCGTGCTCGCGTGGAGCTTGCCGAGCACCGCGTTGACGTGGAACTTCGCCGTGTGGGCGCTGATGCCGAGGCGATCGGCGATCTGCTTGTTCGACAGGCCCTCGGCCATCAGCTGCACGACCTCGTGCTCGCGGTGTGTGAGTCCGTCGACGCGCGCGCCGAGGACCTCGGCCGGGGCGGGGCGCTCGAGCTCGTCGATCGCGGTGCGGTCGGTGACGCGTAGCCCCTGACGCACCGCCGCCAGCGCGCTGCCCAGGGCGAGGCCGTCGACCTCGCGGCCGATCACGCCGGCCACACCGGCGCCGAGCAACGCGACGCGGGCGAGCCCCGCGGGCGCGAGGGCGACGACCGGCACGGGCAGCGCCGACACCTGGCTGGTCAGCTCGCCCTCGTTGGCCGCATCGGGGCCGAGGTCGAACAGCACGACGTTCGCATCGGTCCGCGTGAGCGCGAGCGCGAGATCGTCGCTGCACGTGGCCTCGCCCGCCGCGATCGGACCGAGCCGCACCTGCAGGCTCTGCCGCACCAGTGGATCGTCGGCGACCACGAGCGCGCGCGAGGCCTCGTGGGCCGGGCCCGCGATCACCAACGTGGGCGTCGCATCCTCGAGCGCGAGGCCGCCGGCGGGGGCGAGGATGCTCGGTGCCTCTACGGTGGGATCGATGCGGTTCATTGGGTGGTGTCCGTTCGGCGGGGGCGACCCGCGAGCTCGCAAGGTTGGGCCGGAGGCGCCCTTCGTCAACCGGGCGGGGCGAAGGGCCCAGCATGCTGGCTGATCATCCGGGCCGCCAGCTGCCTGTTCGGGCGATTGGCCGGCCAGGGGGCCGCGCCATGTTGGGCTCCACGATGACCTCCGAGCCAAGTCTGAACGATCTCCCCGACATCGCCACCAAGGTGGGCGAATCCCTCGTGCGTGTCCAGGGCGGCCGCCGCCGTAGCGCCACCGGTGTGCCGTGGCGTCAGCCGGGGAGCTTGGTCACCGCACTGCACGCCGTCGAGCGCGACGACGCCGTCGAGGTAACTCGGGCGGACGGCGTGACGTTCGAAGCTGCGGTCATCGGCCGCGATCCGTCCCTCGATCTGGCGCTGCTGCGCGCGCCGGCCGAAGCGGTGCCGTCGCTGCCCTTGCCCTGGCGATCGACCGCGAGCCTGCGGATCGCCGAGCCGGTCCTCTCCCTCGGTCGCCCCGGTGCCAGCGTACGCGCTGCGTTCGGGGTCCTCGGCGTCGTCGCCGGCGCCGTGCGCTTCGGCTCGGGCGGCGCGCTCGATCGCTACGTCGAGATCGATCGCCAGCTGCCGCAGGGCTTCTCGGGGTCGTTGGTCGTCGACCTGAAGCAGCACGTGGTCGGCCTCGCGATGCGCGGGGTCGTGCGCGGTGCCTCGATCGTCCTGGGTGACACCACCCTCGAGCGCGTGCTCGGGCAGCTCGAGCGCCATGGCCACATCCAGCGCGGGTACATCGGCGTCGGCGTCCACCCGGCGCGGCTGCCGACCGACCATGCGGCGCGACTCGGCCGCGGCCGCGCGCTCATCGTCGTCGCGATCGAAGACGACGGCCCCGCAAGCCGTGCGGGCGTCTCCCTCGGCGATGTGATCGTCGCCGTCGACGACGACGCGGTCACGACGCCGCTCGAGCTCCGCGCTGCGCTGGAAGATCGAGCCAAGCAGCGTGTCACGATTTCCCTCATCCGTGGCGGTGCGCCCACCACCGTCGAAGTCGAACCCGGTCTGCGTGCCTGAAGCCCGCGACCACGTCCCCCACCGCCGCTTGGCGCCATTTGGCACCGTTTGGCACACCACCGTTTGGAGCCCGCCATGACCACCCCGAAGTTCCCCCGTGAAGTCTCCCTCCTGCCGCTCCGCAGCGGCGTCCTGCTGCCGGGCTCGACCATGAGCATGCCCGTCGGCCGCAAGCGCTCGGTCGCCCTCATCGAGCGCGTCGAGGTCGGCGCGATCGTGGGCGTCGCGATCCAACGCGATCCCGACGACGACGATCCGAGTCGAGCCGACCTCCACGACATCGGCACGTTCGCCCGCGTGACCCGCATCCAGCGGGTGCGGGACGGCAGCACCTATCGCGTCGTCCTCGAGGGCCTCGCACGGTTCGCGCTCGGCGACGTGCTGCAGACCGACCCGTACCTCCGCGTCGGCGTCACGCCCCTGGCCGACGTCACCGGCGACGAGCTCGAGGCCGGCGTGCTGGCCGAGGAGATCCGCGGTCACCTGCGCTCGCTGGCGGCCGAGACCAACCCGCAGCTGTCCGAGCTCATCGACTCGGTCAAGGACGCCGGTCAGCTCGCGGATCGCATCGTCTCGGGCCTCGACGTCGATCGCACCCGCGAGATCGAGATGCTGCACACGCTCGACGTGGTCAAGCGGCTGCGGCTGTGCATCGAGCTCATCGGCGAGGCCAAGGCCCGCTTCGAGCTCAAGCAGAAGATCGGCGAGCAGGTCCGCCGCGAGCTCGGCAAGGATCAGCGCGAGGCGATGCTGCGCCAGCAGCTGCGCGCGATCCAGAAGGAGCTCGGCGAGAACGACGAGGCCGGCGGCGAGATGGCGGCGCTGCGCAAGAAGCTCGAGGAGGCCGGTCCCCTGCCGGAGGAGGCCGACAAGCTGGTGCAGCGCGAGCTCCGGCGGCTCGAGTCGCTGAACCCGCAGGCGCCGGACGCCAACGTGACGCGGAACTACCTCGAGTGGATCTCGGATCTGCCGTGGAACAAGCGCGCCGAGGTCAGCCTCGACGTCGAGGCGGTCGCGAAGAAGCTCGACGAGGATCACTTCGGCCTCGACAAGGTCAAGCAGCGCATCCTCGAGCACCTCGCGGTGACCAAGCTGTCGGGCAGCGCCCGCGGCTCGATCCTGTGCCTCGTCGGCCCGCCCGGCGTGGGCAAGACCTCGCTCGGGCAGTCGATCGCCGACGCGACCGGCCGGCCGTTCATCCGCGTCGCCCTGGGCGGCGTCCGCGACGAGGCGGAGATCCGCGGGCACCGTCGCACGTACGTCGGTGCGCTCCCCGGACGCCTCATCACCGCGTTGCGCAAGGTGAAGGTCAAGAACCCGATCATCCTGCTCGACGAGGTCGACAAGCTCACCCAGGGATGGATGGGCTCGCCGGAGGCCGCGCTGCTCGAGCTGCTCGACCCCGAGCAGAACAAGACGTTCACCGATCACTACCTCGAGCTGCCGTTCGACATGTCCGAGGTGATGTTCATCGCGACCGCCAACAGCCTCGAGCCGCTGTCGGCACCGCTGCGGGATCGGCTCGAGATCATCGAGCTGTCGGGCTACACGACCGACGAGAAGCGGCACATCGCCCGGGGCCACCTGGTCCCGCGCAAGCTCGGCGAGCACGCGCTCGACGAGGAGTCGCTGCGCATCACCGACGATGCGCTCGACGCGATGATCCGCGACTACACCCGCGAGGCGGGGGTCCGGCAGCTCACCCGCGAGATCACCAAGCTGTGCCGGTCACTGGCGCTCGAGACCGTGCGGGGCCTCGCGGGCAAGACCCCACAGGTGGTGATCGACGCCCCGGATCTGGCGAAGTACCTGGGCAAGGTGCGGTTCTTCAACGAGGTCGCGGAGCGCACGGCGGTCGCCGGGGTCGCGACGGGGTTGGCGTGGACGCCGGTGGGCGGCGACATCCTCTTCATCGAGACCTCGAAGATGCCGGGCAAGGGCGCGCTGCAGATCACCGGGCAGCTCGGTGAGGTCATGCAGGAATCGGCCAAGGCGGCGCTCACCTTCGTGCGCAGCAACGCCGACGTGCTCGGGGCCGACGTCGGTGCGCTCGAGCGGCACGACGTGCACATCCACGTGCCGGCGGGCGCGGTGCCCAAGGACGGGCCCTCGGCGGGCGTCACGATGTTCACGGCCTTGACGTCGCTGTTCACCGGACGCAAGGTTCGCTCGGACACGGCGATGACCGGTGAGGTGACGCTGCGCGGTCGGGTGCTCCCGGTCGGCGGCATCAAGGAGAAGGTCATCGCGGCGCATCGCGCCGGCATCAAGCGGGTGATCCTGCCCGGCAAGAACGTGCGCGATGTGGAGGACATCCCGGAGAACGTCCGTGACGCCCTCGAGATCCTGTTCGCCGACGACATGCTCGAGGTGCTCGCGAGCGCACTCGAGCCCGTGGCGAGCGGAGCCGCAGCCCTCGGTGGCGCGGTGGTCGGGGTCGCCAGCTAGGCGGATCCCCGAGGGACGCGGACGGTAGGGCGCGGGCGCGTGTCGGGATCTGACCCCGACACGCCCCCGCGCCGTCGTGTCGACTCCCGCGCGACTCGACTCGACTCGACGGTCGCGGAGCGCGAAGGAGCGAAGCGATGGAAAGGGGGAGTCTCGGGCTGGGCTCCGCCCAGCCGGAGGGGGAAGCGGGCCGCTTCCCCTGAAAGACGAAAGCCTAGCGATGGAAAGGGGGAGTCTCGGGCTTGGCTCCG
>JBIJCC010000131.1:0-28927 GCA_044344875.1 Nannocystaceae bacterium
GTGCGGGAAATTCGCACGCACGGTTTGAACGGGGGCCCTACCGGAATTCAATCCAAGAGAGAAGGAAGGTAGGGTCTACCAATGGCAGACGACGACGAAGTCTCCCCCGGCGGCTCCCCCATCCTGCGCCACGCGATGGTCGAGCCCGCGGCGGACCACGTCGCGCACGCGGACGACGAGCGGATCGCCGATCACCTCGCGCGGGTGCTCGGGGGCAGCGGGAACGTGTTCCACGAGCTGGTCTCGGATCGCCTGCACATCGACGTGCACATGGTGCCGCCGTCGCCGACCCGACCGTTCATCGTGCTGGTCACCTCGGGTGCGAGTGCGCTGCCGATGCACATGCCCGCCGAGATGGAGGAGCCCGCCGCGTGGGCGCACATCGAGCTGGCGATGCTGCTGCCGCCGACGTGGAAGCTGGATCAGGCCGCGTTCGCGGACGAGCGCAACTACTGGCCGGTGCGCCTGCTGAAGACGCTCGCGCGACTGCCCCACGACTTCGGCACATGGTTGGGCTGGGGCCACTCGATCCCCAACGGCGATCCGGCCCGGCCGTATGCGCCCGGCACGTCGCTCACCGGCGCCGTCCTGATCCCGCCGTTCCAGCTCGGCGCGGAGTTCTTCGAGGTCGCGGGCGAACCGCCGTTGCACATCTTCCAGGTGCTGCCGGTGACGACCGCGGAGATGGAGCACAAGCTCCGCGTGGGGCTCGACGGCCTGCTCGAGCGGCTCGAGGCGCAGGACGACGGGATCTACGGGCCCATCGATCCGCAGCGGCGCAGCCTCGTGTGAGCACCCGCAGGAGTTGCGGCGATACGACGCTGCGGTGGGCGTATCGTCGGGGGACGCGACGGATGCTCCCACGACGCGGCGTTCCTGCGACACCGCGCGCCTGGCCGGTCGCGCTGCTGTTGGTCGCGTGCGGCCCGTGGGCCGCGGTGCCGCTCGAGCCGATCGACGTGGGCTCCACCGGCGCTGTCTCGAGCAGTGGCGCCGCCACCACGGGTGGGACCGCGACGTGCACGGATCTCGGCGCGTGCTTCGGCGACGAGGTCGAGCTGGCCGTCGGACTCGCGCCTGCGGATCTGCGCTGGGGCGAGGTCGTCGGCGATGGCATCGCCGATGTCGTGGTCCGCGGACAGCTCGCGGGCGCGCCGACGCGGGTGCTGGTGGGCGCCTCGAGCGACGGACTGTCGGTCGGCACGCCGCTGGCCGACGGTGGCCTCGGGGCCGTGTTGGTCGACGTCGGCGGCGATGGCCGCGATGATCTCGTCGCGAGCGAGGGCACCGCGCTCGCGGTGTACGACGGCGCCTCGGGGTTGTCGGTGCGCGTGGCGCTGTGGGAGATCGGTCGCGGCTTCGCGACGCTGCGGGTGCTGGAGCCCGCGGCGGACGGCGCGATCCGGATCGCGGCCGAGGACCGCGAGATCGGTGCGCTCGCGACGATCGAGCTCGGCGACGCCGGGCCGGTGGTGACGGCGATCCCGTATGGGAGCGACCCGACCCGGAGCTACAGCTCGAACGGGTTGGACGTCGGGGATCTCGACGGCGATGGGGCGAAGGACGTGGTCGTGATCGTGGACACGTATGGCGACGGTGGCCACCTCGCGGAGGTGCGCGTGTGGCCGCCGGGCGGATCGAGCTACGCGGCGACGTGGTTCTCGGGCGAGGGCCACAAACACGCGATCGCGGACGTGGACGGCGATGGGGCCGACGACGTGCTCGTGCTGGAGTACTTCGGGCGGCTGCATCGATTCGCGTCGACCGGGCCGGCGATGCTCGCCGACGTGGATGGATGGACCGCGGCGAGCGCGAATGCGATGGCGGTGGGGGACGTGGACGGGGATGGAATCGCGGATGTGGTGCTGGCGCGGCACCCGAACGACGACGATCCGCGGCTCGATGTGATCACCGGATGGGACGAGGGGGACCCGTTGCCGTACAGCCTCGCGGTGGACCACGAATTCGATGTGGTCGGCGTCGCGGACGTCGATGGGGACGGGCGGGGCGACATCGTCGGGGGGAGCGGGGAGCGGGGGTCGATCTCGGTGTTGTACGCGCGATGGTGAGGGCGTGGTTGCGGACGTCCATTGCAGCGGACGAGGTGGAGCGCTACGCTCTCCAACCGCGCTGAACGCTACGCGTTGGGTGCGGACGAGTGCGATCCCCGTCGGTGGCACGAACCATGGAATTGAACGCTCGAGAAGCCCAGCGACTCGTCGACCTCGTCGCACAGGCCCCCGATGTCCAAGCAGCCGTCGCGGCCGCGCAGACGGCTCTGACGTTCCTCATCGGCCAACTCCACCTGCTCGGGGATCTGTCGAACGGGTATCCACGCAACAGCATCGACGGCGCCGTCTGGCAAGAGGGCTACGACCTCACGGAGGCGTGCGACCGATTCGCCGATGCGGTTTCCCGCTGGCACCAACGCCGCGGCGAGGAGCAAGCGACCCGCCTCGCGGTGGCGATGGCGATGCAAGTCCTCGGGCACTATCCGAATGAGATCTTCCCACGCGTCCTGCGGAACGCGAAGTGCTGCGAGGCGCTCGCCATGACGGCCGAGGCGGTGGAGTCCTTTCTCTGCATCGTGGGCGACTTCGAGGCGATGCAACTGCAGGAACTCCTCGATCCGGGGGAACCTCTCGACGGCTCACAGCTGACGATCCTCACCAGCCTGAGCGAGGCCCTGGCTGGCTTGCAGCGGCTCTCCCAGGACGGCCTGACCGAACAACAGCCCGCCCTACAGGAGCGTGTGGGAGCCGCCCTCGAGCGCTCCACTTGATCTCATCGCCGTCTCAGTACGGATCCGCCGGCTCCAGCCCACCCTCCGCCGCCGACACCAACTCCGCCGCCACCTCCGTCTCTCCCCCCGGCAGCGCGATCGTATCCCCCTCCACCAATCGCACCCGCTCGAGGTCCGCGTACGCGAGCGGCTCGCCCGCCTCGCACACCTGCGGCGTCCCGTTGGAGCGCACCGCGTAGACCGAACCGGCACCCACCACGGTGCCGGTGCCGTCCGGGCCGACCAGCAGCGCCGTGCCCTCGTCGACGCCGAGTCCGAGGACGTCGTCGGCCCAGCCGTCCTGCACGATGCGCGCGAGGAACCCGACCAGCCGGCCCATGCGATCGCGCTCGTAGAAGTGGCTGTCGGTGATGACCCCGACGAGCGGCGCAAAGCCGAACATGCCGAGATCCATGGTCATGTACTGGTTGTACGGATCGTCGAGGGTCTCGTCGGAGTAGACGGTGTCGTTGTACGCGGCGAATACGAACTCGCCGAGCACGGCCAAGCCGGCGCTCGTCCCCCCGACCACCGCGCCGCGATCCCACGCGGTCATCACCGCATCGGCGAGGCCGCGGTCCTTCCACAGCGTCATGTACTGCGCCTGGTCACCGCCGGCCATGAACACCGCCTCGGCCTGCGCCACACGGCACACGACGTAGGGATCGTCGGCGAGGCCCTCGGTGTCGACCAACAGCGTCTCGACCGAGTCGACCCCGCCGATGTCGGCGAACAGATAGTCGTTGTAGCCGTCCGCGCCGCTCTCCCGCAGCACGACGACGTCGCCGCCGTCGACCCACGACTGCCACCACGTGAACGCCGCGTCGACATCGGGCCCGCCCCCCATCAGGATCAACGCGGGACCCTCGGGCGTAGCGTCGGCGTCGGCCTCGTCGCCGACCAGCCAGCGGGTGAGCTCGGCGGGGGGCGGCGGACAGATCTCGGGCGCGTCCTGGGTCGTCGCGGTGCTCGAGGGATCGTCGGTCGTGGTCGCGGTGCTCGTCGACGACGCGGTGGTCGTCGTGGTGTCGCCTTCGGCGTCGCCCTCGCCATCCGTGGTGGTGACCGTCGTCGCGGTCGACGACGCGTCGACGTCAGGGGACTCCTCGCCCCCGCTGTCGGTCGGGCTCGACGCGGCGGTCGACGACGACGCCTCCGAGCTCGACGATGCGGGGTCGGCCGCGCAGCCGAGCGCGGCCGCGCTGCCGAGGAGTGCGAGGACGACGTTCGGGCGCTGCATGAGCGCGTTGGTATCACTCGGTCCGCGGGTTCGTCGACGACGTCGGCGAGCGCGGCGGGTCCGGAGACCGTGCGGAATGCCGGCGCTCGACCGAGGTCCTCGCGCCCCCGCCCGTCGCGGGCTAGACTGGGTGGGCCGTGCCACCGCAGATCACCACCCCCCCGGGGTTCGACGACCTCCCCGTCGAGGAGAAGATCGCCTACGTCCAGGCGCTGTGGGACCTCATCGCGTCCGAGGCCGAGGCGCTGCCGGTCCCCGGCTGGCAGCAGGCGCTCATCGACCAGCGTCTCGCCGAGGCTCGCTCTGACGCAGCAGCAGTTCGCAGCTGGCCGGAAGTGCAAGCCGAGCTTCGGAGCCGACTGCTCGCCGTCCACGGCCGATGACCCTCGAGCGGGGTCCGTGATCACGCCCGGCGGAACCGCACGAAGTCCACCCCACCGTCGCTCGTCGCGAACGTCACCGCCCACGTCTCCGCGCCCAGCTCGATCACGCCGACCCCGTCGTCCGCGTCGATGGCCGCCGGATCGGCCGCGGCCGGGTAGGCCGAGCCTTCGCCGCTGACGGCCGGGCATCGGCCGTCGCGCGCGACGTCGCGCCCGCCGGCGGTTTCGACGGCTCCACGATCCAGACGTGCCGACCGCCCGCGGGGTTGCCGGTGTCGCCCGCGCTGAGGACCGCGGTTTCGTCGGCGAGGTCCGCGGTGTAGGCCGTGAGCGTGGGTGTCTCCGCGGGCGGCGGATCGAGGCGACGAATCAGGCGCCATCGGTTGTCCGCCACGGGCCCGGCGCTGCGCCGGAAGAGATAGGCCGTGCCCGCCTCCGGTCGGCCGGCGTTGGCCGCACGGAACGCGGCGGCGAGGATGGTCTCCCCCTCGATGGCGACCCAGTGACCGAACATGTCTCGAGTTCGACCGTCGGGCGCGACGAGCTTGGCGTCGAGTTCCCACCGCGCTCCGCTCTCTGCCCGCCGGTAGACGAACGCCGCGCCGGTGTCGGGAGCGACGCCACCCGCACGCAGCGCACCGACGACCATGAGATCGAGGTCGAGGTCGACGGTGCGTCCGAACGCGGGGCCGCCCTCGCTGTCGTTGGCAGCGCGCGGCGCATCGATCCGCTCGGCGAGAGACCATCCGCCTCGCCGACGTTCGTACATGTAGAGCGCGTCGGCCCCCATCGCGGTCACCGCGAGGGTGTCGCCGTGCACGGCCACGAAATTCCCGAACTCGTTGTCCTTGCCCGCGGCACCCGCGAGTTCGTCGGGGAGCTCGATGGTGGCCTGCAGCGGCCAGGCGTCGCCTTCGCGGGCATAGACGTAGACGGCGCGGTTGGACGCACCGCCCTCCATGTGTCCGCCGATGGCTTCTCCGACCACCGCGGTGTCGCCGTCGAGCGCGACGTGGTTGCCGAAGAAGCCGCGCTCGACCGGGTTCGGGCATTCGAGCGTGGCGTGGTGCTGCCACGTCTCGCCGTCCCGGCGAAAGACGTACGCCGCCCCCGCCAGCGGCGCGTCCACGGCGTTGCGGGTCGGAGCGCCCACGATGATCGTGTCGCCATCGATCCCGGCGGAACCACCGAAGCCGTCGCTGGGCTGGGGCTGCGGGGCGGTGAGCGCGGCATCGTAGACCCATGCACCACCGCTGCGACGGTAGACATGCAACGTGTCGGGCGTGTCGGGGTCTTCGTTGCCGAGGATGCCGGTGGCGACGGTCAGCCAGCGGTCGGAGACTCGCGCATCGACGCCGACGATTTCGGTGGCCGCGCGCAAGGGCGGCGTCAGCTTGGAGATCCGGGGTGACTGCCACGGCTCGGGAATCGTGGATGTCCCGTTTCTCGGGTCGGTGCGCCCGGGGGCGCACGCCGTGACGGATCCCAGTGCCATGACCAGCGCGGTGGCGGTGAGCAAGTGACGGATCGGAATCGTGAGCATGGTTGTGACCTTCGGGTCGAGGGACGGCGAGCAAGGGTCAAGGCCGGATCAACGCGCAAAACCGTACCAGAGCGCGAGCCCCACGGCGTAGATGTTGGGATAGAACGTCGCCACGAATCCGAAGGTGCGAAGCATCGGGTTGCGGACGTACCCGACCCAATAGATGATCCGCGCCACGACGAACAATGTGGCGAGCGTGGGCAGCAGGCCGAGATCCTCGCGTGACAACGACGTCGCGAGCGCCAAGTGCGACGCGAACATCAGCATCAACTGCTCCAGCGTGTTTCGCTGCACCCGCACGTGGGTCTCGAGTTGTTTCGCCAGCGGGTCGCCACCGATCGTCTCGCCCCACAGCGGGCGAGCACCGGCGATCATCCCGATCATGCCGAGCAGGGTGCCCACGCCCAACAACTCCCATCGGAGCGCGAACGCGAGACGCTCGGCAAGTGCGTCGCCGGGCAGGGACCAGGCCACCAGGTGGGTGCCGATCCACACGAACAGGAGCTGGAACGGGACCGAGAGGGCGATCTGGAGACCGACCAGCCCTCGGGCGCGCGTCAGCGACATGGGGAGCGGCACGGGGTTCGACGCCATCGCGCGAGCCTGGAGCCGCCCGGCGTGCGCGGCGAATCCACCGGCGACATCGGCCCATGCCGCCGGTGGATTCGGGCGCCATCGTGTTCTAGAACGGCGTTGGCGTGGACCACCACCGGCTCGCGAGCCTCGACCTCAACTTGCTCGTGCTCCTCGATGCGCTGCTCGAGCAGCGCAGCGTCGGCCGCGCGGGTCGTGCTCTGGGCATGAGTCAGCCTGCGGCCAGCCGAGGCCTCGCCACCCTGCGCGAGCGCCTGGGCGATCCGCTGCTGGTCCGCGTGGGTCGCGAGATGCTGCCCACATCGCGGGCCGAAGCACTCGTCGTTCCACTGCGGCAGCTGCTCAACGGCGCGGTCGCCCTGCTCGAGCCGGTTCGCACCTTCGACCCGCTGCGCTCGCGGCGGACATTCGTCGTCGCGGCGACCGACTACGCCGAGCGCGTACTGGTGCTGCCTGCGCTCCCCGGGCTGCGCGCCGAAGCTCCGGGAGTGACGATCGTGGTGCGCCCTGCCGTGATCGAGCAGGTTGCCGGCGCAGAGACAGGGGACGTGGACTTGGGCCTCGCACCCGTGCGCGACGAGATCCCCGGACTGCTGCGGCGCCGTCTGTGGCGCGATCGGTACGTGCTGGCATTCCGCAGCGACCATCCGTTGGCCGAGCGTCCCCTCACGCTCGTCGAGTACCTCGCATGGCCGCAGGCACTGGTGAGTCCATCCGGTCGTGGGACCACCGAGATCGACGACGCGCTCGAACAGCACGGCGTGACGCGGACGATCGCCTACCGCACCCCTTCGCTCGCGTCGGTGCTCGCCGTCCTGGAGACCACCGATCTCGTCGCCAACGTGCCCGAGCTCGCGTTGGCGGGGCACCCACGACTCGCGAGCGCGCCGCTGCCGTTCGACTGCCCTCCGCTCGACGTGCACGCCGTTCGGCACGAGCGCACCGCCGCCGATCCAGGACTCGAGTGGCTCGTCGCGCGGCTGATGCGGGCCGCGAACAGCCTGCGAACCTCGGTGCCAGGGTGATTGCGAACCACGGCCGGGAGCGCGTTCGCCGAGGCCGTTCGTCCCTCACCCCCGGACAAACCGCCGCACCCGATCCGCACACACCTCCGGCCGCTCGAGCGTGACGTCGTGCCCGGCCCCCTCGATCACGTCGAAGCTCGCCCCCGCGATCCCGTCCGCGAGCCGGCGCGGCGCCGCGAGCCCCACGAGCTCGTCGTTCGCCCCCGCGAGCACCAGGCACGGCGCGGCAATGCGGTGCAGCTCGCGTCGCGCGTCGTGCATCGCGCCCGCGGCCACGTGCTTCAGCAAGCTCCGGCGTGAGGTCGGCTGGGCGCGGATCGTCGCCTCGATCCATTGCACCCGCTCCGGGTGCTCGCGGCGGAATGCCCCCGTCAGTGTGCGATGCACCAGCCGCGCCTCGACCTCGCCCTCGCGGTGCGCGAAACAAGCCGCCATCGCGATCGTCCGCCGCGCCCCCGCGCGCGTCAGATCCAGGCCCCGCGGCGGCGCGCTCGCGATGCACAGCGTCGCCACGCGAACGCCGGCGTCGATGCCCATCCACGTCGCGGCCATTCCCCCGAGCGAGATGCCGAACACGTGCGCGCGCCCCACCTCGAGGTGATCGAGCAGCGCGACCGCGTCGCGGGCGATCCGTCGCGTCGACGGCCACCCCGAATCCGCGCTCGATCCCCCGGTGCCGCGGGAATCGAAGGCGACGATCGGGCACGCCTGCGCCAGCGCGTCGCGGAACGGCCCCCACAGCGCCATCGTGCCGCCGAGCGGCCGAATCAACAGCAGCGGCACGCGACCGTCGAGGCGCCCGTCGATCTCGTACGCGAGCACACCGCCATCCCGGAGCCTCGCCTTGCCCCGGACACGATCCGCGGGCGCGCCCTCGATCACGAGGACGCACCCCTTCGATCGCCGCGGGCCATCCGATCGAGCGCCGACTGCATGATCGCCTGCACGCGATCCCGGATCCGCTCCGGCGCCTCGCCGACGGGCGCGGCCACCGGCGGCAGCAGCCTCAGCTGCACGCGCATCGGCAGCGGCAGGTACGGCAGCCAGGGGCCCACCGCCAAGCCCCACGGCAACGCCAGCGCCAGCGGGAATCGCCGCAGCCGCGCCCATCGATGCATTCGCAACCACCGCGCGATGCTCTCGCCCTCGCTGAAGATGTACGCGCTGCGATGGGCGCCGTGGGCCACGATCGGGACGATCGGCACGCCGGCGGCCTGGGCCACGCGTACGAAGCCAGTGCGCGGGCCGAGCACCACCTCGTCGCGCCGCCGCGCATGGCGATACGCGTCGAGATCGCCGCCCGGATACACGAGCACCTGCGCGCCGGCCCGCAGCGCGGCCAGGGCGTTGTCAGGGGTGGCCCGCACGGCGCCGACGCGCCGCAGCAGGCGGCCGAGCCACGGGAGCTGGCGCATCGCGAAGTCGTGGGCGAGGGCGTACAGCGGCGACGCGGGGCCGCGGGCCTCCCACAGCGACCCGAGCGTGGCGCACAGATCCGGCCCCGCGATGCCCCCATTGTGATTGCCAACATACAAGACGGGCCCCGTCGGGGGGCTCGCGAATCCCTCGCTGCGCAACCGCAGGTAGTGGTGATTGATCCGACGCATCGTCGGCAGCAACGCGGCGATGAGCGCGGGGTCGCGGCCGTCGAGCGGATCGATCGCACTCCCTGACACCATCACGCGCTCGCGCCCCCGTGCACCCGCGACAGCGCGGCCTCGGACACGCGGGTGCGCGCCGCCAGGCTCGACACGAGGCCGGGGAACGCCCGCGCGGTGACGCCGAGCAGCGCCTGCAGCGACGGTCGCACGAGGCCGCGCGAGACCGCGGTCGCCAGCCGCACCTGGCCCGCGACGTCCCGCGCGAGCCGGCGCTGGAACACCTCGGGCGGATGACCGGCGAGGTGGATCGTCGCCGCGAGCGCGGCGCTGTGCAGGGCGATCGACATCCCATCGCCCGAGAACGAGGGGATGACCGCCGCCTGATCGCCGAGGCGCCACAGCCCGTCGGCGTCGTGCTGCACGTGGCCGTACGGGATCGCCGACAACGCGAGCGGTCGCGCCCAGCACGGCCGACCGCCGGTGAGCCGCGCGTCGAGGTGGCCCGAGTCACGGCGCATGGCCGCGAGGAGCCGGTCCCAGCGGGCGCCGAGCTCCTGGAAACGGCGACGACGCACCAGCAGGCACAGGTTCGCGCGACCGCCCTCGACGAGCTGCAGGCCCGCGTAGCCGCCCTCGAACGTGACGAGCTCGACGTGCTCGGCCAGCGTACGCGTGACCTCGGGCGCGAGGATCCAGTGGAGCTTGAACGCGACGAGATCGTCCTGACGGCCGGGTGGTCGCCCGTGCCCGCGCAGGTCGTGCTTACCCGTGGCCAAGAACGTGGACGTCGCGAAGATCTCGGTGTCGTCGGCGAGGCGGGCCGACCATCCGCTGCGCATCCGCACGAGCGCCTGCACCTTCGCGCCGCGGCGCACGGTGACCCCGGCGGCGACCGCGAGCTCGAGCAGCGCCTCGTCGAGCACGCGGCGCGACAGGCTGAGCGCCGCGAACGGCAGCGGCACCACCTGCGTGCCATCGCCCACGCACAGACGCACCTTGTCGATGACCACGGCGCCGTGATCCGTCGGCTCGAGCCCCAGCGCGCGCAGGTAGCCGCACGCCTCGGCCGACAGGAACTCGCCGCAGACCTTGTCGGTCGGACCCGCCTCGCGCTCGACGAGCACGACCGCACGGCCGGCGCGCGCGAGGTGGATCGCGGCGGCAGCACCGGCCGGTCCGCCGCCGATGACGAGCGCAGCGGTCACCGCGACTTGACCCGCGCGACGGTGAGGCGGAACGGCATGCGCCAGCGGATGTCGACGTCCGCGGGATCCATCCCGGCGGCGGCGACGATCCGACGCCAGTCGTCGGGCACGAACGCGCGGGCGATCGACACCGGCCCGTCGTGCTGCACGAAGCGATGCAGGCGCGCCAGCCTCGAGGCGACCCGGAAGACGTGATACGGCACCGGGTGGCGGTGCAGATCGTTGACGAACCACCCCACGCGCGCGGTGGACTCCATCCACGCCACGAAGCGGACGACCTGTGGGTCGGCGAGGTGGTGGGTGAACAGCGAGCTGATGACGACGTCGACGCCCCCCGCGGGCGCGTACTCGAAGGCGTCGGCGGTGACCCAGTGGATCTCGCGATCGACGGGCGTGGCGGCCAGCGCCGCGCGCCGCGACCACGGGTTCAGATCGATCCCCGTCAACGCGACCTCGATGCCGTGCACGCGGGCCCAGCGGTCGACCTGACGCAGCATGTCGCCGTGGCCGCTGCCCACGTCGAGCACCTGCAAGGGCCGACCGAGGCCGCGGCAGCGACCCCGCAGTCGGTCGAAGAAGCCGAGTGTCGGGCCATACGCGCCGGTCAGCCGGTTCACCCGGGCGAGGTCCTTCAGGCACGCGTCGAACTCCTCGAAGGGCACCGGCTCGGTGTCCATGAGCTCGTCTTGGGCCGAGCGCTGCGCGAAGTCCAGCGTGGTCGCGATCGTGGTCTCGGCGGTGGTCATGATCCCTGCACCCGGTGGAATCGCATGGTCTCGGCGGTGAGGCCCGGGCCGAACGACATGGCGCAGCCGCGATCGGCCGCACCCTTGCCGGCCATGATCGACTTCAGCACGAACATCACGGTGGCCGACGACATGTTGCCGAACCGCTCGAGCACGTCGCGCGAGGCGGCGAGCGCATCGGGGTCGAGCCCGAGTCCGCGCTGCACGGCGTCGAGCACCGATCGACCGCCCGGATGCACGGCCCAGGCGTCGATCGTGGCCGGCAGCGCGCCGCCGAGGATCGCCGCGGCGCTCCCGTCGAGGCCGCGGGAGATCGCGGCGGGGACCTGCCCCGACAGCACCATGTCGAAGCCCTGGTCGCGGATGTTCCAGCGCATCAGATCGCGGGTACCGGGGATCGACGCGGCGTGGAACCCATCGATCGCCAGCCCCGTGGGCTCGGCGCTGACGAGGCTCGCGGCGCATCCGTCGGCGAAGACGAGGAACGCGAGCATCGACTCGAGATCATGGGTCTCACGCAGGTGCAGCGAGCACAGCTCGACGTCGACGACCAGCACCTTGGCGTCGGGCTGCGATCGCACGATGTGGTGGGCGAGCTTCAGCGCATTGATCGCGGCGTAGCAGCCCATGAAGCCGACCATCGTCCGCTCCACCGACGGGTTCAGGCCGCACCGCTCGACGAGGTCGAGGTCGACGCCCGGCGCGTACATCCCCGTGCACGAGGTGACGATGACGTGGGAGATCCGCGCCGCGTCGTCGCCGAGCGCGAGGCCCTCGACCGCGCGCGCCGCCAGGGCGGGCGCGTGCTCCTCGTACATCGCCATGCGCTGGCCCGTGGTGGGGAACCGACCGCGGCGATACACGCCGGTGGCATCGACCGAGGCGCCCTCGGGATTCGCGGCGGGCGGCACCACCGCGTAGCGATGGGAGATCTGCGCCATCCCCACGAGCCGATCGAACACCGCCTTCGTGCGCGCCTCGGGCAGCAACGTCCGGGCGAACCGAACGAAGGCGTCGTGCATGTCGTGGGGCGGTGTCGCCGTGGCGATGCGATTGATGTGGGCGATCGTCACGGGGCGCAGACCTTTCGCCGTACGGTCGCGACGGCGATCCCACGACAGACGAGGCCGACGAAGAGCAAGTCCCGGGCCAGCGCGGTCGGATGCGCGGCGACGCGGGTGGTTCTCGAAGCGAGGTGGAGGTCGTGTCGGGTTCGGTCCACCGCAAACGACACACCGAGCGCTGGAGCCCGGTCGAGGGGATCACGGATCGCAGCGCGCGAGCACGTTCGCCGCCGCGATCGTTTCCTCGTCGAGCAGTACGCTACGCCCGTCGATCACGGTCGGGCGCCCCAGCGCATGCCGCGGCAGCGCATCGCACGGGACGCCGCGGGCGCGGTCGAAGAACGGGATCGCCGTGCGCGGTCCCTTCATGCAACCGGGCATGGCGCGCGGTGGTCGAGCCACGATCACACTCGGCAGGGCCAGCGCGCGTCCCTCGGCCGCCGGCCCGTGGGGCGCGCACGCGACGAGGGCAACCGCGAGCAGCGAGGGCAGTCGCATCGCGCGATCGGACAGCTCCCGTGTGAAGAGGTTCCGGCCGGCTCCAGCGCCGAACCCTCAGCCCCGACTGGGCCGCTCGAACCCACCGCGTTCGAACGACGCGCAGCAGCGCGGTGCGGACGAAGCGTCGACCAAAGCCCGCCGAGTGCTCGTCTCTGCGCTACCGTGACCCACGTGCGACGCGCAGTCTTCGTCCTCGTGGTGGTGGCGTGCGCCTCACCGACGACACCGGAACCCTCGACGCATCCTCCACAGGTCCCGACGCCGGCGTCGCCGCGCGAACCGGCGATCGCGAAGGCGGCCCAGCCCGACATGGCGCCGAGCGAGCCGGCACCGAGCGCCGGACCGACGCCCGCCGAGCCTGCGCCCGCTGAACCGACCAGCGAGCCGGCTGGCATCACGCCGCCGCAAGTCGACGATGCCGAACTCGCGGCGCTGCCGGTCGACCTGCGCGTCGCCAGCAAGGCAGCGCTGCTCGAGACGCATCGCAAGGACTGCAAGGCGTTCTCGCGCAAGACGCCGTGCGAGCTCGTCCTCGACCTCGACGGCGACCGCAAGCAGGATCGCGCGTTCAAGATCCGCGATCGCCGGACCCGCCATGCCGGCATCGCGATCGCGTGGGCCGACGGCAGTGTGTCGATCATCGGCGCCGGCGCACGCACGCGTCAGCTCTCGACCGACGTGCACATGGAAGGAGTCGATCTCGAGTGGCGCGAAGGGACCCTCGACTTCGCCGACGACGGCGAGGTCGACTTGTCGTGGGGCATCGCGCCGCGGTCGGGCGAGGGCCTGCGCAAGAGCGTGCTCCGCAAGGCAGTGGTGCACGCCGCTCCCGGCGTGACGGGCGACGGGATCTGGCTCGACGGCGGCGACGCGGCCGAGATCCTCTACTGGGACGGCGCGCGCTGGCGTTGGCTGATCCTCGGCTTCTGACGCGACTCGGCGCGACGGTCTGCGCAGCCCAGTCCATGTGACAGCGCCTCGACCTCGCGCACCTCGGCGTCGCGGATCTCCGCAGCCTTCGCCGCGGCCTCCTCGGGCGCCCTCGGCGGCGCAGTCCCCCGCACCTCGCCAACGCAGAGTGGGGGACCACGACGAGCAACGCTCGGCTTTGTGCCTACCCCCGGGGCGGGTCGACTACCGTAGGTTCGACGTCGAACTCGGCCGATGCAGTGTGCATCGCGATCGACCAGACGCCGAGAGTCCCATGCTGCACCCACCGATCCCGTCCACGCCGCTCGTGTTCCAGTCGCTCGACGTCGGCAGCATCGCCTACGAGTTGCTCGCGGTCGCGCGTCAGGCCCCCGACGGTAAGGCCTCGCGGACGCTGCTGAAGGGCGACGAGTCGACGGTAGTGATGGTCGCGCTGCAGCGCGGCGTTCGAATGGCGGAACACGGCGCGCCGAGCACCGTGGTCGTGGTGCCGCTGGTCGGTCACGTGACCTTCGCCTCGCCCACGACCGACGTGCGGGCGCCGGTGCTCGCGATGCAGTGCCTCGTGATGGGCTCGGGCGTGCGGCACGACGTCGTCGCAGTCGAGGACGCCGTGTTCATGTTGATCATCGGTGGCGTCGGCGCCGGCGCGTGACCTCGGAGGGAGCGGCCACGCGCCGCACGGCAACACGGCACGCTCAGCCGCGCCCGCGCAGCTCGAACGCACCCCGCTCGAACAACCCCGGCGACACCCCGCGGTTGCGCACCGCGAGGATCCGGCAGTTGAAGAAGAAGTCGTGGCCGAAGTCCGTGAACTCGTTGGCGGCCTTGCCCGGGATCGGCAGGATCCTCGCCCCCAGCGGCTTGCCCAGCGCGCACGACATCGCGGCGACGTCCAGGATCAACGACGCGATTTCCTCCACGTACGTGTCGCCGGGGATCGGGACCATGTCGAGGCCGCAGCCGCACACCGAGGCGAACGACAGCAGGCCGTCGAGGCCCAGCGCGCCGCGGCTGGTCCGCTCGCCGATCGCCGGATCCTCGAGCAGCGAGTCCATCACGCCGTGGAAGCCGACCGCTCGCGCGCCGCTGTCGGTGACCGCCGTGCGCAGGATGTCGGTCAGGTACGCGGTCGCGAACATCGTGCCGCTCGAGCCGTAGTCGTCGACGCCGAGCGACTCGATGATCCGCGCGACGCTGCCGGTCGCGTCGGGGTACGGGGCGAGCGAGCCGTCGAGGCCGCGATAGCGGATCGACGTCGCCTGCTCGATCGCCAGGCCGATCGCGTCGACCTCGCGGAGCTCCTGCACCAGCCGCGCGACCAAGCGCCCGCGCAGCTCGCCCAGGGCCACGCCCGCCGACTGCACGAGCACCTCGCCGAACACCGTCGGCAGCTCGAGCGCCATCGCGAACGCGTCGTCGGTGCCGCCGTGGCGCGAGAACGGGAAGAACGGCGCGCCCTCGGGCGTGTTGCACGAGGCGCCGACGCGGAAGTTGTCGTAGCCGTTCTTCGAGAACTTCGACACGGTGTGGATGAACCGCGCGCACTCGAGGACGCCGCCGCGCTCGATGCGACCGTCCTGTGCCACCACGAAGTTCACGAACGCCCGGGGGTTGCGGCGCATCACGTCGATCGCCGCGTCGAACGTCGGCGTCAGATCGCCGTCGACGAAGGTCGTGAACGGCACGTTGTACCAGCGCACGCCGGCGGCATCGGCCACCGTCTCGAGCCAGCGCAGGATCGCCTGCAGCCCGACCCGCGAGAACCGGGCGCGGCCGTTCAGCGGTGGCAGCACCAGCCGACGCGTGCGCAGCGATCGGCCCGCCGCCTCGACCGCGGCGGTGGCCGCCGTGAAGAACGCCGGGATGTCGCGCTCGCGGGCGGCCGGCGTGCCCTGATCCGGATCGAAGCCGAGGGTGACGGCGCGGACGAACCTCATGGTTCGCCCCCCGAATCCAAGGACGTGCCCGTCTCCATCAGCGCGAGGTAGTCGAGCGGCGTGTTGATCTCGGACAGCGCCAGATCGCCGAGGCCGACCGCGGCCACGCGGCCCGGGCCCTGGGCCGAAAGCGGCAGGCACCGCAGCGCGAACAGGCTCGGCGACTCGATGCAGTTGCGCTTCCACGTGCGCAGCAGCTCGCGGTCGCACACCTTGAAGATGCCCGGCGCCTCGGGGTCGCGGTCGCTCTTGACCGCGCCCTGGTAGACCTCGGTGATCGTGCCGTCGTCGGCCACGACGAGGTTCGTCGCCGACATCGTGCGGTTGCCCCGCGTCGCCGAGAGCACCGCGTTGTCGGGGCCCGCCTGCATGCGCTCGATCACCTCGGGCGCCATGAAGAAGTCCGCCGACAGCACCAGCGTCGGCCGCTCGTCGAGCGCGAGCCCGAGGCTGTAGGCGTTGCCCGTCAGCCGCCAGTTGGCGTTGTACGCGAACTTCAGCGTGGGGAACGCCTGGAGGATCTCGATCGCGCGGTAGCCGACGACGACCGTGATCTCGAGCCCGGCCAGGATGTCGCCGTAGTGGTCGAGCACGCGCTCGCCGGTCTTGGGGTGACGGATCAACGCCTTGGCGAAGCCGTCGAGCTGCAGGCCCTCGCCGGCGGCGAGGACGATCGCGCGTTCGGCCCTCATCGGAGCTTCTCCAGGGCGATCTCGATCGCCGGCAGCTCGGTGGGGAAGCGGTGCTTGGCGGTCTTGTACGGGTAGATGTCGCCGCGCAGCGACTTCTCGATCACGAGCGCCGCGGTGACCTCGTGGTTGTCGCGCAGGCTCCACACCTCGACGTCGTCGTAGTCGTACATCACGCACGGGACCTTGCGCAGGCCCAGGGCCAGCGCGACCTCCATGCGGTGCTGCCCGTCGAGCACGAGCCTGTGCGTGCGCTCGATCGCCAGCGGCTTGGTCCACACGCCCTCGTCGAGGATCTTCTTCTCGAGCCACTTCGCGCGGCGCTTGCTGTGGCCCTCGATGTGGCGCAGGCGTTTGGGATCGATCATCTGGATCTTCATGTTGTCACCTGGTCGACGAGGCGCTGGTATTCCTCGGGAGTGTTGACCGACACCGCGTGCGCCGAGCCGACATCGCGGGCCTTGCACGGCAGCGCCGCGAGGTTGTCGATCCACGGCATCAGCCAGTATTGTTTCATGCTGCGATCGCGCGCCGCGTGCAGCAGGGTCGTGAACGCCTCGGCCTCGCCGGGGCCGATCTTGGTCACGCCGACCAGCTTCTCGTGGCCGGCGTACTCGGGCTGCCACGCGGGGACGATGCGGAGGTCGGTGATGTCGCGCGCCGCGTCGGCGCGCAGGATCCCACCCACCTGCGTGCTGACGAACGGCCCGCGGCTGTACCACACCGAGTGATCGGCGTCGGAGGGGTCGAGCATCGCCGCCCACGCCGCGTCGCTCATCCAGATGTCGGCCTCGACCACGAACGCCGGCGACGGATCGGCGGCGAGCGCCAGCGACAGCGAGTGGATGTTGACGTCGTCCTGCCAACGATCGTTGACGACGAACGTGAGGCGCTTGGGCGAGCGCTCCTCGAGGCGGGCGCGCACGTAGTCGGCGCGGAAGCCCAGGACGACCGTGACGTCGTCGACGCCGTGCTCGAACGCCTGCCGGATCAGCCGCGTGGCGAACGGCTCGCCCTGGATCGGCAGCAGGCTCTTGGGCTCCTGTTCACCGAGCACGCCCATGCGAGCGCCCCGTCCGGCTGCGAGCAACACCACCCGAGGGGCACGAGCGAGGACCACGGGCTTGGCTCTTATCGGGGCGCTGCGACGCGGTCAAGCCCCCGACTCAGGCGGGCGTGCGTGGATCGTCGAACCCCGTCGCGTCGAGCATCTCCCAGCTCGGGTAGCCGGCCTCGTCGGCGCGATCGAGCCAGCGGGCGGCCTCCTCGGGCGTGCCGTCGATCTCGGCGCCGAGGATCATGACGGCGAGCGTCGCCGCGGCGCGACCGTTGCCGCGATCGGCCGCGCGGGTGTAGTAGGCCGCCGCCTTGGCCATGTCGACCGCGCCCTCGCTGCCCGAGGCGTGGGCGGCCCCGAGGTTGTAGAGCGCGCGCGGGTGCTCGGCCGCGGCCGCGCGATCGAGCCACGCGCGCGAGGCCGCGGGATCGGCCGCCACGCCGAGGCCCTGCGCGTAGAGGATGTAGAGCTCGAACATCGCGTCGCTGCTGCCGGCGTCCGCCGCCTCGACGTGGCGCGCGTGGGCGGCCTCGAGCTCGCCGAGCCAGTGGTGCACGAGCCCGCGTTGGTAGAGCTCCGCGGGGGTCGGATCGGCGAGCAAGGCGAGCGACGCGAGCGCGCGGCGTTGGTTGGCCTCGGTCGAGTGGCGGGTGAGGCGGGCGAGCTGCAGCGCGGCCTCGCGATCGCCGAGCCGCGCGGCCTCGGCGTAGGCGCGCAGCGTCGCCTGCAGCGACGGGTTCGGATCCTCGATCGCGCGGGCGTCGTCGGACCACGGGCGCGCGTCCGCGTCCGTGGGATCGACCCCGTCGAAGGCGCCCAGGGTCCGCAGCGCGGCGAGGTAGCACTCCGCGAGCGTGCTGTAGGCCGGTGCGTGGCCGCCCTGCGCCGCGGTCCAGAGCGCGTCGAGCATCGCTCGCTCGGTGCCGGGGATGTCGGCGACGAGGCCGATCATCGCGTCACCGCGGACGAATCGATCGAAGAGCTCGCGGCCGTGGAGGAACGCGTCGTCGGGATCGACCTCGGTCATCGGCCGCGATCATGCCCGGCACAGCCAGTCCGTGACAATCGCGACCGTTACCACCCGATCGTGCGCCGGCCGGCCGGCTTGCGGGGCGCTCCTGCGTACCGTCGATCAGTCGACGCACTCGGCCGGCGGCGGCGGGCTGCCTTCGCACGGGACGACCTGCCACGGCTTGCAGTTCCCGACGCATGGCCTCTCCACGTCGATCATCCAGAGTTGGATCGGCACGACCTCCGGGGCGCAGGCGGTTGCCGCGACGGCGAGTGCAGCGAGCCACCACCGACAGCGCGCGGGGCCTTGCGAGTCAGCCACTGTCCGCCTCCTCGCATCCTGCGGGCGGCGGCTGTCCGCCTTCGCAAACGACCACTTCCCAGTAGCCGCATGGCGGTGGGCCATCGCAGTGCAAGAGTTGCAGACAGAGCTCGCCGGGATACCAGGGTGCCCCGCCCCCGTCTGGCTCGCCGTCCGCCGTCATGTCCGTGGCGTGTGGGCCGCAGACGCCGTTGCGGTGCACTACCCAGACGTAGTCGCTCCCGGCGATTTCAGCTTCGTCCGGGTCCGCATGGATCTCGAACGAGTCGGCGGTCTTGGGCTCCCATGTCCGGTGCTTGGGATAGTCGCCATCGATCACGCCGCCAGGATTCAGACTGTAGTACTCCGCCGTACCGTCGGCGCTGAGGATGTTCTGCTCGAGCCCGCCGAATTCCGTGGGACCGAGGCCCTGAGTCGAGAATGCTTCGAGCATCCAGTCCTGAACCGGCGCAACCGCGGGGCTGCACGCCGTCAGCGAGCAACCGCAGAACAGCGCGAGGAGTTCGACGCCGCCCTGCGAACCGAACCGAACCTCGACGTCCTGCGTCATGCGCTGTTCCTCGGAAGCTCCAGCGTGCGGCAACGCCTTGCGCATCGTCAACCGGGAATCCGCGCGCACGGGCAGTCGCGACGCCGCGCGGCGTCGACTGCAGGGAGGGATCGTCCTCCTCGATCGCGGGACCCAAGTCCCTGACAATCGCGCCCCCCCCTCACCAGCCGTTCGTGCCCGGGCCGCCCTTGAACGGCCCGACGACGTGGCGCGTGATCCATCCCCCGTAGAACCCGCCCGGCTGGGGCTCGGCCCGCTCGCCGCCGACGAGGCACGCGTCCATCGCCGCGCAGTAGAACGCGACGTGATCGGCGAGCACCGCGAAGTCATCGAACGGATCGGGGTAGCTCCACGCCGCGCGCACGGCCACGCGATCACCGACGCGCACCGACCAGTAGCGCGCGACGCCCTTCCACTCGCACATCGAGCTGCCGCTCGCGCGCTCGAGACGATCCCACGCGATGTCGCCGGGCGGCACGTAGTACGTCGGCGGATGCGAGGTCTCGAGCAGCCGCAGCGCCGCGCTGGTGTGGGCGATGACGTCGCCCCCGAACTCGATTCGGATCGGATGCACGCACGGCTCGACCCGCGGCGGCCGCGGATAGCTCCACACGGATTCCTGATCGGGGCCTGGGGTGTCGATCGCGTCCGGGCACGGGTGACCCGACACGGCCCACTGGGCGCGTGCGCGCAGGATGTCGTCGGTGGGCGTTGCCACCGTGGAGTCGTAGCACGCGTGCGCGCCTGGACCAGCGGGCGCGTGAGGCGGCGCGGACGACCGTCGATCGGGTGCGACACGGGATCGCCCGCCTCCGACCATCGCCCAGCGGAATGCCGAGCCGCACCGTCCGTACGCTCGCCCTCGCGCTGTGCGTGACCGCGTGCGCCCCCGACGAGGTGTTCTCCGCGGGATCCAGCAGCAGCGGGGGCACGAGCTCGGGGAGCGCAGGCGACTCCGGCCCGATCGCAGACACAGGCGAGCTCGACACCAGCGCCGGCTGGAGCGGCACCTCGGCCGGCGACGGCAGTACGGGTACGAGCAGCGGTAGCACCGACGTGACCTCGGGAACCGGCGAGCCAACGACGTCCGGCGAGTCGGGCCCAACCACGTCGACCGGTGCGTCCGCCTCCACCTCGACCGACGCGACCACCTCGACCGATGCAACCACCTCGACCGACGCGACGACCACGGCGTCGAGTTCCTCGGGCGATCCTTCCACTACGGGCGACCCCATGGGCTCGACCGGCGGGGCGTCCAGCTCCGGCGGCGAGTCGGGCAGCACCGGCGTCGACACCGACGGCAGCGGCCCCTGCGAGGGTACGGTCGTGCGGACACACGTCGGTCGCGTCGCCACGCACCACGACGGAGATCGTTTCGTGACCGTCGACGAGGGGCACAACCTCGTGCTGTGGGACACCGCCACGCTCGCCGTGCTGTTCGAGGCGCGCTGGGTTCGCGACGCACGCATCGACGGCGGCATGCTCGCGTACGACACGTTCGACTACGACACCGTGTCCATCGTCGACGCGGCGACCGGTTCACCGACCGGCGAGGTGCCGTACCAGTTCTCGTGGGGCGTCGCGCAGGACGGCAGCTACGTCTGGACCGGCAGCGCTACCACGCTCGCGGTGTACGAGCCCGACGGCACCGCGCGGTGGTCGGTGGACGAGAACTTCCTCGGGGTCCAGGTGCTCGCGCAGGGCGACATTCTGCATGCGTTCGCCGGGGGCCAGAGCGCGACCGAGGTGCTGCACTACACCGCCGATGTCGGCGTGGTCGACAGCGACGCCTTCGTGGGAACCTTCGGCGGCTGGTTCCAGGACGTGCCGCGCTACTGGACCAACCAGGGCATGGCGTACCGCGTCTACGACGCCGACAACACCGTCCTCGCGCTCGACATCGGCGCGCCGAACTACGGCTGGGGGACGCGGCTGGTGACGAACTCCGGCGTCATCGACGTCGCAGACCCCGACACCGTGCTCGCGGCCATCGGCAGCGATCGAATCGGCTCTGGTCCGGCGGTGTTCTCGCGACTCGACGATCTGGGCTCGATCGTGCACCTCGACGCCGATCCGATCGTGGTCGAGCCGATCGCACCGGTTTGCTGCATCGCCGACGACTCGGTGCGCTTCGCCTACGGCGACGGCGCGTGGATCCTCGGCGGAGACAATGGCCGCGTCACCGACGACCTCGGCCGCGCCATCACGGACGGCGAAGCGATCGCGATCGCCGGCTCGACCGCGGGCCGCATGGCCCTCGCGATGCAGGATGGCATCCTCCACGTCGCCGATGTCGGGACCGACTGCACGTGGGACGAGATCTCGAGCTTCGCGCGGACCGGGCGTAACCTGCGGATGTCGGGCGACGGCACGACGCTGCTGTCGACCGAGCGGTACTTCTCGATGTTCGGCTCGATGCGCGACGGTACCCGCATCTACGCGCTCCCCGACGGCACGTTGCAGGCAGAGTTCCAGCTCGGGCTCATGTCGGACAGCCTCATCGGCCACGACATCTCCGACGACGCCAGCGTGTGGTCGCGCCTGTCCACGAACACCGGTATGGGCACCTACTCGGTCAGCCTGGGGCTGGGCGGCGCGGGACGCCTCATCCCGCGCATCGCCCCCGACGCCCAGCACGTCGTGATCAGCGACGGCGGGGCCGGAGCCCTCGAAACCTGGGCCGACTCCGTCACGTACTTCTACGAGCCCCTCGACTTCGCGGGGATCATCGACGGCGTCGCGCACGGCTTCATCGACGACGGCCATGTGCTCGTCGCCCGCTACGCGGCCTGCGGGGCCAACTGCGTCACCATGATCGGCTCCGACATCGTCGACATGACCGGCACGATCGTCGCGGCGACGGCCCTGCCCGATCTCCGCGAGCTGCGGCGCATCGACGACGGTGCCGCGGTTGCGTTCGACCCGGCGGGCAACGGTGCGATCTACGACGTGATGGCCGGCGTTCTGTTGTGGGAAGCACCCGCGGGCGCCGCAGTCGAGGTCGCGGGGCCGAACCATGTGCTGGTCTCGACCGGCGCGCGCGTCGACGTGGTCCGTTGGCGGTGAGCACGCGCGGGCGACTCGACCAGCGCGTCGGCCGATCGGACATCCGCGGGCGGTCACGCACGGTGACGCACACGTCGGGGCGCGCGTTCGATCCTCCGGACAGCGAAGCGATCTCCACGCCGACACTGTGATCTGCACGACATCGATCCCAGCGCATTTCCCCGTCGCCGACACGGAAGCGAGCCCACCAACCGGTGTCTCTCGCCCCGTGAACGATCTACGCCCGGCACCCGGTGACTCGGGGCCGCTGTTCTCGCCGCAGCCGTTCCCGCCGGGGCTCCTCGGCCAGCGTCGCCTCGACCTGACGCTGTTCGATCTGCGGACCCTCGACGCCGCGCAGCTCGCTCCGCGCGAGCCCCGTGCCGCGGGCGGTCTTGCGGGTGAGCCGCCGGGCTCGGGCCTGATCGACATCAAGACGCTGGTGGCCGCGCACCACGGTGAGTCGCCGGCGCGACCGGTCACGCCGCTGCCGCCGCGGACATTGGTCGCCCTGCCGGAGGCACCGATGGCGCCGACGAGCGAGGGATCGAACCGCCCGTTGCTGGTGGCGACGTGCATCGCGCTGCTCGGGGTGGTCCTCGCGCTCGCGGCCGCGGCGTTGGGCTGATCGTCTGCGAGTCCCCGTCGCGCTGCGAGCGTCCGAATATCTTCGGACCCGATGTTGCAGTCGCGCCCCTTCGGGCAACTAGCAATCGAAGCGGTCTCCGCAAGAGTTCCGCAAGGCGCTGCGGGCAACCTCCATGAAGAGGCCCGCACGTCGTCCGCGATGCTGAACGCGGGCGGCAACGCTGGCACGCCCCCCTGCTCGAGGAGACTCCGAGTTGCGACACTTTGGCAGTTCGCCCGCGCGTCGACGCGGGGCGGCGACGCTCGCCGTCGCCCTGTTCACCGCGCTGTTCTCCGCCCACCCTCGGATTGCGCGGGCGGACCCACCAGTCGCCGTCTCGCCCACGCCCGAGGACACCGCGCTGCTCGAGCGCCTCCACGATGCCGAGGCCCAGGCCGAGGTCACCGCCGCACGCCCGCCACCACCCGAGCCGATCCCCGAGTTCATGAGCCCGGACGGCGTCGACGATCCGTTCCCCGACCGACCGCCGGTCATCCGCCCGCGTCAGCCCGCGATCCTCCTCGGCCTCGGTCTCGGCGTTGCGGTCGCGAGCACGATCACCGCGCGGCTCACCCTGCTGCCCGATTGCACCGACGAGCGCGACGCGATGACGTGCACGGTGCCGAGCGAGGGCGACATCGGCATCCGCGGCGGTCGACTCGTCGCCACCACGGCGTTCAGCATCGGCGGCGCCGTCTTCGGTGTGCTCGGCGGCCGCGAGCTCGGCCTGCTGCTGCAGCGCGGATCGGGCGACACGCTGGAGCGCCGCCGTCGCATCGCCGTCGGCATCGGCACGACCAGCACGGTGCTCGGCCTCGTGGGCGTCGTCGCCGGCGCGACCGTCCTGGGCCTCGGCGCCAGCCGGAGCCTCGCGATGGCCAAGACGTTCGACAACACCACCGACATGACCGACCCAGCCGTCGTCGCGCGCATCGACGACACGGTGACGAACGTCCGCACCGCGCGGGTCGGCCTCATGATCCTCGCGGCGTCACCGGCGTTCCTCGCCACCGGCATCGCGCTGTTGGTCCACCGCCCGAAGCTCCCGCGGGTGACGATGCAGCCGATGCTCAGCCGCACGACCTTCGGCCTGGGCGCGACGGTGCGGTTCTGATGCCCCGCGCGGCGAGGCGCTTGCCGGCGGCGCGCGACTGGACTACGCCATCGCACGATGACGGACGTGCACTACCTCGTCGGCGCGGCCGGCCTCACCTGGATCATGCTGCTGTCGGCGAGCCTGCTGCGCGCGCGCGGCTGGACCCCCGCGGGCTTGGTGACCGCGTTCGGCAACCGCGACGCGCTCGGCGAGCCGTCGCCCCTGGCGGCCCGGGCCGATCGCGCGGCGAAGAACATGCTCGAGAACCTCGTGCTGTTCGCGACCCTCGTGCTCGCGGCGCGCTCCGCCGGGGCCGACGCGGCGACGACGACGGGGGCCTGTGCGATCTTCGTCTGGGCGCGCGTGGTCTACTTCGCGGTCTACCTCGCCGGGATCCCCTATGTGCGCACCGCCGTGTGGGGGGTGAGCCTGGTCGGCCTCGTGCAGCTCGGGGTCGCCGCCGTAACGGCGGGGTAACGGCGCGCGGCCGGGGTGCACCGCGGGTAGATCGGATCCCTGCGTCCACCCCCTCGATGCACCGTCCCCGACGATTCCCCCGCGCCGTGCACCTGGTCGGACTCGGCTTCGTGGCGGCCGCGGTCGCCGTGCTCGGCCACCGCGACCGCACCCCCGAGGACCTCGACCTGGTGAGCCTCGTCGCCACCGCCGATCGCGAGGCCGTCGCCGCTGGGGCCGCGTCCACGATGGTGGTGCGGCTCGACGTCGCCGCGGCGGCGCGATCCGAGGACGCCGAGATCGGGGTGAACCTGGGGCTCTTGCTCGACACCTCGGGCTCGATGGCCGGCGAGCCGATCGAGCAGGCCCGCGCCGCCGTGCACGCGCTGGTCGACGAGCTGCGGCCCCACGACCGAATCACCCTCGTCACCTTCGACTCGCGGGCGCAGCTCGTGCAGGCCTCGGCCACGATCGACGACCTCGACCTGCGGGCGTTGCACGGGCGCATCGACGAGATCCGCGCCGAGGGCACCACCGATCTCGCCGCCGGCCTGGGCACCCTCTTGGCCCAGCTGAACGCGAACCCGACCGTCGGCGACCTCGACCGCATCGTCGTCGTCGGTGACGGCGTGCCGAACGACGCCGGGCCGATCGCGGGCCAGGTCGAGGCCGCGCGCCAGGCCGGCTACGCGATCACGACGCTCGGCGTGGGCCTCGACTACGACGAAGTGTTGCTCGGCGAGATGGCGCGGAACTCCGGCGGTCGCTTCCACCACGTGGAGCACGGCGCGGCCCTGGCCGACAGCTTCGCCGCCGAGCTGTTCGGCGCCCAGCGCCAGGTCGCGGCGAACGTGTGGCTGCAGCTGTCCACCGGCCCCGGCGTCACGATCGCCCGGGTCGTCGGCCACGGCCCACCGATGGTCGGCGAGCACCAGCACGGTGTGGTGCTCGGCGAGCTGGCCGAGGGCGAGTCGCAGGAGGTGTTCGTCGAGCTGGCGATCGACGCGGCCGCGCCCGGCACCACGCTCGAGCTGCTCGACGCGGTGATCGCCTACGACGACCGCGCCGGCGGTGCGGGTCGGCTCGAGCGCCGCGCGTTCGTATCGATGCCGGTCAGCGAGGATGCGACCGTGCTGGCGCTGCGCGACGCGGACGTCGAGCTCGGCGTGGTCGCGGCCCGGGCCGCGGCGGCGACGATCGACGCGATCGCGATGACGCAGCAGGGGGATGTCGATGGTGCGGATGCGCTGCTGTATGCGAACGAGCAGGCGTTGGACCGCAGCCTCGCGGGCAAAGGTGCCGAGGGCAAGAACGGCGTGACGCAGCAACAGCGCGACGGCGTGGTGCGACAGCGCGAGGAGCTGAGTCGGCTGCGCGGCGAGGTCCGCAACGCGGCACCGAAGGCACGGGCGCGGGATCAGTGGGGTGCGGGGAGCGATGGATACCGCCGTGTCGCGAAGGAGGCGAACGCGGCGGCGGTGGAGGTGCTGCAGGCCCACCGGTGAGTGGGGCCGGCGCGCGCTCGCGAGCGAGCGGACTCGCCCTGTGCTAGCCTCGGGGCCGCGCCATGGGCGAGTTCTACGTCACACTCTGCGAGTACGTCGCGATCCACCCGGACGGCACGCACACCTTGCTGCGCGGCGGGATCGAGCGTTGGACGCTGGACGAGCTTCCCGGCTCGATCACATTTTGGACGTTCGCCCACCTCCCGGCCGGCAGCATCGCCGCGGGGAAGCACAAACTCAGCCTCGAGCTCATCAGTCCCCGTGGACTCGCGATCACGCGTGTGGACGGCGAGGTCGACGTCAAGGACATGGAGACTTCCACGCGGATCACCGGCAGTCTCGCGGGCAGCGTACAGGAGTTCGGGATCTTCACGGTCCTCGTACGGGTCGGAGACTTGGACGCTCGTACACGCCTCGATGTGCGGAAGACTGGCGGGGAGGTGCCGGGATGATCATGCGGATCCAACCGTTGCCGGAGGGTGCAGCGAGTGCCGAGAACACGAGCGGATCTCGAGGCGCGGTCGTGCGGCGAGCAGACGCTCCCCGAAGCGCACTGGGGAAGGTCTTCCAATTCCCAGCTCCGGTGAGACCGGACGAGACCGTGCTTGGAGTCGATGAAGCGCTTCGCTTCGTCGAGGTGCTGCGCGCACCTCCCGTCGCCGTGCCTGCACTCGTCGCCGCGATGCGGCGCATCCGGTAGAGGCGACGTGGCCGCGCTGCGAACCACGGAGCTCCGCGTCGAGGATTCGGCATGTCGCTTCAGCGTCGTCCTGCACATCGACGCGACGTGGACGAAGCTGGTGGCGTGGTACGAAGCGCGCGGCTTCACCGTCATCGCTCCGCGTCCGACGACGACACGGCCCAACGCGATCCTGTTCATGTCGATGGACACGGTTCGGCACAACCTGGCGCTGGCCGCTGCACCGTCCGAGTGACTTACAACTGGCCGCGGCAGCGCACGATCGACCCGTCGTCGCGCGCTGCCGGGCGGTGAACTACTCCCGCGACACCGCGCGACGGCGGCGCAGGCCGAGGGCCACGAGCACCGACGCGAACCACAGCCCGCCGCGTCCGCCCCGACCGTCGGTGGTGCAGCTGCAACCACCGCCGTCGCCGTCGTCGGCCGCGACGCCGGTCGACTCCGAACCACTGTCGCCCGCGGTGGCCGAATCGTCGGAGCCCGCGCTGGTGACCGGGCCCGAGCTGCCGCTGTCGTCGGTCGGTGCGCCGGTGCTGTCGCCGGTCTCGCCACCGCTGGTGTCGACGGCACCGGTGGAGGAATCGGTGTTGTCGTCGCTGGCGTCGTCGCACGCCTCGGTGCCGTTCTGCAGGTAGCCGTCACCGCAGGTCGGCGCGATGCAGCCGACGAGGCAATCGTCGTCGTTCACGTCCTTGCCGTCGTCGCAGGGCTCGACGCCGGCGACTTCGAAGCATCAAGCACAACTTGGTCGTCGGCGAGGTCGCCGATAGCGAAGTCGCAGCGCGGTCGTCGACCTCACGATCGCCGCGACCACGACAGCACGACGCTCGGGTTGCCGAACGCGTGTTCGCAGACGAAGCCCCCGCTGGCGGGACGGGACGGGACGGGGCGGGGCCGGCTCGGGCTCGGGCTCGGAGGTTTCACGCGTTCGCGCCGCCGCTTGGCGACACGGAAGTGAAGCTCGGAGCGGTGACGGCCGGAGGAAGTGTCCGAAAGATCGCAACGGCGCGTGGCGCGGGAGGATCGTCGCCTTCGATCTGTCGCTTGACCCTCTGCAACCGTGCGCGCAGACTCAGGCCTCGCGTCCGAATCGCTCGTCGCCTGGAGGTCACGGATGATCGTCTCGTCTCGTCTCGTCTCGTCTCGTCTCGTCTCGTCTCGTCTCGTCTCGTCTCGTCTCGTCTCGTCTCGTCTCGTCTCGTCTCGTTGTTCGCGTGGGCGCAGGTCACCGGGTGTTCGGTAGACGCCGATTCCGGCATCTTCGGCGACAGCGAGTGGGGGGGTAGCAACGGGGGCGCCGACTCAACCGGCGGAACAACCGGCCCGGAAGCCCCGCCACCCGTCGTCTGCGAGGAGAACGCCGGGGTGTTCGACGCGGTGCTCGACTGGAGCGATGCGGCGAACACGGGCATCTCTTCCAACTTCGTCGCCGTTCACGCGATTCATGCGCCGCCCGTCGGAGGGCCCAAGCTCGACCGTGATCCGACGACGGCCCGGGTGTTCATGATGGGGGGCTACGTGGATCAGCACCTCTGGGATCCGCTGACCGGGGACTTCTATACCGACGGCACGCTGCTATTCGACGACGCGACCCTGTTCTGCTCGGGGCACGCAATCACGCCGCAGGGCAATCTATTCTTTGCTGGAGGCGGCGGGGGCAACGCAGGACTCGCGATCGACGGCGCATACAGTCTATTCCGCGAGAACGTCAGCACCGGAATCTGGACCGCCGAAGACCCGATGCAGTACGAGCGGTGGTATCCCACGGTGATCTCGCTTGCGGACGGGCGAATTCTGGTCTTCGGAGGGGGGATCGACCCGATCTGCGCGGACATTGATGAGCAGTCCCCGTGCGAAGCCCTACCCAGCTGCAACTGGGAGGTGAACGCATGCGCGCCTGACGTGGATTATATCAGCATCGCTCGCCAAACGCCCGAGGTTTTTGACTATTCGATGCCAGAGGGAAGCCGATGGACGAGCTTGGCGCGGGCCGACTTTCGCCCACCCCTGTATCCGTTCATGTTCCTGCTGCCGGATGGAAATGTCTTCTACGCTGGCGGAGACCCCGGCAGCGGCGATCAGGACGCCGATGTCGACATGATCGGGCGAGTGCTGGTATTCAACGGCCCGTCGACGGAATGGGGACCACACCTGTACGATGCCGGCCTCGCCGGCGGCTCGGCGGTGATCCCCCGAGTTGCGTAGCCACACGCGGATCTAGAACGTGAAAAGCCGGAAGAACGCCGCCTGGGACGGTCTGAGAAGCGGTTTCCCGACCAGCCTCTCGAACGTACAGGAACGAACTTCCGGTGAA
>JBIJCC010000039.1:0-81042 GCA_044344875.1 Nannocystaceae bacterium
GGCCCTTCGTCTGGACCAAGACCGCCGACGAGATCCTCGACAAGCTCCGCGAGTTCGGCGACCGCACCCTCGCGGTGCACGGGGACGCGTGATCTTTTTGGTAGAAAACCCTGATCCGGGTGACTAGGGAGTCTTGGCCACCGGTGTGACCCGCCAGAAGTGCACCGGTGCGCCCTCGAGCGCGAAGCGGTGCACCCCGTCGATCGCCGTGGTCCGATGGCCAGGCCGCCCGGCGGCGCCCGATCCGAGGGGCTGCCACGACAGCTCCGCGTGGGTCGATCGCAGCGCGATGGTCCCGCGCACGGGCTCGGAGCGAAGTGGCGGCCGGTCGCCCGTCGATGGGGCGACCTGGGCGACGCAGGCCAAGAGGAGATCCTGCGAGCTCGCGATCGGTCGCCCATCGAGGCTCGACAGCGCGATCGCGGCGGCCGGGGTGTCCAGCGCGACGGTGACCTCCCCGAGCGCGAGTGAACGGCCGCCCACGGCACCGGTCGCGCTGACGTTGCGCGCGGTGGTCACGGTGTGGATGCCGGCGGCCCAGTCGCGTCGCAGCTCGCCGGTGTCCGAGACGATCGCGACCGCCGATCCCTCGAGGTGATCGCGATCGGCGTCGTCGAGGACGACCGCGTCGACGGGGGCCGTCGTGCCGCGCAGCCACGGCAACTCTGGCAGGCTCGGCAGCACCACCCGGATCTCGCTCTGCTCGACCAGCGAGCGCACGGTCGCGAGGTTCTGCGCGTGGCTCGAGCGATCGAACACCGTGGCGCGATCGAGGGCGATCGCGTAGCGCTCGCGGGCCGGCGCGACGTCGCCGCGGCGGAACATCAGCGCGGCGGCGGGCATCATCGCCAGGATCGCGGGGTCGTCCCACGACGACCAGATCTCGAGCCGCGTGGGCGCCTCGAGCGGCATCGAGGCGTAGACGTAGAGCATCATCGCGTCCCAGCCCTGCAGGGCCGCGGTGGCGCCGACCAGCGTCGGGCCGACGAAACGATCGCGCGCCGGCGCCGGGATGTTCCACTCGGAGACGGTGGTCGGCAGGCCGGCGACCGCGGATGCGCCGATCGGGTGCAGCAGGTTCGCGTCGACGTGGGCGTTGCGCGACAGCGTCCCGGGCCCGCCGTACGAGTGCACATCCACCACATCGCCGGAGGTGAGCGAGGGCAGGGCGTACAGGGCGTCGTCGCCCCAGACCTGCGTGTTCGCGATCGGCCCGCGGTAGCCGAGCGCGCGAAGATCCGCGGTGGCGTCGCGGAAGAACCCGGCCTCGACGTCGGCGAGCGCGGCCTTGGTCGCGCCGAGGCGCCAGGGCTCGAGCGGGTCGGGCACGGCGACGCCCGTGCGCTCGGAGAAGCCGCGCACCGCCTGCTCCAGCCACGCGCGGTGGCGCGGCCGACCGGCGTCCACACCCATGAGGTTGCCGAAGTGGTGGGTGAGGTCGTTCTCGTTGGTGAGCATCACGGCGGCGACGCCGGGGTCGTCGGCGACGCGGCGATGGGTCACGCTGCTGTCGCGGCCGAGATACGCCCGCGCGAACTCCTGCATGCGTGCGGCCATCGACGGGTTCACGTACGCCGCGCCGTGGGTGCGGCCGCGCTCGAGCTCCTCGAAGGCGTCGATGCCGTCGGCGGCGGTGAAGGTCCGGCCGACCTCGAGGTCGAGCCACACGTAGATCCCCTCGGCCTGCAGCGCTGCGATCCACCGATCGATGCGGGCGAGCGCCGCGTCGTCGAGCGTGCGCGTGTCGGCGGGACGGCGACCGAACACGTTGGGCTCGACCCACGCCGAGTCGTGGTGGTGGATCCGCACCAGGTTGAAGCCGAACGCGGCGAGTCGGTGGGCCTGCGCCGCGATCGTGGCGTCGTCGGCGTGGAACAGCGCGTAGGCGGCGACGTTGGTGCCCCACAGCCGCAGCGGCACGCCGTCGCCGCGCACCAACGCGTCGCCCTCGATGCGCACCGGTCCGTGGCGCCCGGCGGGCCGATCGTCCTCGTTGAGGAAAGACAGATCGACCGGCACGTCGTCCCACGGCAGGGTGTTCGCGTGCCACGTCGGGTCGGGCGCGGCGAGCCGCGCCCAGGTCCCGCGGCCGTGGGCGCTGCCGGGCGGCAGGGAGATCCGCAGGGTGATCGTGCGCGAGCCCTTCGCGAGCTCGTCGCGGTAGAAGCTGCAGCGCACGTCGTCCGTGACCGGATCGATCTCGACGCGGACGCCGGGGTCGTCGAAGGCGAAGCGCAGTGCGCCGCGGCCGGTGTCCCACGCGAAGCCGTGCCCGTCGTCGAGCCGGGTCGGCGCGGGGGCCTGCGCACCGAAGATCCGCGCGTCGCTGCGCAGCGTGAACGCCAGGCCTCCGCCCTCGAGATCGTCCTGGGCCGCGTCGGCGTCGAGCCGATACTCGACGAGGAGCTCGTCGCCCTCGGGCCAGGCGCGCCCGGCCACGTGCAGGCGCAGCGGGAGGATCTCGAGCGAGAAGCGCGTGGCGTCGCCGTCGGTCGTGGTCGGGCCGATCGTGGTCGCGACCGGGCCGCTGCTGCCCAAGAACCCCAGCGTCCCGACGGCGACCTCGGCGTGGTTGAAGCGCACTCGCAGCACGCCGCCCTCGTCGACGGCGATCGACCACTGGCCATCGGCGATCACCGCGTCGCCGAACTCGCGCGCGTCGACCAGCCGTTCGCCCCGGCGCGCGCCGCAGCCCTCGCCGCAGCCCCCCGGGCGCCCGCAGCCGATGCCGAGCACGACCAGCAGCGCGGCCTGACGCACGACGGGGGTCATGCCGGCGTCAGGCGCCCGCCGCCGCGAACGCGGCCGAGACGATCGCCTGCGCCTCCTCTTGGATCCGCTTCAGGTGATCGGCGCCGCGGAAGCTCTCGGTGTAGATCTTGTAGACGTCCTCGGTGCCCGAGGGCCGCGCGGCGAACCAGCCGTGCTCGGTGACGACCTTGAGGCCGCCGATCGGCGCATCGTTGCCGGGGGCGCGGGTCAGGATCGCGGTGATCGGATCGCCCGCGAGCTGGCGCGTGGTGATCTGCTCGGCGCCGAGCCGCTTGAGCACGGCCTTCTGCGCCGCGTTGGCGGGGGCGTCCATCCGCTCGTAGACCGGCTCGCCGAAGCGCTCGGTCTGGGCGCGGTACCTCTCGCCGGGGTCGCGGCCGGTCTTCGCGGTGATCTCGGCGGCGAGCAGATCGAGGATGATGCCGTCCTTGTCGGTGGTCCACACCGAGCCGTCACGGCGGACGAACGTGGCCCCCGCGCTCTCTTCACCGCCGAAGGCGAAGCGCCCGTCGGCGAGGCCGTCGACGAACCACTTGAAGCCCACCGGGACCTCGCACAGCGTGCGTCCGAGCGCCGCGACCACGCGGTCGATCATGCTGCTGCTGACGAGCGTCTTGCCGACCGCCGCGCTGGCCGGCCACGCGTCGCGGTGCGAGAACAGGTACTCGATCGCGACCGCGAGATAGTGGTTGGGGTTGAGTAGTCCGCACGACGGCGCCACGATGCCGTGGCGGTCGTAGTCGGTGTCATTGCCGAACGCGATGTCGAAGCGATCCTTCAGTGCGACGAGCGAGGCCATCGCCCACGGCGACGAGCAGTCCATGCGGATCCGGCCGTCGCGGTCGAGGGTCATGAACGAGAACGTGGGATCGATGACCTCGTTCACGACCTCGATCGACAGGCCGTAGCGCTCGCGGATCGGCGCCCAGAAGCCGATGCCGGAGCCGCCCATCGGGTCGACGCCGATCGACAGGCCCGCGGAGCGGATCGCGTCCATGTCGACGATCTCGGCCAGCGCGGCGACGTACGGCGTGACGAAGTCGTGTGGGACCAACAGCGACGACGCGAACGCGCGGGCCGCCGTGACCCGCCGGACGTCGCGGTTGCCCGCGCGCATGATCTCGTTGGCGCGGGCCTCGATGACCGCGGTCACGTCGCTGTCCGCGGGTCCGCCGTTGGGCGGGTTGTACTTGATGCCGCCGTCCTCCGGCGGGTTGTGGCTCGGCGTGAGCACCAGGCCGTCGGCGAGCCCCGAGTCGCGGCCGCGGTTGTGCTCGAGGATCGCGAACGACACCGCGGGCGTCGGCGTGGGGACGCCGTCCGCGGCGAGGCGCACGGTGACGCCGTTGCCGACGAGCACCTCGAGCACGGTGGTGTTGGCCGGCTCGCTGAGGCCGTGGGTGTCGCGTCCGACGAACACCGGTCCGGTGATCCCGTGCTTCGCCCGCCACTCACAGGTCGCCTGGGTGATCGCGAGGATGTGGGCCTCGTTGAAGCTGGTGTTCAGCGAGCTGCCGCGGTGGCCCGAGGTCCCGAAGCTCACCGCCTGGGCGGCGACGGCGGCGTCGGGCGTGCCGGTGTAGTAGGCGCTGATGAGCCTGGGCACATCGACGAGTGCCGAACGGGGGGCCTGCTTGCCGGCGAGCGGATGGACCATCGCTCGGCAATCTATCATGGGGCCACAGGGGCCCCATTCGGGACGGCTGGATCCCGCCATGATCCGAGGCCGGCCCCCTTGCGCGGCTGCGCGCCGTTCCCCATGAAGCTGTTGCGATCCGAGAGATGTCCGACCGTCAGCCGCGTCGGCCGTTGCAACCCGTGGTCCCCGGACCCGCAGTCGCAACGGCCTCCATCACCCCGAGCGAACTGCTCGCCGAGCACCTCTCGGGCGCGCCCGCCCGCGTGGTGTTGCAGGGGCGACGCAACCTCGTCGCGCGGGGGATGGCGTTCGCGACGGTCGGTCCGGACCCGGCGGCGATCACTCCGGTGTGTGCGATCTCGGCCCGTGATCTTCCGGTCGTCGACGTCCTCGCCGCGCTCGCCGCCCAGGACCCGACCGGCGTCCTGGTGATCGAGACCCAGGACGATGCCTTCGCGTTCGAGGTCGACCGCGGTCGCCTCACCGGCGCGCGGGGCCTGGGCGCGCTCGATCAACTCGAGCCCTTCGTCGCCGAGGTCCACCGCCGTCATCCCCAGCGCTTCGGCCCCGACGAGGAGATCGGTCGCGATCAGCCGGGGTGGATGAAGGTCGCGCGCGCGTTCGTCGAGGAGCGCGTGCTCGATCAGCTCACGCTCGGCCGCACGCCGGGCACCCGGATGACGTTGATCCGCGGCGACGTCGAGTGGCTCGGCACGCGACTGCCACCGGGCGTCGGCCCAACGCTCGGACACGTGCTGCTCGAGCACGCCCGACGCTTCGACGAGCTGCCCAAGGTGCTCGGGGTGCTGGGGGACCTCGATCGGGTCGCCGTGCCGCTGGCCGAGCCCGGTGAGCGCCCGCACAAAGCACCCACCCACGGCAGCGGCGAGTGGGACTTCTTCAGCGATCCCGATCCCGCCGCGCTGGCCGAGTGGAACGACGCGCTCGCGATGTGGTCGCTGTGCGACGGCGAGTCGAGCCTGCGCGAGCTGATCGACGGCGCGATGCTCGGTCAGTTCCGCGGCCTGCTCGCGCTGCGGACCCTCGCGGCCGCGCGCTGCATCGTGCTCATCGAACCCATGCGCCGCGGCGAGCCGACCATCGTCGACGACACGCCGAGCGCGGAGATCATCCCGCTGCGCGCGCCGGAGCTCGAGCCCGAGCCCGAGCCGCCGCCGGGGGAGTCCCTCACCGGCTACTCGATCGTCGCCCGCCGGACGCCGCTGCGCGCCGGCCGGGTCGAGGTCTCGACGACGCTGCGCGCACCCGAGGTCCGCCCCGAACCTCGCCGACCGACGCCGCCGGTCGCATCGCGTCGCGCGACGCCGGTCGACCCGCGACGGCCGACGCCGACCGACCCCGTGCCGTCCCGTGCCGCGGCTCCCCCCGCGCCACCGCACATCGACTTCGACGGGATCCAGGGCGCCGCGCCGTCGCCGGACGCCGAGGACCCCGCGTCGTCGGTCGACGTCGCGCCGGAGCCGGTCGACGCCGACCCGAGTCCCCGCGCGGCCCGCTCCCTCGCGGCGGCCCGCGCCCTCGATGGTGCCCTGCCCAGCCCCACCACCGTGATGATCGTGCTCGGCGCCACCGGCATCGTCGCCCTGGTCGCCTCCGCCGTCGCGCTGCTCTGACGGTGACGCGGGCGTTGGCGTAGACTCGGGCGACCATGCGCCCCCTGCTGCTGACCGCCGCGGTGCTCCTGTCTGCGTGCTACCGCGCGCCGGTTCGTCAGGACGACGCGATCGTGCACACCGATCGCGTCGGCTACCACCACGCGTACTGGCACGACCCGACGATCACGGCTGCGCACCACGCCGGTGCCGTACCGCTCGCGAGCATCGTGCCGGCCGGTGCGACGCTCGTCGATCTCAGCCACGTGTTCGACGAGGAGACCATCTACTGGCCCGCGGAGAAGCACGGCTTCCGCCGCGAGTCGGCGGAATCCGACGGACCCGGCGGGCACTATGCGAACGGTCGGTTCTCCACGCCCGAGCACGGCGGCACCCACCTCGACGCGCCGTCGCACTTCGCCGCGGGCAAGCAGACGGCCGATCGCGTGCCGCTGCCGCGGCTGATGGCGCGCGTCGTGGTCATCGACATCCACACCAAAGCCGAGGCCAACCCGGATGCGCTGCTCGAGACCGGCGACATCGATGCGTTCGAGAAGCAGCACGGCGTGATCGAGCCCGGCTCGATCGTGATGGTGCGGACCGGCTGGGCGTCGCGCTGGCCCGATCGCAAGCGCTACCTCGGCGATGCCACGGTGGGCGCGACCGACAAGCTCCACTTCCCGGGGATCTCCGGCGCCGCCGCCAAGCGCCTGGTCGAGCGCGACGTCGCCGCGGTCGGCATCGACACCGCGAGCCTGGACCACGGCCCCTCGCGCAGCTTCGACGCCCACAAGATCTTCGCCAACGCGGAGATCCCCGCGTTCGAGAACGTCGCGCGGCTCGATCTCGTCCCCGAGGTCGGCGCGGTCGTGATCGCGCTGCCGATGAAGGTCGGCGGCGGATCGGGGGCGCCGGTGCGCATCGTCGCGGTCGTGCCGTAGGCCCTGGCCCCGTGCAGGGCGCGCATGCGTCGTCGCGTCGCGGGCCCGATCTTCCGCGGTGAACGACGCCACGGCTCGTGCGACCTTGTGCTGGCATCCCCATGACCGCTCGCGCTCCCACGACCCCGCTCTTCGTCGCGATGCTCGGCCTGCTGACCGCCTGTCCCGATGACAGTGGAGCCTCGGACCCCTCGACCGACACCAGCGGCGCTGCGGACGGCACCACCGAGTCCTCGGGCGGACAGAGTGCCGGCGACACCGCCGGTACGACCGCGGCCGCGGACAGCACCGGCGAGTCGACGGCCGCCGATCCCACCGACCCCTCGAGCACGGGCGGCAGCGTGACGATGTGCGGCGACGACGTCGCCGAGGGCAGCGAGACCTGCGACGGCACCGATCTCGTCGGTGAGGACTGCGTCTCGCTGGGCTTCGACGGCGGGCGGCTGGCGTGCGACGCCCGCTGTGTCTTCGACACCTCGGCGTGCACGATCGCCTGCGGCAACGGCGTCGTCGACGACGCCGTCGACGACGCCGTCGCAGAGGACTGCGATGGCGACGATCTCGACGGCGAGGACTGTACGTCGCAGGGCTTCGACGCCGGCGCGCTCGCTTGCGCGTCCGACTGCACCTTCGACGTGGGCGGTTGTCTCGATGCGGTGTGCGGCAACGATGCCAGCGAGGGTCCCGAGGCCTGCGACGGCGCCGATCTCGGCGTCGAGGACTGCGTCTCGCTCGGCTACGACGGTGGCGAGATCGCCTGCGACGATGCGTGCAGCTACGACGTCTCGGCCTGCACCGGCACGCCCAACTGCTGCGAGGTCCAGGACGCGTTCGGTTGCGGCAACGCGGCGTGCGAGGGGGCGGTGTGCGCGGTGGATCCGTTCTGCTGCGACACGCAGTGGGACGGCCTCTGCGTCAGCGAGGCGTTCGCGCTGTGCCCCGAGGTCTGCCCGGCGGTCTGCGGCGACGGCATCATCAGCGGCGACGAGGCCTGCGAGGGTGGGAACCTCGGCGAGCAGACCTGCGAGGGCCTGGGCTTGCCGGCAGGCGCGTTGGCGTGCGACGGCGCCTGCCAGTTCGACACGATTGGCTGCGACGGGCAGCCGGGGCCGTGCTGCACGGCGAACGCCGTCGCCGGCTGCGAGGACGCGGCGTGTCAGGACGCCGTCTGCGAGTTCGATGCGTTCTGCTGCGACGCGGTCTGGGATGGGCAGTGCGCCGACGAGGCCGGCGCCGAGCCGGCGTGCATCGGGCTGCCGAGCTGCCCCGATGCGCTTCCGGTCTGCGGCGACGGTGTGCGCGGTGCGGGCGAGGTCTGCGACGGAGCGGACCTCGGGGGCGAGACGTGTGTGTCGCAGGGCGTGCTCTCGAGCTGCTGCGTCCCCCACGACGGCATGGGCTGCGACGACGAGGCGTGCGAGGCGACGATCTGCGCGTTCGATGCCTTCTGCTGCGACAACACCTGGGACGGTCAGTGCGCCGGTGAAGCGGCCGACAACTGCGCGGTGCTCTGCGCCGGCGGGGTCCTGGGTTGCGCCGTCGGTTGCGACGCGTTCGACATCTCGGGCTGTTAGGTCGCGAGACCCCGAGAAGGGGTCTCGCTCCTCGGTACCCGTTCGACGCCGGCCTCAGCCCATCGCGGCGAGGCCGGCGCGGACGGTCATCGCCGCCAGGACCAGCGACGACACGAAGAACAGCGTGAAGCGGATCTCGATCACGTTCGTCGTCGCCTGCCACACGCTGTGGACCACGCGCAGCCCGACGTAGACCCACGCGAGCGTGAGATCGAGGCCGTCGCCGCGGCCGAGCAGACTCAGCGTCAGCGCGACCGCATAGAACAGCGTCGGCTGCTCCATCAGGTGGTTGTAGTTGTCGGCCTTCCAGCGGACGACCGCGGGCAGGCTCGCCATCTGCTCGCCGCGCGGTGCGTGGGGGTCGAGCTTCATGCGCGCCCGTCGGATCGCCGGGATGCGCGTGGCGTACATCCACGCCCAGACGACGAAGGTCCAGGCCACGAGCGCGACGACGGGGAGGAGGATCGCCTTGGAGGGCACGACCCGGCCGACGTTAGCATGAACGATCAGAACGCCATCTGGAGCTGCAGTCGGATGCGGTCGGTGCCGTGCTTCATCGCTGTGGCAACGTCGGCGCCGGTGTCGGCGCCCCAGAGGCGGAAGTAGTCGAGCTGCAGCTTGAGGTTGTGGCCGGCGAAGTAGTAGTTCAGGCCACCGCCGAGCTCGTCGCGCCACGGCAACGCGCTGTCGTTGCCACCTCGCTTCCGAGCGAAGCCGTAGCGCGCGACGATCTCGAAGGGGATCTTCGGGACCAGCCAGCCGAGCTGCCCGAACCAGCCCAGACCGTTGCGCGGCAGCGCGGTCGGGATCGCGTTGCCCTCCTCGTCGAGCAGGCCGCCGCTCTCGCGGTTGACGCCCTTGCGCCAATGGAAGGCGCTGTGGAGCGAGACGCCGTGCCACTTGAACATCACGTCCGCGGTGACGCTGTGGATGTCGGTGGTGCCGCCGTCCTCGGGGACGCTGCCTTGGACGCTGCGATCGCCTGGGGCCCGGTCGTGGAACGCATAGGCGCCGCCGATACTGAGCCCGGGCTTCTTCATCCGCTCGAGGTCACCCTCGGTGTAGTCGTCGAACTTGCCGAACGGCAGGAACTCGACGCGCGCCACGTAGAGCATCCCGAGGTTGCTCGGCTCGAACGCATTGCGGCCCTCGCCCATGAACACGCCGACGTTGTAGGCCAGCCAGCCCATCCCGCCGACGTCCTTCGACAGGGCCTGGATGCCGATGTCGCGATCGAGCTGGAACTCCTCGTTGGGGATCGACCGATCGACGAGGTTCATGTTGCCCGAGGAGATCACGCGCTGGCGGCTGAAGGGGATCTTCATCTGACCGGCCCAGATCGTGAAGTCGCGCAGGTAGTCGAACTCGACCCGAGCATCACGCAGCGGGTTGCGACGGATGCTGCCATCCTCGGCGATCAGGCCGCCGGTCTGATCGCGGGGGGAGAAGCCGAGCTGGATGTAGTAGCGGTTGTGCTTGCCGAACAGGTTGCCTTGGAGCTGCAGACGTGCGCGCCGGATCTGCATCGTCTGCTCGGTGCTCTCGCCCTCTAGGTTCGGGTGATCGAGGTCGTAGCGGATCTGCATGCGGGCGCGCAGCTGCATGGAGAACCGTCCATCCTTGGTCGCGAGCTCGAAGCCCTTGCCGGGCACGTACCGCGTCGTCTCGACGTCGGTGGGATCCTTGTTCGGGTCGAGTTCCTTCGCGGGCGCCTCCGACGGGGCGGCGCTCGTGGCTTTCGCGGCCGACGGCGGCGCCGGGGTCGGTGCACTCGCAGTGGGCGCAGCTTCGACCGTCGCGGTGCCGTCGGGCGCGGGCACCTCGTCGGGGACATCGTCGCTCGGCGCGCGCTCGGTCTGCCCGGGCGGCGTCGGCGCGGGCTCGACCGAAGCGGGGGAAGCGGGCGCAGCGGCGGGCTCGGGCGCGCTGAGGCGACCGTAGAGCAGGCCCAAGAGAAGGAACTCGTTCGTCACGGCGCGACGGTGTCACGCGTTCGTGACGATCATCCGCCCTAAATGTGACGTCGAGGTGACAACGCAACCATGACGGCACGTAAATGTGACGCAACGTCGGTTTTGCCGGCGAGTGAGTGCCCCACGAACGTCACAGCACCGTAACGTTGGCATGCTTCCCTGACGGCGCCTCGGAGACCCATGCGCCGCTTGCCATCCGCCCTCGCCCTCGCCCTCATCGCCGCCTGCGGCGGCTCGTCCTCGACCGACGCTGCCGTCATCGCCGTGGACGGGTCGAGCACCGTGTTCCCGATCAGCGAGGCGGTCGCGGAGGAGTTCAAGGCCCAAGGCAAGGCCCGCGTGACCGTGGGCATGTCGGGCACCGGCGGCGGCTTCAAGAAGTTCTGCAAGGGCGAGATCGCGGTCACAGGCGCGTCACGGCCGATCAAGGGCGAAGAGGTCGAGCTGTGCAAGGGCGGCTCGATCGATTACATCGAGCTGCCGGTGGCGTACGATGGCCTCGCGATCGTCGTGCACCCGAGCGCAGACTGGGTCGATCACATGACCGTCGACGAGCTGAAGACGCTGTGGGCACCCGAGGCCCAGGGCAAGGTCGGCAAGTGGAGCGACGTCCGCCCCGGCTGGCCCGATGAAGAGATCCACCTGTTCGGTGCCGGCGTCGACTCGGGCACGTACGACTACTTCACCCAGGCCGTCGTCGGCAAGGAGCACTCGAGCCGCGGCGACTACACCTCGAGCGAGGACGACAACGTGCTCGTGCAGGGCATCGCCTCGGACAAGCACGCGCTCGGGTTCTTCGGGTTCGCGTACTACTCCGAGAACGCCAGCAAGCTGAAGCTCGTCCCGATCGACGACGGCAAGGCCGACAACGGCGCGGGCCCGGTTGCGCCGTCGATCCAGACGGTCAACGACGGCACCTACCAGCCGCTGTCGCGACCGATCTTCGTCTACGTCGCCGCGGGCGAGACCAAGCGCCCCGAGGTGGCCGCGTTCATCGACTTCTACCTCGAGAAGGGGCCCGCCTTGGTGAAGGAAGTCGGGTACATCCCGATGCCCGACGCGGCCTACGAGCTGGTGCGCGCGCGGTTCAAGTCCCGCACCACCGGCTCCCTGTTCGGCGGCAAGGGCTCGAAGGTCGGCGTGAAGATCGAGGATCTGCTGCGCGCGGGCTGACCATGGCGATCCGGCAACCGAGGCGGTGGGTGCGTCGCTGGGGCGAGGCGGTGATCGAGCGCAGCCTGCTCGGCTGCGCCTTGGTCTCCGTCGTGACCACGGCCGCGATCCTGGTCATCCTCGCCAGACAGACCGGCGAGTTCTTCTCCGAGGTGTCGATCGGACAGTTCCTGTTCGACTCGCAGTGGACGCCGTTGTTCGCGGACAAGCACTTCGGCATCTGGCCCCTGCTCGCCGGCACGTTCCTCACCTCGGCGATCGCGATCGGCGTGGCGTTGCCGTTCGGCCTGCTCGCGGCGGTCTACCTCGGTGAGTTCGCGACCCCGCGGGTCCGTGCGGTGCTGAAGCCGACGCTCGAGCTGCTCGCCGGCGTGCCGACGTTGGTCTACGGCTACTTCGCCCTGGTGACGCTCACGCCGCTGCTGCAGCGCGTCCTGCCCGAGCTCTCGGGCTTCAACGCGCTCAGCCCCGGCATCGTCATGGGCGTGATGATCATCCCGATGATCACCTCGCTCGGCGAGGACGCGATCTCGGCGGTGCCCGGGACCCTGCGCGAGGGCGCGTATGCGCTGGGCGCCGGCAAGCTCCAGACCGTGTTCCGCGTGGTCCTGCCGACCGCGCTGTCGGGCATCGCGGCCGCGCTGGTGCTGGCCGTGTCGCGGGCGGTGGGCGAGACGATGATCGTCGCGATTGCGGCGGGCCAGCAGCCGCGGCTCACCCTCGATCCGCAGGTCCCCGTCGAGACGATGACCGCGTACATCGTCCAGGTCGGCATGGGCGACACGCCCACGGGCACGCTCGAGTACCGAACGATCTTCGTCGTCGGCGCGACGCTTTTCGCGATCACCTTCGCCGCCAACCTCCTCAGTCAGCGGCTGGCTCGCCGCTTCCGGGAGCGCTGAACCATGTCGGTCGCAGGCAATCCACGAACGACGGGGCGTCCGCCCAGCCGCGCGCTCGAGCGGGCCTTCCGCCTGCTGTGCCTGTTCGCGGCGCTGCTCCCCGTGGCGGTGCTCGCGGTGCTGCTGTTCGACGTCGTGCGCACCGGCATCGGCCGCATCGACTTCCAGTTCCTCACCAGCTTCCCGTCGCGACGGCCGCAGGCCGCCGGGATCCTGGCGGGCGCCGTCGGCAGCGTCTGGTTGGTCGGGCTCACCGCCGCGATCGCGGTGCCGATCGGCGTCGGCACCGCGGTGTACCTCGAGGAGTACGCGCGCCGGGGTCGGCTCGCGACGCTCATCGAGGTCAACATCTCCAACCTCGCCGGCGTGCCGTCGATCATCTACGGCTTGCTCGGGCTCGAGCTGTTCGTGCGCGCGCTGTCGATGGGTCGCTCGCTGCTGGCAGGCGCGCTCACCCTGGCGCTGCTGGTGCTGCCGATCATCATCATGGCCACGCGCGAGTCATTGCGGACGGTGCCGCTGGCCCTGCGCGAGGCCGGGCTGGCGCTCGGCGCGACGCAGTGGCAGGTCGTGCGGCAGGTGGTGCTGCCGATGGCGGTCCCCGGCGTGCTCACCGGCTCGATCCTCGCCATCTCCCGCGCCATCGGCGAGGCCGCGCCGCTGGTCGTGCTCGGCGCGCTGACCTACGTGGACTTCCTCCCCGACGGGGTCACCTCGCCGTTCTCCGCGCTGCCGATCCAGATCTTCAACTGGACCAGCCGACCGCAGGCGGGGTTCGCGGTCAACGCCGCCGCCGGCATCATAGTGCTGATGGTCACGCTGCTCATGCTCAACGGTGCCGCCATCATCACCCGCAACCGCATGCAGAAACGGCTGGGGCGCTGATGCCCGAGGCGTTCTCCGAGAATGCTTGCGGGCCCGCCCCGTACCGGACTATGCAACCCAGCGACTCGATGCCCGACACCGTCTCGGCCAAGCTCAGCGTCCAGGAGCTCTCGGCGTGGTACGGCGAGAAGCAGGTGCTGATCCGCGTCTCGTTGGACATCCCCGAGCGGCAGGTCTCGGCGATCATCGGTCCGTCGGGCTGCGGCAAGTCGACGCTGATTCGCTGCTTCAACCGCATGCACGAGCTCGTGCCTGCGGCCAAGCACCGCGGATCGATCCAGCTCGACGGCGAGGACATCTACGCCAACGGCGTCGATCCGGTGCTCATCCGCCGGCGCATCGGGATGGTGTTCCAGAAGCCCAACCCGTTCCCCACGATGTCGATCCGCGACAACGTGCTCGCGGGTTTGCGCCTGACCGGCACGCGGCGCGCCGACGCCGACGCGATCGTCGAGCGCGCGCTGCAGCAGGCCGCGCTGTGGTCCGAGGTGAAGGACCGTCTCGGCGAGCCCGGCACCGGCCTGTCGGGTGGCCAGCAGCAGCGGCTCTGCATCGCGCGCGCGCTGGCGGTCGAGCCCGACGTCCTGTTGATGGACGAGCCGTGCTCGGCGCTCGACCCGATCGCGACCACGCGCATCGAGGACCTCCTCACGACGCTGCGCGAGCGCTACACGATCATCATCGTGACCCACAACATGCAGCAGGCCGCGCGCGTGTCGCAGAAGACCGCGTTCCTGCTGCAGGGCGAGCTCGTGGAGTTCACCGACACCGACGCGCTGTTCACCCAGCCCAAGGACAAGCGCACCGAGGACTATGTGACCGGGAAATTCGGGTAGCCTCCGCGCGCCCATGGTCGATCTCCTCGAGCCCTACTTCCAGCGCATCGGCTACACCGGCCCCCGCGAGCCCACGCTCGCCACGCTGCAGGCGATCGTCGCCGGACACACCCGCACGATCCCGTTCGAGAACCTCGACGTCCTGCTCGGCCGGCCCATCGCCCTCGACATCGAGTCGCTGCTGGCCAAGCTGGTGCACGGCCACCGCGGCGGGTACTGCTTCGAGCACAACGGCCTGCTGCTGTTCATCCTCGAGGCGCTCGGCTTCGAGGTCGAGCCGCTGTCGGCGCGGGTGCGACTGCAGCGGCCGCGGGACTTCACCCCGCCACGCACGCACATGTTCGTGCGCGTCTGGCTCGAGGGGCGGCCGTGGCTCGCGGACGTCGGCGTCGGCGGTCTGTCGCCGACGGCGGCCCTGCGCCTCGACGTCGAGGACGAGCAGTCCACGCCGCACGAGCCGCGCCGCATCGTCCGCGAGGACGGTCGTCTCTTCCACCAGGCGCGCCTGGGCGACGCGTGGGCGGACGTCTGCGAGTTCACCCTCGAGCAGATGCCGCCCATCGATCGCGAGGTCGCCAACTGGTTCACCAGTGCGCATCCGCAGTCGCACTTCAAGAACCGCCTCGTGGTGGCGCGCGCCGCCGCCGACGGCGTGCGCCACACGCTGCTGAACCACGAGCTGACGTTCCGCCGCGCCGACGGGACGGCGGAGCACCACCGCATCGAGACCCCGCCGGAGCTGCTCGCGATCCTCGACGAGGTGTTCGAGCTGCGGCTCCCGGCGGGGACGCGGATCGAGTGCGAGGGGTTGAGCTGGGGTTAGTTCCCGCGCGGATACGGGATCAGATCGTCTCGAGGTACGCGACGAGGCTCGCGACGTCGCCGTCGTCGAACGCCGCGTCCGGCCGCGACTTCGTGATCATCTCCTCGACCGCATCGGCGAGCGTGGGGCTGCGGCCGTCGTGCATGTACGGCGGATGCAAGGCGACGCCGTGGAGCGAGGGGACCTGGACGGCGGCGAGGTCGCCGACCGCGACGGTCTCGTTGTTGGTCGTCGCGTCGCCGGCGTGGCACGAGTTGCAGCCGAGCTCGCCGAACAGCTTGCGACCCGCGGCGGCGGCATCATCCGGCGCTCGAGGCGGCGTGGCGCGGAGCTGGGTCACCCACGACTCGAAGGCGTAGACGCGGACCCCTGGCTGCGCCATCTCGCCCATGCGGCGCTCGTGGACCTCGTGCACGAGCGCGCCGAAGTCCTCGAGCTCGCCGTTCCAGTGGAACGGCGCGGTGCCGGCGAGGCCGACGTCGAGGGCGGGTGTGTGCAGCGGCGTCGGCAGGTTCCACACCAGCCCGTCGTCGCCGCCCTCGGGGTGACACGACGCGCACGTGACCCCTGCGCTGCCGGCCTCGTGGAAGAGCCGATGCCCGGTGTCCTCCACCGAGAAATCCGTGAGCGGCACGCTCTGCACCGAGTCCTGACCGAGCAGGTGGATGATCGAGGGCTCGCGTTGCAGCGCCCACAGCCGACCGCTGGGCGTGTATGCGACCGCGACGATCTGCGCGCCCGACTCGGCGAACAGGATCGGCGTCCCACCGGTGCACGGCCGCTCTTGGAGGCCGACGCCGACGCTCAGCGCCTCGAGCGGGAGCTCGATCACCTGCGGCAGGCTGCAACCGCTCGCGCACGTTCCCGCGATCGCGAGCGCCACGTGTTTCCCGCCGGGGTGCACGGCGAAATCGACTGGAAGCACGGCGCCCGAGAGCGCGCCCGAGGAGACCAGGACCCCGTCGCCGCGCAGCAGCGTCACTGCGCTCTGCACCACCGAGCCGCAGGTGTTGCTGCCCCCCGCGCTGCCGTACTCCGAGCCGCCACCGACCGGGCCGGTGTCGGTCGGGGCCTCGCCGTCATCGTCATCGTCCTCCGCCGGATCGATCGCCGCGTCGCTGCCGCCTTGGTGGACCATCACCCATCCCCCGTCGGGCCGCGCGAGGGTCCGCCACGCGGTCGACGTGCGCATGGTGACGAGTTCGCTCGTATCGAAGTCGATCGGGTCCGCGTGGAGCCACGGCGGCGGTGCAGTGCGCGAGGCGACGCTGCCGTCGTCGGCGAGGCCCAGCACCTCGGCGCTGCGGAACCGCGTGATCGACAGCGATCCGTCGGGCCCGACGAGCACGTCGCGGAGGTCGGGGTCGAGTCGGGCGAGCACCGTCCGGTCGTCCTGCGTGGGATCGACGGGCATCGACACGACCTCGCCGCCCGCACACGCGAACACCAGCGTGTCGTCGGGGTCCGTGCCGGCCCGGGTCGCCGCGGCGGTGCGCAGGCCCACGCCGCGCACCGTCGGACACACGGTCCGGGTCGCGAGCAGCTCGGCGGTGCCGACATCGATGGTGGCGACGGAGCCGAGGCCGCGCAGCACCACGTGCACGCGGCCGCTACGATCCGCGACGGTGCGCCACGGCTGCGCGCCCGCGGGCAGGTCGACCCGCGTCTCCTCGGCGACCCCGACGATGTGCACGAGGTCGCGATCCGGATCGGTGACGACCACCCTATCCTCGTCGATCACCGTGAGCGCCGCGCCGGTCACCGCGGGCGGCGGCGTCGCGGCGCGGACGACCTCGCGAGGATCCTCGATGGTCTCGGTCGGGAAGACCTCATCGTCCTGCGCCTGCTCGCTCTCGCGGCAGGCCGGCAGGGCGAGCGCGCCGGCGATCGCCAGGCCAGCGGAGGTGGTGATGGTTCGGGACGGGCGGCGCGTACGGATGGCCATGGTTCCTCGCTCGCACCGCGGCGCCGAGTCCACCGCGGAGATCGAGGTGGGCGGCGGCACATCGGCGTTGCAGGAGCGTCATTCCCGGGTCGCCGCGAATCCGTCGCGGGCGGCGTCACTGCGGCGCGGTGGCCCTTAGTGTGCCTCCCGGGACGAGGGCGGCCGCATCGGTGGGGGCCGCCAACTCGAGGAGCAGGCCGACGTCCCAGCGCTGCACGTCGGCGTCGCCCGGGCGGCGGAAGTTCTCGAGGGCACGGATCTGCACGCGCACCGGCGGTTCGGCGCCGACGACCTCGAGCGTGTCGCCGATCTCCGCGTAACCCTCGACGACGTGCCCCATCACCATGGGCGCGTCGCCGGGGACGAACTCGTCGATCACGAGGCGGAAGCCCGCGGGGCTCGGCGTCGCCGGGGGCGTCGCGGTCGCGGTCGGGGCCGAACTCGCCGCGGGCTCGGACGTCGGCGTGGTCGCCGGCCGACACGCGAGCACGAGCGCGGCGAGGGCTCCGGTCGATCGCAGCATCCCACGATGGGACGCCCGCCGCCGCGCGCCGTCAAGCGCAGCGGTGGCGGCCGATCACTTCACCACGCCCTTGGCGCGGAGCACCGCACACGCGTTGTCCTTGAAGTAGCCCCCGCCGTCGTCGCCGGTGAGCTTGGCGACGATCGGCGCCTGCAGCTCGTCGAAGCACACGTTCTGCGCGATGTCCCGCGACGCCTTCGCGCCGTCGTAATCCGGCGGGAGTCCCAGGCCCGCCGTGGTCGCCAGCTCGAGATCATCGTCGCCACAGGCGGCCCGATCCTGCCCGTCGAGGGCGATGCGGAAGAACGGGACCGCGACGTAGGGGTTCTGGTTGCGACGGACGATCTTGGCCACCGCGAGCGAGGTCTTCGCGTCGGTGCCGGCCACCCGCACGAAGTCGAGCGCCATCGACACGCACTCTTCGCCGGAGTACGTCGCCTCGAAGCACTTCGCGAACATGTGCTCGCCGGCCCCGCTGCGTGCCCGCATGAAGTCGCTGATCTTCGCGAGCTGGGGGTAACGCTGCAGCAGGCCCTCGGCGATCATCATCGCCTCGAACGCGCGGTAGGTGTCGCCCTCGCTGGCGAGCGAGCCGACGAGCGCCGTCGCGGCGCGGGCGAGCAGCGCGTCCCAGCTGGCCGCGCGGGCCGCGGGCGCGACGTCCTCGATGTGCTGGAGCAGCTCGAGGTGCTGGCCCTTCTTCTCCAGCGCTTGCAGGTCGGCCAGCGAGTAGCGATCGCCCTTGTCGCCGAGCATGCCGAAGACGCCGAGCGACGCGTCGCCCTGCGCGGCGGCATTCGGGGTCGCTGCGGCATACGGCGTCACCGCGTCCCCTCGCACCGCGACCGCGGTCGCGTCGGCGCAGACGCTCGCGACGTCGCGCTCTGCGGTCGTGGTGGTCGCGGCCGGCGTTGCGGCGTCGGGCGAGGCGACCGCGTCGGCCTTGGGGTTGCAGGCCAGCATCAGGGCGGTGGCGGTGATGCACAGGGGGATGCGGTGGTGGGTCATCGGTCGTGCTCCGGGGTTCGGTCGGGCTGTGCCCAACCCCGCGCCGTGGTTCCCAGCGGGGCGCCGAGGGCAAATATTCCTTGACGGATATATTCCGACGTGGGTATATGCTGGACGTGATCGAGACGTTCGCAGCCCTCGCGGAGCCGAGCCGCTTTCGCATCGTCGAGCTGCTCCGGGCGGGTCCGCGTCCGGTCGGCGAGATCGTGGAGCGCCTCGAGCTCGGGCAGCCGCAAGTGTCCAAGCACCTGCGCGTGCTCAAGGACGCGGGCCTCGTCGAGGTCCAGCCGCGGGCGCAGCAGCGGGTCTACGAGCTGCGCGCCGCGCCGCTGCGCGAGCTCCACGGTTGGCTCGAGCGCTACCGCCGGCTCTGGGACGAGCGCTTCGACGCCCTCGATCACCTGCTCGAAGAACTGAAGCACAACGAAGCGACGGAGAGGAAGACGCACCGACATGGCCGGCCCAAGAAATGACTCGAACCACGACGGCACCACCATGGAGCTCGTCTCCGACTGCGAGATCGTGATCTCGCGCTCGTTCGCCGCGCCCGCTCGACTGGTGTTCGAGGCGGTGACGAAGCCCGAGCACATCCGCCGCTGGTGGTCCCCGAGCTCCCGCGGTGTGATGACCGTGTGCGAGGTCGACTTCCGGGTCGGCGGTCGCTACCGCTACGTCATGCGCACCAACGATGGCACCGAGGTCGGCTTCTCCGGCACGTACCACGAGATCGAGGCCCCGCACCGCGTCGTCCAGACCGAGGTCTTCGATCCGTTCCCCGAGTCGGGCTCGACGGTCACGATGACGCTCGCCGAGGTCGACGGCCGCACGACGATGACCAACCGATGCGTGTATCCGTCGCGGATGGTCCGCGACATGGTCGTCGCGTCGGGCATGGAGGGCGGCATGCGCGAGAGCCTGCGCCAGCTGACGGACGTGGTGCGCTCGCTGGGCTGAGTCGCCGCGCGCACCATCACCCGATACGCATCCGTCGCGCCGTCGGGGGCAGCAAACCACGCGTGCGGTGACGGCACCGTGTGCACGGCAACTCGATCGACTCGATCGCACGCACTGACGAGCACCATCGCTGCCGCGTGCAATCGAGTGTTACCGGCGCGGCGATGGAGCTCGGTTCCGACTCACCGGGGGTCAGCGTAGCTTGATGCGATGCGACGCCCCCCCCACAACCAGGTCGTCACGGTGGCCGACGTCCGACCGACGACGCACGCCGCGCTGACGGTGCTGTTCATGGTCGCCGCCTGCTACAGCGGCAATTCGCAGAGCGGCAGCGCTGCCCAGGACGGCACGACCGATGGAAGCGGCACCGCGGATCCGACGGGCGGTACCCCCGGTTCGTCGGCGGATTCGTCGGCGGATTCGTCGACCGATTCCGCGACCGAGGGGCCGGACGAAGAACCCGCGTCGTGCCCGTACGCCTATCCGCTGCCCGAGGTCACCGGTTGCGACGGCGTGCTCATGACGGCGCCGGAGTGGATCGCGGTCCAGACGCCCGGCATCACCGAGACGACCGGGCCGCTCGGCCTGCCGGCCCTTCGGTTCGACGACGAGCAGTCGATCGACTTGAAGAAGGAGGGCTGCCTGCAGTTGGCCAAGGACGACGCCGACTTCAGCGTCTCACTGTGGTTCAAGGCGGCGCTCTCGCCCGACCCCAACGCGACCTTCCAGCTCTTGAGCGCTGGGATCTCGCAGTACGGCGGCGAACAGGGCTTCATCCTCGCGGTGGAGCCGAACGGAGATCGGCTCCAAGCGCGGTTCATCGGGAGGTCGGGCAAGATCTGGGAGTCGTTTCGCTCCGTCGACTTCGACCCTGACACCTGGACTCGGATCACGCTCACGTACGCCCTGCGCGGCGACGGAGGGATCGCCACGCTCACGGTCAACGACGTGACGAACTCGCGCTACATGCCCGCAGACGTCTACACCGAGACCCTGCGCATCGGCGACGAGGGCTATGGCCCGAACGCGCCGTTCGAGATCGCCGATCTCCGGAGCTATGGGCGCGTGCTGGCACCTCGGGAGATCCGCGCGCAGACGCTTGCCGATGCGGAGGTGCTGGGCATCAGCGCCGAAGCGCTGGCCGGAGGTCTCGCGAGCCTGCGCGCCCACGTGAGCGGGCAGATGCCGCTCGGCACGGCCGAGCTCGAGGCGGCGGTGGCGACCGTGACCAAGAACGCCGCGTTCATCCCGACGGACGAGTCGCTGATCACCGACGCGCTCGACCTGGCGGATCTCTACGAGGCGATGGCGGGCCCGTTGTTCGACAACGAGGCGTCCATGAACGGGATCGCCGATGTACCCGTCCCCGGGGAGCCCGACGCGGTCCGCGATGCCCGCGCGATGGCGGACGTCTTCCAGATCATCCACGACGAGGTCTTCCGCGGCGAGTCGGTCGCTGCGTGCCGCGACGTGCTCGAGGGGCGGCGGTGGGCCACCGCCGACCACTACCCCGGCGCCGTGACGGCAACCGTCGATCCGAGCGCGAGCCTTCGCGTCCCCGTCGACGCGACGGTGCCTCCGATCTGGGGGCGTCCGGTCGCGTTCGCACCCGAAGCCAAGGTCCGGCCCACCGGGTTGTACCTGCCGCCGGGATCGATCGGCCGCGTCAACGTGCCGCCGGAGCTCGTCGGCAAGGGCTTGCGGGTGCAGGTTGGGGCGCACACCCAAGACTACGGCCACCACGCCCAGCGCTGGAGATTCGACCGGGTCACGCGGCGCTTCGAGATCGATCGAGAAGTGACGTACGTGGCCAGCCCACTGGGCGGCGGGATCTACTTCGAGGTGCCCTACGGCAGCGATGCCGGCCTGGTCGACGTCGAGATCGAGAACGCCGTCGAGGCGCCGTTCTACTCGATGCGGAGCTTCGACGAGACAACACCCGAGGAGTGGCAACAGCGGCGGACCGCAGGCGTGCCGTGGGCGGTCTTCGTCTCCGACCACTTCATGATGGTCGTCCCGAGCAACTGGGTCTCCGCGAAGGACGATCCCGGCACGAGCTTCCTCCACGACTGGGACATCAGCATGCAGGCCTTCTCGGAGTCGCAGGGGATCCCGCCCGAGAATCGCAACGACGTCGTTGGGTACCTCGGGGTCGACGTCAACATCATGTGGGGTGTCTACGGGGTCGGATACCCGCAGGTCAACTACACCTACGACCCTCGGGCGGAAGAAGCCGGCGATAGTCAGCACCCGATGGTGACCAACCCCTTGGAGACCTGGGCGGAGTTCCACGAGCTCGGCCACGCGCAGCTCCACTCGATGTTCCGCGGCGAGGTCGAGACCACCAATGAGATGCCCGCGGCCTACGTCATGAACACGCGGTTCGGCTACGACCTCGACCAGGCGTTTGCGTGGTCGAGCACGGGCACCGACATCGGGTTCACGCCCGACCAAGCGGCCCAGGACTGGATGGTCACCGAGAACTTCCGCAACGGCGCGGAGATGAACTACAGCAACACGACGAAGGATGAGTTCCGGTACCAGTACCGCGGGCGGGCGAAGTACATCGACATCGCGCGGTTGTTCGGGTGGGAGGCGTTCACGGACTTCAACCATCAGGAACACCTCGACTACATGGCCAATACGCCGTCCGACGGTCTCGACGGCACGGACAGCCGGATCTTGCGGTTGTCCGTGGAGGCGGGCGAGGACCTGACCCCGCTCATCCACTTCTGGGGGATCCACCCTGTCGACCCGGTCGCCCTGCGCGCCCAGATGGACGCCAAGGGTCTCACCGTGTCGACCACGATGCGAGACCACCTGCTGCGCTATCACGACTTCATCCCGAACGACAACGCCGAGTTCCTCGAGTTGTTCGAGGAACTCCACCCCGGCATGCCGGAAGGTGACTCGCCCGACTACGGGCCGGGTTGGTACCACGTGCTGGCGCAGACGTACGACGAGACCTACGGGCAGCGTGCCCACGATGCGCTGGATGACATCGTCGCGCTCTACTTCCCGTGAGGTCGAATCGCGATCGGACGACGCCGAGATCGTGATCACCGACGCGGTGCGCTCGCGGGGCTGAGCGCTACGCGTCGTCGGGGACGGGCGCGTCGTCGGGGACGGCCGCGGCGGGCTCGAGGACGAGCTCGCGGGCCTCCACGTCGAACGAGAGCCACTCGGTCATGCCGGGCGCGGGGAGCAGCGAGGCCCAGGGGATCGTCGCGCCGTCGGCGACCGTGTCCGGCAGCAGGAGCACGAACGTCCACGCCTCCTGGTCGAGCCAGACGCGCCCGAGGATCTGGGGCGGCGCGTCGGCGAGTCGGTACTCGAGCGGCTCGAACCCGTCGCACCAATAGCGGCGCAGGGCTCGATCCGGCAGGCCTTCGACCTCGGCGCAGACGCGGTACTCGAGTTGCCCCCAGAACGCCGCCTCCTCCGCGTCCGGTGCGGCCGACTCGCCGGTGCCCAACCTCGAGACAGAGGGAGTCGTGGCGTCGGCATCGGTGGTCGCGTCGGCGCCGGTGGTCGCGTCGGCGTCGTTCGGGCGAGCGCCGCCGACGGCGTAGCGCAGCTCGGCGAAGCCGGTGCCGACCTGTCGGACCGACAACAGGCGCAGCGGCGCGTCCACGAGCCGCCGCGGGAACAGCGGCTTGCCGCGGGCGAGGGTGACGGAGCCGATCTGCACGATCATCTCGTCCAGCAGACCGACGTCGAAGAACTGCCCGGCGAGGTCTCCACCGCCGACGATCCACAGGTTCTTCCCACCCGCGGCCGCGCGCATCCGGGCGTGCACCGGTCGCACGTCACCGTGGACGAAGCGGATGTCTGCACCGGCGACGCCAGGGAGCGCGCGCGTGGAGAACACCCACGTGGGCTGGGCGTAGGGCCACGGCGCGCCCATGTCGGCGGCGATGCGGTCAGCGTGTCGCAGCATCCACTCGTAGGTCGCCGAGCCCATCGCCAACGCACCGACGCCCGCGATGAACTCCGGATAGCTGGTCTCGCCCACGTCGCCGAGGGAGAACAGCCAGTCGAGCGAATCGTCCTCGGTGGCGATGAAACCGTCGAGGCTCGTGGCGGTGTAGTACTGCGTCTTCATCGGCGCCGACGACGGGGCTCTCCGTTTGTCGATCGCTGGCGAGTCGCGGTCAACGGCCCTCGGGTCCGACCTCGACGTCGCCCAGTCGCGCCACCGGCGCCCGATCGCGATCTGCGTCCTTTCGGCCCCTATCGGCGCTTGCGTCGGTCTTTCGCGGATCTCCGCGGCGCGTCGCTGCGGTGGACCCGTCGAGGCTGCACGGCGCGAGGTCCCATGCACGTCTCCCCCTCGAGATCCTCCGGTTGCACCCTCGTTGCGCTGCTGTCTGCGTGCGCCGCCGAGGGACCTCCCGGGTTCTCGGGCGGCGGTTACGGCGAGGGGGCCGGCGTGACCGCGGCCGGCTCGACCAGCGCGAGCGGGGACGAGAGCGGCAGCGACACGGCGACGAGCGACGCGGTGGTGTCGATCGCGATCCAGCCCGAGCACGTGGTCCTCGACGTCGTCGACGGTGCGCTGCCGCCTCCCACCGAGTTCGTCGCGATCGGCACGACCGACGCGGGCGAGCAGATCCCGCTCGTCGGCGTGTGGAGCTTCGACCGCCCCGACCTCGCGCAGATCGTCGGTGGGTCGCTCGGCGTCACCGGGCTCGCCGGTGGCACCGGCACGGTCACGTTCGCCGCCGACGCAGGCACCGCGACGACCACGGCCACCATCAAGGTCACGATCGTCGACGATCCCGAGAACGTCGATCCCGAGGTGAAGGAGGCCTTCGACACGGCGAGCATGCCCGACCCCGCGCTCGACGTGCTCTACCCCTACGATGGCACCGTGTTCCCGCGGGGGCTGACCGGTCCGACGATGATGTGGAACGGCGGCGGCGCGACGGACATCTATCGCGTGCGCCTCTACGGCAGCACATTCGACTTCACCGGATACGCCACGGTGCCTCCGCCGTCGCAGTATCGCCTGCCCGTCGCGCCGCACGACGCATGGCTACAGCTCACCGACTCGTTGACCGGGTTGGTGACGGTCGAGGTCCAGCGGTACGACGGCGTGAACGCGTACCTGCCCGAGACGCGCACGTGGAACCTCTCGACGGCGAACCTCCGCGGCGCGATCTACTACTGGGAGGTCAACAACGGCGACATCGTGCGCATCAGCCCCGGCGACACCGCGCCCCAGACCTTCTTGAAGAAGCAGCCGGGGCAGTGTGTGGCCTGCCACAGCGTCTCGCGCGACGGCAGCACCATCGTGGCGTCGATCGGCGGTGGCGCGAGCCCGTGGAGCCTCTACGACGCGAACTCGGGCGACGCGCTGTACACCACCGAAGCTCCGTCCGGGTTCCAGGCGATCTCGCCCGAGGGTGAGTACGTGGTCTGGCGGCAGTGGACCGACGACACCCTGGCGCCGACGTCGATGGTGCTGAGCTTGGCCAACAGCACCGACGCGCTCGCGTACCTCGAGTCGCCGGGCGGCACGCCGACGCACCCGGCGTGGTCCCCGGACGGCAACTCGGTGGCGTTCGGCGTGCGCACCGACGGCAACGGCCTGGACTTCACGCAGTCGACGCTGTGGCTCGCCGATGTCGACGTGACCACGCCGTCGTTCTCGAACCTGCGACAGATCGTCGGCAACGACCCCACGCGGCCGACGCTCACGTATCCGACGTTCAGCCCCGACTCGCAGTGGATCGCGTTCATGCGCGCCACCCAGTCGCGCACCCGCGGCGCCTCGGGCGAGCTGTGGATGACGAGCGTCGACGGTGCGACGCAGTTCCTGCTCGAGGCGGCCAACGGTGTCGACGCGATCCCGCCCGCGCAGCAGCACCTCGGCTTCGAGCCGACGTTCTCGCCGGTGTCGTCGGGCGGGTACTTCTGGATCGTGTTCGTCTCGGAGCGGACGTACGGCAACCTGCTGACCGACGAGGCGGTCGACACCCGACGCAAGCAGCTGTGGGTCACGGCGATCGATGCCGTCCCCACGCCCGGCGAAGACCCGAGCCACCCGGCGTTCTGGCTGCCGGGCCAAGAGCTCGACAACCAGAACATGCGCGGCAACTGGGCGCTCAGCCCGTGCAAGGGCCTCGGGGCGGCCTGCGAGGCCGGCTACGAGTGCTGCGAGGGCTTCTGCATCTGGGACGAGGCCACCGGGCAGAACGTCTGCGGCGAGCCCCAGGCCTGCGCGCAGCTCGAGGACGCGTGCGAGACCGCCGCGGACTGCTGCGACGAGAACGCAGTGTGCGTGGGCGGGTTCTGCTCGGAGCCGTTCATTCCCTGAGCCCCCTCGACCACCGCCTACGACCACCGTCGACCGACCCACGAAACGGACGAACCCATGATCCACCGCTCGCTTGTCTCGAAGTGTCTCATCGCCGCCGTCGTGGCGACCACCATCGGTGTCGTCGCCGGGCCGCTCACCCTGCCGATCGCGTCCGCCGGATCGAGCACGCCATTGTTCGTCTGGTACGAGACGAAGAGCGATTGCGAGGTCTACCCCAACTATCCCAAGCCGGGGGTGAAGGGCCAGGGCTTCAAGTGGACCATCGAGGCCGGCCGCAACATCATCTGGCGCTACAACGTGAACGATACCTGGGCGGTGGTCACCGACCCCGCGCGCAGCAAGGAGACGTTCCCGTGGTGGGGGTTCACGCGGCGCAGCTGCATCGGTGAGTCCAAGGAACAGACCCACTATCCCGAGGGGATCGCGGTGCCCGAGCGGATCCTCGAGGGCCGCAGCCGCGTCGCCGACTCGGGTTGGCGCGCGGTCGACTACCACCAGGGGCCCGAGCCGATCGTGCGTCACAGCGTCCGCGTCAAGCGGGACGCGACCCTGCGGGATCGGGTGAACTTCGTGGTCGGCAACGTGTTCGCCGGCTGGCGCGTCGACGTCACCGGGCTCACCCGCAGCGGCGGTCATTGGGTCTACGTGTATTCGCCGAGCGCCCGCAAATGGGGCTACGTCGAGGCCTACAAGCTGGATCTGTGAGCGCCGTGCACACGAGGACGGAGTCGACGATGAAACGCCAAACCGCTACCAAGTCGCGCCTGTGGACGATCGGGATGGGCCTGTGCCTGACAGGCGCGCTCGCCTGTTCGGCCGATGCGCCGAAGGATCCGGTCGCGTCGCCCGACGGACCGCCCGACGCGTCGTCGTCCGGCGGCGTCGCCACCGACACCGGCGAGGTCGACACCGACGACACGACCTTCGCGTGTCCCGGCTCGGCCGAGCCGTGCCTCGAGACCTGCGACGGCGGCGTCGAGCTCGGCGATGCGGTGTGCGAGCGCGGTACCTGGGTCTGTCCCGAGGGCGTCGCGGCGAGCAGCTGCGAGGCGTGCGACGGCGAGGAGCCGCTGGAGTGCATCGAGTCCTGCGAAGAGGGCCAGATCTACGAGGCTGAGTGCATCGGCGACGCCTGGGACTGCGGCGACGGTGCGCTGCTCGAGAGCTGCGCCGCGTCGTGCGGCGATGCGATCGTGCCCTGCCTCGATCAGTGCGGAGGCACGGCCGCCGGCGAGGCGACGTGCACCGACGGCGAGTGGTCCTGTGTCACGGGCGTCCCCGCGACGGTGTGCGAGTTCCCGTGCGGGGAGGATCCGATCCTGTGCGTGCCGTCGTGCGAGGTCTTCGAGATCTACGACGGCGTGTGCACCGATGCGGGCTGGTCGTGCGGCGACGGTGTGCTCGCCGCGGACTGCTGATCGATCTCAGCGTGGCGTCGCGCTCGAGCAGCTCGCCGCAAACCGCGGTGGCGCATCGTCGCGTTCGTCCCTACCGACCGCGTCTCGTGCGTCATCGCACGGCACGCTGACGCCGCCTCGGCGATCGATTCGCGCCCGGCCGCGACGGGATCCGCATGACGCGACACCCCTTGGATACCGAGCTCTCCCTTGCCCATGCGACGCGCACGCTGCCCCGATCCACGATCCGGCCACTGATCTGGTCCCTGACCGCGGTGCTCGGCGCCTGTGCGCCAGGAGGCGACGAGCCGGCTGCCGGCGACAGCACCGAAAGCACGACCAACTCCAACGCGTCGATGTCGTCGCCCGACACGATGTCGTCGGCCGACGCCAGCACGACGACGCAGACCAGCGCCGACAGCGATCCCGGGCCGACCACGACCGAGACCAGCGTCGGTGCCGATGCGGGCGAGGACACCCTCGAGGACGGCTGCTGGGAGTATTCGGGGGAGGTCTACTACTTCGACTATTCGGACACCCCGCCCTTCGAACCCCGCAGTTGCCCTGATCTGCCGGTGCCCTGTGAGCTGGTCCGGCTTGCGTTCACCTCCAACGAGGCCTGTGGGGAGTTCGCCGAATTCGATCTGACCGACGAAGAGCGCGAGGCCTCCGAGACCGCGGCGCGCTGCGTGCTCGAGTCCATGCGCGCCGGGGAGCACGCGCTGCACGTCGTCAGAATCTCGCTCGGCAGCGGCTTCTCCGTCGTCGAGACCGAGTACGCGGTGATCGGAAACGGGGTGCTCACCCTCGAGGACATCACGGAAGACCTGAGCGGTTCGCTTCGCCAGCGGATGCTCGGGCTGCGCGACGACGCGTGGTTCGAGGCTTGTCTCGCAGCACCCGATCTCGAGGGCCTCGTGCCGTGTTTGTGGTCGCCGTCGTTCTACTCCGACGAAGTGTGCGGGGCGACCGACGCCACCCCGGTCGATGACACGATGTGCATCGGCGAGGAGCCGGTGTGCCCCGAATCGGGCTGAGCGGTGCTCCATCCGGCGTTCAGCCGAGGACGTCGCGGCCGCGCTCGGCCTCCTAGCGAGGCTGACGGCCTGCTAGACTTGCGTCCGGTTGGCGAGCCCCGACCCGACGGACGTGCGCCGCGAGGATCCCCTGGGTGACCCCACCGAGGTCGCCGACGGCGGTTCGCGGCATGCCGACGCGCCGTTGTCCCGCGGCGATCTCCTCGCCCGCTACACCGTGCTCGAGCGCATCGGCGCCGGCGGCATGGGCGTCGTGTACGCCGCCTACGATCCCGAGCTCGACCGTCGGGTCGCCGTCAAGCTCTTGAAGTCTCACCACGCGGATCCTGCCGCGACGCTGATGGCGGAGGCCCGCGCGCTCGCTCGCCTCGCCGATCCCAACGTGGTCAGCGTGTTCGACATCGGTCGCGTGGGCGAGGCGGTGTTCGTGGCCATGGAGCTCGTCGACGGCGAGACCCTGGGCGAGTGGCTGCGAACGCCCCGCGCCTGGCCCGACATCCTCCGCACGTTCACCGGCGCGGGACACGGGCTGGCGGCGGCCCACCGGGCGGGACTGGTGCATCGCGACTTCAAGCCCGGGAACGTGATGATCGACGCGCGGGGTCGGGTTCGCGTGATGGACTTCGGCGTGGCGATGGCGGCGTCGACGGAGCGCGGCGGACTCGCAGGGCCGGGGACGCCGCGCTACATGGCGCCCGAGCAGATCCTGGGTCAGCCCATCACACCGGCGACCGATCAGTTCGCGTTCTGTGTCGCGCTGTTCGAGGCGCTCGCGGGTCGTCACCCCTTCGGCGCCCACGACGACGCCCGCGGCATCGCGTTGGCGATCGCCGAGGAGGAGCCGACCGCCCTCGTGGTGCCGGGTCTGCCGGCGCGTGTGCGTCGGGCGATCGAGCGCGGGCTGGCCCGGGCGCCCTCTCGCCGACCGTCGACGTCGGGCTGGTCGCCGCGTTGCTGTTCGTGCGGGAGGACGCCGAGGCCGAGGCCCACATCCACATCGCACTCGCCCGGCCGTCGACGGCCGCGGAACCGGTCTGGGGGGCGATGCTCACGGTGTACCTGGCCGAGTGCGAGCGGCGTCGTGGCGGTGACGCGGTCACCCGCGATCGGGTCAGCGCTGCGCTCGCGGTGCTCGAGGCCGAGCCTCGGCACTTCGAGTGGAGCGACCAGGCGGTGGTCCTGGCGCGATCGCTGCTCGAGGGCGACGCGAACGACTGACGCGCCGGTCTCACAGCAGCCCGAGCTCGCGGGCCCGCAGCGCGGCCTGGGTGCGGTGGGTGACCCCGAGCTTCGCGAACAGGCTCGTGAGGTGGTTCTTGACCGTGCCCTCGGTGATCCCGAGGGTCGCGCCGATCTCCTTGTTGACCGCGCCGCGTGCGAGCAAGGTCAGCACCTCGGACTCGCGCGGCGACAGCTCGACCGTGCCCGCGCTCTCCCGCGCCGGGAGTCGAGCGAACTCGGCGATGACCTTGCCGACGACCCGCGACGCGAGGACCGACTCGCCGCGAGCCGCGGCACGGACCGCCTCGATGAGCCGCGGCGCCGAGACATCCTTCGTGAGGTAGCCGCTCGCGCCCGCGCGAAGGGCCCCGAACAGACGGTCGTCGTCGTCGAATGTGGTGAGGATGACGATCCGGCAGCTGGGCAGCTCGATCCGGAGTCGCCGTGTCACCTCGACGCCATCGAGGTTCGGCAGCTGTAGATCGACGAGCGCGACGTCGGGTCGCTCGAGCAGCGCACGACGAACGGCCTCACGACCGTCCGCTGCCTCCGCGACGATCGACAGGTCTGGCACCTCGCCGAGCAGCGCCCTCACCCCGCTGCGGTAGGCCTCGACGTCGTCGACGAGCAGGACGCGGATCGGGGTCATGCCACGAGCCTCAGCGTGACGGTGAAGCCCCGGGCGCCGGAGGCGAAGCTCGCCGCACCGCCGAACAACGCGGCACGCTCCTGGATCCCGCGCAGTCCCGTGCCGGGTTCGATCGTTGGTGCACCCACACCATCGTCGACGATCTCGAGCTCGACGGCTTCCTCGAGGTAGCGAAGGTGCACCTGCACGTGCCGCGCTCGCGCGTGCTTGCGGACGTTGGTCAGCGCCTCCTGGATCGTGCCGTACAGGGCCCATGCGGCCTCCGGGCTGAGGCGGCGCTCGGTGCCGACGCGCGTCACGTCGACCTCGACCCCGGCCTCTTCGCTGGCGCGGACGAGCTCCACCAGCGCGGTCTCGAACGACGACGGCGCGCGCTCGCGGAGCGCAGCGACGGCGTGGCGGACCTCGGCCATGCCGTCGGCGACCAGCTCGCGGGCACGGGCGACGCTCGCATCGGCGCGCTCGGGTGCGAGGTCGCGGCTCATCCGGGCGACCTCGAGCTGGACGATCGCGGCCGACAGGTAGTGACCGATGCCGTCGTGCATCGCCTGGGCGACGCGCTGGCGCTCGACGAGTGCCGAGAGCTCGGCGATCCGCGACGATTGCCGGGCGATCGACCGCGCGTCCTCTCGCTCGCGGAGCAGCAGCCGCGAGAACTCGACCAGGAAGACACCACTGCCGAACATCGCGATGAAGATCTGCGAGGTCCCCGTGAGATCGTCGCCGAAGTACACGCTGACCGCGCTCGCCCACAGGGTCACCGCGGTCATGACCGCGAACGCGGGCCCGAGCCCGAGCGCGAGGGCAACGATGGGGATGATCGGCGCGAACGAGACGAGTGCCTCGTTGTTGCTCGCCGCGATGCACGTCAGCAGCGCCGCCATCGCGACGGCGAGGGACGTCCGCTGGATCCAGGGCGTGGTCGAGCCGGTGACGAGCCACAGTGATGCGGAGTAGATCAGCCCCGCGACGAGCAGCGAGGCGTGGGGCTGGGTGAACAACGACTTGCCCCAACCGGCGGCCGCGACCACTTGGCTCCCCCAACGGAAGAGCTGCGACATCTCGGAGAGTGTCGACGCTCGCGCGGTGATCGGCGGATCGTGGCTCATGCCCCGGTTCGTGCCCGTCCCCGGCGGGAGGGCCGGCGGATCTCGTCCGCGCCCCAGCGTATCGCGACCCCGAGCGTGGCGTACACCGGCGGGATCGCCAGGTTGTAGCGGCCCTTGCGATCGAACCCGGCCCGCAGCTGGAGCTCGCACCGGCCGAGCAGCACGCCCGCGCGAATGCCCGCCTCCAGCGACCACGCGGGTGTCGCCAGCGTGCCGCGGGTGAACGTGAGCCCGCCGATCTCGCGCGCCCATGCGGTCGTGCGGATCGACGTGAACAGCGTCAGTCCGCCGACCAGCTCGCCGCCGATCGCGAAGCGTCGCATCGACCAGCCGGCCGTGACGCCGAGCCGCGTGGCCATGCCGACGGCACGGAACGCAGCGTTGCGCGTCCCGGTGATCGACCAGCCGTGCGCGATGCGGACCATCCAGCCCGGACGTCGATGGAGGTCGAGTTCGGCGTCGACGCGACCGCGCAGATCGGAGAGGCCGGGCCGCAACATCGGCGTCGTCAGTGCGCCGCCGAGGTTCAGCGGGCGGTGGAACGCGCGCAGCCCGGTCGCATACGAGAGCGACAGCGGCAGCACGGCGTCGTCGAAGCCGGTGCTGAGCCCGACGGCGGAGGGACGGCCGCGGTCCATCCCCATCGGCACGGTCGGCAGCTCGGCGAGCAGCGTGAGACCCACGACCAGGGCGATCATCGGGCCTCCTCCACGCGGGCGAGGTACGCGTCGATGAGGCCTGCGGAGCGACAGCCATCCGCCCATACGACGTCGGTGTGGCCCGAGCCCTCGAACACCTCGAGCGTGGGCGCGACGAAGAACCCGAGCTGGCGCTGCTGCAGCTCGACCCCGAGATCGCTGGTCGGCGTGTCGCCGGCAATGACGAGGACCTCGGTGGTGAAACGATCGAGGTTGCGCGTGAAGTCGTAGTCGCGCGGGTAGAACTCGCCGAGGAAGCTGTGCCGGATCACCGCGCCGCCCAGGCGGGTATTCGGCGCCTCTTCGCGGTTGACGCGGTAGCTCTGGGCGTCCTTCGCGGCCAACAGCGCGTAGAAGTCGAGCCGCTCGTGGTCGTCGAGCGTGATGAGCTCTTGGCCCCACGCGAAGTCGTTGACCCACTCCGACGCCGGCGTGACGATGCTGGGGGTCGAGTTCTGATCGAGCAGCGCCTGCGTGAGCTCGCCGGGTTCGATCAGCACGAGGCCGCGGACGCGCTCGGGGTGACGGTCGGTGTAGTCCGCGGCGAACATGCCGCCCCACGAATGACCGACGAGGATCACGCCGTCGCCCGACGGGTCGAGGAGCTCGACGAGACCGTCGAGGTCCTCGCGGAACACCTCCATGGTCAGGCTCTCGTCGCCGTGCCGCCGCGAGAGTCCGCAGCCGCGCTGATCCCAGAACACCAGCGGGTGCTCGTCACCGAGCCATGTCCCGTCGCAGGCGGTGTCGAGGCGCCGGAGGTACGAGACGTCGTTGCCCGGACCGCCGGCGAGGAAGAGGATCGGCACGCCGACGTCGGCGCCCGAGCGATCGACGTGGAACCGCGACCCGTTCCACTCGAGCGCGGGGAGATCCGGATCCTGGTCGACGGTCGGCGGTACCAGGTCGAAGTCCTCGGCGCAGCCGGACAGCAACGCGGCGAGGAGCCAGCGCGGGAGGTGATCCATGCCGACTGGGGATAGGGCCGCCGGGGACCGGCCACCATCCTCCGAACGTCATGGGTCCGGCCGGGGCGTTCGGGCGGCGGTGTGGCCGCGGGCCCGTCGGAACCAGGGGAGCTCGCTGCCCGCAGCCCCGCGTCACACCGGCGCGGCGTGGAGCATCTTCGAGAGGATCGTGTGGTCGGTGTGGTCGCGGGCGCCGGGGATGCGGAGGAACCTGCCGACCTTGCCGAGGGCCTTGTTGTTGATCAGCTCGAGCGAGTGCATCACGATGCCGGCCGGGTTCTGTGGGTTGCCGACGTCGATGTCGATCTCGATCTTGTCGCCGACGGCCCAGCCGATCTGCAGCGACAAGAATGCCGTCGTCTGCCGCACGGCGTCGGTGATGCCGTCGTGCTTCTCGAAGGTGTCGGCCTTGAAGGTGTCGCGGCCGCGGCCGGTGTTCTCCTGGACCTCGGCCACGAACTCGGCCTGGTACTCGAAGAAGAGCCGATCCTCGCGGATCCCCGCGAGCCCCTGGCGCAGCCGCAGCTGGGTCACCCGCAGCAGGGCGCGCTGGGCCAGGGCGAAGGTGATGGTGAAGAACGCCGCCCTGCGCACCCGCGGGGCCTGGTCGAACTGGTCCGCGGTGACGCCGGAGTTGGCCAGGATCTGTCGCTGCTTGGGGCCCAGGCTCGAGAAGGCAGGATCACGCATGGTCGACCTCCCTCGTTCGTGCCGCGTCCGGGCCACGGGTTCCCGCGGGGCTCGACCGAACCGGCGCGGGGCAGCTGGTGCGGGAACAAGCGCGGGGGCCCGGGCGTCGGGCACCGACGTGCGCCGCACGATCGCGCTGATCCTCGCCCTGTCGGCGTGCGCGGCCGAGTCCTCGGCGCCCCAGGTGCCGGCCGCGCCCCCGCCCTGCGGCGGCTTCGACTGGCCGGTGGGCCCGCCGGACGCGGTCGGCTACTACGATGCGCAGCCGTTCGGGGACAACGCGCACCTCGGTGAGGACTGGAACGGCCTGGGCGGCGGTGACTCGGATCTCGGCGATCCGGTGCACGCCATCGCCGACGGCATCGTGAGCGCCGCCGCCGACGAGGGTGGGGGATGGGGCAACGTCGTGCGCATCGCCCACGAGTGCGGTGAGCGGTCCGGCGCGCGCGTCGAGTCGCTCTACGCCCACCTCGATCGGATCGACGTCGTGCCCGGCGCGGTGGTCCTGCGCGGGCAGCCGATCGGAACGATCGGCAGCGCGGGCGGCCAGTACCTCGCGCACCTGCACCTGGAGCTGCGGGCGATCGTCGGCGCGCCGCTGGGCGAGGGCTACGGCGAGCGCTCGGGGTACCTCGCGCCCTCGGACTTCATCGCGCGTCACCGGCCGCGGTAGCGAGAACGTCCGACGCGCCCGTGCGTTCCCCTCGGGCTCGGGTCGCGGCGTCGATGCGCCGCGCCCAAAACCGTTACGCTCGGGTGTCCATGGCCAGCCTCCGCACGTCCCACCGGGTCCGACCGCTCGCCATCTTCGCGTTGTTCGCTGCTTGCGCCGACAAGGACGTCCCGCCGCCGGTCGAGGAGGTCGCGCCTGTGCCCGAGGCCGCCGCGGTCACGCTCGATCTGTGGTCGGGCGTGCCGCCGCTCGAGACCCACCCCGGCGACGTCGCCTCGGTGATCACGCCGCGGTCCGGCCCCGAGAAGCCGCCGACGGTCGGCGAGACGATCGATCTGGCGTTCCCGCCGGAGGTGCCGCCCGAGACCAGCCGACCCGAGGTCACGACCGGTCCGCTGACGGTCGAGCGCTTCGGTCCCACCGGCGCGCTGGAGCTCGTCGATGCGATCCGCGTCACGTTCAACCAGCCGATGGTGCCGCTGGCGTCCGTCGAGGCCCTCGCGACCAAGACGGTGCCGTTGGTGATCGAGCCCGCGGTCGCGGGCAAGGCCCGCTGGCTCGGCACGCGCACGGTGGCGTTCTACCCCGAGGGGCGCCTGCCGTTCTCGACCAAGTACACGGTGCGCGTGCCGGCCGACTCGGTCTCGACGTCGGGCAACAAGCTCGCCGAGGCGGTGACGTGGTCGATCTCGACGCCGACGCTCGCGCTCGCGAGCGCCGATCCGTACGACACCTCGGTGGGCCACGCGCTCGATCAGAAGGTCACGCTGACCTTCAACCAGCCGGTGCAGCGCACCGCGTTGCTCGCGGCGCTGAAGTGGAGGGGTGGCGGCAAGGACGTCGCGTTCACGGCGGTCGATCCGCCGGGCGCCGAGCGCCTCGAGCCGTGGCAGCGCGATCGCATCGTGGTGCTGCAGCCCAAGTCGCCGCTGTCGCCGAACACCCGCTACACCGTGTCGCTGCCCGCCGGCGTGTTCGGCGAGGGGCCCGAGCGAGGCGGCGCGATCACGACGTCGTTCTCGACGTATCCGCCGCTCATCCTGAGCAAGAGCCCGTGTTACGGGACGTGCTACGCGGGCAACGGCATCGCCCTCGATGCCTCGACGCCCGTCGCCGATCCCAAGCTCGAGGACAAGGTCCACGTCACTCCGGCGGTCGAGAACCTGACGATCACCTCGTACGGAGGGATCCAGCTCGGCGGCGACTTCCTCGGCGACACGACGTACACCGTCACCGTCGACGCGGGCCTGCTCGACAGCCATGGCCAGCGCCTCGCGCGGCCGTTCAAGGCGTCGGTGCGCCTGGGGCCCCACTATCCGCAGGTCGCGACGAAGCGCACGGGCGTGAGCCCGGCGGTCATCGAGGCCGGCGCGACCAAGCAGCTGGATCTGCGCATCGCGGGCATCAACACGCTCGACGTCGAGGGGGCGGCGTTCGCCCCCGCCGAGCTCGGGCAGTTCATCGACCTCTATGCGCACGACTCCGAGTGGGGATGGCCGCGCTCGGGGGTGAAGTCGACGTGGTCGAAGCACTTCGACGTCAAGGCGTCGCGGCGCAAGGCCCAGGACTTCGCGCTCGATCTCGGGGCGATGCTCGACACCCGCAACATGGGCTGGGTCGTCGCGCGCTCCAACGAGATCCGCGAGCGCGACTGGACCTGGCGCGCCGGGCTCACGCAGCTCGTCGAGGTCACCGATCTCGGGATCGCGGCGGCGATCGATCGCGACTCGGGCACGTTCATGGTCACGCGGTTGTCGACCGGTGAGCCGGTGGAGGGCGCCGCGCTGAGTCTGGGCCGTGCGGGGTCGAAGCCGGCGTGGACCGGAACCACCGACGCCGAGGGGATCGCACATGCGACCTTCACGACGTCCGCCTATGGCTCGGCGTTCGTGGTCGTCGCAGAGCACGGCGGCGACGCGTCGTTCATGCGCCTCGACCAGAACGACGCGCGGGGTCAGTGGCACTCCTGGGGCGCGGTCGAGGACCAGCCGCAGGCGTTCTTCTTCACCGATCGCGCGCCGTACAAGCCCGGTGAGACCGTCCACCTGGTCGGGGTGATGCGCGAGCAGACCCGCGGGCCCAAGGGCGGCACCGCGTGGTGGCGACAGAACAGCCAGGCCAAGTACCGGGTCACCGATCCGCGCGGGGTCGAGGTCGCGTCGGGCGAGGTGAAGATCGGCCCGTTCGGCACGCTGTCGGTCGACATCCCGACCAAGGAGGAGGGCGGCACGGGGTACTACCAGTTCGCGGCCGAGGTCCCGAGCCTGTTCGACTCGTCGCGGACCTTCAGCCACGGCATCTCGGTCGAGACCTACCGGACGCCCGAGTTCACGGTGAAGGTCGAGCGCCCCGACAGCAAGGCGCTCGTGTTCGGCGACACGCTCGTCGCGGAGATCCGCGGCGAGTACCTGCACGGCGCGCCGCTGGTCGGTGGCGAGGTCGGCTGGGCGCTGACCCGCAGCGAGACCGACTTCCGCCCGCCGGGGTCCGAGAACGACGCGTTCACCTTCGGCAGCCCGCCGCGCTACGGCTGGGGCGGCTACGCGCGCCGCGGTCGAGGCTTCTACGACGGCGAGTACGGCGGTTGGGGCCACGCGAGCGTCGCGGTGAAGAACGCCACCGGCGTGCTCGACGTCCGCGGCAAGCTGACCGTCGAGCATGCGGTGGTCGCCGGCGAGCCGCCGCCGCCGGGCACGGTGGTGCCGCCGGTCGATCCTGCCGCCCCGGTGGCGCTGCCCGAGCCGGTGCGCGCGGCGACGTACACCTTGTCTGCCACCGTGACCGACGAGAACCGCCAGGCGATCGCGGGCAGCGGGAGCTTCGTCGTGCACCCGGCCAAGCTCTACGTCGGGCTCCGCAGCGAGCGCAGCGTGTTGCGCGAGGGCGAGGCGACTGCGATCGAGGCGGTCGTCGTCGACCTCGAGGGCGCGCGGACGCAGGGCGACGCGATCACCGTGGAGTTCGTGCGTCGCGAGACGGTGCGCAAGCCGATCGAGAAGGACGGTCGGTGGAGCTTCGAGTACACGACCACGGAGGTGAAGGCCGGCGGCTGCGCGCTGTCTTCCGACGCTGCGCCGCAGTCGTGCGCGGTGACGCCCGACCGCGCCGGCACCTACGTCGCGAAGGCGACGACCAAGGACGCCGGCGGCCGCGAGGCCCGCAGCGAGATCACGCTGTACGCCCACGGCAAGGACGAGGTCGTGTGGAACGAGAACGACGAGCGCCGGGTCGATCTCGTCGCGGACAAGCGCAAGTACGCGCCGGGCGACACCGCGAAGATCCTGCTGCGGTCGCCGTTCACCGAGGCCCGCGGCGTGGTCGTCGTGGAACGCGAGGGCATCGCCGACGAGTACCCCGTGGTCGTGCACGGTGGCGCGCACGCGCTCGAGGTGCCGATCACCGAGGCGATGGTCGGGGGCGTGACGCTCTCGGCGTTGCTCACCCGCGGTCGCACCGAGATCGCCGGCGCGCCCAAGGGTCAGGATCTCGGCATGCCTGCGGCCGCCGCGGGGCAGGTCGATCTCGACGTCGTGACCGACAGCAAGACCATCGCGGTGGTGCTCGAGCCCCACGCCAAGGAGATCGAGCCCAAGGGGAGCCTGTCGCTGTCGATCAAGACCACGCGCAAGGACAGCGGCGCGGCGTTGCCCGCCGCCGTCGCGGTGATGGTCGTCGACGAGGGCGTGCTCAGCCTGATGGATTTCAAGACGCCGGATCCGGTGGCGTTCTTCCACGCCAAGCGGGCCGGCGACGTGTGGCTGCACGCGCTGCACACCAACGTGCTCGCGCGCGACGACGTGCCCACGGCGCCGGAGCCCGCGGGCCTCGGCCTCTCCGGCACCGGACGCGGCGGCGGTGGCAGCGACGAGGGCATGATCGGGCTCGGCTCGATCGGTACGATCGGTCATGGCAGCGGCGCCGGAACCGGCAGCGGATACGGGCGCGGCAGCGGCGGCATGGCTGACGACATGGCGCAGCCCGAGGCCGAGGAGTCCGCCCAGCGCGCGGCGCCGGCCAAGGCCGTGGAGTCCAAGCGCTCGCGGGCCCGCGCGGACGTACGCACGGTGACGAGCGAAGCCGCGGCCTTCGATCCCGGCGCCGCGATGGCACAGGCCGTGTCGCTACGCACTGTGTTCGCGACCACGGCGTTCTTCGACGCCGAGATCATGACCGATGAGAACGGTGAAGCGCGCGTCGACATCCCGATGCCCGAGAACCTCACCACGTTCCGCATCATGGCGGTCGCGATCGACCCGAGCGCGGCCGACCGCTTCGGCAGCGGCGAGAGCTCGGTCCGCGTGCGCAAGCCGGTGATGATCCGGCCCTCGCTGCCTCGCTTCGCCAACTTCGGCGACGCGTTCGAGGGCTCGGTGATGGTCGACAACCAGACCGGCGAGCCGCAGAAGGTGCTGGTCGGTACCCGCGGCCTGAACGTGGCGTTCGCGGGGCAGACCGAGAGCTTCGTCGAGATCCCCGCCGGCGAGTCCCGCGAGGTCCGCTTCGCGATGGCGGTCGAGCAGGTCGGCAAGATGCGCCTGCAGTTCGCGGCGATGAGCAACGCAGGACGTGACGCCACCGAGGTCACCATCCCGGTGCACTTCCCCGCGACTGCGAAGGCGTTCGCCGACTACGGCATGACGGACGCATCGGTCCAGCGCACGATCGAGGCGCCGCAAGACGCCTTGCCGGCGTTCGGTGGGCTCGAACTCAGCTTCAGCTCCACGGCGCTGAGCGGGCTCGAAGACGCGGTCTCTTACCTCGTCGACTACCCTTACGAGTGCGCTGAGCAGACCGCGAGCCGGATCCTGCCGATCTTCGCGCTGGGCGACGTGCTCGACGCGTTCCCGATCGCCACCGTGCGCGACAAGGCGACCCGGGACGAGCTCGCCCGCGAGGGCATCGCCAAGCTACTCACGCATCAGCTCTACGACGGTGGCTTCGGCTACTGGGACACCCGCGAGAGCTGGCCGTACCTCACCAACTGGGTGACGTTCACGCTACTCGAGGGCAAGCGCCGCGGCTACGAGGTGAAGGCCGAGAACCTCGAGCGCGCCCTGAACTACATCGAGAACTTCGTGCAGTACGGCCATCGCAGCCGCTGGGGCGACTACTACGACTGGGGCTCGCGCGCGTTCGGCCTTTGGCTGCTGTCGGGGGAGAAGCGCGGCCTCGCGCTGTTCGACACCGTGTGGCGCCACCGCAGTGACATCCCGCTGTACAGCAGGGTGCTCCTGATGTCGGCCGCGCATCGTTACGGCCGCACGCGCGAGCGCGACGTGATCATGGAGGAGCTGCGCGACGCGGTCGTCGAGTCGGCGCGGACCATCCACTTCGCCGAGGGCCGGAGCGAGGCCGCGGCCGATGGGCTGCGACTGCTGATGCACTCGAGCGCTCAGACCGACGCGGTCGTCCTGATGGCGCTGCTCGAGATCGATCCGAGTGACACCCGCCTGCCGAAGATCATCGCGGGCATCATGGACGACCGCGATCCCAAGCGCGGCGGTCGATGGATCTCGACCCACGCCAACGCATGGGCCCTGGTCGCGGCGAGCCGCTACTTCGAGGTCGTCGAGAAGGACGAGCCGAACTACACCGCGCAGATCTGGCTCGACGATCTGTTCGCCGGCGAGCACGCCTTCGCCGGGCGCTCGATGACGACGGTCGACCAGACGATCCCGATGCAGACCCTGCAGCGCTCGACCAGCCAGACGCTGACGCTGGCCAAGCAGGGGGCGGGCAAGCTGTACTACCGCATGGGCCTGCGCTACGCGCCCAAGGACCTGAAGCTGATGGCCACCGATCAGGGCTTCACGGTCTACCGCGCGTACGAGGCGCTGCCGGGTCAGGACGGCAAGGTCGATCCCGACGCCGTGAAGCAGACCGAGGATGGCGACTGGATCGTGCGGGCGGGGACCAACGTGAAGATCACGATCTCGCTGGTGGTCGCCGATCGGGCCAACTACGTCGTCGTCGACGATCCGCTGCCGGCGGGCTTCGAGGGGCAGAACCCCAAGTTCGTCACCTCCGTCGGCGCGCTCTCCGAGTCGTCGGGCAGCCGTGGCGGCGGCGACGACGGCTGGTGGTGGGGGTGGTGGTACACGTTCAGCCACACCGATCTGCGCGACGACCGGATGCTGCTGTTCGCCGACCAGATGCCCGCGGGGGTCTACACGTACAGCTACACCGCGCGCGCGACGACCATCGGCGAGTTCCTCCTGCCTCCGGTCAAGGCCGAGGAGATGTACGAACCCGAGCGGTTCGGCCACGGTTCGTCGAGTCGCGTGACGGTCGTCGAGTGAAGCGCCGGCGGGTCCCGACGAGGCGGGCGTCGGCGTGAGCTCCGCCGCGCGGCGTGTGGCTTGGCGCACGCCGTGGGTTCGAAGTCCCGCCCTGCGCGGTTCCATGAACGTGCCGTCGGGGTTCCATGACCGTCACCGTTGCCGTCGACGAGCTGTTGCACCGCTGCTTGCCCCCCGGGGAGATCGTCGAGTCGACGGTCCCGCGGGTCTCGTTGTTGGTGGCGGGTCTCGAGCACCCGGTGGTCGTCCGGAGTCTCGGCCCCGAGGCGCTGCACGTGGTCCCCGTCCGTGGCGCGCGCCTCCACCTCGTGGCGGACCAGCTGTTGGTGCTGCGCATCGTCCTCGGCGATGGCGCCACTCGGGTCGACCTCGCGGTCGAGGTGATGACGTCGAGTGCCGAGGAGACGTTGCTCCGCATCCACGCCGCCCCGCTGGTGCTGCGACGTCGGATGGTGCGCGATCGGGCGCTGGAAGAGGCGCTGAGCTCGCGCGAGTCGGTGCGACGGCGTGCGGCCGCCGTCGCGTGAGCGCTAGGCCAGCAGCCGCTCGACGCTGTCGACGGTGACCGCGGCGGCGAGCCAGACATGCAGCTGCGTGACGTCGCGGCACACGGCGATCCGGTCCCGCGCGGTGTCATCGACCGCGAGACCACGCACCGCGAGCACCTCGAGGATCGCGGCCGCGAGGGCTTCGAGTCGGCCTTCTTCGCGACCTTCTTCGCGGCCTTGCGCGAGGATGCGTCGGGCGAACTCACTCTGGTACTCGTAGTTGTCGATCTGCATGTCGGCCTCGATGGCACGCCGGGCGGCGTCGTTCAGGAAGGCGAAGACCACGTCAGTGTACAGGCGCGCGCGGGCGTCGTCGAGGTCGCGGCAGGCCTCGAGTAGGGCGCGGCCGACGAGCGCGGCGTCGGGGCGTTCGGCGTGGGCGAGCACCGAGACGACGGCGAGCTCGGGCAGCGCGCGAGCCATCGCGGCGTCGGTCACCGCAGGGACATCCGTCGGTCCCAGCACGACGGGGGACACGGAGGAGGCGCGGCCGTCGAGGTCGATGGGCTGGGCGGCCCACCGCGCCACGGCGTCGTCCAGCGTCAAGACGACGAGCAGGACGCGACATCGCAGGCGCGCACGCAGCCCGACGAGGTAGAACGGCCAGCTGAAGCGCTTGTCGTCGTCCACGTGCAGCTGGACCTCGACGACGATGGTCCGCTCGGACGTCTGTCCGACGGGGCCGGCGCCGTGCAAGACGAGGTCGGCACGGAACTCCGCGGGCTCGAGGTCTGCGAGCGTCGCCGGGATGGGGAGCAGTTCGTAGTGGGCCTCGGCGGCCTCGCCCAGCACGCCGCGCAGGAGCTCGAGGATCACCTTTGGCTGTTCGCGGAGGACCTGCACCAACAGCTCATGCGTCGTCGACGGCATCGCGTTCCCGACCATCGGCCGGTGAACGCCGACGTTGCGGGCAGCGTCTCCCGATCACCGCCAGCGGACCGACCACCGAGCCGTGCTCGGCTCCTGCGAGAGCAGCGTGAGCGTCGTCGGGATCGCGCTGCGATCGAGGACCGCCCGTAAGCCCTCCGTGAGGCTGCGCAACAAGATCGCGTCGTAGATCCACGGCGGGGTCTCGAGCACGACCTCGGCGGTGTCGTCCCCCGTCCGGGTCGCCTGCAGCGTGCTGCCGCGGTGGAACTGCGCCCAGCGCTGCGAAGTGCTCGCGATCAAGCGCTGTGGGCTGACGAACCGCATCATGAACGCGTACAGCTTGCTCGACCACATCCGGTGTTGGTACGCGTAGCTGTGCGCGCCGAACACCTCGAGGTCGTCGAAGTGTTGATCGTACTGCGCCAGCAGGATCGCGTGGCTGTGGACCTCGGGGATCCAGTCGGTGACCGGCCTCGGTTGCTCGAGGAGATCGACGAGCTCGGGCGCCAGGCCGCTGGCGTCGACGGTGAGCCCGTCGGTCATGCCGCGGTACAACGACGCCTTGGCCCGGCATTCGGGGTAGCTGTCGAGCCCCGCCGGCAGGCGATCGAGGTAGGCGCGCAGTTGGGGCCCCACCCGTGGGTACGTAACAGCGATCGGACCCCCGCGTCTGTGATGCACCGCGTCCGCAGCGCGCATCGGTGCACCGATCGGAACTCAATCGCGCCGGAGATCCTCGGAGCACACCGCGACCTCCGGGGTCGTGATCGCGCGACAGGTGCAGGCCGACGGTGGCGCGGTCGGATCGCAGGTCCGCGCGCAGCGGCCCTCGCCCTCGGGGGTGTGCACGCAGATCGATCCGCCCCCGCACTCGCTGCCGCCCTCACAGCGCCCACCCGGGACGGCCGGACCGTCGAGGTCGCAGCGCCACGCGGTGTCGGCCCCCTCCGCGAACGGGCGGCACGTCATCTGGGCCGGGCACGTCGCTGCGGTCGGCTCGCACGTGCAGTCGCCTGCTGTGCAAGGATGCCAGCCGCGCCGCAGCGCGAGGACCTCGCGCATCAGCTTGGCCTGCTCCTCGGTGAACGACACCCGACAACCGGGGTAGTACGCCATCATGTTGCCCGGATCGGGCCGGTCTCCGGTCGTGCAGTGCATCAGGCACTCGGCGTCGACGCTGCACTCGGCGGGGCCCGGATCGACGGGCGTGTCGCAGATGCCGTCGGGCCCCGCGTCGCAGTCGACCGTGCACGACGGCGCGTCGGCGAGCGACTCGGTCCCGGCCTGGACCTGCTCGATCGGCGGCGGGGCCTCGTGGGTGTGGCACAGGCCGAGGAAGTGTCCGATCTCGTGGGCGAGCGTCGTGGGCCAGCGCTCCTTCGCGACCGCCACGAGGCCGACGGGTGGCTGCCGATCCCAGATGCGGCGCGTGTGCCCGCACATGCCGTTGGGCACGGTCGACAGGCCGGGCCGCGGCACCGAGGCCGCGAGCACGGTGTCCGTGAACACCACGGGGATGTAGAAGTCGTCGGAGGCCACGCGCAGTCGATCGGTGCGCAGCAGCACCTCGAGGTCGTTCGAGTCGAGCTCGCGCCACGCCGGCTCGTCGATCCGCTCGACGCTCCGCAGCTCGAACGCGAGGCCGAAGCCATCGTCGCGGGTGAACGCCGCGTTGGTCTCGTCGATCGCCGTCGCGATGTCCTCGTCGGTGAGCGCGTCGCCCTGGCCCTCGACCACGAAGGCGACGATGGGCACCGGGCCGCACGGCGCGTCCTCGTCGGTTGCGCCGTCGAGATCGTTGTCGACGCCGTCGCAGACCTCCGCGGTGGCCTCGGGCGGGCAGCCGCACGCGCCGCAGTCGGCGTCGAGGACCGGCATCGCAAACACGCAGCGGGCGGCGGTGCGGCCGCCACCGGGCGCACACACGCCTCCCATCGCCTCGCAGTCGAAGCTCTCCCAGCGGCCCTCGCGACACTGTCGCAGGGTCGAGCCGTCGCAGCGCGCGGGCGCATCCTCACGGCAGTCGTCCGCGGTGACCTCACGGCACACCGGCCCGTCGCTGGCCATCGCGCAGCGCTGGCCCAGCGCGTGGCAGTCGACCTCGAAGCGCCGACCGTGCTGGCAGATCTGCGCCAGATCGCGCTGGCATCGCCCGCGCTCGGACACGTCGCCGCAGTCGTTGGGTGTGTCGATCTCACACGCGTCCCGCTCACAGCGTCGCGCGCCGCAGTCCTCGGCGACGTCGTTCGCGACGCCGCAGCTGTCGATCCACCACACGTCGCCGTCGACGCACGAGCGACGCGCCCGGGGCGTACAGCCGGGCGCAGGTTCGACGGCTTCGCGGGGGGCCCAGGCGTGCGTTCCGGGCCGGGCTTCGGTGGTCGGGGGAAGCGTGGCCTCCGCCTTCGGGGCGCGCGACGGCGTGCCGCAGCGCATCAGCCACGCGCCGAAGGCCGCCGCGAGCGCGAGGACGAGTGCGGATCGCCACGTGAGCCGGACGAACGCGCGCAGGCGGGAGTCGGTGCGGACCAGCGGTGCCCCTTTCGCGAGCGCCACGGTCGCAGCCGTCGTCCGATCGCGCAACTGGCTTGCCTCCGGCCTTTGGCGGTACGATGCCGCGTGATCCGAGCAGCGAGTTCTCGCGTGCATCCGCCGAGCGACACGCCATCGTCCACCGACCTCTCCGGCGCCATCGAACGCGCCCTGGCGGCCTGCGCCCACCTGCCCGGGGCGCTGCTCCCGATCCTGCACGCGATCCAGCACGAGCTGGGTTGGGTGCCGAGGGAGGTCGTCGGACCGATCGCCGACGCGCTCAACCTCTCGCGCGCCGAGGTCACCGGCGTGATCTCGTTCTACCACGACTTCCGCAGCGCCCCGCCCGGCCGCCGCGTGGTGAAGCTGTGCCGCGCCGAGGCCTGTCAGGCGATGGGCGCCGACGCCCTGGCCGCGCACCTGCAAGCGACGCTCGGCGTCGACTTCCACGGGACGCGCAGCGACGGCGCCGTCACGCTCGAGCCGGTGTACTGCCTCGGCAACTGTGCGTGCGCGCCGGCGTGCACCATCGATGGTCGCCTGCACGGCCGGCTCGACGCCGCGCGGCTCGATCGTCTGCTCGCTGCATCGGCCGCGGCGGCGGAGCCGACGTCATGAGCCCGTCGTGCACCACCGTCTGGGTGCCGCGCGACGCGTCGGCGCGCTCGGTCGGCGCCGACGAGGTCGCCGACGCGATCGCGGCCCATGCGGCGGCGATCGGCGTCGAGGTCCGCATCGTCCGCAACGGCTCGCGCGGCATGCTCTGGCTCGAGCCCCTGGTGGAGGTCGCCACCGACGCCCGTCGCATCGCCTACGGCCCGGTCGGCGTCGACGACGTCGCCTCGCTCTTCGCCGCGGGTTTCCTCGCCGGCGGTGAGCATCCGCTGAAGCACGGCGCGACCGAGTCGATCCCGTACTTCGCCAAGCAGCAGCGCCTGACGTTCGCGCGGGTCGGTCTCATCGATCCGGTGAGCGTCGCCGAGTACGAGGCCCACGGCGGCCTGCGAGGCCTGCGGGCGGCGCTCGCCCTCGAGCCGGCGCAGATCGTCGAGGCCGTGCTGGCCTCGGGCCTGCGCGGTCGCGGCGGCGCGGCGTTCCCGACCGGCATCAAGTGGAAGACGGTGCTCGACACCGCGGCCGACCAGAAGTACGTCGTGTGCAACGCCGACGAGGGCGACTCGGGCACGTTCTCCGATCGCATGGTGATGGAGGGCGATCCGCTCGTGCTCGTCGAGGGCATGATCATCGCCGGCCTCGCCACCGGCGCGACGCAGGGCTACATCTACCTGCGCTCGGAGTACCCCGACGCCGCCGTCGCGTTGAACCAGGCGATCGCAGCGGCGCGCGCCGCCGGCGTGCTCGGGCCCGACGTGCTCGGGAGCGGTCGGCGCTTCGAGCTCGAGGTCCGCATCGGCGCCGGCAGCTACGTGTGCGGCGAGGAGACCGCGCTGCTCGAGAGCCTCGAGGGCAAGCGCGGCATCGTCCGCTATCGGCCGCCGGTGCCGGCGGTCGCGGGTCTGTGGGGCAAGCCCACCGCGCTCAACAACGTCGTCACCTTCGCGTCGGTGCCGATCATCCTCGACCGCGGCGCGGCGCACTACCGCGACTTCGGGGCCGGACGATCGCGCGGCACGCTGGCGTTCCAGCTCGCCGGCAACATCGCCCGGGGCGGCCTGGTCGAGCTCGCGTTCGGCGTCACCCTGCGCGAGCTGCTGTACGAGTACGGCGGCGGCTCGGCGAGCGGCCGACCGATCCGTGCGGTGCAGGTCGGAGGTCCGCTCGGCGCCTTCGTGCCCGCGTCGGATTTCGATCTGCCGCTCGACTACGAGGCGTTCGTGGCCAAGGGCGCCATCGTCGGCCACGGCGGCATCGTGGTGTTCGACGACACCGTCGACATGGCCAAGATGGCCCGCTACGCGATGGAATTCTGCGCGATCGAGTCGTGCGGCAAGTGCACGCCGTGCCGCATCGGTTCCACGCGCGGTGTCGAGGTGATCGATCGACTGCTCGCCGGCGACCGGCCGCGGCTGCAGCTCGCGGTGCTGCGCGATCTCTGCGACACGATGGAGCACGCCTCGCTGTGCGCCCTGGGCGGCATGACGCCGTATCCGGTCCGCAGCGCGCTCGAGCACTTCCCCGCCGACTTCGGCATCGTCGCCGCGCGAGCCGAGGCCGCGGCATCCGGAGGACCCTGACATGTACTCGATCCACGAACGCGATCCCGGAACGCCGATCCGCATCTCCACCAAGCGCGTCAGCCTCACGATCGACGGCGTGACCGTGAACGTGCCCGAGGGCACGTCGGTCATGCGCGCCGCGACGCAGGCCGGCGTCAACGTGCCCAAGCTGTGCGCGACGGACTCGCTCGAGGCCTTCGGCTCGTGTCGGCTGTGCCTGGTCCAGATCGAGGGCCGCCGCGGCTTCCCGGCCTCGTGCACCACGCTGGTCGAGCCCGGCATGAAGGTCACGACGCAATCGCCCAAGCTCGCGACGCTGCGCCGCGGCGTGATGGAGCTGTACATCTCCGATCATCCGCTCGATTGCCTCACGTGCCCCGCCAACGGCAACTGCGAGCTGCAGGAGATGGCCGGCGTCGTCGGCCTCCGCGAGGTCCGCTACGGCTACGCCGGCGAGAACCACCTCGACGCGCCGAAGGACGAGAGCAACCCGTACTTCAGCTTCGACGCGACCAAGTGCATCGTGTGCTCGCGCTGCGTGCGGGCGTGCGAGGAGGTGCAGGGCACCTTCGCGCTGACGGTGCTCGGCCGCGGCTTCGACTCCAAGATCTCGCCCGGCGGCACCGACTTCCTGTCGTCCGAGTGCGTGTCGTGTGGCGCGTGCGTGCAGGCGTGCCCGACCTCGACGCTGATGGAGAAGTCGATCGAGGAGCGGGGCCAGCCCGACCACGTGGTGGCGACGACCTGTGCGTACTGCGGCGTCGGCTGCTCGTTCCGCGCCGAGATGAAGGGCAACGAGGTCGTGCGCATGGTCCCCGACAAGCAGGGCGGCGCCAACCACGGTCACTCGTGCGTGAAGGGCCGCTTCGCCTGGGGCTACGCCACGCACCCTGATCGCATCACGACGCCGATGATCCGCGCCAAGATCACCGATCCTTGGCGTGAGGTGTCGTGGGAGGAGGCCCTCGCGTACACGGCCTCGGAGCTGCGGCGGATCCAGGGCACGTACGGCGCGGCGTCCATCGGCGCGATCACCTCGTCGCGGTGTACCAACGAGGAGACCTACCTGGTCCAGAAGCTGGTCCGTGCGGTCTTCGGCAACAACAACGTCGACACCTGCGCGCGCGTCTGCCACTCGCCGACCGGTTACGGGCTGAAGACCACGCTCGGCGAGTCCGCGGGCACCCAGGACTTCGACTCGGTCGAGCACGCCGACGTCATCGTCGTCATCGGCGCCAACCCGACCGACGCCCACCCGGTGTTCGCCTCGCGCATGAAGAAGCGCCTGCGCGAGGGGGCCGGCCTCGTCGTCATCGATCCGCGTCAGACCGATCTCGTGCGCCAGCCCCACGTCGAGGCCGCGTATCACCTGCAGCTGGTGCCGGGCACCAACGTCGCGGTGATCAACGCGCTCGCCCACGTCATCGTCACCGAGGGCATGCTGCGCGAGGACTACATCCGGGCGCGCTGCGACCTCGTCGAGTACGAGAAGTGGAAGGCCTTCATCGCGCTGCCCGAGAACTCGCCCGAGGCGCTGGAGGCGACCACCGGCGTGCCCGCGGCGCAGATCCGCGGCGCGGCGCGGCTGTACGGCCAGGCCGAGAACGGCGCGATCTACTACGGCCTTGGCGTCACCGAGCACAGCCAGGGCTCGACGATGGTCATGGGCATCGCGAACCTCGCGATGGCGACCGGCAACATCGGCCGACCCGGCGTCGGCGTGAACCCGCTGCGCGGGCAGAACAACGTGCAGGGTTCGTGCGACATGGGCTCGTTCCCCCACGAGCTGCCCGGCTACCGCCACGTGTCGGATCCGGCCGTGCGCGCGCTGTTCGGCGCCGCGTGGGGCGTGGAGATCCAACCCGAGCCCGGCCTGCGGATCCCCAACATGTTCGATGCCGCCTTGGACGGCAGCTTCAAGGGGCTCTACGTCCAGGGCGAGGACATCGCGCAGTCCGATCCCGACACCCACCACGTGCTGAAGGCGCTGTCGTCGATGGAGTGCGTGATCGTCCAGGATCTCTTCCTGGTCGAGACCGCCAAGTACGCCCACGTGTTCTTTCCCGGCGCGACCTTCCTCGAGAAGGACGGCACGTTCACCAACGCCGAGCGCCGGATCAACCGCGTGCGCAAGGTGATGCCGCCGAAGGCCGGCCTCGCCGACTGGGAGATCACGGTGCGGCTCGGGCAGGCGATGGGCGTCGACATGCCGTATGCCCACCCCAGCGAGATCATGGACGAGATCGCTTCGCTCACGCCGACGTTCCACGGCGTCAGCTACGACAAGCTCGATCGGCTCGGGAGCATCCAGTGGCCGTGCAACGACGCGGCACCCGAGGGTACGCCGGTGATGCATGCCGAGCAGTTCGTGCGCGGCAAGGGGCGGTTCGTGATCACGCGCTACGTGCCGACGACCGAGCGGACCAACCGCGACTACCCGCTCATCCTCACCACCGGTCGCATCCTCTCGCAGTACAACGTCGGCGCGCAGACCCGGCGCACCGCGAACGTCACCTGGCACCCCGAGGACGTGCTCGAGATCCATCCCCACGACGCCGAGTTCCGCGGCATCGCGGACGGCGATCTCGTGGCGGTGACCAGCCGCGCCGGTGAGACCGTGCTGCGGGCCGAGATCACCGAGCGCGTGCAGCCGGGCGTCGTCTACACCACGTTCCACCACCCCGAGTCGGGGGCGAACGTCGTGACCACCGAGAACTCCGACTGGGCGACCAACTGCCCCGAGTACAAGGTCACCGCCGTGCAGGTGCGCCGCACCACCGAGCGCTCGGTGTGGCAGCGAGAGTTCGACGCGACCGCCCACGCGCAGTCCGACCTGTTGCCCGGTGGCTCCGGGCCGTCCGGCGAGGCGGCCGAATGAGCCCCGAGAAGCTGACGAAGATGGCCAACGAGATCGCGGCGTTCTTCGACGCCGATCCGGATCGCGTCGCCGCCCTGGATGGATTCGCCGGGCACCTGCGCCGGTTCTGGGAGCCGCGCATGCGCAAGGAGCTCGTGGCCCTGGTCGAGGGCGGCGGCGGGGCCGACCTGCTGCCCCTCGTGCGACAGGCGTTTGTCGAGCGCCGCGCGCAGATCCTGCCGTAGATCCTGCAGTAGCATGCGGCCATGGATCCGATCGCGACGTTCAAGACCAACCAGAAGGCGGCGTGGGCAGGCTTCGCCCAGTTCGAGAACATCACCGCCACCTCCGCGCCGCGGCTGGTCGCGTTCGCGGGGATCGGGGCGGGCACCAAGGTCCTCGACGTCGCGTGTGGCACCGGCGTCGTTGCGCTGACGGCCGCGCGCACGGGCGCCCGCGTCACCGGCATCGATCTCACGCCGGAGCTCGTCGCCCGCGCGCGCGACAACTCGAGCCTGATGGGGCTCGAGGTCGACTGGCACGAGGGCGACGCCGAGGCGCTGCCGTTCGCCGACGGTCAGTTCGATGTCGTGGTCTCGCAGTTCGGGCACATGTTCGCGCCGCGCCCCACCGTCGCGATTGCGCAGATGCTCCGGGTCCTGCGCCCCGGCGGCACGATCGCGTTCGCGACGTGGCCGCCCGAGCTGTTCGTCGGCCGCATGTTCGAGCTGCTCGGGCGATTCGGGCCGCCGGCCCCCGCCGATGCGTCGCCACCCTCGACGTGGGGCGATCCGCACGTCGTCCGCGAGCGACTGGGTTCCGCCGTGAGTGGCATCTCCTTCGACCGCGCGACGATGCGCCTGCAGTCGCTGAGCGTGCAGCACTACCGCGTCTTCATGGAACAGGGCGGCCCCGCGCAGCGCCTGCTCGCCGCGCTCGACCAGAACGATCCGCCGCGCGCCGCCGCGCTGCGCCGCGAGCTCGAGGCGATTACCGCGGAGTACTTCGAGGACAACACGATCCGGCAGGACTACCTGCTGACGCGCGCGACGAAGGTCTGATCGCGCGGGTGGACCCCGCGCGGCGCCTGGTCATGCGGGGTTCAGCGGGCGGCCCGCGTGTGGGCCGCCAACGAGATCGCGAACATCACCAGGGGCGCGAACGCGAGCGGACCGGCGAAGTCGTCGACCGACGAGGTCGCGACCACGAGGGCGACCCCGATCGTGGTGAAGACGGCCGCGAGCCCCGCGAGGCCGAGCGCCCGCGTGGTCGCGGTCGCCGAGGCGCGGGCGCCATCCGGGCTCGGAGGGGCGCGCCAGTCGGCCTCGACGATGCGGTGGATGTCGTGGCGGCGCGATGCGAGGGATGGGGATCGGTGGTCGAGGACGGACGGCGGATGGAACTGGGACATCGGTGGAAACTCCGGGCGTCGCCCGAAGGGCGCGCACGTGGGGGGTTCTCGGGAGCCGCACGCGAGGGCCGACGCGACCGTGGCGGTCGCGGCGATCCAGCGCGCGTACGGGAGGAGTGGGACCGCGGGCGACGTGTCGCTCGGCCTGGCCCCACGGGCTCGCGTGCCCTCAGGCCGCGGCGTCGTCGTCGGGCGGTGCTCGGCCGCGTCGCGGCTTCGACCAGCGCGGACGCGGGACGTCGGCGCCGGGCTCACGCGTCGTCGCGCCGACGTGCCGGACCCACCGCGCGTCGGTCGACTCGAGCGGGCGCAGTCGCACACGCGAACCCCTGGGCTCACGTGCGTGGAGCGTCTCGAGCGGCGCGTCTTCGGTCCCCGGAGCGCGCTCCTCGACCTCGGTCTCGCGCTCCCGCGTCGGCGCGCGGGGGGAGCCCAGCACGGCAAAGACGAAGGCGAGCGCCACGGCCACGCGACTTCGCCAGGCACACGTCCACCGCCAAGCCGAGGGTCGACTACGCACACGACGGGCTGGGATCGGGGGCCGCATCGGGCCTGCGCAGACTAGCGCGTGCCGTCCGATGCGGCCAGCGAGCGGAGGCTCAACCGCGCGGCGGCGAGGTCTTCGGCGCACCGAGCCCAGGGATCCCCCGAGGCGTCGCCGCGTCACCCGCCGGCAGCGCGGGGGCGTTCGCCGGGGCTGCGCTCGCGGCGAGCACCTGCTGCACGATCCCGGTCACCTGTTCGGCCGTCACGCTGCGACTCGCCATCCCGTTCAGCAGCTCGATCGGGATCGGCAAGATGATCTTCGAGCCGGCTTCGTTCGAGATCTCGGTCAGCGTCTGGAACATGCGCAGCTGCATCGCCGAAGGATTGCGCGCGATGATGTCCGCCGCCTCGGCGAGGCGCGACGCCGCCTGGACCTCGCCCTCGGCGGCGATGACCTTCGCCCGTCGCTCGCGCTCGGCCTCGGCCTGACGGGCGAGCGCGCGCTTCATCTCCTGCGGCAGCACGATGTCCTTGAGCTCGACCGCGGAGATCTCGACGCCCCACTGCTCGGTGCGGGTGTCGAGGATCGTGCGGACCTCGTCGTTCACGCGATCGCGGTGGGCGAGGATCTCGTCGAGGTCCATCCGGCCGATGACCGCGCGCATCGTCGTCGCGGCGAGCTGCAGCGTCGCCGCCATGTACTGATCGACCTCGAGCACCGCGTGCATCGGCGACTCCACGGTCGTGTAGACGACCGCGTCGACCATCACCGAGATGTTGTCCTGCGTGATGACCTCCTGCGGTGGGATCTGCACCACGCGCGTGCGGGTGTCGACGACGCGCATGCGATCGATCCCCAGCGGCAGCATCAACACGACGCCCGGCCCGCTCAGCGACTTGCGGGCGCGTCCGAGGCGGAAGATGACGGCGCGCTCGTACTCGCGGAACACTCGGACGCCGCTGAGCAGCACTGCGCCGACGACGAACATGGCGATGAGCAGGGGGATCAACATTGGGGGCCTCTTCGTCGGTGATTACCGCCGGCGGCGCGCCGGAAGTCCACGGCCCCGAGGCGGGCGCCAGGGGGACCGTGATACCATCGTAAAGCGATGGGTCGACATCTCCGCATTGCCCTGGTGCCTCGGATCCCCCTCGCCGCGGCGTTGCTGGTGGGGGGCAGCTGCTCGGATCGTGCCGCGAGTCAGGGCGAAGCGGGCACCCAAGGCACGACGGGCGCGGGCTCGACCTCGACTCTGGGCACGTCGGGGGTCGCCACGTCGGAGGGCGGCGTAGTGGAGACGGGCACCACCGCGACGCCGAGCGAATCGAGCTCCGGCGCGACGACCGATCCCGCGACGAGCAGCGGCCCTGGCGTGATGTTCGACGTAGGCACGCAGGTCGATCTGCCACCGATGGGCGGCGGCGAGAGCTCGACCGGCGAGCCCATCGATTGCGACGCGGTCCCCGCGGGTCCGCTGCCCTACGTCGTGATCGACGGGCCGCGCGCGAGCGAGGACCTCGCGTTCGATCACCTCGGCAACCTCATCGGTGCCGAGCAGGGCAATCTCTTCCAGAGTTCGATCGACGCAGCGCCGCAGCTGTGGATCCCCGGGGTCTCGGGCGGCTTCGTCGCAGGCCTCCGCGCGACCTCCGACGGCACCTTCGTCCTGGCCGACGTTAACTCCGGCAGCCTCGTGAGGGTCAATGCGGACGCCAGCTACGAGGTCGTGCTCGGGGGCTTCGAGTATCCCAACGGCATGGACGTCGACCTGAACGGCTGGGTGTACGTCGCCGAGCAGAGCGGGAGCCGCGTCCGTCGCATCGATGCCCAGACGGGTGATTTCACGGTGGTCGCCGAGGACCTGCAGGCGCCCAACGGCGTCTCGTTCAGCCCCGACTACCAGACGCTGTACGTCGGTAGCTTCGGCGGCGGCACGATCACCGCGGTCCACCTCAACCCCGACATGACGACCGACAGCGTCGAGCTCTTCCGGAGCAACATCGGCGGCGGCGCCCTCGACGGCATGGCGGTCGACGCCTGCGGCAACGTGTACGTGTGCGAGTACATTGCGGCGATCGTCTGGCGCATCTCGCCGGACGGTGCGTCGATCGAGCAGCTCGTGCAGCTCGGCGCCGAGACCTCGTGGATCCCGAACCTGCAGTTCGGCTCGGGCTACGGCGGGTGGGAGTCGGACCACCTCTACGTCCTCGACATCAGCGGCGATCGGGTCTTCGACATCGATGTCGGGGTGCCCGACAAGCCTCGGGCGTACCCGTGATGGGGCGCCTGGCCCCGGTGTAAGGCGCCCCCGACCCCGCCGTTACGCCACGACGTGCGTGGCGTAGCTCGATTGGTGACGGCGTTCGCGGTGGTCGTCGGCTGTGGGCGGACCTCGCTCGAGGGCGCCGGCGATCGGGTCGGTGGCCCGGGGGACTCGGACGACCCCGACGACCCCGACGATCCCGACGACCCGGACCAAGCCCAGACCTGCGAGGAGGTCGACTTCCTGTTCGTCATCGACAACTCGTCGAGCATGGCCGACAACCAGAGCAAGCTGGTCGCCAACTACGCGACCTTCATCGACGGGATCGCGCGCACGGTCCATCGGCTCGAGAGCATCCACGTCGGCGTCACGACGACCGATGCGTACGCCTACAACAACTTCGCCTGCCGTGGCCTCGGCGGCCTGGTGGTCGAGACCGGCGGGCGCGCGTCGAGCTCGCGGGCCTGCGGCCCGTACGCCGAGGGCTTCAACTTCATGACCGACGCCGACGACCTCGAGGAGACCTTCCGCTGTGCGGCCCAGGTCGGCACCGAGGGTTCGGCCAAGGAGGCCGCCGCGACGGCCGCCGTCGCCGCCCTGTCGTCGCCGATGACGGACGTCGGTGCATGCAACGACGGCTTCGTGCGCGACGGCGCGCTGCTCGTGCTCGTCATCGTCACCGACGAGGACGCGGAGCTCGATCCCCTGGTCGCCGCGCAGGCCCTCACCGACGCGAAGAACGGCCGCGCTGACGATGTCGTCATCGTGGCGCTGGCCAACGCGCCCGACGCCGAGTGTGCGATCGACAACGAGGGCCGGGTCGCGGATGGCCTGGCGCGCCTCACCGAGCTGTTCCGCCACGGCTTCATCGGGCCGATCTGTGCCCCGGACTACGGTGGCGTGTTCGAGGAGGCGGTCGCGGTGGTCGAGGCGGCTTGCCCGGGCACGTAGGCGCGGCTGGCCACCCCGGAGGTTTTTCGCCGCGGCGTGCAACAGTTCGCCACGGCGCGCGTCATCTGTTCGGATAGGCGGATGATCCGGCGACACCGCCATACGGGAGACCTCCTCGGCGCGGCGGCGTGGCTGGGGCTCCTCGCGGTCCAGGGCGGTTGCTTCTCGGAGCCGTCGTCGAACTCGGGCACCGGGGACGATCTGGCGACCACGGTGGCGCCGGGGGAGTCGAGCGGCGACTCGACGGGCGCGGTGACGTCGGATCCGACGACCGAGTCGGGCCCCGTCGAGGGCGAAACGACCCTCACGCCGGAGGGCAGCAGCGGCGATGCCCCCGGCGACACCAGCGTCGGCGGCAGCGACGACGGGAGCAGCAGCGGGGTCGCCGACAGCAGCGGGGACTCGGGCGGTAGCACGGACGGTGGCAGCACCGGCGGCGACGCGCCCCTGGGCGTGGAGGACCTCGTGCCAGGGGACCTCGTGATCACCGAGGTGATGTGGAACCCGAGCTGCGGAATGGACTCGTGCGAGTGGCTCGAGATCCTCAACCTCACCGCGTCCGACGTGAACCTCCTCGATCTCTACGTGCGCGACGACGACGACAACGCTGCGAACCAGGGTCGCGTGACCGACGATGTGATCGTCGGGCCCGGAGAGCTCGTCGTGATCACCCGCGGCGCTGGCAGTTGGCCCTACGAATTCGACGCCGCCTCCGTCTACGGGCCCAACCCCGGGCTCAACAACAACCGCCCCGATCGCGTGTCGATCCGCAACGAGACCGAGATGCTCGACGAGACCGCGTCGTTCCCCTTCGACGCCGACGAGGGCATCGCCTGGTCGCTGTCGGGCAACGCGCAGGACGCCGGTAGCAACGACAGCAGCCTCAATTGGTGCCTGGCGACGACGGTGCTGCCGACGGACGTGACCGACGAGTTCGGCACCCCGCTGGTGCCGAACGAAGCGTGTTGAGTTTCCGCGTCGTCCTCGCCTGCGGCGCAAGGCGCTCGCGCGCGGAAGTTCGCAGCCCGTGCCGTGAAGCCGGTACCGCGGAGGCGGCGTCGCAGACGTGAGCGTCGTCGATTGGTCGAGGCCGCGGAATCCGTCGGGCGCCGGGTGCCACTACCCGGGCATGCGAACGCCTCGTGCCGTCACTCTGCTGCTCACGTGCGCACTCGGATGCGACCCCGCAGGCGCGCCTGCGGGCTCCCCACCTGCAGCCTCCCCAGGCGCGCATGCGCCCGCAGCCGCGCTCGGCGCACCCGCGGGCTCCCCATCCGAAGTGTCCCCGCCCGAAGTGTCCCCGCCCGAAGTGTCCCCGCCCGAAGCGTCCCCGCCCGATCAGGCGTCCCCGCGATCGGATGCCGGCGCGACCCAAGCTGCGCCGAGTGGCGCCCAGGCCGGCGGCGAGAGGATCGACGCGCCGCCCGCCGCGGACGCGGTGGTTCTGTCGCCGCCGCGGACGAGTCGTACGTTGAACGGCGTGTCGGTGACGGTCCATCGGTTCGTGAATCCGCCCCGTACAGGCGACAGCAAGTCTGACTACTGGACGCAGTTCCAGGCGTGGGGCGAGCTCAAGAACGAGTCATCGCAGATGTTCCGGACCATCAGCGCGCGCGTCTACTGGTTCGACGCAGCGGGGAAGATCATCGACAGCGAGTCGATCGCGTCGGCGGCTCAGCAGGATGTTGGAGACCTGTCGGAGGGTGAGAGCGTCTACGGCGAGGTCGAGTATGTGGCGCCCGGCGAAACCACGCCGTTTCATCTGATGCGAAATCTCGACGCGATCAAGGGGCAGGTGGCCGGTTTCGTCGTGGTGCCGAGGATGGGGACCGACGCCGGAGACCAGCCGCCGCGGGGTTCACTGGCGAGCCTCTCCGACGCCCAGGACGCGGGGGGCGGCGAGATGTCCGTCCCGCAGCGGCGGATCACCGGACGCTTCACCAACGAGGGCAGAGGCCGCTGCCGCGATCCCAGGGTCGTCTATGCGTTCCTCGACGATCGAGGTCTCATCCGCGAGATCCGCGACTTCTCGGTCGGCGACAACTTCGAGTTCATGCTCGAACCTGGGCAGAGCCACGACTTCACCGGCAGCTTCGGCTTCATCGGCGACACGCAGTGGAAGGCGCAGGCCAAGCTCCGTTTCTACGCGAGCTGCCGCGAGGCCTTGGAGTGAGACCGCGGGGCGGTTTCGCGGGCTCAACCGCTGCTGGACCCCGGGTCTCGGCCGGGGCCGGCGTCCGCGTCGAGCTCTGCGCGGACGCCATCTGCGTCGAGCTCCGCCCGGACGCCGTCCGCCCATCGTGTGAGCTCCGCCGTCGCGTCGAGCAGCTGCTCGGGGGAGGCCGCGATGCTCTGCATGGCCTCGTCGAGCAGGCGTCGGCCACGGCGTAAGCGAGTCTTCACGGTCCCGACCGGACTCTCGGTAATCTCGGCGATCTGCGCCACCGACAGTTGTTCCCAGTAGAGCAGCTCGATGACCTCCTGACACTCGATGGGAAGCCGCCGCAGTGCGCCGAGCAGCAGGCCGCGGCGCTCATGCGCCCGAAGCTCGGTGCTCGCCCCCGGCGCAAGGTCGCACACGGAGACGTCACCGAAGTCGACCAGCCCAGCCGGTCCGCGCATCGCTCGGTAGCTGTTGTGCAGCACGTTGCGGGCGACGGCGAACGCGAACGTTCGGAACCCCGACTCGCCGCGGAACCGAGTCCGAGCTTCGACGCACGCGAGGAATGTGTTCTGAACGAGGTCCGCGGCGACCATGTCTGCCGCCTTGTTGTGGAAGAATCGGGCGACGGCTTCGTAGTGCCGGTCGAACAGCTCGGCGCCCGCCTCGAGGTCACCATCACACCACGCGGCGAACAGGGTCGCGTCGTCGCTCATTGTCGCGATGGTAGCTCGCGACGGTCGCGAGCAGGCTCGCTGTGCGAGATCGGAGGCTGAACGCGGGTTGGCCCGAGCTCGGCGGCGAGCGCGAGCGCCCGGGCGATCCAACCGCCGCCACGGGCGATCCAACGGGCCTGAGCGGCGACAGCGAACCGGCGGCCAAGGCCCATGTCTCCGGCGCGCGCGTGCGCCCGAGCCAATGTCGCGGAGACCTCGGCTGCGACCAGGGCGCAGCGGGTGGGCCCGCCGTCCACCGCGGCGATCGCCGCGAGCGTCTCGCCCGAGGCCAGATGCAGGCGGGCCTCGAGGACATCGAGGCGCGCCCGTTCGCACTCTCCTGCGTCACGCAGAACCAGGGGAGTCACTCGCTCGAGCCACCTGCGCGCCGTCGCGTGGTCGCGCGGCGCGAGGTCGATCTCGACCTCGGCGACGGCGAGCAGCGCGATGATCATGGCGTTCTCGTCGATCTCATTCGATGCTTCGAGGTCGGCGATGAGGGCGTTGAGCTGCGTACGGGCACCTTCGAGGTCCCCGAGCGCATGGGTGGCGCGTGCTCGGATGACCTGTGCGTCGCGCATGGCGGTCAGGCGCGTCGGGTCAGCCGCGAGCGCACGCTCGGCATGGACGAGGGCGTCCGAGAACTCCCCGAGCTCGAACGCCAGCGACGCACGCTGCTGCTCGATGAACGCCAGTCCGCGTGCGTCACCCCAGCGTCGACCGATCGCCTCCGCGCGGTCCAAGCTGGCGTGCGCGTCGAGCCAACGGTCACTCGCGATCGCGACGAAGGCGCGATTGTTCAGGTCCGAGACGAGTTTCGGATGGTCCGTGCCCTGGTAGATTTCGCGCAACGCGATGACTTCGTCGAGTCGCCGCAGGGCGGAATCATAGTCGCCAGCGATCGCATCGAGCCAGGCCAGATTCGCGAACACGGGCAGGCGTTCGCTGGTGTCCGCATCGCCCAAGGCCTCGAGAATGACGAGCGCGCCATCGAAATCGGACCTCGCACCGCTCGAGTCCCCGATGGTGATGCGGAAGTGGCCGCGGTTGATCAGGAAACGACCCGTCAGGTAGTCGCCGTTGGGGAGTCGGTCGGTCAAGGCTTGGCCGATCCGCGCCCAGTGCAGCGCGTCCTCGCGACGTCGCTGATGGTTCCCGACGGCCGCGACGAGCGCAGTTGCGGCGCGCAGCGCCAGGCGGTCATGGCCGAGACCCTCGGCGATCCAGTAGGCCTCGAGCGCCTTGGCCTCTGCACCCACGTGGTCCCGGTGGGCCGCGCGAGCCTCGGCCGCGACGAGCAGCGCCTCGGCGAGCATCGCCTCCGAACCAACCGACCTCGCGAGCTCGACCGCGGCATCGGCAGCCGCCGCGGCGCCCTGGTGGTCGCCCCCGCGGCCGAGCTCTCGCGCGTCTTCGATGGCGATCGCCAACGCGTGGTCGTCGTCGGTGGGGCTCGGCTGCTCGGGAACCTCGATCCCGTCGAACGAGACGGCATCGGGGTCCGAGCGATCGAAGTACATCAGTGCGCTGCCGATGGCGACGCACGCGGCCAAGGCGGCCACGACGGCACGGCGAGACCGACTCCGACGCACCGCGGTCAGGCAGCCGAGCATCGTCATCATGTCCGGGAACCGATCGGTCGGCGCCGCGCGGAGCGCCCGTGCGAGCGTCGCCTGCAACCGGCGCGGAACGGCCGAGTCCGTCGGCCAGACGATCTCCTCCCGCGAGATCGCAGCGGCGATCTCGCCGAGGCCGTTGCCCGCGAAGGGGCGGGTCCCGAAGCACGCCTCGAACAACGCGACCGCGAACGCGAACTGATCCGCCCGGGGATCGATCTTCGCCCCGCGAATCTGTTCGGGGGCCATATACGCCGGTGTGCCCGCGGTCCTCCCGGCGGACGTGGGCACCGAGCCGTCGCTGCGTGCAGCCCAGCGCGGGGGAATCCGCTCGGTCGGCGTCGTCTGCTCGACCTCGACCGCAGCGGCGGTTGCCAACCCGAAGTCGAGGACTCGGACCCGGCCGTCGCTCCCCACCATGACGTTGTCCGGCTTGAAGTCGCGATGCACCATGCCGACGGCGTGCGCCGCGGCCAGACCATGCGCGGCCGCGACATAGACGTCGAGGATCTCGAAGAGCGATCGCCCGCGTTGCCACCGACGCAGCGTGATCCCGTCGACCAATTCCATGGCGAGGAACACCTGGCCGGCGTGCTCCCCGACCTCGAACACCGATGCGGTGTTGGGGTGGGACAGTTGCGCCATTGCACGGGCCTCTCGGCGCAGGCGCGCGGCGCCGAGAGCCCCGGTGCGCAGCAGCTTGACTGCGACGTCGCGCCCGAGCACCGGGTCGTGGCAGGCGTACACCACGCCGAGGCCTCCTTGGCCGAGTCGCCGGGTCACCACGTAGCGCCCGATCCGCTGCTCGAGCGGTTGTGTGGCGAACAGACGCGCTCGAACCTCTGCATGCTGGCGGCGGCCCTCCGCGGACCCCAGCAGATCGGGCCGCGCCGACAACAGCGCCGCGTCGCGCGACGACGTCTGCTCCGCCTCGAGTCGCGGGTCCAGATCGTCGTCGCGGCGCTCCACCTACCCGAAGCTCCGGGTGAGGTTGGCCACCGCGGCGACCCACGCAATCGGCGCCCAGTACTGTAGGGGGACGAAGAAGAACGAATGTCGAGCTGGCGCGCCGCGAGGGTTGTGCGCCAAGCCAACCGCACCGGCGACCGCACCCGTGACGGCCAGGACCGCCGACAGCGGCCACCCGGCGTAGGCGACGCCCAAGTGGGTTTCGACCGCCCACTGCGTGATCGCCCCGAGGCCCACGACCATCGCGAACACAACCCACCCCAAGCCGCGCCAGATGATCATCGCGGATGATCGTACCCCACGGCGCCGGTCGGATTGCACCGCTCGTGGAAAACCGCGTCGGCGCGGCGCACGACCCCGAGGGCCATCGAATCGTCGCTCACCGCAGGCGCGGCCGCAACGGAGGTCTCCGTCCGGCCGAGCAAGCGCATGGCGAGCCCACGCCGCGCGACCATGATGCACACCCCATCGTCCCCACGTCCGTCGTTCCTGCTCTGCCTCGGCGCGCTCGCCTCGATGGCGGGGTGCCAAAGCGACCCACCGATCTTCGAGCGCGATGCCTCGCGCTCGGTCGCGGAGCACTACTGCGCCGAGCTGTTCGGGTGCAAGTGTCTCGAGCCCGCGGGGTTCGCCAGCGAGGAGGGCTGCGTGGCGACGCTGTCCGCGGACCTGCTCGATCGGCAGCTCGAGGCGGTCGGGGCGGGACTGCGCTACGACGCGTCGTGCATCGACGCGCGCATCGATGCGATCGCGGCGCTGGGTTGCTCGCGTGACCCCGCGCAGCTCGAGTCCTGCACCGACTGCTTCGCCTACCACGGCGCGGTCCCGCAGGACGCCCCGTGCACTCGCCACGGCGAGTTCAGCGACTGCGAGCAGGGCCTGACCTGCGTCACCCGCGAAGGCTTCGACGGCGCGCCCGTCGACGTCTGCGTGCCCGCGTGCCTCCGCGTGGACGAGGGCGAGCCGTGCGCCTTCGAGGGCCCTGGGTTCTACGCCCTGCGCGACTGCGACGACGGCCTCGTGTGCGACCTGGACGCGAGCGGCCGCTGCGTTCCGCTGCCGGGCGCGGGATTGCCCTGCGCGCAGGAGTTCCTGTGCTCCGCGGATGCCTGGTGCGATGCGTCCGCCGACCCGCCGATCTGCGCTGCACGGAAGCCGAACGGCGACGCGTGTGCCGACGACGTCGAGTGCGTGAGCACCTGGTGCGACGGCGGCGAACGCTGTCGTCAACCGATCGACCAGGGGGTCCTGTGCGTGTTCGATCGCGACCGCTGCGCCGCGGGATTGATCTGTACGGAAGAGATGCCGCTGTGCTCGCCCGCCGATGCGCTGCAGTGCCAGGGGCCGCCGACGAGCCCGTGACCGTCGAGGAGACTAGTCATCGCCGCGGTCGGGAGCGAACACGGAGGAGTCGATCGGGTACATGTGATCGCTCGTCATCCTCTGGCCGGCGAACTTTCGCGGGAACTGCCACTTGGCCGCAGCATCCTCCGCGCAGCGGATGATCTTCGCGTCGACGTCGCCGGTGGCTCGCACGGACGTCGGGGTCGGGCTGTCTGCGAACTCGAACTCGAGGTGGAGTGCTCCGCGTGCGGTCGGCGAGATCTCCCCGCAGGCCCAGAGCTGGGCGAGGTTCGCCGCCATGACGGCGTCGAACATCTCGCGGCGCCACGCGTCCTCGTCGGCGTCCTTCGGCTGGTCTCCCATCCACGATACCGTCGTGGTGAAGTCGAAGGGCTCGCGCGGAGCCGGCCCGAGGAACGCGTAGCTGGACTCGGTCGCGCACTCGAGGAGCTCCACGTCCCGAGGAACTCCGACCGGGTCCATGGACTCGACGATCATCCCGATGTCGCTGCCGCCGATGATCGTCGCACGTACCGTGATGGTCCCGTCCATTTGGCCGCCCCTCTCCTCGATGCAGCCCTCGAACGCCGCCATGATCGCCATCTGTGCCTGTTCCATCGCCGCGTCCGCGTCGAGGTCGAGCCCGTCGGCAGCCGCTGCGGGTCGGGCCTTCGCCAGCTGATCGCGGATCGTCCTGCGCCGAGCGTCCCATACCGTCGCCGCGGGGGACGACGACCGGGGAGGCTTGGGCGTGCTCTGCTCGACGGGGACGACGCCTGCGGCGGTCGGTGTCTCGGCGGCGGGCGGTCGTTGGCCGTCCTGCGGCCGCTCGCTCGCCCGACCGACGAACCAGATCATCGATGAGGTCGCGACGACCGCCAGGGTAAGGCCGAGTTTCGCGGTGGTGGTCATGGCGGTGAGGGCTCCGATCGGGGTGGCACGGGGTACGGCAGAGGGGACGCCGAGCAGCAGCGCCCAGGTGCGGCGATCCCCATAGTGGGCGTCGATGTCGGCGCGCAGACGGGCCAGCGCGCGATGCAGCCGCGAGCGCACCGTTGCGTGCGGGATCGACAGGCGAGCGCCGATCGTCGCCGCGTCGAGCTCGTCGAAGAAGCGCAGCGAGACGATCTGGCGATCGAGTTCCGGCAGCGATCGAAGCCGCTCGACGAGGACGCCGACCAGCTCGAGCCGAGCGAACTCGTCGACGGGATCGGCGGCCGCCGGCACCGTCATGGCTGCCGCGTCGTGGCGCTGGGCCCGACGGGCGTCACCGCGACGCGCCATCCGGAGTCGGTTCCGCAACACCGTGGACAGCCAGCCTCGCGGCTGCAACGCCTGCCCCGGAGGTGGCCGCTCCCATGCCACCTGCAGCGTGTCCTGCACGAGATCCTCGGCCTCGTCGCGATCTCCCTGGGCGAGTCTCGTCGCCAGCGACCGGAGCCAGGGGAGCTCCTGCGAGAGGGTGGCAAAGACATCGCTCATCGTCCGTGAACCAGTAATGCCACCTGGGGCCGAGGTGTTGCACTGAACTCATCGTCCGAAGGGCTCCTTCAGATCACGCAGAGGGTTCCCGCGGGTCCCAGTGGGTACGGGCGGCACAGGAGCGGCCTCGAGGGGAGCCGGGGCGCTCGGCGGCGCGTCCGGAGGACGGGGGGACACGCTCGGCGGAGTCACCGGCACGTGGGCACGCGGCGGGCGGCGAACCTGGTCGTCACGGTCGAGGAGCGGTCGTGCGTGGGTGGTGGGCGCAGCCGGTGGTGGCAGGGGTGGGGTGGGCGCGATGCGGGGCGTCGCGTCGCAGCTCACGATGGGCATCGGGATCACCGCGATGCTCGGGACGGGCGTTCTCTCCCGCGCCTCTGTCGGCACCATGCCCGCGGCGGCGATCGTCGCTGGGGCGGTGCGTTCGATCGAAGCGGTCGAGATCGCGGCGCCGAGCAGCCCGCCGAGCACGACGCCCGCACCGAACAGCGCCGGGCGTGCTCGACGATGCGTCGACGTGCGCCGCGTCGGCGGCTCCGCGACCACCGGTGTCACGGCGATGCGCTCGGTCGCACCGAGGACCGGCTCCGCGGCGCGCGTCGGCAGGCGTTCTGTGCCGCCGAGCCGCCGCGCGGCCCGGATCCCGAACGGCATCGTGCAGTCCTCCCCGTCCTCCAGCGCCGCGCGCAGGCGACCGGCGACCTCGAGCATGTCGCGGCAACGCTGCTCGGGCGCGGGTCGAACGCACTGCTCGAGCAGCGCCGCGATCGCGGGGGTCCGCGCCGCCGCGGGCAGGAGTTCGCTGGCGACGACACCCCACGCGAACACGTCCGTGCGCGCGTCGAGGACTCCGGCGACGAGCTGCTCGGGCGCCATGTAGCGCACGGTGCCGATCACCTCACCGGGCCGCGTCACGCGGGGATTGCCCCGCTGCAGCGCGATACCGAAGTCGATGAGCTTCACCACCTGTCGCTCGTCCTCCTCGGCGAGGAACAGGTTGGACGGCTTGATGTCGCGGTGCACCATCCCCGCGCGGTGGACCGCACCGAGGGCCGCCGCCGACTGCAGCAGGATGTCGCGGATCATCGACGGCGGCAGCGTCGCGTCGTCCCGCAGCGCCCGCGACAGCGACCGCCCCTGCAGCGCCTCCATCGCGTACGCGGGCTGCGGTGCGCCGTCGACGAGATCGAAGATCCGCACCACGTTGGGGTGCCGGATCCGGCCCAACGCCATCGCCTCGGCCGCGAAGCGGATCCCGGTCTCGCCATCCAGCGCGAACTCGGGCTTCAGGGTCTTCACCGCGACATCGCGGTCGAGCCGGTCGTCGTGCGCGAGGTAGACGATGCCCATCCCACCGCGGCCGAGGACGCCGAGGACGCGGTAGCGGCCGACGAAGCCGGGCAGGTCGGAGCGCGCTTGGAATGGGCGGGTGGACACGGGACGGCGCGAGGACGGGCGAGCACCCACCTCGTTCCGCTTTAGTGGCGCAGACCGGGGGCTTCGGTCATCGAGTCTCAAAAACAGGCCCCCACCTCCGTCGACCACGCGCCGGCGCACGCGCCCACCAGCGGACCAACGTCGGTCCCGGCCGCGCAGGCCCCGGACGCGCCGCACCATCCACACCCGTTGGTGCCGGTGCACGAGACGCAGGTCATCTCGTCGGCACAATCCTCGGGGCAGATGTCGAAGTACCACTGTTGATCCGCGCACTCGGCCGGCGGCGCGGGCACGTCGGGGGCACCGGCCATGCAGGTGCCGCTCGAGGCACACCAGCCGCAGCCGATGTACGCGTCCTGGCAGTCGGCGCAGTTCGTCTGTGCGAAGCAGTTGGCGGCGGGGCACGAGAAGAAGTCGCCTTCGATGACCCAGCCGCCGGAGCACGCACCGGCGCCGGGACCGTCGCCATCGCCCGCGCTGCAGGTTCCGCTCGCGCCACACCAACCGCAACCATCCACGGCGCCGCAGGCCTCGCAGTCCGACATCGCAGCGCAATCGGGGGAAGCGCCGCCGGAGGAGCTCTCCGCGTGGGTGCTCGCCTCGGAGGTCATCGAGCTGGTGTCGCTCGAAGCGGAAGGATCGTCGGTGGCGGCCGAAGGAGCGTCGGTGGCGGTCGAAGGATCGTCGGTCGGGTCCGAGGGATCGGCGCTCGAGGTCGACGGGCTCGCGGTGGTCGAACCGCCCTCGGCCGAGCCACCGGAGGTCGACCCCGGCGTCGTCGACTCCGAGGCGCCTGATTCGGAGGTCGTGGGGCAGCCGAGGGCCAGGAACAGGAACGGGAGGACGCCGCGCTTGGTCATCGCGCGGGGACGTTCCACCTGGGGCGCCGCGGTTTAACCCGGACGCCCCGTCGCGCCCCGAGGCCTACCCCTTCGCCATCCCGCGCAGCACGAACTGCAGGATCCCGCCGTGCTTCACGTACTCGACCTCGTTCGGCGTATCCACGCGGCACACCACCTCGAACGCCTTCACGCTGCCGTCGGCCCTTCGCGCCGTGACCTGCAGCCGCTTCTTCGGCGAGATGCCCTCGGCGATCCCCGCGACGCCGAAGACCTCTTCGCCGGTCAAACCCAGCGTGTCCGCGTCCTCGCCGTCCAAGTAGCACAGCGGGAGCACGCCCATGCCGACGAGGTTGCTGCGGTGGATCCGTTCGAAGCTCTTGGCGATGACTGCCTTCACGCCGAGCAGCATCGTGCCCTTCGCGGCCCAGTCGCGGGAGCTGCCGGTGCCGTACTCGGCGCCCGCGAGCACCACGGTCGGCACGCCGCCGGCCTGGTACTTCTCGGCGGCCTCGAAGATGCTCATCTGCTCTCCGCTGGGCAGCCACCGCGTGACGCCGCCCTCGACGCCGGGGACCAGGGCGTTCTTGAGGCGGATGTTGGCGAACGTGCCGCGGATCATGACCTCGTGGTTGCCCCGACGCGCGCCGTAGCTGTTGAAGTCGACCGGCGCGACGCCGTGCTCGACGAGGTACTTCGCGGCAGGCGAGCCCTTGGCGATGTTGCCGGCGGGCGAGATGTGATCGGTGGTGATCGAGTCGCCGAGCTTGGCGAGCACGCGCGCACCGACGATGTCCTTCGGCGCGTCGGGTACGGCCTTCATCCCCTCGAAGTACGGGGGGTGACGCACGTAGGTGGAGTCGGGCTCCCACGCGAACAGGTCGCCCTCGGGGACCGACAGCGCGCGCCAGCTCTCGTCGCCGGCGAAGACATCGTCGTACTGCTCGGCGTACATCTCGCGGCCGATGACGCGGCGCACGGTCTCGCGGACCTCCGCGGGTGAGGGCCAGATGTCCTTCAGGAAGACGTCGTTGCCGTCGGTGTCACGGCCCAGCGGCTCGGTGGTGAGATCGATGCCCATGTGGCCCGACAGCGCGTGCGCGACGACCAGCGGCGGCGAGGCCAGGTAGTTGGCCCGCACCTGCGCGTGCACGCGGCCCTCGAAGTTGCGGTTGCCCGAGAGCACCGCGGCGACGACCAGATCGCCCTCGGTGATCGCGCTGGCGACCTCGGCCGGCAGCGGCCCCGAGTTGCCGATGCAGGTCGTGCAGCCGTAGCCGACGACGTGGAAGCCGAGCGCCTCGAGGTAGGGCATGAGCCCGGCCTTCTCGAGGTACTCGGTGACGACCTTCGAGCCGGGCGCCAGCGAGGTCTTCACCCACGGCTTGCGGTCGAGCCCGGCCTTCACGGCGTTGCGCGCGAGCAGGCCCGCCGCGATGAGCACGCTGGGGTTGCTGGTGTTGGTGCAGCTGGTGATCGCGGCGATCACCACCGAGCCGTTGTCGAGCTCCCACGACTGGCGCCCGTCCTTCACCGCGATGGCCTTCGCGCCGTGGCGCTCCTTGGCCACGACCTCGGCGAAGTTCGCCTTCACTGCGCCGAGGCCCAGGCGATCCTGCGGGCGCTTGGGGCCGGCGAGCGACGGCTCGACGGTGCCAAGGTCGAGCTCGAGGGTCGAGCTGAACACCGGGTCGGGCGTCGCGTCGGTGCGGAACAGGCCCTGCGCCTTGCAGTAGGCCTCGACGAGCGCGACGGTCTGCTCGGAGCGGTTGGTGAAGCGCAGGAACGCGAGGGTCTCGTCGTCGACCGGGAAGAAGCCACAGGTCGCGCCGTACTCGGGCGCCATGTTGGCGATCGTCGCGCGATCGGTGAGCGAGAGCGCCGACAGGCCCGCGCCGTAGAACTCGACGAACTTGTTGACCACGCCGTGCTTGCGCAGCATCTGGGTGACGGTGAGCACGAGGTCGGTCGCGGTCGCGCCCTCGGGCAGCGTGCCGTGGATCTTGAAGCCGACCACCTGCGGGATCAGCATCGACATCGGCTGGCCCAGCATCGCGGCCTCGGCCTCGATGCCGCCGACGCCCCAGCCGAGGACCGCCAGACCGTTGATCATCGTCGTGTGCGAGTCGGTGCCAACGACGGTGTCGGGATAGGCCTGCACGACGCCGTCCTTGGCCTTGGTCCACACGGTCTGCGCGAGGTACTCGAGGTTGACCTGGTGGCAGATGCCGGTGCCCGGCGGAACGGCGCGGAAGTTGGACAGCGCGCCCTGGCCCCAGCGCAAGAAGGTGTAGCGCTCGCGGTTGCGCTGGTACTCGAGCGCGGTGTTCAGCGACAGCGCGTTGCCGCGGCCGAAGTGATCCACCTGCACCGAGTGATCGATGACCAGGTCGACCGGCTCGAGGGGGTTGATCCGCAGCGGGTTGCCACCCATGCCCTTGATCGCCTGACGCATCGCCGCGAGGTCGACGACGACGGGTACGCCGGTGAAGTCCTGCAGCAACACGCGCGCCGGGTGGAACCCGATCTCGTAGTCGGGCTCGGCCTTGGCATCCCAGCTCGCCGCAGCCTTGACGTCGTCGGCGCTCACGGCGACGCCGTCCTCGTTGCGCAGCAGGTTCTCGACCAGCACCTTCAGCGAGAACGGGAGTCGATCGACGTGGCCGATCCCCGCCTTGGTCAGCGCGTCGAGCCGGAAGATCTCGTAGCGCTCGTCGCCGACGGTGAGGGTTTGACGCGCGCCGAAGGAATCACGGACGGTCTGGCTCATGGAGGTGGCCGGAGTGTGCCGCGCGGATGTCACCGCGGGCAACGCCGATCTGCGCGCGTGGCGTGTCGTGCCCGCACGCGCCGGCCCTCGGGCCGTGGGCTCCGCACCGACGCGGCGCGCAGGCGGAGCGGTGCGCCGCGATGACCCCGCGTCAGTGGCCGCGAGGGGGGCGGGCCGGGGCCGTCCTGCTTCGTCCTCGCGCGATGATCGAACCTCGGGCGCCGAGGTCTACCCGCGCGAACCATGAACAAACCACTCGCGTTCCTCACCCTGTCGATGCTCGTCCCCATCACCGCGTCCGCGCTGCCGAAGCCGCCGCTCCCCCATCTGCTGCCGTTCCCCGGCGATGTGTTCGATCCGCAGCCTCCGACGCCGCCGGGCGGCGGCGGCGAGTTGCCGCCGTTGTACGTGAGCTCGCCGGCGACCGGCGAGCGCACCACGTCCTCGGTCGCGGTGACGTGGCACAACTCGTCGGCGGCGCTCGCCGGTCTCGCGCTCGAGCGCGCCCCCAGTCAGGACGGCCCCTACGCCACGGTCCAGTGCTGGCAGCCCATGAACATGAGCATGGACTTCGGCAAGGTCGCCGGCGCTGCGAGCACCGGCGACTGCATCAACGCGGCGCACCCCGGGAGCTTCGTCGACTCCGGCCGCGCCGCCGACACCCTGCAGTGCTACCGAGTCCGCGTGTGGGACGCTGCAGGAACCCAACTCACGTCGCTGCCGAGCTGCGCGTTCACGCGGGCGCGTGAGCCCGCCGACCGCGTGTCGCCATGGCAGGCGCGCCTCATGATCGAGACCGGCGACGTCGGTGGCGCCGGAACCGACGACTTCATCCGCATCGGGCTCAACGACCACCTGTCCAGCATCCAACCCCACGGCGACGCGACCTGGCTCGACTATCCGCACGACGACTTCGAGGCCGGCTCCGCGTTCACGTACGATCTCAACCTCATCGGCGACGTCGACGACATCACCAAGTTGTCGGTCTACAAGGACGGCACCGACGACTGGTGCGTGTCGCGGATGATCCTGGTCGTCGACCGCGACACCGTCGTCGAGCAGGACTTCACCGATCTCCCCGACGGCTGTCTGTGGCTCGCCGGCAAGGACAACCTGTTCGAGATCTCGCACGACGAGCTGCGCGCCATGGATTCCTGGCGCGAGTTCGCCAGCCTCCCGCCCGGCTTCGCGATCGAGAACTTCGCGCTGGTCAGCATCGTCGAGGGCGCCGTCGGTCACATCGGCTACTCGACCGAGCTGTACTGGAACGGCGACGACGACGGCGCGATCATCGACGCGGTCGACGCCGACACGCTGCATGTCGACATCCAGGCCAGCGCGTCGGTCGACCACTGGTTCGATCCGACGGTGCGCATCGAGTTCGACGCGGACCTCGTCGTCACCTGCGAGCCGAACAAGTTGCTCGACGTGGTCGACGTCACGCTGGCCCTGCTGCCCACCGACCCGAGGGTCGACGCCGAGGGTTGGACGGCCGAGCTCGGGGAGTTCCTGGCCTGCACGTTCGAGTGGGACTGGAACTGCCTCGAGGAGGAGCTCGCCGACCGTGTCGCTGCCAACCTCCCCGAGTTTCCCAGCGGCTCGCTGCAGTTGTCGTCCTGCCCGGACGTCCGCGTGGACGATTCCGGGTCGATCGTCTTCTCGCTGGAGTGATTCGCTCGAGCTCGCTGCGCCGTTCGCTGGTCGATCGGCGCCATCGCGATTTTTTGGATGCTTCGGGAACCCCCGGACGTCGAGTGACACCAAGGCGAGCGGGCGTTCGAACGCGTGCCGCAGTTCGCCCCAGGCTTCACCGCATGAACATCGATTTCGGACGATTCCTCGCGGCTGCGTCGCTGCTCGGCGGCGCCGGCTGTGTGATTACCTCCAGCGACGACGACGCGGGCACGGACGGTGCCGCGTCGATGACGGGCGCCGGACCGACCGACAGTACGGCGGGCGAGACCTCGGGTGGCAGCGCGCCGGGGACCGACTCGACGGCGGGCAGCGACGGCAGCACCGGGGCGGACGGCACCGCCGGCGATACGACGGGTGGCGACTTCATGTGCGCGGATGGTACGGTGTTGATGCCGGCCCAGGTCTGCGACGGTGCGCCGGATTGCGAGGGCGGCGAAGACGAGGCCACGGGCGACTGCGCGTTCACGTGCTCGGACGACTCGACGATCCCCACGGCGTGGGTCTGCGACGGCTTCCCCGATTGCGAGGGCGGCGAGGACGAGGACCAGGACTGCCCGGCCGTCGAGATGTTCATGTGCGAGGACGGCACGACGATCCCGGCGGCGTACGTGTGCGACGGTTTCCCCGATTGCGAGGACGCGACGGGTAGCGACGAGGTCGACTGCTTCGTGTGCGACGAGGGCGGCGGGGTGCCGAACTCGCAGGTGTGCGATGGGATGCCCGACTGCGAGGACGGGACCGACGAGGCGAATTGCTAGTACGCTGCGGCCCGTGAGGCGTTGGGCAGCGCAGGTGTCGATCCTCGCGGTGGGTTGCGGCCAGGCCGCGGCACCCGAGGCCTTCGATCGGAAGGGCGCGGCGATCGAGCCGGCCTCGGTCGAGCCCGCGGTGCCGACGACGGAGGTCTCCGAGGCCGCGGTGTCGATCGGCTCGCGCGCGCAGCCCGAGTCATGGGCGTTCTACCCCGCGCTCGATCATGCCCTCGTCGACGCCTTCGATCGCCGGGCCCGCGCCGATCGGATCCTCCAGGCCCTCGCCGACACGCTCGCGCCCTACCGCTGGGCGACGGCGGACGACTGGGACAACACCGGCTTCATCAGCACGGAACCCGACGGCGCGCAGGGCTTCCTCACGCGCGCCGGCGATCGCTGGGTGCCGCAGATGCCCGGCGAGGCACAGCTCGGCTGCGCGGGCGGCTACCTCGAGGGCGTGCGGGCGATCCTGGTGCCCGACCTGCAGATGAGCGCGCTGCGGCACTGCGACGCGGATACGCTCGCCGCGCTCGGCGAGCACGCGCCGCCGACGTGCGCCCCCGAGGGTTTCGGCCTGCACGCGATCGCGGCCACGGCGGCCGCGGCCCAGGCCAGCGGCGCGACCTCGATGCCGCCGGAGCGCATCCACCTCGTACCCGACGGCCCCGAGTCCCTCGCGCCGCTGTCGCGCATGGGCCCGGTGCACGTGTGCACCGTGTCGCATCGCTCGCGCGTCGACACGGGGGTCCGCTACCACCACCACATGATGATCGTGATGCGGACCGGTCGACCGCGCGCGCTGCAGGTGTTCGACACGACGGGCCACCGCGGCGTCGGCCTGCGGGAGATGGCGCCGCGGCTGCTGCACGGCTACCTGCGGTCGGCGCTGGCCAGCAATCGCAAGCACCAGTACGACCCGGCCTCGACCGAGCTCGACTGCTTCGCGATCACGCGGCGCCGCGACTGACGTTCAGCCGCCGGGCGCGGGCGGCGGTGGATCGGTGGGCTCGGGCGCGGGCGGCGGTGGATCGGTGGGCTCGGGCGCGGGCGGCGGTGGATCGGTGGGCTCGGGCGCGGGCGGCGGTGGATCGGTGGGCTCGGGCTCGGGCGCCGGGGGATCGGAGTCGCTCGGCGTCGGCTGCGGTTCGGACCCGCCCGCGTCACAATCGTCGAGGGCCCGCTGCACGGAGCGCGGCACCTCCACGCAGGATTCGCGGCCGAGGTCGTAGTCGTCGAAGCACGCGTCCGTACCCGAGGGATCGACGCACGATAGCCGCGCGTCGAGACACTCGCCGAGCTCGCGGGCCAGGGGCACCACGCACTCGAGGTAGAGCTTCGCGGCGTCGGCGTCCCGCTGGTACGCCTCCTCGACGCAGCGCCGCTGCGAGGGGAGGATCTGATCGTCGAGGCAGTCGGTGCGCGAAGCGAACCCCGCCTCGTCCCAGCAGTCGCAGACGATCGCGACGTTGTCGTTGCCGAGGGTGATCACCTCGTCGATGAGGGCGAGGACGTCGCCATCGTCGGACGAGCCGAGGTCGCACGCGGCGACGAGCAGGGTGAGCAGGGCACCGCACAGGGGTCGAACAGGGCGCATGCGGGGCGTCGATGCACGGCGCAGACCGGGTCGGCCACCGAGTCAGATCCGAGTCGTTGAGCGGCGTTCGCCTCGAGCCTTGGGCGCCCGAGGCCTTGGGCGCCCGGGGGGTGTCCCCGGGGACGTCCTACGGTGTCATCCAGGTGCACACGGGCTCGGCGCACAGCATGCCGTCGGGGCAGGCCGTGTCGCTGTCGCAGATCGCGAAGCACCGCAGCGTCGTCATCGCCATGTCGGTGTAGAGACACCCGACGTGCTCGGTGTCGCCATCGACGGTTGCGGGGCACTCGGACGACGGCGTCGCCGAGGTCGTGCACGGCGGAGCGCACATTCGATTGGTGCCGTTCGTGACGCAGGCCGAGCCCGCAATCTCGCACTCGGTCGCGTCGAGGCACGGCCCGTAGGCGTCGACGCCACCACCGGTCGGGCCGGTGGGTTCGGCGGTCGACTGCGTGTCGGCGCCGGTGTCGACGTCCGCGACGCACTTGCCGGCGAGCGGGTCTTCGGCGAGCTCGCCGAAGCGGCGCCCGCTCGGGCACGCGGTGTCGGGGAAGCTGCAATATCCCTCGGCCTCGCACACGCCGGCGAGATCGCCGTCCTTGCACGACGGATCGTCGGTGCACTCGAACGCCGACTTCGCGCATGCGCCAGCAAATCCGAGTGCCACGCCGAGGGCCGCGAGCAGGGCACCGAGCGGTGCCGATGGCGTCATGGCCTGGGGGCGCGGGGACAAGCTGCGCCAGGATGACCGATCCGAGCCGCGCTCGGAAGCCATCCCGGTCCAGCGGGGGCCGTGGTAATCCTCGCACGCCGATGAGCACCGTCCGCGTTGCCGTCCAACCGCATCCGACCCTGCTGCCGGTGGGCTTCACCGCACGGTGGAGCGAGCCGCTGGCGGCGATGCCGTCGCCTGCGTGGCTCACCGCCGCGCTGCGGCCGTTCGCGGTGCTCGCGGAGTCCGAGGCGCCGCCCGAGCTGTCGGGTCTGGGCAGCGACGAGGCCGTGCGAACGGCCGTCCGCAAGCTGCTGCGCCACGGCGGCTACAAGCCCTCCGGGCGGGGCAAGCCGGCCTCAGAGTACCTCCTCGCCGCGGCCGACGAGGGCACGCTCGGCTCGATCAACCTCGCGGTGGATCTGTGCAACGCGGTGTCGCTGCACGCCGGCCTGCCGATCAGCGTCGTCGACCTCGCGCTCGCTGCGGCGCCGCTGCACCTCGGCATCGCCGCGGACGACGCCAGCTACGTGTTCAACGCGACCGGGCAGGAGATCAAGCTCGCCGGGCTGTTGTGCCTGCACGACGCCGCGGGCCCGTGCGCCAACGCGGTGAAGGACGCCCAGCGGACCAAGACCCGCGCCGAGACTACGGCGGTGCTGTGCATCGTCTGGGGCAGCCGCGAGCTCGCCGAGCGGACCCACGCGACGCTCGCGATCTACCGCGCGCTCACCGAGCGCAGCGGCGCCCAAGTCGGCCCCGTCGAGTTCGAAGTGGTCGAGTTCGAAGCGGTCGACGGGCCCTGACGCGGAGGCTCAGCCCTCGGGCGGCTCGACCTCGATGTTCGACACCAGCAGGCGACGCACGCTGACCTCGAGGTCGCCCTGGACCACGCGCATGATGCTGAGGAACTCGCCGCTCTGCACGTGCAGGCGCTGCTTGAGCGCGTCGCGGGCGTGCTGCAGCAGTGAGCGGCGCGCCTTCTCGATCCACCGGAACGCGGTGGTGCGGTGGACCCGATACAGCGCGCCGACCTGATCGATGTTCAGCCCGTGCAGCACCTGGTGGCGCAGGAGGTTGCGCTCGCGCGGGGTCAGCCGAGCGAAGGCGGTCTGGAGCGCCTCGCGGAACTCGGTCTTGAACACGCGTTGGATGTAGTCGAGCTCGGGGTCGTCGCCCGGCGACGGGATCGCGCTCAGGGCCTCGGCCTCGAGCGGGACCTCGCGATCGCCGGCGTGCTGCCGCACGAGGTCGACGATCATGCGCAGCGCGGTGACGCGGACCCAGCTGCGGAGGTCACCGCGCCCGGCGTAGTCGGCGATCTTGGGCCGGCGCCCCGGCGCGGCGACGAACAACTTGTTGCGCACGAGCTGGCGGAACTCGTCCTTGGCGAGGTTCACGTTGCCCGAGCGGGCGATCGCCAGATCGATGTCGCGGCCGAACTCGACCTCGAAGGCCTCGAGGGCGATCGTCTCGCCCGCGGCACAGCCGTAGGCGAGGTAGAGATCGCCGGCGCGCAGCCGCGTGAGCGTCTCGGGCGTCGCGTCGGCCGGCAGCACGCCGCCGAGGTGCGCGGCGAAGCCGTCGTCGGAGGCCGCGAAGCTGCCGAGCGCCGCCTTGGCCTCGTCGAGGAGGCCGGCGAGGCGGGCCCCGAGGTCGGGTTCGGCGTCGAAGGCGGGTCGCGCCGGCGAGGGCAACGCGCCCAGGAACGCGGCAGCGAGCACGGATTCGTCCACCGTCGTCACGGTAACGCAGGGCGGGCGTCGGATTCAATCGGAGATGTCAGGCACACACCAGGCACCCCTTTGCGTCGGCACAGCTGGTGTCGTCCTCGGCGGTGACGAACGTGCAGTGCAGGACGTCCGTCGAGCAGTTGGTGTCGATGGCCCATTTCCCACCCTCGCACACCAGGATGAAGTCGCGCTCGAACGCGCAGGCCTGGGCGCCGGGCACGGCGCACGCGCCGGCTTGCTCGCCGTAGATCACCGCGTCGAGCTCGTCGGTGCAGACCACTGCGCCGCGCCCCTCGTCGTCGCTGCAGGTCTCGCCGGCGCCACAATCCAGGGCCTCCGACCAGGTGTCTCCGTCGCAGACGAGCACCGCGTTGCGGGTCGCGTCGGCGCCCTCGCCGAGGCCGCACCGCGCGGGCTCGCCGTCGTCGCAGGCCGCCCCCGCGCGCGGGACGTCGCCGCCGTCGTCACCGCCGCACGCGAGGATCCCCCCGATGGCGACAGCCCGCAGCATCCCCACGATCCTCATCCCCGACGCGCGGGGGCTGCTGCTCGGTTCGCGTCGCCGCATCCGTGGCAGGCTACGACGCCGCGCGGGCCGGCGTCCACGCCCGTCGCGCACGCGCGGTCACACGTCCATCGGGTCGGCTTTGCCGCGGCCGCGCCGCCGTGGCACGTTCACACCCGCGCCCGAATGGACTGCCCCGAGGAGAACGTCATCGTCGACTACGTCCGCGGTGACGTCGACGATGCGCGGCGGCGCGAGCTCGAGGCCCACCTCGACGACTGCCCCGCGTGCCTGCAGGTCGTCGGAGAGATGGCGCGCATCTTCCAGAACGATCCCGCGACCGATGGGCAGATGCCGGTCGACGGCCAGGACGGCACCTTCGGCGGCCTCACCCTGGTCGAGACCTCGCCGACCGGCGGCGCGCGGCCGGTCGACGTCGTCACGCGGCTCGCCGAGGGCGCCAAGCTCGGCCGCTATGTGGTGCTGTCGCGCGTCGGCGCGGGCGGCATGGGGGTGGTGTTCGCGGCCTACGATCCCGAGCTCGATCGCAAGGTCGCGATCAAGGTCCTGCGCGGGGCGCCCGGTGGATCGGGGCCCAAGGAGCTCGCCGATCAGCGCGCGCGACTGCTCCGCGAGGCGCAGGCGATGGCCAAGCTCAGCCATCCCAACGTCATCACCGTGCACGACGTCGGGACCTTCGAGGGGCAGGTGTTCGTGGCGATGGAGTTCATCGACGGCGGCACGCTGTCGATGTGGTTGCACGAGAAGCCCCGCACGTGGCGCGAGGTGCAGGCGGTGATGCTCGCGGCGGGACGTGGGCTCGCGGCGGCCCACGCCGCGGGCCTCGTGCACCGCGACTTCAAGCCCGACAACGTGCTGATGGGCCGGGACGGTCGCGTGCTGGTCACCGATTTCGGGCTGGCGCGTCCGGCTGCGGGCAAGACCGACGCGTTCGCGCAGGTCGGCACGATGCCCGGCACGCGGGCGCTGGGCATCGCGCTCACCCAGACGGGCGCGCTGGTCGGCACGCCGGCGTACATGGCCCCCGAGCAGCTTGGGGGCGAGCGCACGGACGCGCTCACGGATCAGTTCAGCTTCTGCGTCGCGGCCTACGAGGGCCTCTATGGCGAGCGGCCCTTCGCGGGGCGGGTGCTCGCCGAGCTCATCGCGAACGTCAGCGACGGCAACGTCCGCCCGGCGCCGGCGCGCACGACCGTGCCGCGGTGGGTGCGACGGGCCCTGATGCGCGGGCTGTCCGTGGATCCCGAGCGTCGGCACCCATCGATGGACGCGCTGCTCGCCGAGCTGGTGCGCAACCCGTGGCGCCGCTGGCAGCAGGCCGGTCTGGTCGCGATCCCGACGGTGCTCGTCGGCGTGGGCGTCACCGCGTACGAGCGCGAGGTGCCGAGGGTCGCGTCGTACTGCCAGGATGTCGCCGAGAAGCTCGACGGCACATGGGACGACGCGCGGCGCTCCGCGATCGCCGGTCGCTTCGAGGCCAGCGAGCTGCCGTATGCCGCCGATGTCCAGCGCGCAGTCGAGCAGCGGCTCGACACCTACGCGCAGGCGTGGGTGACCCTGCAGACGCAGGCGTGTCGGGACGAGGTCGAGGGGGCGCGGCCGCAGGCCGTGCTCGCGCTGCAGATGACCTGCCTCGAGCGGCGGAAGCAATCCCTCGGCGCGCTCACCGAGCTGCTGGCCCAGTCCGACGCGACCACGCTCGAGCGCTCGGTCGACGCGGCCGACGCCCTGCCGGGCCTCGAGATCTGCGCCGACCTCGAGGTGTTGATGGCGCGCGAGAGCACCCAGGACGACGTCGAGCCCGCCGCCGTGCGCGAGATCGACGAGGCGCTCGCGAAGGTGAAGGTGCTCCGCGACGCCGCCCGCTTCGCGGAGGCGAAGGCGCTCGCCGAGCCGCTGATCGCCCGCGCCGTCGAGGCCGGCTACACCCGCGGCGAGGCCTTCGCGCGCGAGCAGCTGGCGACCGCGCTCGACCTCGGCGGCAATGCCGTCGCGGCCGAGCGGGCGTACCACGACGCGCTGTCCTCGGCGCTCGCCAGCGGCAGCGCCGAAATCGTCGTGCGTGCGTCGCTCGGCCTCATCTGGATCACCGCGGATCCGAGTCGACCACTCATCGAGGCCGATCGCTGGTATGCCCACGGCAAGGGCGCGTTGGCGCGGATGGGCGGGGATCCCGAGCTCGCCGCCGAGCTCGAGCGCTCGCTCGGCCAGGCCTACCTGGAGCACGGCGATCCGCGGCGCGCCGAGGCCCACGTGCGCGAGTCGTTGCGCATCCGCGAGGAGGCGTTCGGCCCCGACGACGAGAGCATCGGCGTCGCGGCGAGCACGATGGGCCAGCTGCTCGCGATGCAGGGCAAGCTCGCGGAGTCGCGGGCGTCGTTCGAGCGCGCGCTCGCCGTCACCGAGGCGCGCACCGGGCCGGCGCATCCCGACATGGCCGCGAGCTTGACCAACCTCGGCTCGGCGTGGGCGGAGTCCGGCGACACGGCCAAGGCGATCGGCTACTTCGAGCGCGCGCTCGCGATCGACATCGCGGCGCTCGGGCCGGATCACGTGCGCAACGCGATCTCCCACCACAACCTCGCCTCCGCGCTCGGGGAGGCCGGTCGCCTCGACGAGGCCCGCATCCACGCCCGCCGCGAGCTCGAGATCGTCGAGCGCGCCCACGGCCCCGAGCACGTCGATGTCGCGTCCGCGATCGCCAACCTCGCCGACTTCGACGCCGAGGAGGGCAATCAGCAGGCGGCGCTCGACGGGTTCCTGCGCGCCTATGAGATCGCCCGCAAGTCGACCGGCGCCGAGGGCCTGCAGGCCGCGCTGTACCACAGCAACGCCGCGCGCGCGATGATCTCGTTGGGTCGCGCTGCCGAGTCCGTCGAGATCTTCCGCGCCGTGATCGAGATCCGCCGCGCCGCGCTCGGCGACGACCACCCGAGCGTCGGGGACTCGCGCGTCGACCTCGCGCAGGGGCTCATCGCGCTGGGCCGCCACGCCGAGGCCTTGACCGAGGCCGAGCGCGGCCTCCAGCTCGTTGTCGACGCCGGAGGCCCGCCGGGCCGCGTCGCCGAGGCTCACTTCGCGTTCGCCGTCGCGTGTTGGGAGGTGGCCGGGTGTGACCGTGCGCGGGCGATCGCCGAGGCGACCAAGGCCGCGGCGCTCACCCGGACGATTCCGTCGATGGCACCGGCCATCGACGCGTGGCTGGTCGCGCATCGATGACCGCCACCGATCGCACGTGGATCGACGCGTGCGCGGCGTTCGTCGGTGAGCACGGTGTCGACGCCCACCAACTCGTCGCGGTGCTCCGGGCCTTCGACGCCCCCTTTCCCCGCGGTGGCCCGCCGCCGCCGCCCGAGCAGCGCTGGGCCGCGTCGTTCGAGGCGCTCGAGCAGGCCGTTGGCGCGGCGCCGATCATCGACGCGATCGTCCACGACCTCGCGAACGACGTCGACCGCGGCCAGGCCGAGCTGTTCGCCCGACGCGTGCTGGCGGTCGACGGCTTCCTCTCGGCCCATCACGATCCGACCGCTCGCGTGCTGCGCGTGGGCCTGCGTCACCGACTCGCGGGGATCCTCGCGGCGACTCGGCCCCACGCGACTCGGGTCCGTGCACTCGCCGACTTCTACTACAGCCACGGCTGTCGCCATCGCCATCGCGTCGGCGCGACCGCGGATCTCCCAGCGCTGTCCGATGCCGTGGCGTGCCTGCAGTGGCGAGCCGTGTGCGACGGGCTCGAGCACGCCGAGATCGACGGCCGCTTCGCGGGCGGTCCCACCCACGTGAACCTGCTGCGCGTCGATCCACGGCGGATCGCCCTCGAGGTCGCCGACCTGCGCGACGCGGCCCACGCGGGCGTGCCGTTCTCGACCTCGGTCGCGAAGGCCGACGCCGTCGCGGCGACCTCGGGTGGCTTCTTCCTCTACTCCGAGCCCGACATCGCCGCGCCGTCGCGGCGTCACGATCCGGTCGGGCTCGTCGTGCGCGACGGCGAGGTCGTCGCGCCGCCGGTGTTCGCCCGAGGTGCGCTGTGGCTCGACGCCGACGGCCGCGCCGAGCTCGAGCGGATCGGCCTCGCAGACGTCGTCGCCTGCTCGAGCCGCGGCTGGGAGCGTACCCTCGGCGGCGCGATCCATCGCGCGCACGCCGACCGCGGCCCCGATGTCCCATCGTTCGCGGTGGTGGGCCGCACGATCGTGGCCGTCGGCACGCAGCTGTCGGTCCCCCTCAACGGCTTCGTCGTCGCGCAGGACGGGCTCGACGTCGAGCTCGGCGACGTGCTGACGTACGCGATCGATCGCCGCCCGGCCCCGCACTGTGCGATCGCGGGCGGGCCGATGCTCGTCGAGTCCGGCGCGCCGGTGCTCCTGCTGCGGCGCGAGGACTTCTGGGGCTCGGCCCCGCCGGTGACGTTCTCGCAGGACGAGACCGGCGATCAGAACCTGCTACCGCGACTCGGCGTGGGCCTGCGCGGCGGCTCGCTGGTGTTCGCGGCGGTCGACGGTCGCAACCTCGACCGCGCCCTCGGCATGACGTTGGGCGAGCTCGCGGGGCTGTTCGTCGCGCTCGGCTGCGAGCGCGCCGTCAACCTCGACGGCGGCTCGTCCAAGCGCATGCTCGTGCAGGGGCGCACCCTCGATCTGCCGAGCACGGAGGTGGTCGGCGAGGCCGCGCTCGACCCCTCGGTGCGCCCGGTCTACTCCGCGATCCTGATGCGGCCGCGTCCGCGGTGACGTCCGACGATCAGAACTCGGCGGTCGGGCCGGGGATCGTCGAGGGGTCGGGGTCGGGCTCGAGATCGTCCGGCATCGGCGGATCGACTGGCACGCTCGGCTTCCACGGCGTGGGCGTCGTGATGGTCGGCGCGGGCTCGGCCTTCGCGGGCTCGGGCGCCTTCGCAGGCTCGGGCGCCGTCGCGCCGGGCTTCGGCGCAGGCTCGGCCTTCGCGGGCTCGACGGCGGCGGGGGTCGTCGCGTCGCCCTCGTCGTCGTCGCCCTCGCGCAGCTTCATGACGCCCACGGTGACCGCCACGCCCGTGCCGAGCAGCACGGTGAGGGTCAGGAAGGTCGGGACATCGATGCGCATGGTGGTGGAGGGCTCCTGTGGAGCACGCGGCTCCCGTCGAGGAATCCGACGCGCGATGCTGCCCCCAGCTTCGCCCGCGCGGGGCGCCCAACGCAAGCGACGCGTAAATCCCTGCGGCGCGCGGCGGGCGCTGGGCCGCACCGAACGTCAAGGGGGATCGGCGAGCAGGAATCGCAGCACCAGCGTGGTCGTCTCGTCGGCGAGCGCCGGGTCGCCCAGCGCTCCGGGACGATCGAGGATCGCCGCGTGGGTGATCGCCTGCACGCTGTGCACGAGCATGAAGACCGCCAGCTCGAGGTCCTTCGGGCGCAGCCGCTCGTCGCGGCGCTCGAGCTCGGTGCGGATCAGATCGATGATGATGCGATCGATCTGGGCGATGCGCTCGAAGCCGGCGATCCGCGGGACCTGCTCGATCAACACGCGGTGCAGCTCGGGCGCGACGCTGTGGGCCCGCAGCAGCGAGCGCACCAGCGCGTGGACGGCCTGCGCCAGCGGCAGCCCGCGCATCGCCGCGACCTCGCCGATGAGCAGCGCGGTCATCTCGCCCATGTGCCGCTCGCACAGCGCGGTGACGAGCGCCTCCTTGTGCGGGAAGTACTGGTACAGCGAGCCGATACTGACGCCGGCCCGCCGCGCGATCGCGTTGGTCGTTGCGCGGTCGTAGCCGACCTCGGTGAGCACCGCCCCGGTCGCGGTCAGGATCGCGTCCATCGTCGCCTGCGCGCGCGCCTGCTTGGGCAGCTTGCGGAGGTTGTCGGGCGCGGCGCTCATTGGTAGACCCTACCTTCCTTCTCTCTTGGATTGAATTCCGGTAGGGCCCCCGTTCAAACCGTGCGTGCGAATTTCCCGCACACGGCTTACCGGTGGTCTCTCGGTGTCGCGGTACTGCAC